>JBPOIP010000208.1:0-6521 GCA_052034395.1 Pseudomonadota bacterium
AGGGGCAGCGCGGCGCCAAATTTGCTGCGGTGAACGCTGAAAAATGCCTTCACGTTGCGGACGTTTGCATCGCTGGTGAAGAGCCTTCGGGTCAGTGCCTGGTAGTCCTGCATGTGCAGGACGTGGATGACCAGCACAAAGTCGGGGCCTGGGGCCACGCGATAACACTGCTGGACCGCGTCGTCCGGGACCATTCGCGCTTCAAACGCATCTAGCGCCTGCGCATCCTGCCGGTCCAGCGTGATTTCCACAATGGCTGTCAGGCCGTGCCCCACAGCGAGCGCCACGCGCTCCGGGTTGAGGATGGCGACCTGACGCTCGATGAGACCCATGTCGTGGAGCCGTTTGACACGCCGCAGGCAGGTGGGTGGTGAGGTGTGCACGCGTTCGGCAAGTTGCAAGTTGCTCAGACTGGAATCGCGTTGCAGGTGCTCCAGCAATTGCCGATCGACTTCATCAATTGATATTTGTTTCATTTGTGGTTTTCATTGGGAATTAAATTCCATGAAGTAGCTGTATAGAAATTTAAGTTCATTATTTATTGAATATTGCACATAAATTTTTTCATGACAAGCGTACTATGCACCGCATCAACTAACTCGGGAGTGCTTTTATATGTGTGGCATCGTCGGCGCAGTATCAACCCGCAATATCGTTCCTGTTCTGGTCCAGGGGCTTGAGCGCCTGGAGTACCGTGGCTATGACTCCTGTGGCGTCGCGGTGTATGTCCAGGGAGCCAATGCAGAAAACAACGGGCTTCGCCGTGCGCGAAGCACGTCGCGGGTGGCTGAGTTGATCGAGCAGGTCAGCGCCGGCGATGGCCTTTCCGGTCACCTGGGAATTGCACATACGCGCTGGGCAACCCATGGCGTTCCATCGGTAGGCAATGCGCACCCGCACTTCAGCCATGGCCCGGGGCCGGACGCGCAACAGCGTCCAGGTCGTATTGCATTGGTGCACAACGGCATCATTGAAAACCACGACGAACTGCGCGCCATGCTCAAAGCCAAGGGCTATGTTTTTGTCAGCCAGACCGACACCGAAGTCATTGCCCATCTGGTAGACAGCCTGTATGACGCAGATCTGTTTGCTGCGGTGCAGGCCGCGATTGCCCAACTGCACGGTGCCTACGCGATTGCCGTGTTTTGCAAGGACGAGCCTAACCGGCTGGTCGGTGCGCGTGCCGGTTCACCCCTGATATTGGGCGTGGGCAAGGACGGGCAGGAGCATTTCCTGGCCAGTGACGCCATGGCACTGGCCGGTGTGACCGACCAGATCGTCTACCTGGAAGAAGGCGATCAGGTGGATGTGCAGCTGGGCAAGTATTGGCTGGTGGACAAGGCACACAAGCCGGTTGCTCCGGCGCAGCGCCCGGTCAAGACCGTCATGGCGCACAGTGGAGCCGCCGAGCTCGGGCCGTATCGCCATTACATGCAAAAGGAGATATTCGAGCAGCCGCGTGCCATTGCCGACACGCTGCAGGGCGTGGAGAGCATCGTTCCCGAGTTGTTCGACCAGCAAATGAACCATGCGCCGGGTGCCAACGCAGCCCGGGTGTTTGCCGAGATTGACTCGGTGTTGATTCTGGCCTGTGGCACCAGCTACTACAGCGGTTGCACGGCCAAGTACTGGCTGGAGAGTATTGCCAAGGTGCCCACGCAGGTGGAGGTTGCCAGCGAATACCGGTACCGCGACTCGGTGCCCAACCCCAGGACGCTGGTAGTCACCATCACGCAGTCCGGCGAAACGGCTGACACCCTGGCCGCTCTGCGCCACGCGCAGGGTCTGGGCATGAAACACACCCTGACCATTTGCAATGTGGCCACCAGCGCCATGGTGCGCGAGTGCAGCTTGGCCTATGTCACCCGTGCCGGTGTGGAAATCGGTGTGGCGTCGACAAAAGCCTTTACAACACAACTCGCCGGGCTGTTCCTGCTGACACTCGCCTTGGCACAGGCCAAGGGTCGATTGTCTGAGAGCGAAGAGCAGCGCCACCTCAAAGCGATGCGCCATTTGCCCGCCGCGCTTCAGGCGGTGTTGGCGCTGGAGCCGCAACTCATCAGCTGGGCCGAAGACTTCGCCAAGAAGGAAAACGCCTTGTTTCTGGGGCGTGGCCTGCATTACCCCATTGCGATGGAAGGTGCTTTGAAGCTCAAGGAAATCACTTACATCCATGCCGAAGCCTATGCAGCAGGGGAGCTCAAGCACGGGCCACTGGCGCTGGTCACCAGCGAAATGCCGGTGGTGACCGTGGCGCCCAACGATGCATTGCTGGAAAAACTCAAGAGCAACCTGCACGAAGTGCGTGCCCGCGGCGGCGTGCTGTATGTGCTGGCCGATGCCGACACCCGCATCGAAAGCGGTGAGGGCATGCATGTGATCCGCATGCCCGAGCACTATGGAGAACTTTCGCCGTTGCTGCACGTGGTTCCTTTGCAACTATTGGCCTATCACGCCGCCTGTGCACGTGGCACCGATGTTGACAAACCCCGAAATCTGGCGAAATCGGTGACCGTGGAGTGATCAGGCACGGAAATTTGCACTGATTTGGTGCGGCATGCCTGTGCATGCAGTTTTTGCGCGATTTTTCCAACTTTTTTAAAATAGGCCTAAATAACCGGCTAAATCTGCCGTTAAGAAACGTACGTCTACGAAGAAAAGTAACAGGAGGGGGCCAAAAGCCCTGTGTGTCATGCAATTGCCCACTATTGATCGAAACCCAAATCTGCGGCCTTCCGGCGCAGAGATGGGTTCGTCCGGGGCAAACAGGGTGATACCGGTTGCTCCCGTAAATCCCGCCGTAACTGCACCGCCCTCCCTTGAGCCGGTTCCCAGTGTGGTTGATCTGGTGAACCCCGCACTCAAGAAAAATGAGGGAGAGCCGGTACACACTAGCGTGTCCGATCCTGCACGGCGCGGCTCTGAAGCCGCAACCGCCCAGAAAGACTGGACCATTCACCGGCCTGCTCCAGTGAAGGTTGAGGATATACCGCCCAAACCGATGTATGAGGTGTTGCTGGACCACATCAAGAGCATGTGGACTGCCAGTGCCAGTGCGATTCAATTGGAGCAGGTCAGCAACCAGCTCAAGCCGCCGGTTCAGGTAACACCGACAGAGGCACCCGGTACTTTGGCCAAGGAAGTGCTGGTCTACGACCCCAACATGATCAAGAAGAACGAAGCCATCTGACACGGGTCAGGCAGTTCTTTCGCCTAACATGGGGGCTATGCATACCAGTGCCCTTGTTCTTTTTTCCGGTGGTCAGGATTCCACCACCTGTCTTGCCCACGCGCTTGAACGCTATGAGCGTGTAGAAACCATTGCCTTTGATTACCGGCAGCGCCACAGTGTTGAACTGGAGTCTCGCCTGAGGGTGTTGCGGGAGATCCGCCAGCAGTTTCCCCATTGGGCCAGCCGGTTAGGTGAAGACCACCTGCTCGACCTTGGCGTGCTGGGCTCGGTCAGCGAAACGTCACTCACGCGCCAGACCGCTTTCAAGATGGAAAGTTCCGGTCTGCCCAACACCTTTGTTCCTGGCAGAAACCTGCTTTTTCTGACGCTGGCAGCGGCAGTGGCCTACCGGCGCGACCTGCCCGTGATTGTCACTGGCGTGTGTGAAACGGACTTCTCAGGCTATCCGGATTGCCGCGACGACACCATGAAGGCCATGCAACTCGCGCTGTCGCTGGGCATGGACAAGCGCTTCCTGATTGAAACCCCGCTGATGTGGATTGACAAGGCGGCGACCTGGGCCATGGCCGCTTCGCTGGGCGGTCAGGCGCTGGTGGATCTGATCATCGAGCACACCCATACCTGCTACCTGGGTGACCGTACCCACCGCCACGCGTGGGGCTATGGCTGTGGCGAATGTCCGGCATGTGTGCTGCGTGCGAAGGGGTACCTTGCGCACATTTATTCGAGCAAAACATAGCCATAGACCGCGTAATATATACGTTTATAGCTATAAAAAGTGTAGCGCTTTGTTTGGTCAATTGCGCACGCCACTGGCCACATGCCCAGCCGGAACATGGCGGGCGGCGGACTCGATGTGGCCAGTCTGGTCGTCAAAGAAAAAGTCGGGTTCGAACTCGCGCAGAAACTCACCTTTGTCCAGTCCACCCAGGAACATAGCCTCATCAACGGCAATGTTCCAGTTCATCAGCGTGCGGATGGCGCGCTCGTGGGCCGGTGCGCTGCGTGCGGTCACCAGGGCTGTGCGGATTCGCATCTGGGGTGTAGCGGCTTGCTGCAGGCGGTGCAGCGCCACCAGCAGGGGTTTGAACGGGCCATCGGGCAGGGGCAGCGTCACCTTGTCCATTTCGTGTTGCTGAAAGGCGCTGAGCCCGTGCGTCTGATACACCTGCTCGGCTTCGTCACTGAACAGCACGGCATCACCGTCGAAAGCGATCCGCACCTCGTTCGGATGGGCGTCGCTGGCATGGGCGGATTGCGGATAGACCTGCGCCGCAGGCACCCCAGCGGCCAGCGCCGCGCGCACATCGCTCAAATGGGTGCTCAGGAACAGGTTGGCCCGCAATGGCTTCAGATACCGCCAAGGTGCTTCACCTCGGGTGAAGGAGCAGCGAATGATGGGCAATGCGTAGTGAGCAGCCGATTTCATGACCCGCAGCCCGCTCACCGGGTCGTTGCGCGACAGGATCACCACTTCAACTTTCTGAGAAACCGCGTCATTGAACGCGAGAAGCTTCTTGACCATGGAAAATGCCACACCCGGCTTGGCTGGAATTTCAAGTCGTTCCAGCTGCAGTTGCATGTAGGCCGTGTCGTCGGTCTGCTCGAAAACCTGATTCTCTTCTTCGAAATCAAACAAGGCTCTGCTGGAGATCGCGACCACCAGCTTTCCATCCAAAGAAATTCCCATGGTTGACTTTCAAGGTGTGCGCCGTGTGACGTGGGTGCTATTTCTGCAGGAACATGCGGTAGACCGGGTTCGTGGTTTCTTCCACGAACGGGTAGTCTAGCGTCTGGAGGAATCTGGCAAACGCCCGGTCGTCTGCCTTGGGTACCTGCAGGCCCACCAGAATGCGGCCGTAGTCCGCGCCCTGGTTGCGGTAGTGGAACAGGCTGATGTTCCAGCCAGGGCGCATCAGGCTCAAAAACTTCATCAGTGCGCCCGGGCGCTCCGGGAACACAAAGCGCAGCAGTCGCTCGTCCTGCGCCAGGCCCGAGATCCCGCCCACCATGTGGCGGATGTGCTCTTTGGCCAGTTCGTCATGGGTCAGGTCCAGCGTCTTGAAGCCATGGCGGTTGAAATTGGCTGCCACCTTGGCCGACTCGCCGCGCGCCTGGGTCGTCAGGCCAACAAACACATGGGCCTGCGCCGCATCGCTGATGCGGTAATTGAATTCGGTCACATTGCGCGGACCACCGGGCAGTTCGCCGATCAGTGCGCAAAATCGCTTGAAGCTGCCGCGCTCTTCGGGGATGGTCACGGCAAAAAGGGCCTCGCGCTCTTCGCCCACTTCGGCGCGTTCGGCCACAAAGCGCAGGCGGTCAAAGTTCATATTGGCACCGCACAGGATGGCGGCGTAAGTTTCGCCCCGGGTCTTGTTCCTGGCGACATACTGCTTGATGGCAGCCACACCCAGCGCACCTGCCGGCTCTACGATGCTGCGGGTGTCAATAAACACGTCCTTGATGGCAGCGCACACCGCATCGGTGTCCACGGTCATGTATTCGTCCACCAGACTACTCGCCACGCGAAAGGTTTCTTCGCCGACCAGCTTTACGGCGGTGCCGTCGGAGAACAAACCTACATCGGACAGGGTAACGCGCTCCTTCGCCGTCACAGACTGGATCATGGCATTTGAGTCGTTCATCTGTACGCCAATGACCTTGATGCGCGGGTCTACCGCCTTGATGTAATTGGCCACACCGGCAATCAAGCCACCGCCACCAATGGCTACGAACACGGCATCGACCCCGGCGCTGTTGATGCCACGTGCTTTTTGCCCCGATTTTGCGGCCTTGTCTGCGCCAAGGGTCTGCACCTGGCGCAGCATTTCCATCGCAATCGTGCCCTGTCCGGCAATGACATCGGGGTCATCAAACGGGTGCACAAAGGTCAGTCCCTGTTGCTTTTGCAGCTCCAGGGAGTGGGTATAGGCATCAGAATAGCTCTCGCCAAAAAGCACCACTTCGCCGCCGAAGCCGCGCACCGCGTCCACCTTGACTTGCGGCGTGGTGGTGGGCATCACGATCACGGCGCGGGTGCCGAGGCGACTGGCGCTCAGTGCCACACCTTGTGCGTGGTTGCCGGCTGAGGCGCAAATGACGCCCTTTTGCAACTGCTCCATGCTCAAATGTGCCATCTTGTTGTAGGCGCCGCGCAATTTAAAGCTGCGAACCGGTTGCTGGTCTTCGCGTTTGAGGAGCACGGTGTTGTGCAGGCGCCGGCTCAGCGCGCGTGCGGGCTCCAGCGGGGTTTCACTGGCTACATCGTAAACACGGGCGGTCAGGATTTTCTTGAGATAGTCAGATGGCGACAGGCATTGTGCAG
>JBPOIP010000181.1:0-3553 GCA_052034395.1 Pseudomonadota bacterium
GGTCCAGCGCGAAGTACTCGTCATAACGGGTAATCGACGGGAACTGCAAGGTGGTCTGAAACAGTGTGTGCAGGATGTGAAACCCGGATTTATCCGCCGCAAACCAGGTGCGCTGCTTTTTCATGCCACCAAAAGGCCGCACAGCCACCGAACCATCCTCTTCCCGGTTCCAGGGGCAGCCCCAATGCTCGAGTTGCAGCAACTCTTTGGGCGCTTCGTTCACGAAGTATTCAACGCAATCCTGGTCCGACAGCCAGTCCCCGCCGCCCACGGTATCGTCAAAGTGCAACGCCAGGCTGTCATCCTTCTTGATGACACCGGCTGCCCCGCCCTCAGCGGCACAGGTGTGGCTACGCATGGGGTAAACCTTGGAGATCAGCGCAATTTTCAGCGTGGGGTCCGTCTCGGCCAATGCAATGGCGGCACGCAACCCGGCTCCACCGGCGCCAACAATGGCAACATCTGCTTCTACGATTTCCATGTTTTCCTTTCAATCACCCGCAGTGACTCAAACAGTCGAACAGCCCGGGAGTCCCGATACCCAAAAAATACCAGGGGTCCGCTCCAAAGCGTCGATTCTGACGCATTCTTTACACGGAATGCGTAAAACCGGCTATCTAAAAGCAATGTCTTTGCACTTTGTCAAGTCGTACGAACAAGAATTTTTATCATCGCAATGATTTCGCCATAATGCCGATTGATCTAAATCACGGAGCTTTTGCCATGAGCACTGCCAGTACCGCCCCACCCACCCAAAACAGCCGTCTGAAGAATATCGGTCTTTTTCTGGCATCCCCTTTTATCGGTCTGGTTTACGCGGTGCTGCTGCCCGGCAAGCTGTTCCAGCTGGCCATGGCGGAGATGAAGACCTCCAGTGACGACAAGAAGACCTCCAGCTGATGACCGGTGGCCACCACTTGCAAACGCCAAGTAAATCCTGCGCAATGCCTCCTTCAGGGTGTTCTTGCGCTTCACGCTCCATGAAACATTTCCAATGAAAAACCTACTTAAACCGGGTTGGCTGGCTGTTGCGTCCGGCAAACGCAGCCTGACGCTTTCCTGTCTTCTGTGGCTGATGCTGGCGCTGTCGCCGCCTGCCGCGCTGGCGGCCGAGGTCGAGCTGGATGCACCAGAAATGGCCTGCCTGAAGTGCCACGACAAACCTGGCCTCAAGATGAAAACGGAAAAGGGCGAAGTCCTGCCACTGGTGGTTTCAACCAAAGCCTTCGCCGAGTCCATGCACAACAAAACCAGCTGCGAGGACTGCCATGACAACCTGGACGAAAAGAACCATGGCAAGGTGCCCTCAACGGTAGCCAGCAAGCGGGAATTCACGCTGCAGATGAGCGAAACCTGCAAGTCGTGCCACAAAGAAAACGTTGCGATGTTCAAGGACACGGTGCATGCCGCCATGATCAATGGTGGCAGCGACAAGGCAGCAACCTGTTCGGACTGCCACAACTCCCACACGGTTACCTCAGTCAAGCTCGTCTCGCCCATCGACCAGGTGCCCTGCGCACGGTGCCACGAGGACATTTTCAAGGCCTATGCCAAAGACGTGCACGGGCTGGAACGCATCGCCAAGGGCAAAGACTCGCCGACCTGCAATACCTGCCACTCGGCACACGAAATCAAGGCCGCTTCATTTGGTGACGCCCTCAAGGACAGTTGCATCAAATGCCACAAGGATGCAGCCCCTTCGCACGAGAAGTGGCTACCCAACTCGGCGCTGCACTTTGAAGCCGTGTCCTGCCCGGTTTGCCATGCGCCAGACGCCCAGCGCCGGGTGAACCTGCGCATGGTCGACAGCGTGGGTGGTAAACAGCTGATGGAACAACGCGGCGTGCCCAAGTTTGAACGCCTCATCAAGACAGCCGATGGCAAGGAAGTCGGCCTGGATGAAAAGGAACTGCGCAGCTTCCTGAAAGAGTTCAACCTGGACATTGAGGGACCCAAAGCCATCCTGAGCGGAAGACTGGAAGTGCGCTCTGGCGTGCAGGCACACCAGTTGAGTGAAAAAGACAAAGCCATCAAGGACTGCAAAGTCTGTCACCAGTACGGAGCGACCCCTTTCCAGACCGTTGTGCTGACCATGGCCGGCCCGGATGGCCGGCCCATGCGCCACGGCGTTGAGAAAGAAATTTTGGGTTCGTTGACCGCTACCGGAACCATGAAGGGCTTTTACGCTATCGGCAGCACCCGCGTCAAACTGCTGGACTACTTGCTGGTGCTGGTTCTGTTGGGTGTTGCCTGCGTCCCCATCGCCCACCTGACTGCCAACCGCCTATTCAAAGCCAAACGCGAACAATTGAAAGCCGCCGGCAGCAAGGACCCATCATGAAACAAATCTACATTCATCCGCTTCCCGTGCGCATCTGGCACTGGACCAACGCAATCGGCTTCATTGTGCTGATCGCAACCGGCCTCCAGATCCGCTACCTCGATCTTGCGCAAATCCTGCCATTCAAACTGGCCGTTGATGTGCATAACTGGATTGGCTTTGTGCTGATAGCCAACTATTTTCTGTGGCTCGGCTTTTATATGTTCACCGACAAGATCACGGTGTACTTGCCGGAAATGAACTCCGAGAAGTACTTCAAGGACTCGTGGCGCCAGATCAAGTTCTATGGCTATGAGATCTTTCTGGGCAAGGTCAACCCGCACCAACCCACGATTTACCACAAGTTCAACCCGCTGCAGATCATGATGTACCAGATCATCATGCTGCTGTTCGTTCCCATCCAGTTCATTTCCGGCTTGCTGCTGTGGGATGTCAAGCAGTTTGCCTTTCTGGTCGACCTGTTTGGCGGCGTGCGGATCGTTGACACCATCCACGTGCTCATGTTCATCGTGTTCAGCGGCTTTCTGATCATGCACCTGTACCTGATTACGCTCGGTCACACCCGCACGGCCCACATCAAGGCGATGCTGACCGGCTACGAAGAAGTCGATGAAGGTGGCAAGCACTGAGGGTCCAGCTGAACCGCTGGATGTACCGAAAACAACACCGCCACACTACCACTTGATTTAAATCAAATGCAGTCCACAATTAGTTTTCGCACGCTACCTGATGCTTGACTTCACCCCACCGCAAGCCTCAAATGCATCCATTCAATTCAAAACTTAAGCTTTGTTAAGGAAAGTCCCATGATCAAGAAACCTTTATCCCTGATTGGCGCAGCAATTGTGCTGGCGATGGCTGCGTCCGCCCCCGCGTTCGCCAAGGTTGACGTTGAGGCTGCCAAGGCCCTGGCCAAAGCCGACGACTGCCTGAAGTGCCACGCGGCTGACAAGGAGAAGAAGGGTCCTTCGATGAAGGAAATCGCGGACAAGTACCGTGGCAAGGCTGATGGGCAAGAAAAAGCCATCAAGAACATGACGGAAGCCATGGAAGTCGAACTGCGGCCAAAGGGCAGCGGCAAGAAAGAAAAGCACAAAGTCATCAGCACCAAGAAACCCGAAGAGCTCAAGAACATGGCTGACTGGTATTTGTCACATTGATGGCCGCTAGGCGGTGCCTGATGCCAGACACCGCAAGTTGCCCCCCGATCAA
>JBPOIP010000172.1:0-11942 GCA_052034395.1 Pseudomonadota bacterium
CGGTAGACCTTGCGGTAGACCTCAAAGCCCGACACGCTGCGCAAAATCGCACTCCAGTGGTAGAAGTCGTACTCTTGGTCCTTTTCGCTGGCCGTGCCGAAAAAATCGCTCTGGACGGCGTGGAACTTCACATCCACCAGACGTGCGGTGTTGTCCGCACGCTCCAGAAACGTACCCAGGCGCATGAAGTGCAGGGCCTCATCGATCAGCATGGTGCCAACGGTCACACCCCGCGAGAGGTGCGAGCGGAACTTGACCCACTCAAAAAACTGCGCCGGATCGCGTTCGAACTCGCCTGCCTTTAGCATGCGCTTGACTTCCAGCCAGGTCTGGTTTTGGGTTTCCCAGACTTCGGTGGTCAGCGTGCCGCGCACGGCGCGCGCGTTCTCGCGGGCTGCGCCCAGGCAGGACAGGATGGAGGACGGATTGCTCTCGTCCTTGACCATGAAGTCCATCACTTCGCGGGCCTGGATGGCGCCGTATTTCTCGGTATAGGTGTGCAGCAACTCGCTGATGGACAACAAGCCCTGCCAGCCCACCTGTGCCACGGCATCGGATTGCGGCAGCAAAGCGGTCTGGTAATTCACGTCGAGCATGCGCGCGGTGTTTTCGGCCCGCTCGGTGTAGCGGGACATCCAGAAAAGGTGGTCTGCGGTACGTGACAGCATAAAAGTTCTCCTTCAGGATTGCGTTTGGGACTGCGTGGAAGTAGGTGCCGCTGCAACTGCTGGCAGCGCATCATCTTCCAGAATCCAGGTGTCTTTGGTGCCGCCACCCTGGCTGCTGTTGACCACCAGGGAGCCGTCTTTCAATGCCACGCGGGTCAGACCTCCGGGCACCATTTGCACGGTCTTGCCACTGAGCACGTAGGGGCGCAGGTCGATGTGGCGCGGCGCAATGCCACTCTCCACAAAGGTGGGGCAACTGGACAGGCTCAGTGTGGGCTGGGCGATATAGCCGCTGGGGTTGGCCTCCACGGCCTTGCGGAAGTCTTCAATTTCGGCCTTGGTGGCGGCAGGGCCAACCAGCATGCCGTAGCCGCCGGCTCCGTGAACCTCTTTGACTACCAGGTCTTTCAGATTGGCCAGGGTGTAGGCCAGATCGTCCTTGTTGCGGCACATGTAGGTGGGCACGTTGTTCAGGATGGGCTTTTCGCCCAGGTAGAACTTGATCATTTCGGGCACATAGGGGTAGATGGACTTGTCGTCTGCCACGCCCGTTCCCACGGCGTTGCAGATGGTGACATTGCCCGCGCGGTAGGCATTGAGCAGCCCGGCACAGCCCAGCGTGGATGTGGGCCTGAAAGCGGTGGGGTCCAGGAAATCATCATCAACACGGCGGTAAATCACATCCACCCGGCGCAGCCCGCGCGTGGTGCGCATGTACACAAAGTTGTCCTTGACCACCAAGTCCTGGCCTTCCACCAGTTCCACGCCCATTTGCTGGGCCAGAAAGGCGTGCTCGAAATAGGCGCTGTTGTACATGCCGGGTGTGAGCACCACCACCGTGGGCTCGGCTGTAGTGGCCGGGCTGCTGGCGCGCAGGGTTTCCAGCAACAAATCCGGGTAATGCGCGATGGGTGCCACGCGGTGGGCATTGAACAGCTCGGGGAAGAGGCGCATCATCATCTTGCGGTCTTCCAGCATGTAGGACACGCCCGATGGCACGCGCAGGTTGTCTTCCAGCACGTAGTACTCGCCGTTGCCCTTGGCATCGGGTGCGCGCACGATGTCGATGCCCGAAATCTGCGAATAGATGTTGTTGGTGACGTCCACGCCCATCATCTCGGGGCGGAACTGGGCGTTGTTCTCGATCTGGTCCCGCGGCACGATGCCGGCCTTGATGATCTCCTGCTCGTGGTAGACGTCGTAGATAAAGCGGTTCAAGGCTGTCACGCGCTGCACCAGGCCCTTTTCCATGCTGGACCACTCGTGCGCCGGGATGATGCGGGGAATCAGGTCAAACGGGATAAGGCGCTCGGTGCCGGCGCCGTCTTCATCCTTTTCGCCATACACGGCAAAGGTGATGCCGACGCGGCGAAAGATCATCTCTGCCTCTTCGCGCCGCTTTGCCATCATGTCACCGGGCTGGCGGGCCAGCCAGGCATCGTAAATCTTGTAATGGTCCCTGACCTGCTCGCCCTTGGTAAAAAAAGCGTAGGGCAACTGCGTGTACATCTCGTCGAACTTCTGCATAACCTCTCTCCTGTAACCTTTCTGGCCCAACCGCTTCGCGGCTGTGCCCTCCTACACAACTTAGCAAGGATCGCGCCACGCAACCCGAACAGCGCAGGCACCAATAGTGACACATCGCGCACCACTATGGCACACGGTGATGCCAGTAGCGCAGGCTTTTCAGCCGGGTGCATGCACCATTGCGGGGTAGCCACGACTGCCAGGTATACGCACCACAATGAGGCGAATCCACCACCTGGATCTCCCGCTCCTGCAGCCGTGCCAGCACCGCGGGGGTTGGGTGTCCAAAGCGGTTGCGGTAACCCGACTGCACGATGGCGACCTGGGGCGCCACTGCGTCCAGAAATGCGGCACTGCTGGACGTCTTGCTGCCATGGTGCGGCACCAGCAACACATCCGACTGGAGCGGCGTGGTCGCGACACCTGCCACCAGCCGTGCCTCCTGCGGCTGTTCAATGTCGCCAGCCAGCAGGGCGGAACGCGTGCCGCTGGAAATGCGCACCACGCATGACAATGCATTGGACTTGGCTGGCGCATCATAGTCGCCCACCTGCGGGTGCAGGATCTCAAACTGCACACCATCCCAGACCCAGCGCTGGCCCGCCACACAGCGCTGGGCCGGGCGGACCTCCTGCAGGAGATTTCCGGGCTCAAGGGAGCTCAGCACATCCGCCTGGCCCTGCATTTTCAGCACGGCACCGGCGCCACCCACATGGTCCATGTCACGGTGGCTCAAAATCACACGGTCCAGCCGGGTGTTGAACGCCTGCAGCAGCGGCACCAGCACGCGGTGCCCGGCGTCGCTGTCCAGGCTAAAACGTGGGCCGGCGTCATACAGCAGCGCGTGGCCGGCGGTGCGCACCAGCACGGCATTGCCCTGCCCCACATCAGCCGCCAGCAGCTCGAATTCGCCAACCGGCGGCAACGGCGCACGCCACAGAAGGGTCGGCAGGAGCAGGGGCAGTCCCAACAGGCGCAGGGCCCACGGCCACGGCAAAACCAGTACCAGGCCACCCAGCACCCCCGCAGCACCCAGCCACCAGGGGGGCACCGCCACCGAAAGCGCCGCCCACGGCCAGCCAGCAAGCCATTGCAGGAAGACAAACAGCCAGCCCATGCAAGTGGCAGCCAGCTCCCAGAGGCTGGGCAGCAGCACACCCAGCATCGCCAGCGGGGTCACAACCAGGGTAATCCAGGGAATGGCCAGCGCATTTGCCAGCAGGCCCACCAGGGACACCTGGCCAAACAGCAGCAGGGTCAGGGGCATCAGAGCCACGGTGATGACCCACTGCTCACGCAATGCTGCGCCCGCGCGGGTCGCTACGCGCCGTGCGCTGCCCTCCAGCAAGGCTAACCGTCCCTGGGGTGACGTGGCGGTCGATTCATAGCCATATTGACCTCCAAGCCTCGTGGTATCTAAATATGACGCTCCTGAATCAGTAGCAAACAGCACCCCAACGGCGACAAAGCTCAACCAGAACCCGCCCTGCAACAATGCCCATGGGTCTACCGCCACCACGACCGCACACGCCAGCAGCCAGACCAGCGGCCACGGCCAGCGGGCGCCCGACAGGCGCAGCAATGCCACCGTGGCCAGCATCAGGCAGGTGCGCTGGGCGGGCACGCCCCAGCCCGAAAAAACCGCATAGGCCGTGGCCAGAAGCACCCCGGCGATCAGCGCAGCACTGGGCGCAGGCATTGCGATACACAGCCTTCCCGATCGACGCCAAAGCCAAGCGACCGCCCAGGCAGCACCCCAGGCAAACATGGTGATGTGCAACCCCGATATCGAGACCAGGTGGGCAACCCCGGTCGCGCGGAAAACATCCCAATCCACCCGCTCAATGGCAGCTTGGTCGCCCACCACCAGGGCCGCCAGCATGCCGGCGAACTGGCGCTGCTCCACCTGCCGGTAAATCTGGGCACGCACGGTCTGGCGCGCCAACAACACCGGGTGACGCCAGGTTTGTGCCAGACGCACGGGCACCGGGTCGCGCGGCGAAGCGCGCACATAGCCTGTGGCCTGTACGCCCTGCTCCCACAGCCACAACTCATAGTCGAAGCCATGCGGGTTGCGGCTGCCGTGGGGCGCCTTGACGCGCAGCGTCATCTCCCAACGCTCGCCCGCCTGAACGTCGGCCGGCTGGCGGTTAAGGACCGCCACGGGAATATCCGCTTCGCCGGTTTTGGTGCTGCCCGCATCGCCCAGCACGGCTGGTCCGGCCGAAAATGTGCCGCCATACCAGCCCACATCCATGCGCCGTGGCACCTGGATGAGCGCACCGTCCAGGCGGGCCGACTCTACCTCCAGCCGGAAGCGCAAACCCGTCTCGTTGCGTTGGGGCAGACTGACCACCACGCCGGTCACGCGCAGGTCGCGCCCTTCCAGTGCAGGGTCCAGTCCATGGGCCAGATACTGTGTGGCACGCCAGCCGGTTGCACCGAACCCCAGGAGGGCAAGCGCCAGCAGGGCAGCCATCTGGTGCCGGATGCCTCCTACTATTTTGATAGCTACAAACCAATACACTACAAGGGACAAAGGCACAATTGAGGCATAGACCCATCCGTCCCAGAGCGCAGGCTGCTGAAGCTGCAGCAAAGTACCCAACACGCACCCGGCCAACGCTGCAACGAGGGTTTGGGCGGGTCCGCTGGAAACAGAAGGCGCACTGTGCATGCAGACATGCTAAGGCCAATAAAGGTGGCGCAAGAATTGCTTGCTACCATGCCAGCACGGCCTTCACACTTTGCCGCGAATTTTTCCCTGCGATTCCACGAGAACCACCATGTCGATCCACGCTGCACTCAACCACGTAACCCACTACACCTACGACCGCCTGGTTGCCCTGGGGCCGCAGGTGGTCCGCCTGCGCCCCGCGCCCCACTGCCGCAGCAAAATCATTTCCTACTCGCTGAAAGTGGAGCCTTCCGAGGGCCACTTCATGAACTGGCAGCAGGATCCGTTTTCCAACTACCAGGCCAGGTTGGTGTTCCCCAACAAGACGCGCGAGTTCAAGGTCACGGTGGACGTGGTGGTCGAAATGGCCGTTTACAACCCGTTCGACTTCTTCTTGGAGCCCGAGGCGGAGGAATTTCCCTTCAAATACGCCCCCCAGTTGCAGGAAGAACTGCTGCCCTACCTGATGGCCGATGAGCGCACGGAGCCGATCAGCGACTACCTGGCCAGCATCGACTACACCAAACGGCGCACGGTGATCTTTCTGGTCGACCTGAACACCATGGTGCACAACTCCATCAAGTACACCATCCGCATGGAGCCCGGCGTGCAGACTCCGGAAGAAACCCTGCGCCTGGGCTCCGGCTCGTGCCGGGACTCCGCCTGGCTGATGGTGCAACTGCTGCGCCACTGCGGCCTGGCGGCGCGTTTCGTGTCGGGCTACCTGATCCAGCTAAAGTCCGACGTCAAGGCGCTGGACGGCCCCAGCGGCACCGAGGTCGACTTCACCGACCTGCACGCCTGGTGCGAGGTCTACCTGCCCGGTGCGGGCTGGATCGGGCTGGACGCTACTTCGGGCCTGCTGGCCGGTGAAGGGCATATACCGTTGGCCTGCACACCCCAACCATCGGGCGCTGCGCCCATTGAAGGCGGCGTGGACAAAAGCGAAGTGGAATTTTCACATCACATGCAGGTCACCCGCATTTACGAATCGCCCCGCGTCACACTGCCCTACAACGATGCGCAATGGGATGCCGTGATGCAGCTCGGTGCCGACGTTGACAAGGAGCTTCTGGAAGGCGATGTGCGCCTGACCATGGGCGGCGAGCCGACTTTTGTGGCGGTGGACGACCGCGACGCTGCCGAGTGGAACACCGACGCACTAGGCCCCACCAAGCGCGGCTTTGCCACGGCGCTGGTCCACAAACTGCGCGACCAATACGGCAAGGGCGGGTTCCTGCACTTTGGTCAGGGCAAGTGGTACCCCGGCGAACAGTTGCCCCGCTGGGCACTCAACATTTACTGGCGCGCCGACAAACAACCCGTGTGGGCCGACCCCAGCCTGTTCACCGACGAGCGCAACCCAACCCACTACACCAGCGAACACGCTAAACGCTTCACCAAAGGCCTGGCCAGTCGCCTGTCGCTGACAGGCAAGTACATCCAGAGCGCGTATGAAGACAGCTGGTACTACCTGTGGCGCGAGCGCCGCCTGCCGGTGAATGTGGACCCATTCAACTCCAAGCTTGATGACGAGATGGAACGCATGCGCCTGCGCCGGGTGTTCGAGCAGAAGCTCGACACACCGGTGGGTTATGTGCTGCCACTCAAGGCCACCGATCCGCTGGCCCGGTCCGACGCGCGCTGGACCACCGGGCCGTGGTTCTTCCGCGATGAACGCATGTACCTCATGCCCGGCGACTCGCCCATGGGCTTGCGCCTGCCACTGGATTCGCTGCCCTGGGTCAGCAAGAGCGACTATCCCTACATGATTGAGCGCGATCCCACGGAAGACCGTGGTGATCTGCCAGCGCACGCCGCGATGGCCGGGCGCTACAGCGCCGCCGGGACAACACCCAGCGCCAGCATGGCCTACGCAGCAGCGGGAGCGACGGGCTCGGGTGCTACCACTGCAACATCGACCAGCGGCCTGCCCTTTGTGGCTGGCAACATTGCGCCTGCCGAAGCGGCTCGCAAGTTCCAGTCTGCAGCGGCAACGGGTGAGGCTAGCATCACTGCCAACGCCCGCGCCAGCCTGCAGCCCGAGCCGGCCCAATACAGCCAGGCGCCCAACCGGTTTGAGTCTGCCCACTGGATCACCCGCACGGCCCTGTGCGTGGAAGTGCGCGACCCGCGCCGCGCCAACGGCCCCAAAGCCGAAGCCATCGGTGAAAAGTCGGGCGTGCTGTACATATTCATGCCACCGCTGGAGCGTCTCGAAGACTATCTGGACCTGCTGGCCGCGATCGAAGCCACCGCCAGGGACCAGGGCGTCAAGCTCGTGCTGGAGGGCTACCCGCCCCCGCGCGATCCGCGCCTCAAGCTCCTGCAGGTCACCCCCGACCCCGGCGTCATCGAGGTCAACATCCACCCGGTGAACAACTGGAAAGAGCTGGTCGCCAACACGGAGTTTCTGTACAACGCGGCTTTTGAGTCGCGCCTGTCGGCCGAGAAGTTCATGACCGACGGCCGCCACACCGGCACGGGCGGTGGCAACCACTTTGTGATGGGCGGCGCCACACCGGCGGACAGCCCGTTCCTGCGCAAGCCCGAATTGCTGGCCAGTCTGCTGCTGTACTGGCACAACCACCCGTCCCTGAGCTATCTGTTCAGCGGCATGTTTGTCGGCCCCACCAGCCAGGCCCCGCGCGTCGACGAGGCCCGCAACGACCAGCTGTATGAGCTGGAAATTGCCATCGAGCAGATCTACGCCAACCGCGAGTTGTATGGCCAGAGCATGCCCCCGTGGCTGGTCGACCGCACACTGCGCAATATCCTGATCGATGCCACCGGCAACACCCACCGCAGCGAGTTTTCCATCGACAAGATGTACTCGCCCGACTCGGCCACAGGCCGCCTGGGCCTGCTGGAACTGCGTGCCTTTGAGATGCCGCCCCACCCGCGCATGAGCGTGGTGCAACAACTGCTGCTGCGCGCGCTGGTGGCACGCTTCTGGAAAGCACCGTACAAGGCGCCCGTCACCCGCTGGGGCACCGAACTGCACGACCGCTACATGCTGCCCACCTTCATCAAGATGGACTTTGATGATGTGGTGGAAGACATGCGCATGGCCGGCTACCCGTTTGACCCGAGCTGGTTTGCACCGCACGTGGAATTCCGCTTCCCGCTGGTGGGTGCCGTGCAGTCAGCCGGCATCGACCTGACGCTGCGCTGCGCACTCGAACCCTGGCATGTGATGGGCGAAGAAGGCGCACCGGGTGGCACCGCCCGCTACGTGGACTCGTCACTGGAGCGCATGGAAGTGCATGTGAAGGGCCTGAACGAAAGCCGCTACGTCATCACCTGCAATGGCCGCGCCCTGCCCATGCAAAGCACGGGCACCGTGGGCGAATATGTGGCTGGTGTGCGCTTCAAGGCCTGGAACCCGCCAAGCAGCCTGCACCCCACGATTGGTGTGCACGCACCGCTGACCTTTGACATTGTGGACACCTGGATGAAGCGCTCGCTGGGCGGCTGCCAGTACTTTGTTGCCCACCCGGGCGGCCTGAGCTACGAGAGCTTCCCGGTCAATTCGTTCGAGGCCGAAAGCCGCCGCCTGACCCGCTTCACCAACACCGGCCACACGCCAGGAATGATGAACGTGCCACCGGCCACCATCAATGTGCCGGGCAGCAAGGAGTTTCCGTTTACGCGGGATTTACGCCGGGGGTGAATGCAACGCTTTTGTGTTCGCGTGGCAGGGATCAGTAACCTGCCACGCACCAATTCAAGCGATTAAACAGGCTGAAGCCCTCGCAGAATATTGTCTTGATGCTACAACTATGATAGCGACTTGAATTGCATCGACCTCAAACTCTGTCAGTGGAAGTTCAAGTCCACGCTAGGTTTTGTGGGGAAGTGCACTGCCAGTGTGGGCAGTTCCAGCCGTCCCCTAACCGGACATGCTAATGTGGCCCGCGTCAAACGCGATCAGATATGCTGTTTTGGTTAGTGCAAATGAGATGACTCACTGCGCAGGCTTCGTGTGAATTCGTGCATTGGCTGCGCTTTTCCAAACAGGTAGCCCTGAAACAAATTGCAGCCCAAGTCCTCCAGTTGATCGCGCTGCGACTGAGTTTCAACACCTTCAGCAACAATTGCGCTTTTGGGGTTTGGTGCCCTGTTGGCAGCCGCTTGTGCCTATTTGGGTTCTTTGCTCACGCCGATTGCATTGGCCCGATGGACCATTCAGATCAATGACGGTGATGCATTCCGGGCCATGCTCGCCATGGTTGGCGTGCGTCACCTGCCACTTTTTTTACTGGCGGTGTGGGTTGGAAATATCACCTTCCGACTGGTACGCAGCACAACACCCAAGGCCGCAGCGGTGGCGATGCTGCCCTATCTGGTGTACGTGCTCGTCTCTGCCGTATCTGAGTCGCTGGACGCCGGAGAAGGCGTATGGAGCTGGGTGGTGTATGAGCCCAGCTACTTCATTTGGCCCCATTTTGTGGCCGTTCCGGCCGGCTTACTCGCGGCGCGCCACATGGTGCAGCACAGGGCTTAAGTTGCGCCTGCACAGCGGCCGCACGTGCCGCCGTTTTTCTTTTCACCATCAGGAAAAACTATCACCCATCAGCGTCGTGAACCAGGTGTTCATCTGCCGGAAGTTCTGTGCGCTGATGGTAGCCGCCTCTGTGGCTTTGGCACCCACCGTATTTCCACCATTGGCAGCGACAGTCATTTTTCTGTTGACGCTGTCGTATTGGTAAACCGTTGAAAGCCAGGACGCGGTGGACGCCGTGATCGGTGAGTAACACGCCGAGTTGGCCACCGGCGCGGCATACGGTTGTTGACCTGCCAGCAGGCGAATGATGGCATCGGCGCAGATTTTGGCTTCCTGGTTGGCAACATGGCCAGCTTTGGGCATGGCACAGCTTGAAGCATCACCAATCACATGAATGCCGGGCGCGGCGGTGGATTCGTAACTCAGCACATCCACCACACACCAGCGACCATCCGGGTTGCCACTGGAGTCTTTGCTGTTGTTCAGCCCGGCGTTATGCAGCCAGCCGCCAGCGCTGCTGCCGTTGGCGCGCTGCGGCACGATGGGGTTGACCACCTGGGCGTTGATGGTTTGGGTCGCCATGAGCGCATCGACATAGGTCACAACCTTGGTGTCGGCGTTGATGCGGATGCCGGTGACGCCCGGACGGTAGTCAATCACACCACGGTGCACGGTGCCAAAGGCATAGCTGAAGTTTTCCACTTCCGCCTGAATGCTGGCGTTTTCATCGAGCACGATCACCTTCGACGCTGTGCTGCTGCCAAATCGGGTTTTCAGCACATCTGCCACCAGGCAGGCACGCTCATACGGCCCGGGCGGGCAGCGAAAAGGTGCCTTGGGAATGGTCATCACAAACACGCCACCGTTGCTCATGCCTGAGACTTGGCTTGCCAGAAGCGTGGTTTGTGGCCCGGCCTGCCAGGCGTGGGGGGTTTGGCTGGCGTAGTTGCTTTGCGTCAGGCCGTAAGCGTTCTCGAACTCGATGCCAGGTGCCAGTACCAGCCGGTCATAAGCCAGCACGCTGCCGTCCGACACGGTGACGGTTCTGGCCGCCTTGTCGATCGACAGTACCGCAGCCTGTTTGAGCGTGATTCCGTATTTGCTGACCAGGCTGCTGTACGAATAGCCCAGACCCGCCACGGTGCGTGAGCCGTTGAGCACCAGATTGCTCATGATGTTGGAGGTGTAGCTGGCGTTTGGCTCGACCAGCGTCACGGTAATCCCCGTGCCGCCCCAGAGCCGCAGGTACTTGGCCGCCGAAGCGCCCGCCATGCCGCCGCCCACCACCACAACGCGGGCGTTGATGCCGGTGGTGGCAGGGGTCAGCGTGACCGTGCTGGTGTTGCCGGAATCGTTGTCACCGTCGGTGTGACCCAGCACAGGCACCAGGCCGGCACCCAGGGTGGCCATGGCACCCAGTAGCCAGCGCCTGCGGGAATGGGTAAGTGTGTAGAGTTGTTTCATGGTGTGCTCCGCTTTTATTGGTTGAGGTAGGCTGCAATGGCATCGAGTTGCGCCACGGTATAGCCCTGCGCATGCGCGGCCATGATGTCGCTGCCAGCGGGCATGGTCAGATACTTTTTGACTTCCGCAGCACTTTTGCCACGGATTCTTTCAAAACCACCCGTGCCTTCGGTGCCGTGGCATTGAAAGCAGTTGGATGCCAGCAGACGTCCGCTGGCATTGGCAGCGCTGACAGGTAGGGTCGAGTTGCCTGGCGTGGTTGGCGTACTGGGCGTATTGCCCGGTCTTGACGTGTCCGTTGACGTCTCGTTATGGGCGCTGCTGCCCCCTCCTCCGCAGGCAGTCAGCACGGCGGCTGCCAGGAGGGCTGTCAAACGGGTTCGGCAGGTGTTTCGGGATGATCGGTTGGTTGGCATGGCGTGGCGTGTACTGGTTGTAGTGATTCGGTTTTCCGAGCTGCCGGGCAGCCGGCTCCGAAGCACGAATTCTCACAACGTGTGCTTAAGTGCAACTTAAGGCTCGCTGTTCCCGCTGTTGCCCATCCTGCGGCCGCTCTTCCTGCACGGCCACCCGAGGGGCTTTGCGCAGATTCGTCACACAGAAAAGACCTACAGCCCTAGTAGATATTTACTTTATTGCTATCAATAACATAGTAACTTAAGGATTTTCCGGGTTAGTCTCCCGGCAAATCGGGACGCGTGCGACAACCGATGTGTCGAGCGGGCTGAAAAATAGGCAATGGTCCTCAAAAGTCGAGCCTGCGGTTTGTCGGCAGTAAATAGAACTGTCCGGTTTGGTAGCAAGTAGATTGTCCGCTTTCTATTGATTGGATTGCGATGTTTGTAAAGCTGTGAAGGGCGTAGCCCGAAGCGGCTTTACAGACATCGCGCGGTTTGGTCTTGCGGCCTTCACGCGGCCAGCCGTTGCACCTCCTTGGGCTTTGTAGAAATTCCATTGGCATCGAAGTCTGCGAGCTTGCGTGGTCCATGAAACAGTGCCAGGGTGTCGTCAACATAGCGATGCACCCTGACCTTGGTACGAACATAGTGATAACGGAACTCGTCTGCGGGAATCTGTAGGGTCATGCCCCCAAAGCTCA
>JBPOIP010000030.1:0-96170 GCA_052034395.1 Pseudomonadota bacterium
CTCGCCTTGCGCACCATCATCCACCGGCGCGTCGCAGCCCTCCCACAGCGGTGGCCCGCGTGCCGGGGTGATGTGCGGGGGGGCAGACTCCACCCCGATGTGGTTCAGGATGTGGCGGATTTCGGCACTGTGGGTGATGAAGGCGATGATGCGCATCTGCCCACCGCACAGTGGACACAGCAGTGGGAAGACCTCGTAGATTCTGGCAATCAGCACCACCCAAAAGGTAGTGGACGGGGCCGCGCTGCAACATTTTGATATCATTCGTAATATGCATTTGGGGCGCAGACTTGTCATTGACACCAACATTCTGGTAGCTGCAACGCGCAACCGGCTGGGGCCGTCATATGCACTCGTGCAACTGGTCCGCCAAGGATCCGTGGTGATGTGTTGCAGCCCGGCGCAGTTTCTGGAGTATGAGGATGTACTGAAACGACCGCACCAGCTTGCAGCTTGCGGTTGGCTGGCCACGGATGTTGATGCGGTTCTCAATGAGCTGGCAGGCTTGGTGGAACCTGTGTCAACCCATTACCAATGGCGACCCCAGTTGAAAGACCCAGCAGACGAAATGGTATTGGAAGCTGCAGTCAATGCCCGTGCAGATGCCATCGTGACTTACAACTTGAGGGACTTTCGGCCATCGTTTCGATTTGGCATGACCGTGCTCAATCCTGAACAGGCATTTATCCAATTTAACCTGCAACGCGAAAGGAACTGATTCATGAGCCAATATGCCCTGCGCTTACCCGAATCTCTAAAGCAAGCCGCCAAACGCATTGCCGCCGCCGATGACACCACCATGAATCAGTTCTTTGTGGTCGCCATTGCGGAAAAAATCAGTGCCATGGAGACCGCCGATTTTTTTGAGAGGCGCGCAGCCAACACCGATGCCACTGCAGCGCAGGCCGCTTGGGACAAGGTTGGCAATCAGAATGCGCTGACCGAGGACAGCTGGAAAAACGATAAAAAAGCCGCGCAGCCCTTACGGAATATGCGCAGCCAGCTACTGAAATCGTAGCGTTTTCAGTTCGCCTTTGTGCTCACTTCTTGCTAGGCGGCACATCCGTGCAGCTGCCATGCGCCACTTCCGCCGCCATGCCGATGCTCTCGCCCAGCGTGGGATGCGGGTGAATCGTCTTGCCGATGTCCACCGCATCGGCACCCATCTCAATCGCCAGCGCAACTTCCCCGATCATGTCACCCGCATGCGTGCCGACCATGCCGCTGCCCAGGATCTTGCCGTGGCCATGCGCCTCGGGTGAATCGTCAAACAGGAGCTTGGTAACGCCTTCGTCGCGGCCGTTGGCGATGGCGCGGCCGGACGCTGTCCAGGGGAACAGGCCCTTCTTGACCTTGATGCCCTGTGCCTTGGCCTGGTCTTCGGTGAGGCCGACCCAGGCCACTTCGGGGTCGATGTAGGCCACGCTGGGAATGACACGGGCGTTGAAGACAGCAGATGCCAGTTCCTTGTTGCCTTGCAGTTCACCGGCAATCACCTCGGCCGCCACGTGCGCTTCGTGCACCGCCTTGTGCGCCAGCATGGGCTGGCCGACGATGTCGCCAATGGCGAAGATGTGCGGCACGTTGGTGCGCATCTGGATATCCACGTTGATGAAGCCACGCTCGGTCACGGCCACGCCAGCCTTGTCGGCGGCGATCTTCTTGCCGTTGGGCGTGCGGCTACTATTCCAGCTAAATCAGACGCGCGCAGGGCCAGACTGTGCAACCAACCGAACACCCAGTGCGTTGCAAACCTTGTAGATCGTGTCAAACCGAGGTTGAGAACTAGGGCGCAATGCTTTGTAGAGCGCCTCTCTGGTTAGACCGGATTTTTCTGCCACTGCACTCATCCCGCGCGCACGGGCTACGACGCCAAGCGCATGGGTGAATTCGCCCATGTCGTTTTCCTCCAGCACCAGCGTTAGGTAATTGGCAACGTCTTCTTCGGTTTTAAGCATTTCTGCCATATCGAAATCTGGCAGCTCAGCAACTTTCAGTTTCTTGGTCATGGCAAATTACTCCTCAATAGACTTGGACAGGGCGATAGCCGCAGCAATATCGTCCTGTTGGGTCGATTTGTCGCCGCCTCCCAACATCACGATAATGGTGCCGTTACGCTCGATGAAATACATGCGCCAGCCGGGGCCGAAAAACTCGCGCATTTCGCTAACCCCTTCGCCCACTGGCTCCACGTCACCCAGGAGTCCGCGCTGTACTTTATCAAGCCGTTTGGCCAGCCGGATACGGGTCAAACCATCCTTAATGCTAGCGAGCCATTCATCAAATTCAGCTGTGCGTTTGACCGTGTACATGCGCGCAATTGTAATCACTTGTTCACAAAAATTCCAGATCAGGCGAATCTACGGCAATAAAAAGCCGCGCAGCCCTTACGGAATCTGCGCGGCCAGCTAATGAATCAGCAGCAGTCGACGTGCTTATTTCCTGGCTGGCGGCACATCCGTGCAACTGCCATGCGCCACTTCCGCCGCCATGCCGATGCTCTCGCCCAGCGTGGGATGGGGGTGAATTGTCTTGCCGATATCCACCGCATCTGCCCCCATCTCAATGGCAAGCGCAACCTCGCCAATCATGTCGCCGGCATGGGTGCCGACCATGCCGCCGCCCAGGATCTTGCCGTGGCAGTGCGCGTCAGTCGAGTCGTCAAATAGCAGCTTGGTGACTCCTTCATCGCGGCCGTTGGCGATGGCGCGGCCGGACGCGGTCCAGGGGAACAGGCCTTTCTTCACCTTGATGCCTTGCGCCTTGGCCTGGTCTTCGGTGAGGCCCACCCACGCCACTTCGGGGTCGGTGTAGGCCACACTGGGGATGACGCGGGCGTTGAAGGCGGCTGCGGCCAGTTCCTTGTTGCCCTGCAGTTCACCAGCAATGACTTCCGCTGCCACATGCGCTTCGTGCACCGCCTTGTGGGCCAGCATGGGCTGTCCCACGATGTCGCCGATGGCGAAGATGTGGGGCACGTTGGTACGCATCTGGATGTCGACGTTGATGAAGCCACGCTCGGTCACGGCCACGCCAGCCTTGTCGGCGGCAATCTTCTTGCCGTTGGGCGTGCGGCCCACGGCCTGAAGCACCAGATCGTAGGTCTGTGGCGCGGGAGCGGTGCCGCCCTCCTCGGCAGGTGCAAACGTCACTTCAATGCCTTCGGGTGTGGCCTTGGCCCCCACCGTTTTGGTCTTTAGCATGATGTTGTCGAAACGCTTGGCGTTCATCTTCTGCCAGATCTTGACCAGGTCACGGTCAGCGCCCTGCATCAGGCCGTCCAGCATTTCCACCACGTCAAGCCTTGCGCCCAGCGTGCTGTAGACGGTGCCCATTTCCAGGCCGATGATGCCGCCGCCCAGAATGAGCATGCGTTTGGGTACTTCTTTCAGCGCCAAAGCACCGGTGCTGTCCACCACGCGTGGATCGTCGGGCATGAATGGCAGGCGCACGGCCTGGCTTCCGGCGGCGATGATGGCATTCTTGAAGCCAATGACCTTCTTGGTCCCCGTCTTTTCCTGCGAGGTGCCGGTGGTTTCTTCTACCTCCAGGTTGTTGGCTCCGACAAAATGGCCATAACCCCGCACAATGGTGACCTTGCGCATCTTGGCCATGGCAGCCAGACCACCGGTGAGCTTGCCGATGACCTTTTCCTTGTGGCCACGCAGTTTGTCGATATTGACCACTGGCGTACCAAATTCCACGCCCAGATCACCCAGGTGGCTCACTTCGTCCATGACAGCGGCCACGTGCAGCAGCGCCTTGGAGGGGATGCACCCGACATTCAGGCAGACGCCACCCAGGGTAGCGTAGCGCTCCACGACGACCACCTTGAGGCCAAGGTCCGCAGCGCGGAAGGCAGCGGAGTAGCCACCAGGCCCACCGCCGAGCACCAGCAGGTCGCAGTCCAGGTCCACCGTGCCGGCATAGCTCGCACCAGCGGCTACGGCAACCGGCGCGGGCGTTGCTACATTTTCGATAGCTGCCTGCGCAGGTTTTGCGAGTTCTGGTGCCTGATTTGGCACTGAACTTTCGCTGGAAACCGCACCAGCGGCCTCCAGCATCAGCACCACACTGCCTTCCTTGACCTTGTCGCCCAGAGCGACCTTGAGTTCTTTCACCACGCCGCCCTGGCTGGAGGGAATTTCCATGGAGGCCTTGTCGCTCTCCACGGTAATCAGGCTTTGCTCGGCACGGATGGTGTCACCCACCTTGACCATCAGCTCAATGACTGTGACCTCGGCGAAGTCGCCAATGTCGGGAACCTTGATTTCTACGATTGCCATAGTGTTCTTTCCAATCAGTTGTTAGAGCAAAACTCTACGGAAATCGCTGAGAATTTGTCCCAAGTACACATTGAAGCGCGCAGCGGCAGCGCCATCAATGACGCGGTGGTCCCACGTGAGCGACAGCGGCAGCATCAGGCGCGGCACGAATGCCTTGCCGTCCCACACCGGTTCCATCTGGCTCTTGCAGACGCCCAGGATGGCAACCTCGGGCGCATTGATGATGGGCGTGAAGTAACGTCCACCAATACCGCCCAGGGACGAGATGGTGAAGCTGGCACCGGACATTTCAGCCGGGCTCAGTTTGCCGTCGCGCGCCTTCTTGGCCAGTTCGCCCATTTCCTGGCTAATCTGGAAAATGCCTTTCTTGTCGGCATCCTTGATCACCGGAACCATCAGCCCATTGGGCGTGTCGGCCGCAAAGCCAATGTGATAGAACTGCTTGTAGATCAGTGCATCGCCGTCCAGCGAGCTGTTGAACTCGGGGAATTTCTTGAGCGCTGCCACGCAGGCCTTGATCAGGAAGGCCAGCATCGTGACCTTCACAACGCCTGCGTTGTTTCCTGATTTCGCGGACTTTTCGCTTTCCAGGTTCGTGGAGACGCGAAAAGCTTCCAGGTCGGTGATGTCTGCGTCATCATGGTTGGTGACGGCCGGAATCATGATGGCGTTGCGCAGCAGGTTGGCGCCACTGATCTTCTTGATGCGCGACAGTTCCTTGCGCTCGATGGGGCCAAACTTGGCAAAGTCGACCTTGGGCCATGGAATCAGGCCCAGGGCCGCACCGTCGCCGCCAGCGCTGGTCTTGTTCTGAGCTGCAGCAGCCTGGGTTTGCGCAGCACCGCTCATGACGGAGCGGGTGAAAGCCTGCACGTCGGCCTCGGTAATACGTCCCTTTTGTCCACTGCCCTTGACTTCATTCAGCGGCACGCCCAGTTCACGCGCAAACTTGCGCACCGACGGCGATGCGTGGGGCAAGCCCACGGGCGCGGTGGTGGGGTTGTGGGCGGGCATGTCTACAGCAGTTGCGACAGGAACCCCAGATGTTGCTACGGAAAAAATAGCTGCTTGCGCAATTTCTACGGGGGCTGCAGCCGGATTGGATGCAGATGCTGGGGCCACGGGTGCAGCGGCGGGTGTGGATGCAGCGCCAGCCGGTGCTGCGCCATCACCGGCGCCTTCAAGCGTCAACACGAGAGACCCCTGCTTGACCTTGTCGCCCAGCGCAACCTTGAGGGCCGTCACCACACCAGCATGGCTGGAAGGAATTTCCATGGAGGCTTTATCGCTCTCCACGGTGATCAGCGACTGATCGGCCTTGACCGTGTCGCCTACTTTGACCATCAGTTCTATGACGGTGACTTCATCAAAGTCGCCGATATCGGGAACCTGGATTTCAATAGATGCCATTTTGTATGTCTCCAGGATTACGCGTACAGCGGGTTGATCTTGTCGGTCTTGATGCCGTACTTGGCAATCGCTTCAACGACCTTGCTCGCGGGAATCGTGCCTTCTTCGCTCAGCGCCTTGAGTGCGGCAACCACGATGAAATGGCTGTTCACTTCGAAGTGCTCGCGCAGTTTGCTGCGGAAGTCACTGCGGCCAAATCCGTCGGTACCCAGCACTTTGTAGGTACGGCCCTTGGGGATGAAGGGGCGGATCTGCTCGGCGTAGTTCTTCATGTAGTCGGTCGACGCCACAACCGGGCCGGTGTGCTTTTCAAGCTGCTGTGCCACAAACGACACACGCTGCTCGCCCATGGGATGCAGCAGGTTGTAGCGCTCGCAGTCCTGGCCGTCGCGGGTGAGTTCATTGAAGCTCGGGCAGCTCCATACATTGGCGGCTACACCCCAGTCCTTTTCCAGCAGTTCTTGCGCTGCAATGCTTTCGCGCAAGATGGTGCCCGATCCCAGCAACTGCACACGTGGTGTGAGTTTGGCGCCTTCTTTGCACAGGTACATGCCCTTGATGATTTGCTCTTCGGTGCCGGGAGTCAGGCCGGGCATGGCGTAGTTTTCATTCAGCAGAGTGATGTAGTAGAAAACGTTGTCCTGCTTTTCCACCATGCGCTTCAAACCGTGGTGCAGGATGACGCCCACTTCGTGCGCATAAGTCGGATCGTAGCTGATGCAATTCGGAATGGTGCCGGCCATGATGTGGCTGTGACCGTCTTCGTGCTGCAAACCTTCGCCATTGAGCGTGGTGCGCCCCGATGTGCCGCCCAGCAGGAAACCGCGTGCCTGCATGTCCCCCGCCGCCCAGGCCAGATCGCCAATGCGCTGGAAGCCAAACATGGAGTAATACACATAGAACGGCACCATGATGCGGTTGCTGGTGCTGTAACTGGTGGCAGCCGCAATCCAGCTGGCCATGCCGCCGGCTTCATTGATGCCTTCCTGCAGGATCTGCCCGGCCTTGTCTTCGCGGTAGTACATCACCTGGTCCTTGTCCACCGGGGTGTACTGCTGGCCAGCCGGGTTGTAAATGCCCACCTGGCGGAACAGGCCTTCCATGCCGAAGGTGCGCGCTTCGTCCACCAGAATCGGAACCACACGTGGCCCCATCGCCTGATCACGCAGCAACTGGGTCAGGAAACGCACGTACGCCTGGGTGGTGGAAATCTCGCGGCCTTCGGGTGTGGCTTCCATCACGGACTTGAAGGTGTCGAGCGATGGCACCGTGAAGCTCTCATCCGATTTGGTGCGGCGGTGCGGCAGGTAGCCCCCCAGCGCCTTGCGCCGCTCGTGCAGGTAGCGCATTTCGGGGGTGTCGTCTGCAGGTTTGTAGAACGGCAGGCTGGGCAGATCGCTGTCAGGAATCGGGATGTTGAAGCGGTCGCGGAAGGCTTTGATGTCTTCGTCGGTCAGCTTCTTGGTCTGGTGCACATTGTTCTTGCCCTCGCCGGCCTTGCCCATGCCAAAGCCCTTGACGGTCTTGACCAGCAGCACGGTGGGCTGTCCTTTGTGGTGCTGGGCGCGGTGGAAAGCGGCATAAACCTTCTTGGAGTCGTGGCCACCGCGGCGCAGGTCAAACACCTCTTCGTCACTCATCTTGGCAACCATTTCCAGCGTGCGCGGGTCGCGCCCAAAGAAATGCTTGCGCACGTAGGCGCCGTCGTTGGCCTTCATGGCCTGGTAGTCTCCGTCCAGCGTGTCCATCATGACCTTGCGCAGCGCGCCGTCCTTGTCACGCGCCAGCAGCGCGTCCCAGCCAGAGCCCCAGATCAGCTTGATCACGTTCCAGTCTGACCCGCGGAACTCGCCTTCGAGCTCCTGGATGATCTTGCCGTTGCCCCGCACCGGGCCGTCCAGGCGCTGCAGGTTGCAGTTGATGACGAACACCAGGTTATCCAGTTTTTCACGGGCCGCCAGTCCGATGGCGCCCAGGCTTTCCACCTCGTCCATTTCACCGTCACCACAGAACACCCATACCTTGCGGTTCTCGGTGTTGGCAATGCCACGGGCGTGCAAATACTTGAGGAACCGGGCCTGGTAGATGGCCATCAGCGGCCCCAAACCCATCGACACCGTGGGGAACTGCCAGAACTCGGGCATCAGCTTGGGGTGCGGATAGCTCGACAGGCCTTTGCCGTCCACTTCCTGGCGGAAGTTGAGGAGTTGCTCCTCAGTGAGTCGGCCTTCCATGAAAGCGCGGGCATACACGCCGGGCGCCACATGACCCTGGATATAGAGGCAGTCACCGCCATGGCCTTCGCTCTCGGCGTGCCAGAAGTGGTTGAACCCGGCGCCAAACAGGCTGGCCAGCGAGGCGAAGGAACCGATGTGGCCACCCAGGTCACCCCCATCCACCGGATGGTGGCGGTTGGCCTTGACCACCATGGCCATGGCATTCCAGCGCATGTAGGCGCGCAGGCGCTCTTCAATTTCCAGATTGCCCGGTGCGCGCTCTTCCTGCTCCGGGTTGATGGTGTTCACATACGCCGTGGTCGCAGAGAAAGGCATGTCAATGCTCTTCTGGCGGGCGTGGCCCAGCAACTGCTCCAACAGAAAGTGCGCCCGCTCGGGGCCTTCGTTCTGAATGACAGCAGACAGCGCGTCCATCCATTCACGGGTTTCCTGGCTATCCAGGTCGAGAGGTTGAGCGCTCGCCGCGCCGGGTGGAATTGCTGACATGGTGTGTCTCCTGGTTGTTTTCACGAATTTAGTACGTTCCGCCAATTCTCACATAACTCTTTCAAAATTTCAACTGGTGCTTTTGCTTTTCATAATATGAATTATGAAATTCCATAAAGACGGACTCTCCCATACACTTCGACCATGACTGTGCCCAGCCTGATTTCAATATCGAACCCACAGGGTTTGTCCACCGTCGAGCGCGCCCGCCACTGGTGGCAACGTCTTGCACCGCACCGCCAGGACCGGGTCGCGATGCTGGCCCCACTGGCCTCCGTGCTGCTTTTTTTCGCAGCCATCGTTACCACACTGGGCTACTTGCGTGTGGAGGAAATTGATCGCGAGCAGCAGGCGGTCCAGCGCGATGTGGAATACACGCACCAGCGACTGCGGCTGCGCCTGCTGGAGCGGCAGGAACAGTTGATGCGCACGGCCCATGAGATATCCAATCACGAACTGGACGTTGACGAATTTCGCGCCCGCGCGCGGGCTGTACTGAACCAGTATCCGGAATTGCAGGGACTTGCGTGGATCGACGATCGGCGTCGGGTCAAGGCGGCAGTCGGCACAGCGGTGTTGTTGCCAACTCAGCTGTATGCCGGCGTCGAGCCCGTGCCGCGCAGCGACACGGTGAGTGGATTCATGCTGGCACGCGAATCGCGCCAGCCCGCCTACATTCAGCCTCTCGGCACACCCACCGACACACCGTTCCTCCAGATGCACCTGCCGCTGACGGAGCGGGCGCGCTTTTCCGGTGTGCTGATCGCTGAATATTCGGTGGACGGGCTTTACCGGTACGGGGTTCCCACAGAAATTACCGCGCGTTACGCAATTTCTCTCCAGGACGCAGAGGGACGGGTACTCGCAGGCACATCGGTCAATTCGCCCACGTCGGTCAAGAACCTGCTTCCCTGGACTCACCCGGCCACCGAATACGCCATGCCGGTCTCTCCGGTTGGCAGTACGCTGATCGTTCGGGGCCAGGCATACCGTGCATCCCTGGGTGTCATTGGAAGCGGACTTTTCTGGCTTGTTGCCACACTGAGCGTTATGACCGCCTGGATGCTGATTGCCAACTGGCGCCATACGCGCAGACGCATGCAGGCGCAACTGGCACTGATGTCGGAAACAAGTTTTCGAAGGGCCATGGAAAACTCGATGCTCACTGGAATGCGCGCCATGGATTTGCAAGGCCGCATCACCTATGTCAACGCCGCGTTTTGCCAGATGACGGGATGGACCGAACCCGAACTGGTGGGTCGAACCGCCCCATTTCCCTACTGGCCCGAAAATGACCGCGATCAACTCAATTCCATATTGGGCGATGAACTGTCGGGCAAAACCTCACCCGGCGGTATTCAGGTCCGTGTGAAACGCCGGGATGGACAGGTATTTGATGCCCGGCTGTACGTGTCACCACTGATCGACGCTGTAGGCAAGCAGACGGGCTGGATGACTTCCATGACGGATATCACGGAGCCCAACCGGGTTCGTGAACAATTGTCCGCATCGCATGAACGGTTTACCACGGTGCTGGAAGCCCTCGATGCGTCCATTTCGGTAGCCCCGCTGGGAAGCGATGAACTGCTCTTTGCCAACAAGCTGTACCGGGAATGGTTTGGCACCCAAACGGCAGGACATTTGCAGCTGGTGGCGCAAGCTGGCGTACCCAATAGCCCAACCAGTGACGAGAGCAATGACAGCGTGGACTCTTTTGCCGGGCTGCCGACCATGGCCTTCCCCGACACGGAAACCGAGAGCGCAGAAATCTTCATCGCCGAGTTGAACAAATGGCTTGAGGTGCGCACGCGCTATTTGAGTTGGGTGGACGGCCGTCTCGCGCAGATGGTGATTGCGACCGATATCACCTCGCGGCGTCTGGCAGAGGAGCAGGCCATCAACCAGACCGAGCGCGCCCAGACAGCCAGTCGCCTGATCACCATGGGAGAAATGGCCTCCAGCGTGGCACACGAACTCAACCAGCCTTTGACCGCCATCAACAACTATTGCAACGGGATGGTGTCGCGCATCAAGGCGCAACAAATTACAGAAGAAGACTTGCTGGGCGCACTGGATAAAACAGCCCGGCAGGCACAACGGGCGGGCCAGATCATTCACCGCATTCGCTCCTTCGTCAAGCGCAGTGAACCCAACCGCACGACGTCTGAAGTCGGCTTCATGGTGAATGAAGCGGTGGAACTTGCAGAAATCGAGTTGCGACGGTTCAACGTTCGGCTGAATCACTCGGTCGCTGACCGTTTGCCCACATTGATGGTGGACCCCATCCTGATTGAACAGGTGCTGATCAACCTGCTGCGCAACGCGGCCGAATCCATCGATCTGGCCTTGCGCCAATCGTCCCAGCGCATTGTGGAGCTGACCGTTACCCAAAAACTCATCCAGGAAAAACCTGTGGTGGAGTTTTCGGTTCAGGACACCGGCAAGGGACTGCCGCCGGAAGTCATGGCGCGACTGTACGAGGCCTTCTACTCCACCAAGGCCGACGGCATGGGAATCGGACTCTCGCTGTGCCGCTCAATTGTGGAATCCCACCTGGGCCGGATGTCAGCTGAGAACCTCTACAATGGTGATGAGGTATGTGGATGCCGATTTTCTTTTTGGATACCTGTAACAGACGTTAACGCCATTTCAGCGCGATATCAACGACAAAGCACCTAAACTCCTGGACATCTGAATGAGCTTGCTTCCCAAAAAAGGTACCGTTTACGTTGTGGATGACGACGAGGCTGTGCGCGATTCGCTGCAATGGCTGCTCGAGGGAAAGGGCTTTCGCGTCAGGTGCTTTGATTCTGCGGAATCTTTCCTCAGCCGCTACGATGCACGCGAAGTGGCCTGCCTGATTGTCGACATCCGCATGGGCGGAATGACGGGGCTTGAACTGCAAAGCCGTCTGATTGAAGTGCGCTCACCGCTGCCCATTGTTTTCATCACCGGACACGGTGATGTGCCCATGGCAGTGGACACCATGAAGAAAGGGGCCATGGACTTCATCCAGAAGCCCTTCAATGAAGACCAACTGGTTGGCCTGGTGGAGCGCATGCTGGACCATGCCAAAGACTCTTTCTGTGACTTCCAGCTGGCTGCCAACCGCGACGCATTGCTGTCAAAACTGACGCTGCGCGAATCTCAGGTGCTCGAGCGCATTGTTGCTGGGCGCCTGAACAAACAAATCGCAGACGACCTGGGCATCAGCATCAAGACGGTGGAGGCGCACCGCGCCAACATCATGGAAAAACTGAGCGCCAATACGGTCGCGGACCTGCTAAAGATTGCCCTCGGCCAGAATGCCCCGAAAGCCTGACGCTAGAAAATTCATAGCATCTCGCGCCCGCACCGCAAGGACTGCGGGCGTTTTCACTTGAAAGCCCCTAAGACCATGACCACTGCCAACATCATCGACGGCGTAGCACTTTCCAGAATACTTCGCGAAGAGGTCGCCAACCGGGCTGCCGCACTCAAGGCGCGTGGCGTTACGCCGGGCTTGGCAGTTGTACTGGTAGGTGAGAACCAGGCCAGCCAGGTCTATGTGCGCAACAAGGTCAAAGCCTGTCTGGACGCCGGACTGCACTCGGTTCTGGAGAAATATGAAGCGTCCATGACGGAGGCTGAACTCCTGGCACGGATTGACGCCCTCAACAACGACCCGTCCATCCACGGCATACTGGTTCAATTGCCCCTGCCCGACCACATTGACGACCACAAGGTCATCGAGGCCATCTCCCCCGCCAAGGATGTTGACGGCTTCCATGTTGCCAGCGCTGGGGCATTGATGGTGGGCGAAACCGGTTTCAAGGCGTGCACACCGTATGGTTGCATGAAGATGCTGGAGTCCATCGGGATGAAAAACCTGCGCGGCAAGCACGCGGTAGTGATCGGACGCTCCAACATCGTTGGCAAACCCATGGCGCTGATGCTGCTACAGGCCAACGCGACCGTCACCATTACGCACAGCGGCACGGCCGATCTGGGCGCCATGACGCGCCAGGCCGATATCGTGGTAGCTGCAGTAGGCAAACGCAACGTGCTGACGGCCGACATGGTCAAGCCCGGCGCCGTGGTGCTCGACGTGGGCATGAATCGGGACGATGCCGGGAAACTATGCGGTGATGTGGACTTTGCCGGTGTTAGCCAAGTGGCCAGCCACATCACTCCGGTGCCGGGCGGCGTCGGCCCCATGACCATCACCATGCTGTTGGTCAACACGCTCGAGGCAGCGGAGCGGGAGGGGGCTTGCGCGTAAATGCGGGCTCACATCGGACAGCAAATTTTCAACCCTGATCTTCATCAAACCACAACTGCCCATGAATCCACTGCTGAGTTCCGCAAGACTGCCCCTGTTTGACCAGATACGGCCCGAACACGTTGCGGGCGCTATCGACACCTTGCTCACAGCGGCCAACCAGGCGCTGGAGACGGTCACAGCAGATACCTTCCCTGCACTTTGGGAGAAAATCGCCGGTGAACTGGACGTGGCGACTGAGAAGTTGGGGATCGCCTGGGGCAGTATCAGCCACCTCAATGGTGTGGCAGATACGCCCGAGTTGCGCGCTGCGTACAACGCAGCACTTCCCCTGGTCACCGAATTCTGGACGCGCCTGGGGGCAGATGAGCGTCTCTATGCCAAATACAAGGCCATTGATACGGCATTGCTCAACCCGGAGCAGCGGCAAGCGCACAAGAATGCAATGCGCAACTTTGTGCTCGGAGGGGCCGAGTTGACCGGAACCGAGCGCAGCCGTTTTGCCGAGATTCAGGAGCAACTCGCTGCACTGAGCCAGAAATTCAGCGAAAACACCCTCGATGCAACGGACGCCTTTGCATACTATGCGACGGCCCAGGAGATGCTCGGCGTTCCCGATGATGTGAAGCAAACCGCTTTGGCTGCCGCACAGGCAGAAGACAAGTCGGGTTACAAGTTGACACTCAAAATGCCGTGTTACCTGCCCGTCATGCAGTTTGCACACAGCAGTGCGCTGCGAGCCACGTTGTACCGGGCCTACGTTACCCGTGCATCGGATCAGGCCGATCCCGCTACGCAAAAATTTGACAACACACAGGTCATGAACCAGATTCTGGCGCTGCGGCAGGAAGAAGCCGCCTTGCTGGGTTACCCGGATTTTGGAACACTTTCACTGGTTCCCAAGATGGCTGCGTCCCCCGAGGTCGTGATACGTTTCTTGCGCGATCTGGCTCTGAAAGCTCGGCCTTTCGCCGAGCGTGATCTGGACGACATGCGCCACTTTGCAAAAGAACATCTTGAACTTGCAGACCCCCAGGCCTGGGACTGGCCCTATATTGGTGAAAAGCTGAAGGAAGCACGCTACGCCTTCAGCGAACAGGACGTCAAGCAGTACTTCACGCTGCCCAAAGTGCTGGATGGCTTGTTCAAGATTGTCGAAACCCTCTTTGAAGTATCCATTTCGCCTGACCAGGCTCCGGTCTGGAATAGCCAGGTAGCGTTTTACCGTATTGAGCGGCAGGGCACGGACGGACCAGTGCTGGTTGGTCAGTTCTATCTCGATCCCACGGCCCGCAGTGGCAAGCGCGGCGGTGCATGGATGGACGATGTACGCGCGCGTTGGCTGCGCCCTGATACCGCCGTATTGCAGACACCGGTGGCGCATCTGGTTTGCAATTTCGCCGATGATGTCGAAATGGATGGCCGCATGCAACCCGCCCTGCTCTCCCACGACGACGTCATCACGCTGTTTCACGAGTTCGGACATGGGCTGCATCACATGCTGACCCAGGTCAACGAACATGACGTGTCGGGCATCAGCGGTGTGGAGTGGGACGCCGTGGAGTTGCCCAGCCAGTTCATGGAAAACTTTTGCTGGGAGTGGAGTGTGCTGCGCCACATGACAGCCCACGTGCAGACTGCAGAACCCCTGCCGCGCGCACTGTTTGACAAGATGCTTGCAGCGCGCAATTTCCAGAGCGGTCTGCAGACCCTGCGACAGATCGAGTTTGCGCTTTTTGACATGCTGTTGCACACTGCGCACCGACCCGGTGACGACTTCATACCGCTGCTGCGCCAGGTGCGCAGTGAGGTGGCAGTTCTGCAGCATCCAGAATGGAGCCGCACGCCACAGACCTTTGGCCACATCTTTGCAGGTGGCTACGCGGCCGGTTATTACAGTTACAAATGGGCAGAGGTGCTTAGCGCTGACGCGTATGCAGCTTTTGAAGAAACTGCCGGACCTGATGGATTGCCAAATCAGGAAACCGGTAGAAAATACCGAAAGGCCATACTGGAGGCAGGCGGCAGTCGCCCGGCTATGGAGTCGTTTATCGCCTTTCGGGGGCGCGAACCGACACTGGATGCGTTGCTGCGTCACCAAGGCATGACACCTTAAGGACGAGACAAGGATGCTTATGACACGACATACCATTGCACGGCTGTTGGGTTGCGCTGCACTGCTCTGCGCAACGGGAAGTCTGCAGGCACAAACGATCTACCGGATTGTGGGTTCAGACGGTAAAGTCACGTTTTCCGACAAGCCTCCCGTCAGTGCTGATCAGGGCAAAGTGGCAAGTACCGGTGTGGGTGCCAAGACAGATTCAACGGGGTCTGCCATGCCCTTTGAGTTGCGGCAGGTCGTTTCCAAGTACCCGGTTGTGCTGTACACCACGGCAAAGTGCCCGCCATGTGACTCCGGACGCTCGTTCCTGACCGCGCGTGGGGTGCCGTTCAATGAGCGCACCGTCAGTACCGAGGAAGACCTCGACTATCTCCAGCGCCTGAGCGGCGACAAGTCCCTGCCCTACCTGACCATCGGCACGCAGCGCATCAAAGGCATGTCGGACCTCGAATGGGCCCAATATCTGGATGCAGCCGGCTACCCGGCGAAGTCTGCCCTTTCTGCGACCTATAAGAACCCCGCTCCAACACCGCTGGTCGTGGTTCAGAAAGCACCTGCGCCAACCAAGGCGGATGAGAAGGCCCAAGTCCCGGCGTCCGAGCCAGTCAACCTGCCGCCACCGCCGGCCCCGGCAAATCCGGCAGGAATCACTTTTTAGTTGCGCGATCCATCCGGCGAAGGCCGGACCTTTCAGCGATCCTGAAAGGTCAGCGTTTTAACACCGCTGGCCGTTCCGAGCAGACACACCTGGGCACGCTGAAAGGCGAACACGCCCACCGTCACAACGCCCGGCCACTGACTGACCTCTGCCTCAAAGCCCAACGGGTCGGTGATCTGCAGGCCGGTGACATCCATGATGTACTGGCCGTTGTCGGTCACCAGCGGATGGCCGTCCTTCAACCGCACCCTGGCGCTACCGCCCTTGGCGGCAAACAGGGCGATCAAGCGCTGCGTGGCCATGGGAATCACTTCGACTGGTAGCGGAAATGCTCCCAGGGTCTGCACCAGCTTGGACTCGTCGGCAATGCACACAAAGCGGTCCGACTGCGCCGCCACAATCTTCTCGCGTGTCAGCGCGGCACCACCCCCCTTGACCATGTTGCCCGCGCCATCGATCTCGTCGGCACCATCTATATATACCGACAGACGCGAAACATCGTTCGAATCAAACACTTTGATACCTACGGCCTGCAGCCGTTCGGTACTGGCCACCGAGCTGGAGACCGCACCTTTGATCTGGTCCTTCATCGTGGCCAGCGCATCAATGAACTTGTTGACCGTTGAGCCAGTGCCGACGCCCACAATCTCTCCCGGCACCACGTATTGCAGAGCGGCCTGCCCCACCAGGGTTTTGAGCTGGTCTTGGGTCAGGGGTGCGGAGTTGGGAGTGGTGGAGCTGGTCATCGGCGAAAATCCGGGTAGTTTCGAAATATTGCAGGAATTATCCAATGTCTCTTGTTCCCTATGGTCTGGCGCGGCGTGTTTTCTTCCAGATGGACCCCGAGGCCGCCCATGAGCTGACCATGGCCAGCCTGGCCCGCGTGCAGGGCACACCACTGATCTGGGCATATGGCGTCGCCACCGTGGATGATCCTATCGAATTGGCCGGGCTCACATTTCCCAACCGCGTGGGCCTGGCCGCCGGTTTGGACAAAAACGCGCGGTGTATCGACGGCCTGTCCGCCATGGGCTTTGGCTTCGTGGAGGTGGGCACGGTCACGCCGAAGGCGCAACCTGGCAACCCCAAGCCACGCATGTTCCGGCTGCCCAAGGCCGATGCACTGATCAACCGCCTGGGTTTCAACAACGACGGGCTGGACGCCTTTGTGGAGAACGTGCAACGCTCGGCGCTGCGCCGCAAGAAGCAGCCCGGAATGCTGCTGGGCCTGAACATCGGCAAGAATGCAGCCACTCCGATTGAGAACGCCACCGACGACTACCTGATCTGCCTGGACGGCGTCTACCCGCATGCCGACTATGTCACTGTCAACATCTCCAGCCCTAACACCAAGAACCTGCGCGCCCTGCAAAGCGACGAAGCACTGGACGCCCTGCTGGGCGCCATTTCCACACGACGCGAGGCTTTGCAAAAGCAGCATAGCAAGCGCATTCCCATCTTTGTAAAGATTGCACCCGATCTGGACGAGACCCAGGTCGCCGTCATTGCCGCCACGCTGCAACGCCACGGTATGGACGGTGTGGTCGCCACCAACACCACGCTGAGTCGCGAAGCCGTCAAAGGGCTTGAGCATGCCGAGGAAGCAGGAGGGCTATCGGGCGCACCGGTGTTTGATGCCAGCAACCGCGTAATCCGCCAGTTGCGGGCGGCACTCGGTCCCACATTCCCCATCATCGGCGTGGGCGGCATCATGAGTGCCAACGATGCGGTGGAGAAAATCGAAGCCGGTGCCGATGTGGTGCAGATGTACACCGGGTTGATTTACAAGGGGCCACAGCTGGTGAAAGATTCTGCTCTCGCGATCAAGGCATTGCGGAAGTAGGCTTGACGGGAAAACGTGTAAGACTGTGATGCGCCCAAGTGTGGCATGCCGGGGCCCTCATACTGTCAAAGGCCCAGAAATCGGCCCCCGGCAGACCCCACTCGTGCTTGTCGTTGCGTCTCGATATTCAAGCAAGTATTTCGACGACCACCTCTGCAATCGCCAGGCAACTGGTCAGGCCCGGTGATTCAATGCCAAACAGATTCACCAGCCCGGGCACGCCGTGGTCTTGCGGGCCTTGAATGCAAAAGTCCCGCGCCGGCTCGCCCGGGCCGCTGATCTTGGGTCGGATGCCAGCGTAGGCCGGCTGCAACGCACCGTCTGGCAGTGCAGGCCAGTATTTGCGGACCTCGGCGTAGAACGCATCACCGCGCTCGGGTTGCACTTGCGTGTCATCGGGCGAATCCACCCACTGCACATCCGGGCCAAAGCGGGCCTGGCCTCCCAGATCCAATGTCAGGTGCACTCCCAGCCCGGCGGCTTCTGGCACCGGGTAGATCAGATGCGAAAACGGAGAGCGTCCAGCCAGCGTAAAGTAGTTTCCCTTGGCGAAGCTGGCCTGCGGTATGTGACAGGGATCCAAGCCGTTAAAGCGCGCTGCCAGCGCAGGTGCGTGAAGTCCCGCCGCATTGACCACGCAAGCGGCGCGCAGGCGCGTGCCGTCACTTGCTATTACTTCAATAGCGCTACTACTAATCTCCACGCGGTCTAGTGGTGAATTTAATGCAAGGATTCCGCCTGCGCCCTCCAGATCGGCCAGCAGCGACAGCATCAAACCTTGGCTGTCAATGATGCCGGTCGATGGTGAATGCAGCGCGCCCACGCAGTGCAGTGCGGGCTCCGCTAACAGCATCTGTGAGCGGTCCAGCAAAACCAGATCGAAAACACCATTGGCCACCGCGCGTGCCTGGATGGTCGCGAGCTGTTCCATCTGAGCCGGGCTGGTGGCCACAATGAACTTGCCACAGCGCCGATGGGCGACTCCCCGCGCGGAACAGTAGTCGTATAGCAGAGCGTTGCCACGCACGCAGAGCCGGGCCTTGCGCGAGCCGGTTGGGTAATACATGCCCGCGTGTATGACTTCGCTGTTGCGCGAACTGGTTTGCGTGCCGATGGCGGCGCAGGCTTCAAGCACCAGCACGTCACGGCCTTCCAGAGCCAGTGCGCGCGCAACCGCCAGGCCAACAACGCCTGCGCCAACGACTACGCAATCAACAGAATCAACTGAATCACTCACAGCTATGCATGAAGGCAAGGGTTCATTTCAATTCCATCCCGCCACCCTCGCTGCGTTCGAGAAGCTGCCTGCCTGGTGGCACGGTCAGATGCGCGCGCGCTTCCACCGGCGTAAAGCCAAACACCACACTGGCAAGGCCCGTTGCGGTGTGGCCATAACCATAACCCCGGGTGTCGCCAATCAGCGCCATGCGCAAGTCTGCAATGGAACCGTCGTTGCACCGTAAATCAATGGTTCCCGCTGTGGTGGCTGTGTACCGCAAACGCCCCACACAACTGGTCATGGCAGGTTTTCCGCCGGCGCGGGGCACACTGGCCACCCCAGCGCCGGCACCAGAAGGGGATGCATCCGCACGCAAGGTGATGGTTCCGGTGTGGTCTGGAAAGAGCACCATGTCACCCTGAACCAGTTGCTCATCCACGATGGCATAAGCCTGCACCTTGTAGGACAGTGCAGCCAATCCGGTGTCATTCAGATCGGCACATCCGGCAAGCGCCATCAAGACAGCGCTCGATAGAAAAGCAATACGACGGGCAATTGGCAGCTTCATGCGGTACTCCTCGAGGGGAATCGTGTCGGCGGAACACGTTGGCGGTGTACCATCTTAGCCAGAAATCCAATTGCAAAAGCCCGATGAAGCCCTGTTTTTCGGCTTGCAACCGGATTCTGCAACTACCTGAAAGAGCAAACATGAGTCAAAGCGACAACGCCAGCGCAGCGGTCAGTCGATTGCCCCTGAAAGCGCTTGGCTTGCGCGCCGGCATGGCGCTACAGACACGCCGGCTCGTTGAAGGTGCCAGCAAAAAAGAATCGCAGTATTTTGGAGCGATTGAAAGCAAAGGCGTGATGGTTGGCCCGTTGGGACCGGATGGTGTCAAAACGGAACTGGAAGAGGGTGAAGTCTGTGTTGTGCGTGGCTTCACCGGTCAATACGAGTTTTCGTTCATCTCCAAGGTATTGCAGACCTTCCAGAAGCCATTTGCCTACGCGCTGTTGGCCTACCCGAATCAGGTTGATGCAACATTGGTCCGGCAATCCATGCGAACCAAAACCTCATGGCCCACGCGCGTGCTGGCGCCTGTGAAAGTGGACGCGTCCGAAGGGGGGGCAATCACGGTTGAACTTGTGGACATCAGTCTTCACGGAGCGATGATCCGTGCCGATGCGCCTCTGGCCGCCGTCGGCGAAAAGCTCGATGTCTTCATTGATATCGTCTTTGAAAACGCACCGACTACGATCGCGGTTCAGGCCAGCGTTTGCCACAACAACCGGTCGCCAAACAGCGACCAGAACTGCATAGGCATGGCCTTCAGCAATCTGAGCCAACAGGATAAATTGTTGTTGAACGCGGCAACGAATGCGCCTCAACAGTCCTGAACGGGACCGGACACAGGGTGGGGGTCACGGATGGACCACCCTGCCCTGCGCCGTCTGCTGCTTAACGGGATTTCTTGGGCTTGGACGTTGAACCAACGGAAGCGGCCATCGAGGCGCCTTTTTCCAGCGCTGTGTCGATCGTGTTCTCAGCGGTCGATGCAGCAGCCTTCAGGTTCTTTGCCACGGATGCAAATGCTTCTGGGCTTGGATGTGCCTTTTCGATGGCATCAACCGTGCTGTGAAACTGGCCGACACTCAGTGAAGTCGCTTCTTTGAGGTTGCGGGCAAACATAGCCATGCCCGCTTCGGCCGATGCCTTCATGATTTCGAAAGCGGCCTGCGGATCTGTGATGCCCTTGATGGACTCTACGGTTTCCGTGAGAACAGCCTGAGCCTCCTTGGCTTGGCTTTGCGCCAGATCGGCCCATGCCTTCAGGTTATCCTGCGCGGGCTTGATGGCATCCTGCATGGCTGCCGGGTTGAATTTGGGAGCAGACTCGGACATCGTTTTTGCGATGGCGTCGAAGGGAGTGTTCTTGAACATGGATGGGCTTTCTAATAAATTGTTGCAGTGCAGCAATTATCATTCGATTGCATCGCTGGCGCACACGCAACGGGAGAAATCGTTGCGATTAGTGACACAAACCTATTCAGTGGCAATGGCGCTATGGGCCCTTCTACTTCACTCCAAGATAATCGAGGACCCCATGCCCCGCACACCACCCGCTGGCAAAACAGGCCTGCAAAAGGTAACCCCCGGTTGGGGCTTCCCAGTCCAGCATTTCGCCAGCGCAAAACACACCAGGCAACTGCTCCAGCATCAGTCCCGGAGTCATGGCCTCAAACAGGACGCCGCCCGCAGTGCTGATGGCTTCGTCAATGGGGCGCGTTGCGGTCACGGTTATCGGCAATGCCTTGATGGCGGCCGCCAGTTGCTCCGGATGGTCCAAATGGTCTTTGACAAGCATCTCATGCAGGATGGCGGACTTGATGCCTTCGATGTGAAGTCGGCTTTTCAGGTGGCTGGACAGCGAACGCGTGCCGCGCGGGTGCCGGACCTCGGCCAGAACCCGCTCAGCGGGCATATCCGGCATCAGGTCGAGCAGGAAGGTGGCACTGCCGGTGCGGATGATCTCATCGCGCAGCAGACTGGACACTGCATAAATCAGACTGCCCTCTACGCCAGTAGCAGTCGCAACAAACTCGCCCTTGCGGGAAAAGTGCACACCTTGCGAATTGCGAAATGACAGAGAAACCGACTTGAACGGCTGACCGGCAAAACGACTGGCGAAGTGTTGCGTCCAGCCCCCCTTCACGTCAAATCCACAATTGGACGCAAGCAGCGGCGCCACAGCCACGCCGCGCGCAGCCAACAACGGTACCCAGGCCCCGTTGGAGCCCAAACGCGCCCAACTTCCGCCGCCCAGCGCCAGCACGACAGCTCCCGCCTGCACGCGCACAGTGCCCTGGGGATTGTCGAAACACAACATGGAGGGATCACCCTCCTCCCAGCCAGTCCAGCGATGGCGCATGTGAAACCGAACACCCATACCTTGGGCGGGGTGGCGCAATCGCTGCAGCCAGGCACGCAACAATGGGGCAGCCTTCATGTCCTTGGGAAAGACGCGGCCTGAAGAGCCCACAAAAGTCTCGATGCCAAGACCCAGTGCCCAGTTGCGCACAGCAGCCGGATCAAAGCCGGCCAGCAGACTCTCAATAGCTGCACGACGGGCACCGTATCGGCCGGCAAAGGTGTCTGCATTTTCGGAGTGGGTGAGATTGAGCCCTCCCTTGCCCGCCAGCAAAAACTTGCGACCGATGGAAGGCATGGCGTCGAACAGATGCACGGACAGCCCGGCATCGCTCAGGACCTGGGCGGCCATCAGACCGGCTGGGCCGCCTCCAACGATTGCAATGGGAACGGACAAAAGGTTTTCCGACATCATGGTGTTAAAAGTTCGATCAAAGTGCCTTGGGCAGTCAAAAATGCCGCTCGGACGATTTCGCCGGGGTGGGCCAGTGCCACTGCCATACGGTAGCTCCACAACTGGTCGCGCAACTCCGGCAGTTGGTGCGGGTGACTGGCAGACTTGTAGTCCAGTACCCACCATTGTCTCTCTTTACCGTCAGCACTACGCCGCAAAACCAGCCGGTCAATCCTCAGCAAACGGCCGCGGTAGGCAATTCCCACTTCATTCCCCTGCCAGTCCAGCTGGCTGGAATCCCAAGCCCAGGAACCCTCACCCTGAACAATAGCCACTGCGATGGCGAGAGCACGCGCCATCGCGGCGGCATCCAGATCAAACTCCCGTGCAATGCGCGCCTGCTGCGTGTCGTGGGTCAATCGCACCGGTTGCCCGGACTGCACCACAGGAACATAGCGCTCCAGCAGCCGGTGAAAAGCCTGGCCCAAACGCGACTCCATCGACTCTGTCGCGTCGGACGCACTCTCGGTCGCAACCGATTCCGCTACACCTTTTATAGCGATACTTCCATATTCAACGGGGGATGCAGCCACATTTTGCAAACACAACAATGCGAAGTCAGGGTCTGCGGCCAGATTCAGGCCATCGTCGCCAGCCAAATGACTCCACGGGGCTTCGTGTGCGTGCCCATGCAGACGCTGCCACCAGCTACCAGATGCGGCAACATGCGGCGCCACGCAGGAGAGCACCATCGTCCTCTGGGCGCGTGTCAGCGCTACATACAGGGCGTTGAGTTCTTCACGCTTGCGGGCAGATTGTTCGCTGGCCAGGGCTGCGGCAACGCATGCTGGCGGCCTGGACTCACTGGCCAAAAACACAAAACTTTGCGGATAGCTGGCCTCGCCCGGCCAGTCCACCATGACACCCATGGTCTGCGGCTTGATCGCCTCGCCATCGGAATCCAGAAGCAGAACCAGCGGAGCCTCCAGCCCCTTGGCACCATGGATCGTCAACAGCCGCACTGCATGGCCATCGGCACGAACGGGCGCCGGAAGGCCTCCTGCGCGCATGGCACGCACCCATGTGTAGGCCGTCGTATATCGTCCCCCATCGAGATTCAATGCAACCCCAAGCAGTGCTCTCAAATGGGTCAGCACAGTGTCGCGCTGTGCAGGCGGTGTGGCTGCTGCATAGCGGGCCAGCACGTCACCATCATGAAAAATCGCACTCAGCGAATCGTGAACCGGCAAGTTCTCGACCCAGCTTTTCCATCGCGCCAGTTGTATACCAACACGGGCCAATCCGTCCGGCAGGCCTTGCGCCTGTTGCAGAACCTTGAACCAGGACATTCGCCCACGGTTCTCTGGCACTTCGTCCGTGGCTTGTCCATCGTTGCAACCTTCCATACTCCGGCGACACAGAACCAGTTGCACCAGATCAGCATCGCTGGCACCAAACACCGGCGACTTCAACACGCGAGCCAGCGACAGGTCATGTGCCGGTGATACCAGCACATCCATCAGCGCCACCAGGTCCTGCACCTCAGGCATCTCTGACAGGTCGTTCTTTTCTGGTTGCTGGGCAGGAATCCGCAACGCGGCCAGTTCGGCCTGCATGAGGCCCAGACGCTCGCGCTTGCGCGCCAGCACCATCACATCACCAGGTTGCAGGCACTGTGTTCGCAGTTGCTGTGCAATCCACTGCGCCGCCTGACGGCATTCCAGGGTTTTGCGCGTTTCTTCAGCAGTCACTCGCGGCGTGGTCAGACTGTCCCGCCATGCCGGCACAAGTCCAGTCGCAGGCTGCTGGTCAGATTCAAGGGGTTCACCGGCTGCGCCGGGTGCAGCCTCACGCTCAATACGTGGCAAGCGATAAATACAACCTGTCTCGGTGGACTCGGTGCTGTGCGCGCGAAATCCCTCGAACTCGCCGCTACTCTGGGCCGTTCCCATGACCGCGTTGACCAGACCGATAACCGACAGCGCATTGCGCCGTGTGTGATCGCAACTGAGCAAGTCACCGCCCAACCCCTCGACCACAAAGCGCTGGGCAGCCTTGAAAACCTGTGGTTCAGCCCGCCGAAAGCGATAAATGCTCTGTTTGGGGTCGCCGACCAAAAATACACTGGGTGCATGGCCAGCACCCGCATAGCCCGAAAGCCAGGCGCTGAGCGCCTGCCACTGGAGCGGATTGGTGTCCTGAAACTCGTCAATCATCAGATGCCGCACACGGGCATCCAGTCGCTCCTGCACCCATCCGCCGAGTACGGCGTCCGACATCAATGCCAACGCTGTGCGTTCCAGATCACCCATGTCCAGCCAGCCGCGTTCACGCTTGAGCGCGGCAAAGTCCTGCACCAGCAGACGGGTCAAACGCGCCATCCGCTGCTGATGCTGCCAGGCCTGGTGCTGGGCCTGTGCCTGGGCAAATTCGATCAGACAATCCTGGGCCTGACGAACGGTTTCAATTCCAACGACTTTGTCGCTGAGCTTTCGGGGAGTGCCTTTTTGCGTGAGCAATGCGTCCTGTGCTGCGGCCATGTCACCCGCGGCAAGTGCGCGCTCCAGAGCATTGGCCGCATCGGTGCACGACTTCTGCGAAGCTGCTCCCAGCAGGCGAGCTGCGTCCCGCATCAGCTCCTGCACGCGCACACTGCCAAACAAGTCCTCAGGTTTCGTTACAGCGGCGAAGGCGGGAAACTGCTGGGCAAACGTGCGAATGGAGCTGTCCACCACGCCCTCCGCAGCCGCGAGTGTGAATTCCACCCGCTTTGACAATGCCGCTTCGAGTGCCTTTTGGGTTTGGTGACGCCCGTGCTGCGCGACTACCGCGTGGTAATCCGAGCGTGCGTCGGGGTCCCCCGCCACGCGCCTCTGGAATCGTGGCCAGACCTGTGCCACAGCCTGCGCGTCATTTTCGAGCAACTCGTACTGGCTGGGCAAGCCCAGATCCGCAAGCGCCTGCATGGGAGCACTGCGAACCAGCGCAGCAAACCAGCTGTGAAAGGTGCGAATTTGTACCATTCGCCCCCCCTCCAACAGGGTGTGGTGCAGCTGGCGCAAGCGCTGAAGCTGGTCGGCGCTGGGTTCGTGCATGAAACCGCGCTGCAGCAATTCCTCGCGCAACGCTTCATCGCTTTGGGCGGAAAATTGCACCAGCCATTCGTGCAGGCGCTGACGCATTTCGCTGGCCGCCTTGCGGGTGAACGTGATGGCCAGAATTTCATGCGGCGCAGTCCCGTCCAGCAGGGCGCGCACCATGCGCGACACCAACATCCAGGTCTTGCCGGCACCTGCACAGGCTTCCACCGCCACACTGCGATTCGGATCGCATGCAATGGCGTAGAACCGGGAGCGCTCGACCAAGGCACCGTTGTGCTCGAAAGCTGCCTGATTGCTCATAACCAGAAGTCTTTCCGGCAAAGGCCGCGTGCCTGACAGAAATCGCACGCTGCGCCGTCGCCCAATGCGGGCATTGGCACCCCGGCAGCGATGCGATCCATGTCCTGAACCAAGCCGGCAATCAGCGCATCACGTGCTTCAACCACAGCACTTTGTGCGTAAGACCGCGTTCCTTCCCGCTCGCCCACATTGACATAAGCGCCCTGGAGGGTGTCGTCCAGAAGAAGCGCCGCGTAAAAAGCGATCTGCGTATCTTCAAACGGCTCCCTGATCCTTGACGCCGTGCGGGCTGCGCCCTCTGTCTTGTAGTCCAGCACAAGTGCTTGTCCATTTGCCAGCTTGTCGATCCGATCAATCCGACCAATCAGCCTGACTGACCCAACGCGTTGTGAATGCAGGGACTCTGCACACACAAAGGCGGCACCGGTAGCCTGATGTTGTTCTAACCATAGCAGATAGCCATCGCGAACGGTCGGCCAAGCCGCTGCGAACGGCAGAAATTCCCCATCCGCAAGCCCCATCGACTGCGTCGTTGCCTCGCTGGCTTGATCCAGCAACTGCCGTTCGGAGCCATCTGGCCCGCCCTGCCCTTGCAACGCCTCATGAAACCGCCTCAGAACCTCGTGCAGCCATAGGCCAAAGTCCCTCTTGTCCACCACGGTGTCGAGTTCATCCACACTTTGCAAACCCAGCTGGCGCATGGCAAAGAACCGAAAAGGACAGGAACGCAGGTCTTCGTACGCGCTGGCAGACAGGGTCGTCACCGGCAACAATTCTCCGGTCGGACGTGGCAATGAGACCGGCGCCGCCACAACCGTACGGCTCCGGCGCGGATCTGCGGCCAATGCTTGCGCACAACATGCAATTTGAGCGCTTTGGACCAAAGCACTGGGCGGAAGTGCCTCTCCAGAATCGTCACTGCAGCGCCAAAGCACGTCGCAATATGGCGTACGCAACGCCTGAAACCAGGCTGTACCAAGCGCGTCCCTCAGGTCTTCGCGGGCGGGCAGACCCAGCGCCGTACGCTGCGCTGTTGTCCAGCCTCCCGGAGGTTCGGGAGCGGGATCCAGTCTGACTTCATCGCACCCGGCCATGACAGCAGCTGCGAACGGACGCGCCAGCATCTGGCTCAATGGCAAGATGACAACCTGCTCATGGGTTGGGTAGACTGGAGAAAAGCTCGCACCCTCCAGAACCTGATTGACCCAATGGGTGAACTCCGCAAGGTCCATTCGCCTCTGCGACCACAGAGCAACCCCGCACAGGTTCTCCCATTCAGGCGTGGCGGGCTGTGCCAGATGCAAAGCGGCCAACACCTCGGCCCCTGGTCCATCCGTCTCCAACCTGTTCCACAGGCCAATGGATTGCAGGGCATGGCGCAGTGCAGACAACCAGGCAGGTAGCGTACGACTCTGTTGCAAACTGTCCCTGAGCCCTTCGACGATGCCATGCATCGCCATTGCCTTGGATGAAGCCTGCAGTGCCTGTCCCTTTCCAGCCGCACTCCACAGCGCCGATCGGTCGCGGCGCAGTGCGGCCTCAAGGTCGGAAACACCGTCCTCCAGGTCCGGAACCAATTTGAGCCAGCACAGGACCGCATCGCTGGTCGCACTCCATACTGCGGCCCTCAAAGTGGCCATGACCTGAGCGGCCGCATGGCTGGTGGACAGTTTCCAACCGGTTTCATCGCGCATTTGCACCCCCAAGCTCTCCAGCATGGAACGAATGCGACGGGTCAGCGCGCGGTCGGAAGACACCATGGCCACAGGAATGCGGTCTGCCGAAATATGTGCAATCGCACAGGACGCTGCACGTTGTGCCTCATCTTCAGCATCCTGGCACGCATGCCATGACAACCTGCTGTCAATTTGTTTGGGCAGTGGCTGCACATCCGCAAGAAGGGGCATATGCACCAGCCGATCCGCCCACACCGTCTTGAGCGCGGCAACCATGGGGACGGACGACAACCCGCTTACGACGACCAGGCAATCCAGCACATCAACCGTTTCCGGGCTGAAGACCATGTCACTGGCATAGGCAGACTGTGCCGCCCACTCGACTGCAATACGCGCCAGGCTTGCTTCAATCGCCAGTGCCGGGCTTTCCATGCCGATCACGGCCGACCTTCGTGCCTGCTGTGCCCAATCCTTGCGTGCGTCGGGAAGGCAGGCCGCAGCCATGGGGGCCAACTGGTGCGCCGCCTGAACCAGCAACGCAGCCAGTTTGTCCCGTTGCGACCCGAGGCCTGCTGCGCGCAGCAACGCGCCTGCTGTGAGCGTGTCCTGCGCGACATCAAACGCAATGTCCGTTGGTCCAGGAACGAAGTTGCCCAGCGCGGTGGTCCAATTGAGGGTTGTTTCAAACCGGGGGGAAAAACCGTCAGAAAAACATCGTGTCCACAAACGAGCTGCCAGAGGTAGCAATTGCGCGTACGGCAAAAGAATCAGCGTGCGGGCAGGATGCGCATTTCGCGCGCACATTGCCTCCCGAATCCGCGCAAACAACCCATTTGACGGATTGACCCACAGTTCGACGGAAGGATGACCATCACCAAAGTTCGCCCCCCATCCGGCCGGAGAATCAATTTTTGCTATGCCGGTCATAGTGTTGACGCGTCGGAAAAGGTCTTGGTTTCTGTCACAATGGCCGCCACTTTAGCTGTATCGCAAACTCCAAAAGGAAACACCATGGCCAGCGCCTTGATCAAACACGTAACCGATGCCACTTTTGAAGCGGATGTGCTGAAATCTGCACAGCCAATTTTGGTGGATTACTGGGCCGAATGGTGCGGTCCCTGCAAAATGATTGCACCCATTTTGGACGAAGTCTCCGCTGCCTACGAAGGCAAACTCAGCATTGCAAAGATGAACGTGGATGAGAACCGCGAAATTCCTGCCAAGTTTGGTATTCGGGGCATACCGACGTTGATGCTGTTCAAGGACGGCCAGCTTGCAGCCACCAAGGTGGGTGCGCTTAGCAAGGCACAGTTGATCGCATTCATTGACCAACAGTTGGCCTGATTTCACTTCAGCGACCGCGCCGCCGCTGCGTGGTCGCTTTTTCCTGTCATAATTCACCCGTTTACCAGCGACCCACAAGGCCTGGTCCCGCTTTACGGGCTAAGAACACAGAGGCCAGACGACAGGATCCTGCCTCGCTCCCTCTCCCCTGATTTTCTTCATTATCCGGTCAACCCCCATACGGGACCCCATCCATGCATTTAAACGAACTCAAGGCACTGCACGTGTCCGAAGTCCTCAAGCAGGCTGAAGAGCTTGAGATTGAAAACACTGGCCGCATGCGCAAGCAGGAGTTGATGTTTGCCATCATCAAGAAGCGCGCTCGCACCGGTGAGCAGATCATTGCCGATGGTGTGCTGGAAATCTTGCCCGATGGTTTCGGGTTCTTGCGCAGCCCGGATACCAGCTACACAGCCAGCACGGACGACATTTACATCAGTCCCAGCCAGGTACGCCGCTTCAATCTGCATACCGGTGACATGATCGAAGGCGAAGTCCGCACACCCAAGGATGGTGAGCGCTACTTCGCACTGAACAAGCTCGACAAGGTCAACGGCGGCGGACCGGAAGAAAACAAACACAAGGTGATGTTTGAAAATCTGACCCCCCTGTTTCCCAAGGAACAGATGAAGCTTGAGCGCGACATCAAGAGCGACGAGAACATCACGGGTCGCATCATCGACATCATTGCGCCCATCGGAAAAGGACAGCGTGCACTGCTGGTTGCTCCGCCCAAGAGCGGCAAGACGGTGATGATGCAGCACATCGCCCATGCCATTTCCGCCAATTACCCCAATAGCCACATGATGGTATTGCTGGTGGATGAGCGTCCTGAGGAAGTGACAGAAATGCAGCGGACCGTCAAAGGTGAGGTGATTGCATCCACGTTTGATGAACCTGCCGCACGCCATGTGCATGTAGCCGAAATGGTGATCGAGCGCGCCAAGCGTCTGGTCGAACTGAAGAAGGATGTGGTCATTTTGCTGGACTCCATCACGCGGCTGGCGCGGGCCTACAACAATGTGGTTCCATCCTCGGGCAAGGTGCTGACCGGCGGTGTGGATTCGAATGCGCTGCAACGCCCCAAGCGGTTTCTGGGCGCAGCGCGGAATGTGGAAGAAGGTGGCTCACTGACCATCATCGCCACAGCACTGGTTGATACCGGAAGTCGCATGGATGAGGTGATCTTTGAAGAGTTCAAGGGAACCGGAAACTCCGAAATACACCTGGACCGCCGCCTGTACGAAAAGCGTGTATTTCCCTCCATTCAACTCAATCGCAGCGGTACCCGGCGCGAAGAGTTGCTGCTGCAACCTGAAATTCTTCAAAAAACCAGAATATTGCGCCAGTTCCTGTACAACATGGACGAAATCGAATCCATGGACATGGTGCTCAAGCAGATGAAAGCCACGAAGACCAACAGCGAATTTTTCGACATGATGCGCAGGGGTGGATAGGCTATAATGTCGGGTTTACGCGAAAAGTACGCTAGATAGGCTGGCGCGGCTATTGCGATTGATGGAGATAGTATGAAAGAAGGCATTCACCCCAATTACCGTGAAGTGTGCTTTATGGACATGTCAAACAACTTCAAGTTTGTGACGCGTTCTTGTGCCAGCACCAAGGAAATGATTGACATGGAAGACGGTCGCAAGCTGCCTCTGTACAAGCTGGACACCACCAGCGAATCGCATCCCTTCTACACCGGTACCCAAAAATCCGTGGACAACATGGGTGGTCGGGTGGAGCGTTTCCGCAACCGCTTTGGCAAAACTACCGCAAAATAATCCGCATCAGGTTTTTGACCTGAGCCCTTACCAAAAAGCAGCCCGGGGTTCCGTGCTGCTTTTTTCATTGGATCGTACGCCTTGAACATCCCGACCCCAGCCATCGTCACCCAGGCAGGTGCCCGTCGTTTGCCGCGCTGGGCTTTGCTGTTGCTGTGCTGCGCCTACATCTTGACGGGGTTTATTGGCAGGGAAGCTTGGAAGAGCGACGACATGGCGGCGCTGGGCTACATGACAGAACTGGTGCAGGGCAGCTCAAATTGGCTTGCGCCAACCCTTATGGGTGCAGCCACGGACAACCCCGCCGTGCTGCCCTACTGGATGGGTGCCTGGGCCATGCAGATCGCTCCCGAATGGGTTTCACCTGATTTCAGCGTGCGCATTCCCTTTGGAGTATTGCTCGGGCTTGCCATGGTTGCGACCTGGTATGGAACCTACTTCCTCGCGCGCGATCCACTGGCCCAACCGGTCGCATTTGCCTTTGGCGGCGAAGCACTGCCCGCTGACTATGCCCGGGCCATGGCGGATGGTGGGCTCCTGGCATTCATTGCCTGCCTGGGCCTGGCACGGTTATCGCATGAGACAACACCCGCCCTTTCGCAACTCGGATTCTCCGCCCTTGTCTTTTACGCCATGGGCGCACTGCCGTATCGGAGAAATGGCGCAATCGTAGCGATCGTCGCCGGACTTTTGGGCTTGACCCTGTCAGGCGCACCCGCGATGGCGTTGGTGCTGGGCCTTGGCAGTGCAGCGCTACACTATTTCGATCGATCCAGCGACAGCACGCAAGGACAGAATCCACAACAAATTGGAACTCAGAGCGCGCTGATTGTCCTAGCGACCCTGCTGGCAATAGCGGTTGGTATTTCGCTGGATTTGGTACGCTGGAAAATCCAGCTACCCCGTGCAGTATGGGCCGACTGGAGTGGGCATATCCAGCTCATGATCTGGTTTACCTGGCCTGCCTGGCCGTTGGCCCTGTGGACACTATGGCGTTGGCGCCATCAACTGTTCATCAGAAAATTCAGGCGCCACATTGCGTTGCCCGCTTGGTTTGTTTCGGTCTGCATCGTTGCAACATTGACAACCGGATCACCGGATCGCAGCTTGCTTCTGGCGCTTCCAGCCATGTCCACACTGGCGGCTTTTGCACTTCCGACCCTGCAGCGCCAGGTTGGCGCACTGATTGATTGGTTCACACTGCTGTTTTTTTCCGGCTGTGCATTTGTCATTTGGGTCGTGTGGGTCGCCATGCAGACGGGCGTTCCAGCTCAGCCGGCTGCAAACGTGAGCCGGCTTGCGCCTGGATTTTCGCCAAGTTTTTCGTTTATTGCTTTCGGCGCTGCATGCGTGGCCACGTTTGCCTGGGCTTGGCTGGTCAAATGGCGCGTGGGGCGGCATAGAGCAGCAATCTGGAAGAGTCTGGTATTGCCTGCGGGCGGCGCAACCCTAAGCTGGTTGCTTCTAATGACCCTGTGGATGCCTTTGCTGAACTACGCGCAAAGTTACACAGCACTGGTTCAGCGCACGGTGCAGCATATGGAGGTAACGGGGTGCGTCGAAACATTGGGACTGGGACAAGGACAAATCGCAGCTTTCCAGTTCTATGGAAAGCTCCAGCTCAAAACCATGCAAGCCCAACCGCAGTGCCCGTGGCTGCTGGTTGAACCCCTGTCAGACCTGTCGGCGCCTGCCGGTCTGGACACTGCCGCGTGGTCACTGGAAACACTCATTGAACACCCGGCGAATGCAGGCGAATCTGTTCTGCTTTTCCGGCGAAACTGAGTCACCCCGCTACGACATTGTCGGTGTACCCAGTGTCTTCCTGACCCTATGCACGGGAAAGCCAACAGAAAATGTCGACCCCTGCCCAGGTGTACTTTCAATCGTCAACTCAGCCCCATGGCGTTGTGCGACATGCTTGACAATGGCGAGACCCAAGCCCGTCCCGCCGGTGTCACGGGACCGACTACGATCGACCCGGTAAAAGCGCTCCGTCAATCGCGGAATATGCTCCTGCGCAATTCCTGGTCCCTGATCCCGTACCTGAAACAGTGCATTGCCATCGGGCAACAACCTGAAACTCACCTCGATTCGCCCTCCACTCGGCGTGTACCGAATCGCGTTACTGATCAGATTCGAAATTGCGCTATGCAGTTCCACCGAAGAACCCGCAATTTCGTAGCCGTTTTCGCGATTGAACGCCAGTTCATGCGGCTGAACAGACAATATCCGTGAAAGGTCCAGTGCGTCCTGTTCACACTGCCGCATCAGTAGATCCACCGAAACCCAGTCATGTACCGAAGGCAATGGACTGCCCTCCAGACGAGAAAGCGTCAACAAATCACTGACCAGCGTTTGCATGCGCTGGGCCTGCTGTGACATCAAACCCAGATAACGCTGACGCTCCTTTTCATCCAGTGACAGCGTCTGCAAAGTCTCAACAAAGCCCGCCAGAACGGTCAAAGGCGTGCGTATTTCATGCGACACGTTGGCAACGAAATCCCTGCGCATGGCTTCGGCCTGTTCCACAGCCGTGATATCACGCGACAGCAAAAGGACACGCCCTTCGCCGTAGGGATGGAGATGCACTGACAGCTTCACCGGCTTGAATGCATTGCTTGAGCGACCTGGCATCGTGATGTCGCTGTGGAAATTGCGCGCAGACAGATAAGCCGAAAAACCCGGGTCGCGCACCAGATTGCCAATGTGCTGCAACATGTCTCGCCGCGCATCAAATCCGAAATGCTCAGCCGCAGTCTGGTTGAACCATTCAATGCGTGTATCGGAGTCCAGCAGCACCACCCCATTGGGCGAAGCCTGCAGCGCTGCCAGAAAGTCTTCCAGACGGCTATCGCTTTCCTTGGCCAGGCGACTGCCAGCACGCAAAATGCGTCGCACACGATCGTGTGCCTCACCCCAGAGTCCACTTCCGAGATTCAGTTCATTGGACGCACCGTCACGCAACCATCGCAGCAAGCGCAATCCACGCACGGAGTCCATCACAAACCAAAGAAAACTCCCAGCCATCGCCAACGATAGCGCGGTGACCCATTGGTGCCCATCCAAGGCCAACACCCACCCCAAACCTGCGCCAAAGGCCTGACACAAAACCAGGGTGATAAACCGCCAAAACATCAGATCGGCCCGCAGCAGCTACAGGCTCGCTTTTTCTGTTGAACTTGAAACAACCGAAGCAGGTGTGGCAGTCAGGCGATAGCCCGCGCCCCGCACGGTCTCCACCATGGCACCTGCCTGCGCAAGGGATTCGCGAAGCCGCTTGACGTGGACATCCACCGTACGCTCTTCAATGTACACATGGTCACCCCACACGTTGTCCAGCAACTGCGCACGGCTGTGAACCCGCTCCCGATGTCCCATGAAGTAGTGCAGCAGCTTGAACTCGGTTGGACCGAGTTTCAACGGCTGATTCTCAAATGAAACCCGGTGGGTCGCGGGATCCAGCACCAAACCACCCATGGTCATTACTTCACCTGCCTGCTCCGGTGTGCGCCGACGCAGCACAGCCCGTATGCGCGCCAGCAATTCCTTGGTCGAAAAAGGCTTGGCGATGTAGTCGTCTGCACCGGCATCCAGACCGGCAACGCGGTCTGCTTCGTCACCGCGGGCCGTCAACATGATCAACGGTACCGACTGTGTTTTGGGATCCGCGCGCCAGCGCTTGGCCAGCGTCAACCCACTCTCGCCGGGCAGCATCCAGTCCAGAAGGATCAAGTCCGGCAAACCTGCATCCAGATCACGCTGGGCCGTCACGCTGTCCATGGCCCAAATTGGCCGGAAACCGTTATGTCGCAGGTTGACCGCGATAAGTTCCGCAATGGCAGCTTCATCTTCCACCACCAGAACAGACGGCATATTTCTCATTTGATGACCAACTCGATGTTTTCCATGGATGTGTGACGCACATCCTCACCTTTGACCACATAAATGATGAACTCGGCAATATTCTTGGAATGGTCACCAATCCGCTCAATCGCTTTGGCCAGAAACAACAGATCCAGACTGGGCGAAATCATGCGGGGATCCTCCATCATGTAGGTGATCAGTTTGCGCACAAAGCCGTCAAACTCCACATCGATCAAGTCGTCCTCTTTCAAGATGGAAACTGCTGCAGAAACATCCAGTCTCGCAAACGCATCCAGCGCCTTTCTGAGCAGTCCGGAGGCCAGATCGGCGGCAACGCGCAGTTCCAGTGAAGGAAGCGACCGCGGGGATCCACTTTGTATGATGGAGCGAACCATACGGGCAATCTTTTCCGCCTCATCGCCCACTCGCTCGAGATTCGCTGTCGTCTTGGAGATTGCAATCAAGAGGCGAAGGTCTCGCGCAGTCGGTTGGCGTCGTGCAATGATGGATGACAGTTCGCGATCAATTTCGACCTCCATCGCATTCACGCGTGCTTCATTCGCCGTCACCTCGTCAGAGACTTCAACGCTGAACTGTGACAACGCAAAAATGGCCCGGCGAATCTGTGACTCGACCAAACCACCGAGCTCCATGACCTGTGAGGAGACCGAAGTCAGTTCACTGTCGAATTGTGTTGATAGGTGTTTATCAGGCATGGGGGTCTCTCAATCTGTCTGCCGCAAAGCCCATTGCTCAGCATGCAGTGTGTAACACAACATCATCCAAATCTTCCGGTAATGTAGTCTTCGGTTTCCTTGCGGTTGGGCTTGAAGAACATTTGCTCCGTAGCGCCAAACTCCACCAGATCACCCAGATACATGTACGCCGTGTAATCGCTGCAACGTGCTGCCTGCTGCATGTTGTGCGTGACAATAACCACGGTGTAATCGCTCTTGAGCTCCACGATCAACTCCTCGACCTTGGCGGTGGATATGGGGTCAAGCGCTGAACAGGGTTCATCGAGCAACAATACTTCGGGCTTGATCGCGATACCGCGCGCAATGCAAAGGCGTTGCTGCTGTCCACCCGACAGGCTCGAACCGCTCTGGTGCAATTTATCCTTTACCTCAGTCCACAACGCAGACTTGCGCAGTGCCCACTCCACACGCTCTTCCATATCGGTGGCGCTAAGCGACTCAAACAATTTCACACCAAACGCGATGTTGTCAAAAATGGACATCGGAAACGGCGTGGGCTTCTGAAAAACCATGCCAACCTTGGCGCGCAACAGTGCGACATCTTCCTTGCTCTTCAGCAAGTTCTCACCGTCGAGCATGATCTCGCCCTCCGCCCGCTGTTCCGGGTACAGCTCAAACATGCGGTTGAAAACGCGCAACAGCGTCGACTTGCCACAACCGGATGGACCGATGAAGGCCGTCACCTTGTTCTCGGGAATCTGCAGGTTGATGCTTTTGAGCGCGTGGAACTTGCCGTAGTAAAAATTCAGGTCCTTGACCGAAATCTTTGTCTTTTCGGTTGCCATAGTGGTGTTCAGCATGGAGTTTTTCAGGTTGTTAGCTGCGAAGAAGAATCAGATCCTGGAGCGGGTCAGTACCCGGGCAAGAATGTTCAGACCCAAAACCGCTGCGGTGATGATAAAAACGCCAGCCCACGCCAGCTTTTGCCAGTTCTCATAGGGACTCATGGCAAACTTGAAAATGGTCACTGGCAGGCTTGCCATCGGCTCACTGAGACTGCTGGTCCAGAACTGGTTGCTCAATGCCGTGAATAGCAAAGGCGCCGTCTCACCGGCAATACGCGCTACCGCCAGGAGGACACCCGTGATCACGCCGGCTCGCGCCGCCTTGAGCGTGATGCTCAAAATGACCTTCCACTTGGGCGCACCCAACGCATAAGCTGCTTCGCGCAAACCGGGTGGAACCAGCTGAAGCATGTTCTCTGTGGTGCGGATAACCACCGGAATCACCAGCAGTGATAAAGCCAGGATCCCCGCATAGCCCGAAAAGGACTTGAATCGGGACACCACAACGGCATACACAAATAGTCCGATCACAATGGATGGCGCAGACAGCAAAATATCATTCACAAAACGCGTCAAAGACGCCAGCCAACCCTTGGTATTGAACTCTGCCAGATAGATCCCCGCCATCACCCCGATGGGCGTGCCCAACCCGGTTGCCAGAACCACCATCAACAATGAACCGAAGATGGCGTTTGCCAATCCGCCCTCATCATTGGGAGGAGGCGTCATTTGCGTGAAGGTGGCGACCGACAATCCACCAATACCCAACAGCAATGTTTCCCACAAAATCCAGAACAACCAGAAGAGCCCGAAGGACATAGCCGCCAACGCCAAGGTCGTAGCCACGTTGTTCACAACTTTGCGGCGCGCAAATTTGGCTGCGCGTGACTGTTTTTCTGCGAGCGTGCTCATGTTTTTGTACCTTCGCCTTTGCGCAGCTGGGACAGCAATAACTTGGACAGCGAGAGGATCACAAATGTAATAAAGAACAGCACCAATCCAAGGTACATCAACGATGCCTGGTGCAAGCCCTCACCCGCTTCGGCGAACTCATTGGCCAGCGCCGAGGTAATGCTGTTTGCCGCCTGAAACAAGCTGAGCGAGTCCAACTGGTTGAAGTTTCCGATAACAAAAGTCACCGCCATGGTCTCGCCAATGGCACGGCCCAGGCCCAGCATGATTCCGCCAATGACTCCCGCTTTTGTGTAGGGCAGGACAACCTTGGTGACAACCTCCCACGTCGTCGCGCCCAGCCCATAGGCGGACTCTTTCAGCAACGGAGGCGTGACTTCAAACACATCGCGCATCACTGCTGCGATAAATGGGATGATCATGATGGCCAGAATCACCCCGGCCGACAGGATACCGATACCAACCGGCGGTCCGGACACGAAAGCGCCAAGGTATGGAACCCCGGCAAATGCGGCCTGGAGTGGCTGTTGCACATACGTTGCCAGCACAGGCCCGAACACCAGCAAACCCCACATGCCATACACAATGGACGGCACGGCCGCCAGCAACTCGATAGCGGTACCCAATGGCCGCTTGAGCCACGCTGGCGACAACTCGGTCAAAAACAACGCAATACCAAAGCTCACGGGAACGGCGATCAACAAAGCGATGAAAGACGTTGCCAGCGTTCCATAAATCATCACCAGACCGCCAAATTCCTCCTTGACCGGATCCCATGTCGTGTTGGTCAAGAAACCAAGCCCGTACTTTTCAATGGCGGGCCATGCACTGATGGTCAGTGAAACCAGAATGGCAACCAGCATTCCCAAAGTTATGAGCGCAGCACCCTGGGCCATCCAGCCAAAGATACGGTCGGCCATGGGGCCGGAACGGGCCCTTTTGATAGGTGGAGGGTGGATCATTGCGCGAACTGACGGTGTTGCAGATTGGTGGGACGAAAAGTCGCCACTGGCCAGTGTAGATGACATATTCAGCTTTCGGTATCAACCCGAATGGCTTTTACCGCGCCTTACTTGAAGGCTATGGGCTTGCCAGAACCGTCCTTGATCTCGCCCCAGGCCTTTTCGATGGCGGCGATCACGGGCTTTGGCATGGGCACATAGTCCAGGTCTGCAGCGGTCTTTTCGCCGTTGGCATATGCCCAGCTAAAGAACTTCAACACTTCGGTCGCATTGGCAGGCTTGTCCTGCTTCGTATGCATCAACACAAAGGTGGCTCCAGAAATTGGCCAGGCGTCCTTGCCGGGCTGGTTTGTCAGAATCTGATAAAAAGACTTGGCCCAATCCGCACCAGCGGCCGCGGCTTTGAACGAGTCATCTTCCGGCTTGACGAAATTGCCGGCAGAGTTCTGCACGGTGGCATAGGTCATTTTGTTTTGCTTGACATAGGAATACTCTACGTATCCCATGGAATTTGGCAGGCGACCCACAAACGCTGCAACGCCCTCATTGCCTTTGCCACCAGCACCAACCGGCCAGTTGACGGCAGTACCCTCGCCTACCTTGGACTTCCACTCCGGGCTAATCTTGCTCAGGTAGTTGGTAAAGATAAAGGTCGTACCGGAACCATCAGCGCGGCGAACCTGCGCAATGGCGGCGTCTGGCAAAGCCAAAGTCGGGTTCAGGGCCTTCAGGGCCGGGTCATTCCAGCGCGAAATCTTGCCCAAGTAGATGTCAGCCAAAAGGGTGCCTGTCAACTTCAGTTGTCCAGGCTCAATACCCTTGACATTGATCACCGGAACAACGCCACCCATCACCGTTGGAAACTGCATTTGCCCTTTGGTCTTCAGCACTTCATCTGTTTGCGGCATGTCCGAAGCGCCAAAGTCCACTGTATTGGAGTCGATCTGCTTGATACCGCCACCTGAGCCGATGGACTGGTAATTGACCTTGACCTTGGTCGCCTTGTTGTAATCAGCTGCCCATTTGGAATAGATCGGCGCCGGGAAAGTCGCACCGGCACCGGTGATTTCCTGGGCGCCAGCGGCACCCGCAAAACCCAATGTTGATACGACCGCCAGGGACAGGAGTGGGAGTTTGAAAGTGATTCGCATGGATAACCTTTAGTTCGGTTGATTGAGGAATGAAAGGACTTTAAGAAAGTAATGTGACAGCTATGTGACAAACCCATACAAATTGAGATACCCCTCGAAATGCAGCAAGGCATCAGTTCACCAGGCAACTGTGTTCAATTGACCCTTCATGGAACTGTCACACGCCTGTCACAAGAGGCTCTTACGCTTTGATGCTTTCAACCCCAACGATGGAACGCACCATGTCACTGTTCAATGTTTCTACACCTTCCCGCCGTGCCGCTCTGGTCGCAGGTCTTGTCCTTTCATTGGCCGGCTGCGCAACGCCTTCCGGCCCGGTCAGCCTGGCAGACACCATCGCCGCCAACCCGTCCCTCAGCACCCTGAACGAATTGGTTATCAAAGCCGGGCTCACCGACACACTGAAGACCGGTGGCCCGTTCACCGTGTTTGCACCTACCAACGACGCCTTCAAGGCCGTACCCGCTGCCGCCATGGCTGACCTGGCACAGCATCCCGACAAGCTCAAAGCGGTGCTGACCTACCACGTCATTCCCGGAAAGACCATGGCAGCCGACGTCAAGAACAGCAACGTCAAGACGGTCAATGGCGCCAATCTGGCTTTGGCGAAGGCAGGTGATTTTGTAACGGTCGAAAGCGGTGCGGTCGTGGCTTCCAACCTGGTCGCAACAAACGGCGTCATCCACACGGTGGACACGGTGCTGATGCCTCCCAAGAAGTAAGACATCCAATGCATTCCTTACCCCCTTTGCGGGGGCAAGGAATCATGCTTCATAACGAAAAGCTCCACCATCCCTTTCTGACATTACATACATAGCTATGTTTTTCATAGCACTACCCAGATTTTGCATCCAAAGTATCGCCAAAACCCAGCGCCAGCGCCCATGACCCACCCACACCATCCCAACCGGCGGCAGTCGCTGCATGCTTTGCTCGGGCTCGGCGTGGCAGTTGCCACGCCCGGGTGGGCACAGTCGCCCAGGGCTTCTGCAAGCGCCCGGACTTTGACCGTGGCACAAGTGGTGGACATGTCAACAGCCCAGGTTGATGTTTCCAAGGACTTTGTGGTTGGATCGCGCACAGCCTGGCAAGAGATCAACGCAAAAGGTGGCGTTCAGGGATCACCTGTGAAACACCTTGTGATCGAAGTGGATGGCAGTGTGGCGGGTTTGCGCGTGGCACTGGAGAGCTTGAAGTCCGAGCCGCACGTTGTTGCGGTGTTTGGCACCGCTGGCGATCGAACTGCAACCCAGTTCGCGACCGCCCTGCGCCGTGAATTGCCGGACATGCCCCATGTTGCACCATGGCTGCATAACGTCGACGCCATTACATCAACGAACACTTTTCCGATTTTCGCGTCCCGACAGGAACAGATCGCGCACGCGATCAAGTCACTGTCGGTCATGGGGATTACGCAGGTAGGTACCGTATACGGATCTGCCGCAGAGTTTGCCGTCTACCGGCGAGACCTGGAACAGATTGCGCGATCCTTGAAACTTGCTGTCACACCGTACTACACCGAAGGGGATTTGCGGGACCTCGCACAAACCCTCACGCCAGAGAGCCCCAGGGTGCTCCTGTTTGTGGGTGGCACACCCGAACTGGTTCGCTTTGCGCAGGGCGTGGAAAAGCAGGCCGCCCAGCGCTACCTGATTGCCATGTCCGACGTCAACCTGCAAAGCATTCAGCAGCTGGGCGCTTCCCGGTTTACCCCGATGATTGCAACCCAGGTCGTGCCCATGGTCAATTCCAGCCTGCCACTCGTCAAGGGGTACCGCGTCGCGCTCGGACGGCTGTTTGACGAGCCCCCAACCCCCTTGAGCCTGGCAGGCTACGTGTCCGCACGCTACACCTTTGAAGTCATGCAGGGCATTGACGGCCCGGTGACGCGTCAGACTGCTTTGCAAGCCTTTGGCCGACGCAGCACGATAGACCTTGGCGGCTTTCGCATTGCTCCGGACGCCAGGTACCAGGGAACAGCCTTCGTAACCCAAAGCATGGTGGCGGCCGATGGCCGTCTGGTCGGTTGACCCAGCAGCAACTGACCAAGCGAAGGGCAAGCAGCCGGTGCTATGCTCTGGCGCTACCTCCATCTTCCAAAAATAAAGAAACAATGCCAATGGGAACTCGCCTGGCCGCTGTCGATTTGGGCTCGAACAGCTTTCGTCTGGAAATTGGGCGCATTGAGCACGGCGCCTTTCAACGCACGGAATACCTGAAAGAAACCGTCCGCCAGGGCGGGGGCCTGGACGAAAACCGCAATCTGACGCCCGCCGCCATGCAAAACGGCTGGGACTGCCTGGCCCGGTTCGGCGAGCGCCTGGCCGGGTTTCAGCCTGGCGAAGTGCGGGCAGTGGCGACTCAAACACTGCGTGAAGCACGCAACCGCGATGCTTTCTTGCTGCGGGCAAACACCATTCTGGGCTTCCCTATCAACGTCATTTCGGGTCGTGAGGAAGCACGGCTGATTTACCAGGGTGTGGCGCAGATGCTGCCGCAGTCCGACGAACGCCGGGTTGTCATTGACATTGGCGGGCGGTCAACCGAACTGATTCTGGGAAAGGGATCAACGCCCCTGGTCATGGAATCGTACCGGGTGGGCAGCATTGCATGGTCAAACCGCTACTTCCCCGATGGTCAATTCACCAAAAAATCTTTCGCCATTGCGGAAATTGCCGCGAAGGCCGTTCTGGACGAAGCACTGGACGCTTACCATCCAAGCCTCTGGGATACAGCATACGGCTCTGCCGGAACGGTCAGTGCCGTTGCAGACGTGCTTGTTGCGAGTGGATGGCCAGCCGGGTCCGTGACGCAGGATGGTCTGGATTGGCTGATGGACAAGCTGATCGCAGCGCAAAGCACCGATCGGCTGCGACTGGCCGGCATGCGCGAAGACCGCAAGGCCATCATTGGCGGCGGCGTGAGTATCGTGCGGGCACTATTCAGCCTGTTAGGCATCAAAACCTTGCATCAGGCAGCCGGCGGCTTGCGCCACGGCCTGATCTGCGATTTGCTGGGTGCGTCCAGTCAGGATGACGATTTGCGCGCCCTGACCGTTCAGCGGCTGGCCAGCAAGTTTGGCGCCGATGCGACCCATGGCGAGCGCGTTGGCAAAGTCGCCGCCCAGTTGTTTGGGCAACTGGTGGCCTCACCCAACAAGTTGGCACCTACGCAAGCCAGCCGACTCTTGCAGAAGCTGCAATGGGCCGCGCAACTGCACGAGATCGGCAGCCACATTTCACACAGCGACTACCACAAGCACGGCGCCTACATTCTCGACAACGCAGATGCCATGGGGTTTTCACTCTCGGAAATGCATCGCCTGAGCGTTCTGGTATTAGGGCACCGCGGCAAGCTGCGCAAGATCGAAGCGGAACTGGAAGAGCCCGACCTGGCAGCACAGCTTGTAGCGCTGCGCCTGGCAGTCATTCTGAGTCATGCCCGGCGCGACCCGGACCTGAATGGGCTGACCCTCACGCACACCGATGCGCAAGGGCGCAATATGCAATTGCGATGCCGTGCCGGATGGGCGGAAGCTTTTCCGCAATCAGCCTACCTGTTGCGTGAAGAAGCGCAGGCCTGGCAGAAAACTGCCTGGTCACTCGAAGTAACAGGTTGTTAAGGCGGCAAAAACCGTTATCCGGGCCGCACTGGCTCAATATAGAGTCCCGCACGAGATGGCGAAAATGCTATTGGTTTTATAGCTAACTATGCCCATTCCATAAGGGCTATTGCCTACTTTATGCGTGAACTTTAGTCGATCGGGCTCTCCATACTCGGCAACATGCCACCCCGCAACACGACGACGCGATGGCACACGCAGCATCAACCGAAAACTGGCCCGCCCGCAAACGCTTTGGCGCATCAGGAAAACGCAGGCACAGAAAGTCGACGACCTCGCCATCGCGATTTTTGGGCACTTCACCCAGGAACGCTATTTTGGAAGGCGCTGTGGCATTGCGCCGCATAGATGAACTGGCCAATGATTCGAATGGCCCGATACGGCAGTTCGGGGAAAGTAATAAAACAACCCGAACTGCCTTTCCAGTCACCGCGTGGCACGGGGCCGCGACTGCCGTGTCTCAAAATGCTTAAGCGCGAAATAAGTCAGAGCACCCACCAACACCGCGCCCAGCAAAAAGCTTCCAAAAGCCAGGGGCCACGGAACGCCCTGGGTCATCATTGAAAACTCTGACATACCTCCCACCCCGGCCAAAATGTTGATGGGCATGAACACCACACCAAACACGGTCAGCTGGTTGACCCGCTTGTTCTGGTTGATGTTGATAAAGCCAATTGTTGCGTCCATCAGAAAATTGATCTTGTCGAACAGAAACGACGTGTGACTGTTCAAGGATTCAATGTTCTGCAAGATCTGCCGGGCATCGTCAATCTGGCCAGGCGACAATATCTTGCAGCGAATCAAGAAAAGGATGGCGCGTTGCGTGTCCAGAATATTGCTCCGGATGCGGCCATTCAAATCCTCTTCCTCGGCAATGTCACCCAGTATGGCGGCCGCCTCCCGGTCGCTGATGGCTTCACTCAAGACCTGACGCCCCACCTTGCCCAGTGTGGTGTAGATGTCCTCCAGTGAATCGGCCGAGTACTCAACATCGGCGCCGTATAGATCCATCAGCAAGTCGTTGCAATCCGACGCGTAGCCTGGTTGTGTGGCGGCTCGTCGGCGCTGCAACCGGAACACCGGCAGGTCTTCGTTGCGAAGGGAGAACAATATGCCGGCATGGACGATGAAGACCACCGGCACGCTGCGCGAATTGCCCTCGCGGTCAAGCAGGAAGTTGGAGTGCAGATAGACATCACCGTTGGCTTCCACGTGGAACCGTGTGCTGACTTCCAGATCGGTGATTTCGCCGGGATCGGGCAGTGCCAGACCAAAATGGGCACCTACAAAGCTGCGCTCGGCTCTGGTTGCGTTGATGAGATCGATCCAGACCGGTCGAATACCCTCGAGATCTTTGCGGCTGTCGATGGCAACCTGTTGCAGCCGGCCGTCCCGCACTTCAAAAGCACTGATCTGTGTCGCATCAAATGCCGGCTCACGGTTACCAACCAGCCGCTCCCGGCACGCGTCAGACACCTCCCACAGGATTTCGTTCTGACGACCTTCAGGCACCTGCTGCCAGAACAGGGCGGCGTCCGGGTGCGGCAATGCCTCCAGAATGGCACCGATTTCTTCGGATGGTGTTTGGGCGATGAAGTTCTGCAACTCGGCTGAGTGCTGTTTTTGCACCAGCGTTTCAATCATCTCGTGGCGCGGCATGGTTTGCCCGTGGATCATCCCCTCCACGCGCCGCTGCTTTCGCAGCATCTCCGAGACTTTTTCCATCGACATCCTGATTGCTCCGCTGGTTGCTTGTTGTCCATTGCATGAATAGACCAAGGAAAGGTGCCTACTGCCTGATTACATGCAATTGCAACGCAATGTCACATATTTGAAACCAGGCCCAAACACAATCGATACATTCCACTGTAGAAGCTTGTTCATGTACAAAACCGACACCTCAGAAATTTCAGGTACTGGCTTGCGCTACGTATCAAAACAAGGCGGATCACCATTTCAGGGCGCGGGGAGCACAGGCGAAACAATCAGCTGCATCAAGTGCGGCAAACATCGGCTGAGAACGCGCGGATCCGTCAAACGCTACCTGAATTCGTTGCTGTTCTTCTGTTTTGACTGCAAACCAGAAAAGCCTGCCGTCATTCAGAAGATCCGTCCATCGGATCCTTCAACGATTTCCGTTTAGCCGGTTCTTTTCCGCTCCAGGACTGCAACGCCCGAAGCAGTGAGCGCTTTTTCACCTGATGGCGACCCATGCGCCGCAAGATATCGTCCAGGGTACGGATCGCATCGGTTATGTACGGCCCTTTGTTCAGCATCACGCACTCGGCCCGAACACCCAGACCCGCATCCGATATCTCAGCCCGCGACGGCACGCCAGTCTTGGCCAGCGTCTCCAGAACCTGGGTCGCCCAGATCACAGGCATGTGGGCCGCTTCAGCGCACCAGAGTATCTCTTCCTGCACTTCGGCCAGACGCTCATAGCCACATTCCACAGCAAGGTCGCCCCGGGCGATCATCACACCCGCACAGCCGCCTGACATGGCCGCCAGCATGAGTTCAGGCAGATTCTCGAAACCCCGGATCGTTTCAATCTTCAGGACAATTCCAATGTCATTGCGCCCCAAGCGCGCCAGGTGTTCACGCAACTGGTACACATCATCCGCGCGCTGCACAAAGGAAAGCCCCACCATGTCCGCCTCCTTCACAACGGCTTCAAGGTCCTGCAGGTCTTTCTCGGTCAATGCAGGCAAGTCCAGTTCGCTGTCGGGGAAATTGATGCCTTTGTCTCCGGTCAGCTTTTCACCCCCTTCGCGCGCCTGCGTAATCTCGACTTCCAACCCGTCCTGCGCAACCTTGCGGATGACACCACCAATCTTGCCGTCGTCAAACCACATGCGCTCACCAACACAGACCTGATCAATGACTTGTGGCAACGTGCAGGCAATATGCGCCATCTCCCTGCTTACGCTGCCGGAAACCCCGTCAACCGCAGCAGCATTTCCAAGACCACCGCGGGTCACCCGGATGTGATCGCCCAGATGGAGATGAAGCGATCCGGGCAAGCTTTCGATTTGCCCTGGCAAAGTCACGCGCCACTTTTTCCCTTCGTGCCCGTGAATGGTCAATTGTGTTTCGGGCGTGAGATAGGCCGTCTGCACGCTCTCGGCAACCGCACTGGTTTCATCACGCTGAACCACCAGCAAATGCCGCTTGGCGCCTCGGGCGTCCAGAAAGTCAATTTGCGTTCCCGCCTCAAGGCGTGCCAGCCATTTGCTTTCGACGCCAATACATCCGTCCACGTTTGGCATGCGCGCCACTGCTGGATCTGAGACCATTCCCAACCGGTAGGGCTTGTAAGGACGGCCAAACTCGTCTTTCTGGGGACGCATGCGCAGCACGGCCGGCTTTGGCGTCACGTCCCCGGTTCTGATTTTTGGCCCTCCCAAGTCCATGAGAATGCGCACCTTGCGTTGCACCGACTTGGCGGCACGGCGCACATTCTGTGCAATGGCCGTCCAGGCTTGGGCATCATCGTGCGCGCAGTTGATACGTGCAATGTCCATTCCCGCCTCAACCAACTCCCGGGCGACGTGGTAGTCCGTGGCGGCGTTGGAAGGCATTGTGACCATGATGCGCACCGACCGCCCAGAGGGGCTGCTTCCCAGCAAATCGACGCTGTGATCCTGAAGCAAGCGCCGGCTGCTGACGCTTCCCGCCGGTTCCTCTGCGGACTTGTCCAGCCAATCCTGGCCCGTGAGGCAATGCAGTATTCCCAGAACTTTGTCCAGATTGGCCAACACATGGGACTCAGAACGTCCCAGTGATGAGAGTCCCAACCAGGCCAGTTGTTCCTGCAATGGCCTGAGGTCATGCACACGCAGCGCCAGGTAATGGATGAGGTTTCGCGCACTCACCTGATACTTTTGGGACACGCGCGAAAGTGCGGTATGCATCTGCCCTTCACGTGCGTGCATCGACTGTCGCAACAGCTGAAGCTCTTCAATGAGCGAAAGACAGACCTTCTCGCGCGAGACGGTCGCCGATGGCTTGCTTGAAACGGTGCGTTTGGGCTGACGTGGTTTGCTGTTGATCATCGTGCGATGATGGCACACGCATGCTGCAAATTTGTGACAAAGCGGTCGAGCAGTTCACCGCAGCAACCACGATTTGCTGTCAGATACAAACCAGTTGGACGTTCAGGCCGCCCGGACAGAATTTTCCGGTTTCACGCCGGATGGTTGGTCAGGGCCTTCCAGCGATGATTGAACGATCGGCCAATTTCACCGTGTCGGTGCACCGACCCACAACTGGTGGACCGGGAAACTTTCTCCGAGTAGGACTCAATTTCCGCCTGCAATTGCAGGACATGGGGATGATTCGCACCGAGCGCCACACCCAGTTTGTGGTGGAGCCGCTTTAAATTGCCAAGATGCTTCAGCATATATACCTCTGTGCACGTCAATCGCACCTGCGTGCAATCGATTGAACTGAAATCTGAGTGACCAGCCGTAGCATATACGGGTTTACCCTTAATCCTCACTTCCAATGAAAGATTTCAGTCGGCCACGCACTGTCGAAGACAGGATGGCTCATTTAGACACTGTTTTGTGACAGATCGATGAAAAATTCGTGACCTGCGAGACGGGCCACTCGATGACAACGGGCATTTCCGGGCAAATCTCCGCGAAGCATGCACAACCAGGGAGAGAGCGAGTCACAAAAAATTGCTTCAAAGGTCAATTGAATATAAACTGTATATACCGTTTATTTTCAAGGTCCTATATGACAACCGAAGCTTCCAAACCCGTCAAACCGTTGACAACCCCAGCAAAAACTGCACCCGAAGCGGCTGTCAAACCAGCAGCCAAGTCCGTAAAGGTCGTGGCATCCAAAGTGGCATCCAAGATGGCAAAAACCCCCACCACCAAGCCCAAAGCCGTGCCTGCACCCAAAGTAACGACCAAATCGGCAAGCGCACCACAAGCCGCCAAAGACGCCAAAGTCAAGAAGCCCAAAATGGTTCGCGACAGCTTTACGTTCCCGAAAGACGAGTATGCAGTGCTGGACTTGCTGAAGCTGCGCGCGGCCAAGCTGGGCAGTCCGGTGAAAAAAACCGAGTTGCTGCGCGCCGGTGTAAAGGCCATTGCGGCTATGGCAGACGATGCATTCCTGCTCTCACTGCGCGCTGTGCCCAGCCTCAAGACAGGCCGCCCTGCCAAAAGCAAGTCGGCGTAAGGCACACTTACATCAAGTCAGGCGTCTGGACCGTCACCACCACGGTTTGCCCGGTGGCGTCGCGCTCACGGTAGCGCAGCCACCATACTGCCCCTTTCTTGACAGCGCATTCCGATGCGCTCAAACCCAACAAGCTTGAAACAGTCTGTCCCAGCGTGGGTTGATGGCCCACGACCAGCACACAGCCTTTGGCGTGTGGCCATTGGACCAACTCCAGCAACTGGTCTGCGGCCCCCATTGGGGCAATCACCGGGTTCAATTTGAACTTTCGCCCCAAAGCCAGCGCCGTCTGCTCCGCACGGCGTGCGGGGCTCACCCATATGCGTGTGCTGTCTGGCAACTGGCGGTCCAGCCAGGCCGCCATGCGAGTGGCCTGCTTTTCGCCACGCGGGGTCAGCGCCCGGAGCATGTCGTCACTGTCGGCTGTGCCTTCCACGGCCTCTGCGTGCCGCCACAAAATCAGGTCCATCGTTCGCTCTCCGTTCAGGCCTTCTCAACGTCTGCGTAACGCGCCATCAGTGCAACCTGGGCACCATGCAATGGGGTCTTTCCATCTCCCTGGAAGCGCCGGTATTTGCCGTCTGCACCCAGATCCCATGCGTCAACGCCATCGTGCAGGTAGGCCACCAGACACTCGTCAACCAGTCGCTGGCGTTGGACCGGGTCGGTCACGGGCCACGCCAGTTCCACGCGACGCACCATGTTGCGGTTCATCCAGTCGGCACTGGAGAGGTAAAGGTCTTCGTTATCGCCTTCACGGAAATAGAAAACCCGCGAGTGCTCCAGAAACCGGCCAATCACCGAACGCACCCGAATGTTGTCAGTGTGCCCTGGCACCTGTGCGGGCAGCATGCAGGCGCCGCGCACAATCAGGTCGATCCGCACACCCTGGCGACCAGCCCGCATCAAACTGTGAATCAGCGCTTCGTCGGTCAGCGAGTTCATTTTGGCAACGATACGGGTAGCTTTGCCCCGGCTTGCTGCAGCGCCCAGTGCATCAATCCTTGCAATCATGTTGCGGTGCAGGTTGAAGGGTGCAAACCACAACTTGCGCAACCGCGGCAAACGACTTTGGCTTGCCAGATGCACAAACACATGCTCCATATCGGTTGTGAGCGCCGTGTCAGCTGTGATATGGCTTACATCGGTGTAAAGGCGTGCCGTGCGCGGGTTGTAATTGCCCGTCGACAGATGACCATAGCGTTTGAGGTTCTTGCCCTCGCGCCGCGTGATCAGCATCATCTTGGCGTGGGTTTTGAGGCCCACCACGCCATACAGCACCTGCGCTCCAATGGATTCGAGCATTTCGGCCCAGTTGATATTGGCTTCTTCGTCAAAGCGGGCCTTTAGCTCCACCACCACGGTAACTTCTTTGCCCAGACGCACGGCTTCGCGCAGCAGATCCATCAATTCGGAGTCGGGGCCAGTGCGGTAAATGGTTTGCTTGATGGCCAATACATTCGGATCATTCACCGCTTCACGCAAAAGCCCCAGCACCCCATCAAAGCTCTCAAAGGGCTGGTGAATCAGAATGTCGCCCTGCTTCAATTGCTCAAAAATGCTTTGTCCATTTGCCATTTGAGCAGGGTAGGACGCACGGTACGGTGTAAAACACAGGTCCGGGCGGTCAACCAGGTCAATAAGCTGGGTCAATCGCACCAGGTTCACCGGACCTGCCACGCGGTACAGGGCTTTGGCAGGCAAATCAAACTGTTTGAGCAAGAAATCAGACAGGTACTCGGAACAACCCGCCGACACCTCCAAGCGGACCGCCTGCCCGTAATGGCGGTGAACCAGCCCCTGACGCAGGGCCATGCGCAGGTTTTTGACATCGTCTTCGTCCACGGCCAGATCAGAATGCCGCGTCACACGGAACTGCGAGAACTGCCCCACCGAGCGCCCCGCAAACAGCTCAGCCAGGTGCGCGCGGATGATGCTCGACAGTGACACGAACAGCAGGCGGTCACCCGAAACCTTGGCAGGCATGCGGATCAGGCGCGGCAGCACGCGCGGCACCTTGACGATGGCAATTTCATTCTCGCGACCAAACGCATCCCGCCCGCCCAGACGCACGATAAAGTTCAGCGACTTGTTGGCGACTTGCGGAAACGGGTGGGATGGGTCCAGACCCACCGGAATCAGCAACGGGCGTACTTCCCGCTCGAAATACTGCTTGACCCAGTGGCGTTGCGCCGCATTGCGTTCGCCGTGGGAAATGATCTTGATGCCAAGTTTCTCAAACGCCGGCATCAGTTTCTCGTTGTAAAGCGTGTATTGCCGCTCAACGATAGCGTGCACCGTTGCCGACAATCGCTCGAACGAGCCTACCGAAAACAGGCCCTTTCGTTCTTTGGCCTGATTGGCGGTCAGGTGCGGCTCGGCACGCACTTCAAAAAACTCGTCAAGATTGGATGAAACGATGCACAGATAGCGCAAACGCTCCAGCAGCGGAACATCATCGCGAACAGCCCAGTCCAGCACACGCTCATTGAAGGCAAGAATGCTGTGGTCGCGGTCCAGCAGATCGGGCGCCTCCAGGGGAGCCTGCAATTTGGGGTTGCGAAGAAATGACAACATATGCACGCCTTGACTATGACACAGGAGTGAAGAATTGTTTACGAAATTGATGACAGTGGTGTGACGTTTCCATGAAGCAAGGGGCGCACATCCAGCAAGTTGCCCTTGCGCGCAGGAACCAGCTGATTTAGAAACAGTTGGGCGGCGGGACCCCAACCGAACGCCAACGCGCGCTCGCGGGCCAGGTGGCGTGGCACCGCAAGCGCCCCATACCAGGCGCGGGCCAGATCATCGTCCAGCACACCACCGGCTGGTGGTGACCCTACTACTTCCAGTGGTCCATCCACCGGGTAGGCCGCCACCGGTGTGCCGGTGGCCATTGCTTCTAGCATCACCAGACCAAAGGTTTCCGAGCGACTGGGCATGACAAATACATCAGCGGATGCATACACCTGGGCCAACACATCCCGCGGAAGTACGCCAAGCCAGTGCGCCTTGGGAAACCGCTGGCGCAATCCTTCCTCCAGAGGCCCGACACCACAAACAATTTTGGTCCCTGGGATGTCGAGCGTCAGAAAAGCCTCAATGTTCTTCTCGTAGGAAACGCGACCGACAAAGAGGGATATGGGACGGGCCAGCTGTCCCAGCGGTGCATAGGGCTGGGGTACCTCGCAATACGTGAACAGTTGCATGTCGACGCCATGCGTCCAGTTGCGCAGGTTGGGAAATCCTTTGGCCTGCAATATCTTCAGTACGTTGTGCGTAGGCACCAAGACGCCCGAGGAGTGCTTGTGAAAGTGCCGGAACAGCGCGTAGCCCATCCACAATGGAACTTTCAACGCAGCTTTCAGTATTTCGGGAAACCGCGTGTGGTACGCCGTGGTGAACGCCAGAGCGCGCTTTATGCAATAGGCGCGTGCGGCCCAGCCCAGCGGACCTTCGGTGGCCAGATGAATGGCATCCGGCGCAATGGCATCGAGCCGGCGTGCCAGAGTCTTCGCAGGACGCACTGCAAGATCAATTCCGGCATAGCCCGGGCAAGGCCGGGTATCAAAAAATCCAGGATGTATGACTTCGACCTGGTGCCCCAGGGCTTGCATCTCGCGCACCAGCTCCACCAGGGTCGTGACAACGCCATTGACCTGTGGCTGCCATGCATCGGTCACCAGGACCAGCTTCATGCCAGTGCCGCTTGAGGAGTCGGCACGGGTATCACGGCGGCCTCTGCATCGTTCCAGTAAACCAGTTCCAGCCGCCCATCGTGGTGCTCAACCAGTGCGCTGCGGCTTTCCACCCAGTCGCCATCATTGCAGTACAGGGTGCCGTGAATGTCACGCATCTCTGCGCGGTGGATATGCCCGCACACCACACCATCGTGTCCATGGGCACGCGCAGCTTGCGCCACCGCCACCTCGAAGTCGGTCACGTAATTGAGCGCTGATTTGACTTTTTGCTTCAGGTAAGCCGACAGCGACCAGTAGGGCAGCCCCATGCGCGCCCTGAGCGTATTGAGGTAACGATTGAGCTTGAGCGTGAATTCATACAGGTTGTCGCCCAAGAAGGCCAGCCACTTGGCGCATTGAATGACACCATCGAAATAGTCGCCATGCGTGACCCACAGGCGTCGCCCGTCGGCTGTGGTGTGCACGGCATCGTCACGAACCTCAATGCCGCCGAACTCATGACCCAAAAAGCCCCGGGCAAACTCGTCATGGTTGCCAGGAATGAACACCACTTTGCAGCCTTTACGCGCGCGGCGCAGCAGTTTTTGGACCACATCGTTATGCGACTGGGGCCAGTACCAGCGCCGGCGCAACTGCCAGCCGTCCACAATGTCGCCCACGAGGTAGAGGTGATCGCTGGAGTGAACCTTGAGAAAATCCAGCAATGCATTGGCCTGACAGCCCGCCGTGCCCAGATGAATGTCCGAAATGAAAATGGCCCGGTAGCGCCTCGCACGCTGATCGTCATCTTCATCATGGGAGTCAACGCTGTTTGGCTGGGGCACACCCAGCATGCCTTGCATCAGGGGCGAGAAGGCATCAGGCCCGGCACGCATCAGGCGCCCAGAAAGTGTTTGCGATAACGTGATGGCAAATCGGCAATGCGCATCATCATCGGAAGGTCCGCCGAGTTGAAGTCGGGGTCCCACGCCGGCGGGCCAAGAACCTTGGCGCCCAGGCGCAAATAGCCCTTTATCAGTGCGGGCGGCTCCACCTCCAGCGAAGCATCCAGCCGTTCAACCGGCAGGGGCAGGCGGGGGCGAACATGGTATTCAATCGGTGCCAGATGGGTGGCCTGAACCTGGCGCCAGATGCTGGCCGCCATGTCGCCACTGGCAACACCGTTGTGCAACATGGGTATGCTGGCGCACCCAATCATCGTGTCGAGCTGGTTGCGCACCATGAATGCGCCCAATGCACCCCACAACGCCATGATCACTCCGCCATGGCGGTGGTCCTTGTGCACGCAGCTGCGCCCCAGTTCCACCATGCGGTCCCGCAGGCTGCGCAGCCGGGTCAGGTCAAACTCCGTGTCGCTGTAGGTGCTGCCCACGCGCTGTGCCTGCACCGGTGTGAGCACGCGGTAGGTTCCGATAACCTGCTCGCTTGCCGCATCAATCACCAGCAGATGTTCGCAGAAGTTGTCAAAGAGGTCGATGTCGTGCCCCGGAATGGGCGTGTTCAGCCGCGCGCCCATTTCGCCAGCGAACACATCGTGGCGCAGCCGCTGAGCGGCGCGTACTTCATCCTGGTGCCTGGCCCAGGTCACCCGAATCGCGGCGCGCTCCTGTGCGGCAGTGTGTGCGCCAGCGGCTTGTGCGGTGCAAAGGGCATCGGCCGTGCCAAAAGTCTGCGTTGTTTGCAGGGAAGATGCGCTTCCCGATGCGGTGGAACCCGTCATGCTCAACCTCCGTGTTGCACAGTGAGGCTCAAATCGCCACCACCCTGATGGAGCGCATCAAGCCAGGGTCGCGTGCCTGCCCGAAACCGCAGGCCTCCAGGTCTATTGGCCAGTGCACGCGCCGTGCATCGCAAAATGCGCAGGCACTGGTGTTCCAGATCGTGGGTAAATCGCTGGTGCGTAGCCGCATGGGCCTGACCGGACTGTTTTGGGTGGTGCAATTGCGCTTCCATCTTTTTTCTCCGTCGTGCGTGTTATGGCGCAATTCTGGGAGGCCAAGATGACGCCTGCACGTCAGTTCGATGGCAGTTTCATGACAGGCACTTTCACCAGAAAACCAGACTAGACTGCCCGACTTAACTTGAAATGACTAGGGTTAACCCTAATATGTTCCAATCAAGCATGTTCAATAAGGAGCCACCATGCAAACTGTATTGACACCTGTCACACGGATACCCACTTCAGGGCGCTCCGCATTCACTGCCGGTCCTGCGATCAATGTGTCCAAACACGTAGACGAGGCAGCACGCCTGACCATGGATATTCTGGGGCTGCCGTTTGACGTCGCCCGCGCCCAATATGCCCGGGCAGTGCAGGTCGGGCTGATCCAGCGATCCATGCTGGCATCGCGTGACTTTTCGCGCACGGTTGGCGCACTGGAACAAATCACGCTGGGACCTTGGGCGCGCCACGTCTAGTGCACGCCTGCCCAATGTCGGCAGCAAGCGGTTGCCATGGAAGGCTTACCCTGGAACATTTGCAACAAAATTGGCAATTAGCCCACGTAGAATATAAGTTGTTAGCTATTATTTTTATAGCATCTTCTAGTGGGAAAATGTACGCATGGCCAGCGAAAAGATAACTGCGGTTCCCTTTGAGGAAATTGAACTCAAGCTTTGCCTCCCCTGTGCAGACCCTTCCATTCTGGAACCACTGCTGGTGGGGCTGCCCCTGCTAGCGCACTGCAAGGCCAGACGCGAACACCTGCACAACATCTATTTCGACACCCCGGACGATCTGCTGAACCGCCAGCGCACTGCCTTGCGCCTTCGCCGAATAGGCAGTGCGAAACAGCCGGTGTGGTTGCAAACGCTGAAGATGGGCGGCAACGGAGACTCGGCGCTGAGCCAGCGTGGCGAATGGGAGACACGGGTTTCCAAAGCCACACTGGAGTTTGGCATGCTGGAGGCGACCCCTTGGGCCCAAATGGATCCCGACGGCAGCCTGATGCGCGCTCTGACGCCGCGATTTACCACTGACTTCACCCGAACCCTCTGGACCATTCGCAACCGCGATGACGCAAGCGTGGTTGAAATCGCCCTCGATCGGGGACACATTGATGTAAACGGCCAGAACACGCCGATTTGTGAGCTGGAGCTTGAACTCAAGGCGGGCGAGCCATCCGCCCTGTTTGCCATAGCTCGCCAGATCGCCAGCGTGCTTGCCGTCATGCCACTGGCTGCCAGCAAGGCACAGCGCGGTTTTGCATTGGCAAACCACACGCTGGATCAACCGACACGTGCCAGGCCACCCGATCTGTCAACGGAGATGTCGCAATCCGAGGCGGCTCGTTGCGTGCTGCGTGACGTGCTGCACCATTTCAGCGCCAACCTCCACACTCTGCTCACGTCAGACGACCCGGAGGTGGTGCACCAGACCCGTATTGCATGGCGACGCATGAAAGCGGCGCTCAGTGTTTTCAGGAAAACTCCGCTGGTTCAGGATGCACCGACCTGGCACGCGTTGAAGCCTTTGCTGGATGGACTGGGGCGCTTGCGCGATCTGGAAGTTGCCAGCCTGCAAACCTTGCCCATGCTCGCCAATGCGTATGTTGGCGCAAGTTCCAAACGAAAACAGCATTGGCATGCGCTGCAGGTCACGTTGGCACAGGCTGCAGCCAACCAACTCCAATGGGTGCGCGGTGCACTCCACAGCCCGGGCGCTGGAGGCACATTGCTGGCACTGACCGAATGGCTGGAAACCAAGCCTGCAGGTGCGCAATCAGGCGGCACGAAACGCAAGAATAAGGCCGCGTTGAGGCCGTGGGTGCGTCAGCGCATGGAGCGCCTGCGCGACCAAATCAAGCGCACACTGAAAAAAACGCCCAACGCCGCCAACCTGCATCGTGCCCGTCTATTGGCCAAACGGCTGCGCTACAGCGTTGAAGCATTTCGATCGGTACTGCCCAAACGGCGTGCACAACGGTGGCACCGACAGGCAAACCACCTGCAAAGCACCATCGGATCCGAGCGCGACCTGCAACAGGCGCTCGCCATTGCCAGGCAGCTCAAGGCACATTCTTCCGTGCTGAAATTCCTGAATGTGGTGTCGCTCGGGCGGCACCACGCGCGTTGAACAGCCTCACCCGCGCAATCGCCAGGCCTGATAGCGGGAGCGCTGCAGCGCAAACAGTTCCACCAGTCCCCGGGCGACGCTGCCGAGCAAGGCAAGATGCCGCACCGTCTTATTCACCGGGGTACTCCACGACTGGCTGCGGCAATCGGACGGATCGCCCGGACGACAATCCCAGGGTAACCCAACCGTCATCAAACAGGGCGTCGAGCTTTTTCTGCAATCCAAACAGCTTCCACAGCATGGCGCACTCCCAATTTCATGGTTAATGAATTGGTAATCTAGCTGTCAACTGTGACAGTTTTGAGTCAATCGCACATACCCTGCCACAGGGGTATGGCATGACGAAATGTTTGGCGTTGAAAGCTATGCTTGGGCAATAGCGCAAAAGAATCTTTTCGAGCAACCATGACCATGCCTTCATGAACCATCTACCCGAGCTCGAAGCGCTTGAGCGCATCATTGACCTCGGCGGGACGCAACTGGACGTGAATGTTGTGGACCGCGTGACACCGCACACAGGCGCCGATTTACCGCTGTATGCCATCCGCATGGGCAACCCAACGCCTGACGTTCCGGCCATCGGTTACTTTGGTGGTGTGCACGGACTCGAGCGCATTGGGGCCGAGGTGGTGATTGCCTTTTTGCACAGCCTGGTGATGCGACTGCAGTGGGATACCACGCTGCACCAGCAACTTCAATCCGTGCGACTGATCTTCATGCCCATTGTCAATCCAGGGGGCATGCTGATGGGCACGCGCGCAAATCCGCACGGCGTCGACCTCATGCGCAACGCGCCAGTCGATGCGGTCGACACGGTTCCATTTCTGGTTGGTGGCCAGCGCATCAGTTCCGGCCTGCCCTGGTACCGCGGTAAACCGGACGCACCCATGGAGGCTGAGAACCAGGCACTATGCGACTTGGTCAACGCCGAATTGTTGAGCCGCAAGTTCAGCATGGCACTGGATTGTCACTCTGGCTTTGGCACACGTGACCGCATCTGGTTTCCGTACGCACACACCCGCAAGCCCATCGCCCATCTGGCTGAGATGCAGGCCTTGCGTGACGTGTTTTTGCAGACCTACAGCCACCACGCTTACGTGTTTGAACCGCAAAGCCTGCAATATCTGGCCCATGGTGATGTCTGGGACCACCTGTATCTGCAGGCAAGCAGTGATGCGAATCGCGTGTTTTTACCACTGACGCTCGAAATGGGGTCCTGGCTATGGATCAAGAAAAATCCGCGCCAGATGTTTTCCCTGAAAGGCATATTCAACCCGCTGATTGAGCACCGTCAGCACCGGGTATTGCGTCGCCACTTGTCGCTTCTGGACTTCCTGGCGCGCGCCGCCTGCAGCCAGGAGCGCTGGACGCCAACCGCAAGCACCCGGGCAAAACTGCATACCGAGGCGCTGAATAATTGGTACGCATAGCCATGGCAATGTGGATTTTCTTGAGAGGATTGAGTCGTGAAGCGTCACATTGGGGAGGATTCGCAGTCGAATTTGAACGCGCCATCCCGCAGGCACAGGTTGCGGCCCTGGATTTGCCTGGCAACGGCGCCCTGAGGCACATTGCCAGTCCGCTGTCCATTGCACAGTTGGTCATTCATTGCCGCGAAGAACTTCAACGCAGAGGAATACCGCCGCCCTACCATGTGCTTGCCGTGTCCATGGGCGCCATGGTCGCTGCACAATGGGCTTGTGATGCGCCGGCCGAGATCGCCGCTGCCGTGATGATCAACACGAGCTTTAAGCCCTTTAGCCCATTTCATGCCCGCCTGCGACCGGAAAACTATGGCCGCTTGCTGCGCATGATGCTGCCGGGTACCTCGGCACAGACGCTGGAAACCACGGTACTGGAACTCACCAGCAACGCCCCCAAATGCCATAAAAACGTGCTCCCGCAATGGGTTGGCATACGGCAATCGAACCCAGTGACTCTCTCCAATACCCTGCGTCAACTTGTGGCAGCAGCGCGCTATCGTGCACCTGCCCGTCGACCCGAAAGTCCGGTTTTACTATTGGGAAGCAGCCGCGACAAACTGGTCAATGTCCAGTGCATGCACGACATCGCACGGCACTGGAATTGCGCTCTGGCCCTGCATCCGCAAGCAGGCCATGATCTGCCGCTCGATGACCCGCAATGGGTCATTCAGAAGGTTTACGAATGGCTGACAGAAAACGTTGCCTTCAGTCCAGCCACTTTTGCATGAACTGCGCCTGCCCCATGGCCGGGTCAAGTTCATAGTTGGCGAAACCCAGGCGCCGGTAGAGTCGTTGCGCAGCTGCATTGCCTTGCAAAACCTCCAGCGTCAGCTTGCATGCACTACGCTCACGCGCCATCTCCTGCACGAGCAACAGCATTTTTTCTGCGACACCTTGCCCACGATACCCGGGCAACACTGCAACATCGTGCACATTGACCAATGGGCGGCAGGCAAAGGTCGAAAAGCCTTCGATGCAGTTCACCAAACCCACCGGCATATCGGCATCAAAAGCCAGCACGCTATAGGCTTGCGGCCGGGCCGCGAGTGCGGCCACCAGGTGACTCCTGGAAAACTCGCTCAAGGGGTGACCGCCGCCCATGGGATCACGCGCATAGGCATCCAGTACCGCGACAAGCGCTGCAGCGTGTGCCGGGTTGGAATAGTCGGCGCGACAGATGTACACCATAAATACTGCGTGGTTATTGCCGCATGGAAGCTGGGGTGACCAACTGCCGCCTCAGGTCACCAGCGTATCTGCGATGCGCTGTGCACAGCCCTTGGCCTGCACCAGCTCCCGTGCCTCTACCATGACGCGCACAAGGGGTTCTGTGCCACTCGCACGGATCAGAACACGCCCTGTGTCACCCAATTCCGCTTCCACGGCACGGGTTTCCTGTTCAAGACGCACATTGCTCTTCCAGTCCTGACCCGGCTTGAGTCGCACATTGATCAATACCTGTGGAAAAAGCGTCACCGATTCCAAAAGCTGCGCCAGCGACTTCCCGCTGCGCTGCACGGCCTGGAGAACTTGCAGAGAAGAAATCAGCCCATCGCCGGTGGTGTGCTTGTCCAGAACCAGCAAATGCCCGGAACCTTCACCACCCAAGAGCCAGTTGTGCTTTTCCAGCTCTTCAAGCACATAGCGATCACCCACCTTGGCACGCACAAACTGAACGCCACGCGCTTTCAATGCAACTTCGACCGCCATATTGGTCATCAGGGTACCGACTACACCAGCAAGGGGTTCGTTGCGCAGCAAGCGCTCGTCCGCCATGAGGTAGAGTAACTCATCGCCGTTGTACAGCCGTCCACCGGCATCCACCACCTGAAGCCGATCGGCGTCACCATCCAAAGCCACCCCAAAGTCAGCACGGTGCGCTTTGACGGCATCGACCAACGCTTGAGGATGGGTCGCGCCTACATTCTGATTGATATTGAGTCCATCGGGCGAACAGCCAATGGCAACGACTTCCGCCCCCAACTCGTGAAATACCATGGGCGCAATGTTGTACGCAGCACCATGTGCCGCATCCACGACAATGCGCATCCCTTTGAGCGTCAGATCGTGCGCAAAAGTGCTCTTGCAAAACTCGATATAGCGTCCTGCCGCGTCGTCCAGTCGACGGGTTTTGCCCAATGAAGCTGAATCTGCCCAGAGCGGCGGCTCTTCCAGAGCAGCTTCCACAGACCGCTCCCACTCGTCGGATAGTTTGGTGCCCTGAGCACTGAAAAACTTGATTCCGTTGTCACCAAACGGATTGTGGCTCGCGCTGATCACGACACCCAACGAAGCACGCTGTGCCCGCGTCAAATAGGCAACGCCCGGCGTTGGCAAGGGTCCGAGCAGCACCACATCCACGCCTGCAGAATTGAAGCCGCTCTCCAGTGCGCTTTCCAGCATGTAGCCCGAAATCCGTGTGTCCTTGCCAATCAGTACGACGGGTCTGGATTCCGACTGCTTGAGAACCCGTCCCACCGCGTGGGCAAGGCGCATCACAAAATCGGGGGTGATGGGGGCCTGGCCGACCGTGCCGCGGATACCGTCAGTGCCGAAATATTTTCTGGTCATGTTTTTCCTTCCTCCTGTTGCATGGCAGCAAGCACGCGAAGTGCTTGCACTGTTTCTTTTACATCATGGACACGCACCACGTGCGCTCCGTTTTGAACCGCGAGTACTGCCGCAGTCACGCTGGGCGCCAGCCGGCCCTGATTGTCAAGCGTGGCAACGTTCGACAAATTGCGTTCCGTCACGGCCGCAAGTGACGATTTCCGGGACCACCCGGCGACGACACCATATCCTAGCGCCACAAGTTCCGGTTGGTGTGCCAGCAACGCAAAGTTTTGCCTGACCGTCTTCCCAAAGCCTATGCCAGGATCGAGGCAAATGCGCGCCTTATCCATACCCAGCTCCTGCAAATTGGACGCCGTCTGCTTCAAAAATGAGAGCACTTGATCGATAACGTCACCCTCCATGGGGGCCAGTTGCATGCTCCCTGGATCGCGATGCATATGCATCAGGCATAGGCCGCAGTTGGCGTGGCGCATCACCACATCGCGCGCTGTTAAATCAGGTGATTCGGAACTCCATCGCAAAGCCCAAACGTCATTGACGATGTCTGCGCCCAGGTCCAGTACCGCTTGCATCACTTGGGGCTTGTACGTATCAACCGAGACCGGAACTCCCAGCGTGACAGCGAACCGCACAACGGGCAGGATCCGTTCAAGTTCCTGATCAACCGGTAAGGGCCTTGCGCCAGGTCGGGTCGACTCACCACCAATATCCAGAATATCCGCGCCATCCTTGAGCAGTCGCTCGCAATGCGCCAAAGCCGCATCCCGGCTTAGATGGAAACCCCCATCGGAAAATGAGTCCGGGGTGACGTTGACGATGCCCATCACCCGGGGCTGCCTCAGGTCGATAGAAAAACGGGCCGTTTGCCAATGCATGAGTTCTCCAATGCGCATGTGCCATAAGAAACGGGGCACAAGGCCCCGTAAGTCATGTGTGACTCAATCAGGCAACCGTGGGTGCCGCATCGGCAGCAACAGCCGGAGAACCACCGCTGCCACCGCCACCGGAACTCGGCGAGCGCGGAGTCCAGTCTTTGGGTGGACGGGGCTCCTTGCCGCCCATAATGTCATCAAGCTGATCGCTGTCAATGGTTTCCCACTCCATCAGCGCTTTCGCCATGCTGTGCATCTTGTCCTTGTTGTCCTCAATGAGCTTGCGCGCCAGCGCATACTGCTGGTCGATAATCCTGCGGACCTCAGAGTCCACTTTCTGCATGGTGGACTCGCTCATGTTCGTAGTCTTGGTCACCGAACGCCCCAGGAACACCTCACCCTCATTTTCGGCATACACCATGGGGCCAAGCGCATCGGTCATTCCATAACGGGTGACCATGTCACGCGCAATGTGTGTCGCACGTTCGAAATCGTTGCTGGCACCGGTGGTCATCTGGTTCATGAACACTTCTTCGGCAATACGACCTCCAAACAGCATGCTGATCTGGTTGAGCATGTATTCGCTGTCATAACTGTACCGATCTTGCGCGGGCAGGCTCATAGTGACGCCCAGCGCGCGGCCGCGGGGAATGATGGTGACTTTGTGAACCGGATCGCACTTGGGCAGCATCTTGCCAATCAACGCGTGACCGGACTCGTGGTAGGCCGTATTGCGACGCTCCTCCTCGGGCATGACCATGCTCTTGCGCTCGGGGCCCATCAGAATCTTGTCTTTGGCTTTCTCGAAGTCCTGCATTTCCACTACACGTGCATTACGACGCGCAGCCATCAATGCAGCCTCGTTGCACAGGTTGGCCAGATCTGCGCCCGACATGCCAGGTGTACCGCGGGCGATCACGGAGGGACTGACGTCTTGGCCCAAGGGAACCTTGCGCATGTGCACGTTCAGAATCTGCTCACGGCCCCGGATATCCGGCAGCGTCACATACACCTGGCGGTCGAAGCGACCGGGGCGCAACAAGGCGGCATCCAGAATGTCAGGGCGGTTGGTGGCGGCCACCACAATCACGCCGACATTGGTCTCAAATCCGTCCATCTCGACCAACATCTGGTTGAGCGTCTGTTCACGCTCATCATTGCCACCACCTAGTCCGGCACCGCGCTGGCGACCTACCGCGTCAATTTCATCGATGAAGATGATGCAAGGCGCATTCTTTTTGGCATTGTCAAACATGTCGCGCACACGGGATGCGCCGACGCCAACAAACATTTCCACGAAATCAGAACCCGAGATGCTGAAGAATGGCACCTTGGCCTCACCAGCAATGGACTTGGCCAACAAGGTCTTTCCGGTTCCGGGCGGACCTACCAGCAGCAAGCCACGCGGAATACGGCCGCCGAGCTTCTGGAATTTGCTGGGATCCTTGAGAAAGTCCACGACTTCCTTGACCTCTTCCTTGGCTTCATCACACCCCGCAACGTCGGCAAAAGTAACCGTATTGGTGTTTTCGTCAAGCAGACGTGCCTTGCTCTTTCCAAAGCTGAATGCACCACCCTTGCCTCCGCCCTGCATCTGGCGCATGAAATAAATCCAGACCCCGACCAGCAAGAGCATGGGGCCCCAACTGACCAGCAAAGTCATCAGCAAAGAGCCTTCCTCACGGGGTTTGACGTCAAACTTGACACCGTTGCTGATCAAATCCCCGACGAGACCACGGTCCAGGTAAGTGGCAGTTGTGCGGATCCTCCTGTCATCGGTCGTGATCGCCAGAATTTCGGTTCCACCCTGCCCCTCCTGGATGACGGCGCTCTTGATGTGCTTATTGCGCACCTCTTCGAGAAAGTCGGAGTAACCCAACATGCTCGCGCCAGCCGTGCCCCGCGTATCAAATTGCTTGAACACGGTAAATAGCACCAAGCCAATCACCAACCAAACTGCAACTTTCGAAAACCACTGATTATTCAAGCGACGCTCCAATAGGGCACAAGTAGAGACACCATGCGTATCTAGGCCTCATTTTAGGCGTTTCAAGCTGGGCGGCGTGGTATTTTCCGGTTTTCTGCCACATATACCGCAAGGTTATGTCGCGGCAATGAACCCAGCGGCAATTACATCCACCAGCAGCCGGCAAACTACTTCAAGCCCATGCCCACCAAAAATGTCTCCGAAGATCTATCACGCGAGGCCTTTGGCTTGAAAGGCTTCACGACCTGAAATGCATTCTTGAAGTGCTGCACAACATCGGCGTAGCTGGAGCCATGAAATACCTTGGCCACCAGAACACCCTGACGTTTCATGTGATTTTGCGAAAACTCAACGGCCAGTTCCACGAGATGCTCGATACGCGCCGCATCAGCAGACGCTATGCCAGATAGATTGGGCGCCATATCGGACACAACGATGTCAGCTTGACGTCCGTCAAGTGCCAGCTCGAGTTGCGCCAGTACAGCGGCCTCCCGGAAATCGCCCTGAATAAACCGCACGCCTTCAATCGGTTCCATGGGCAACAAATCCAGACCGATGATTGTCCCATTCAAGTCACCCACTGCAGCACCTGTTGGTGACAGGCGTCGGCGTACATACTGACTCCATGCACCGGGTGCACAGCCAAGGTCAACAACAAGATTACCAGGCTTCACCAAGCCCAATGTTTCATCGATTTCCTTGAGTTTGTAGGCTGCGCGGGCCCGATAGCCCTCCCGATTCGCCAGTTTGACATAGGGATCATTGATGTGATCGTGCAACCAGGCCTTGTTGACTTTCTTGCTGCTCGTTTTGGTTTTCATTGGGGGGATAATAGCTGCATGCCCCAAATTCAACTCACGCCCGCCCAACGCAAGGAACACCGCGCGGAGGCCCACCACCTGGATCCTGTTGTCATGGTCGGGAGCGATGGCCTGACCGACAACGTAAAAAAGGAAGTCGACTCAGCCCTGAACGCCCACGGTCTGATCAAAGTGCGCATCTTTTCGGATGACCGCGCGTCCCGCGAAGCCATGTTTCAGTTACTGGCAGACGAACTGAGCGCAGCTCCGATCCAGCATATCGGAAAGTTACTTGTACTCTGGCGCCCCCGGGTAGACAAGGAGAAGGTCGTCGATGAAGACCGCATGTCTGGTCCGCGCGATGTCAAGGTGCTGAAATACAGCAAACGTGCTGGCCAGCGGCCGGAGGTCAAGACTTTGAGGGTCCTGGGGAACCAGCGACTTACTGCCGGTGGCAATGTCAAACGCGCCAAGCCCAAGCCAAAAGTAAGCCTGAAAAAACGCAGCCAAAGCTGACGCCGTCGGCGTGAAGTGGACAGCGCGTATGGCAGCGCCTGTATCCAGCAGTCGATTAGGCTGTCCGTTCGATTCTGCGTTCACCCGTCAGTTTGGCGAGAACCACAGCGGCACAGATCCATTGCAAGAAGTACATGGCACTGCCGACCCGGTGCCACAGCGCCAGATTGTCACGGGCGACAATGCGCGGCGACACCGCAAACTCAACCAGCAAGGCGAACAACACGCCAGCCACTGTAAAAAGTGTAGCAATCGGCGCAATATCGACAAGGGTCGAAGCCGAATTCGACCGAAACAAGATCAGCAGCAACATACCGCACGCAGCGGAAATAGCGGTTTGAACTGAAAACAGTTTGGCTGCCATCGACCCGGCCAGGGCGGGACTGGGCAAATGCATGAAGAGCATCGGAACCACAAAAAAACCCAACGTGGTCAAACTGCCCCACCAGACAGCACCAACCCATACAGGCAGAACGCGCGTCATTGCTAGCGACATCAGATGTAATGAACGGCAACGACTTCGTAAGACTTGATACCCCCTGGGGCCTGCACCTCGGCGGTGTCGCCTTCCTCCTTGCCAATCAGCGCGCGCGCGATGGGCGAACTGATGTTGATGCGACCAAATTTCAGGTCGGCCTCATCCTCACCCACGATTTGGTACTTGACTCGCTCACCCGTCTCCTCTTCTTCGAGTTCAACCGTCGAACCAAACACCACCCTGCCACCGGCGTTCAATTCGGAAGGATCAATGATTTGAGCGGCGGACAATTTGCCTTCCACTTCCTGAATCCGTCCTTCAATAAAGCCCTGGCGATCTTTGGCAGACTCGTATTCCGCGTTCTCGCTCAAATCTCCCTGCGCACGCGCCTCGGAGATTGCGGCAATGACCGACGGGCGTTCCACAGTCTTGAGTTTGTGCAATTCGGCTTTGAGAATCTCAGCGCCGCGCTTGGTGATTGGAATGGTTGCCATATGGATACAGTTGAAACAGTAGGAATGATGAGTGACTTTGTCGGAAACCAGCCCTGAAAATAACAAGGACAGCGCCGCGTCTGCACGCCGCACTGTCCTATAACCTCAGCGCCGGATTATGCCAACAGTTGGTGACCTGGCCTATGCCTGCAATTGCGCATGCATTTCCTGAACGGATATCACATCCAGTTTGTCCAGGTACTTCATGCCCTCAACGGCCGCCTCAGCACCGGCAATGGTCGTGTAGGTCGTGATACGGGCCAGCAGCGCAGACGTGCGAATCTGACGCGAATCGGCAATGGCATTGCGCCGCTCTTCCACGGTGTTGATCACCATGGCTAGGGGTTCATTCTTGATCATGTCCACAATGTGGGGGCGGCCTTCGGTCACTTTGTTGACCACGGAACAGGCCACGCCTGCGGCGTTGATGCTGGCAGCCGTGCCCTTGGTAGCCACCAGCGAAAAGCCCATGTCGGCCAGCTTGCGCGCCACCTCCACGACGCGGGGTTTGTCGCTTTGCTTGACCGAGATAAAGGCCTTGCCGGCGCGCGGCAGCTTGGCACCGGCGCCTAGCTGCGACTTGACAAAAGCTTCACCAAATGTTTTACCCACGCCCATGACCTCTCCGGTGGACTTCATCTCAGGGCCAAGAATGGTGTCCACGCCCGGGAACTTGACGAAGGGGAACACGGCCTCCTTGACACTGTAATACGGGGGCGTTACCTCTTTCCTGACACCCTGCGAAGCCAATGACTGGCCGACCATGCAGCGCGCGGCCACCTTGGCGAGCTGAATGCCGGTGGCCTTGGACACGAATGGCACGGTGCGCGATGCGCGTGGATTCACTTCCAGAACGAAGATCACATCCCGGCCATCACTGTTCTGGATCGCGAATTGAACGTTCATCAGCCCAACCACGTTCAATGCGGCGGCCATGGCTGCGGTCTGGCGCTTGATCTCGGTGACCGTGGCCTCGCGCAGGCTGTAGGGTGGCAGGGAACAGGCGGAGTCACCGCTGTGCACACCGGCCTGCTCGATATGTTCCATCACGCCACCGATAAAGGTCACGCCAGTGGCATCACGGATGCAGTCCACATCGCACTCAATGGCATCGTTCAGGAAGCGGTCCAGCAGCACCGGGGAATCGTTGCTGACCTTGACGGCCTCACGCATGTAGCGCTCCAGGTCGCGTTGTTCATGCACGATTTCCATGGCGCGGCCGCCCAGCACGTAGCTGGGACGCACCACCAGCGGGTAGCCCAGTGCAGCGGCCTTCTCCAGCGCTTCGGACTCGGTACGGGCCGTAGCATTGGGTGGCTGGCGCAACCCCAACTCGTGCAGCAGCTTCTGGAAACGCTCACGGTCTTCGGCCGCATCGATCATGTCGGGAGACGTACCGATGATGGGCACGCCATTGGCTTCCAAGTCCAGCGCCAGCTTCAAGGGCGTCTGGCCACCGTATTGCACGATGACGCCAACCGGCTTTTCCTTGTCCACGATTTCCAGCACGTCTTCGAGCGTCAGTGGCTCGAAGTACAGGCGGTCGGAGGTGTCGTAGTCGGTGGACACGGTTTCGGGATTGCAGTTGACCATGATGGTCTCGTACCCGTCTTCACGCATGGCCAGCGCGGCGTGCACGCAGCAGTAGTCGAATTCGATACCCTGCCCGATACGGTTCGGGCCACCACCCAGCACCATGATCTTCTTGTTGGTCGTGGGTGCAGCTTCGCACTCTGCGCCCTCGGACTCGTAGGTCGAGTACATGTAAGCGGTGTTGGTGCCAAATTCAGCCGCGCAGGTGTCCACACGCTTGTAGACCGGGCGCACACCCAAGGCGCGGCGCTTCTCGCGAATGGCCTTGTCGGTGGTCTTGAACTGGCGCGCCAGACGGCGGTCCGAGAAACCCTTTTGCTTCAGGCTGCGCAGCGTGGCCGCGTCGATTTTGTCAAAGGCCGTGCCGCTGGCAGGTTGTGGCAGGCGCTCAATCTCCAGCTCGATCTTGACGATCTGCTCAATCTGCACCAGAAACCAACGATCAATCTTGGTCAGCGCGAACACCTCATCCACGCTCATGCCCTGGGCGAAGGCATCACCCACGTACCAGATCCTCTCGGGGCCGGGCTCACCCAGTTCCTTTTCCAACACTTCGCGGTCTTGCGTCTTTTCATTCAAACCGTCCACCCCTACTTCCAGGCCACGCAGGGCTTTCTGGAAGGATTCCTGGAAGGTGCGACCCATCGCCATGACCTCACCCACGGACTTCATCTGCGTGGTCAGGCGGCTGTCGGCAGCGGGGAATTTCTCGAACGCGAAACGCGGGATCTTGGTGACCACGTAGTCGATGCTGGGCTCGAACGATGCGGGCGTGGCGCCGCCGGTGATGTCGTTGCGCAGTTCATCCAGCGTAAAGCCCACGGCCAGTTTGGCAGCGATCTTGGCAATCGGGAAACCGGTGGCCTTGGATGCCAGCGCAGAGGAACGGCTGACGCGCGGATTCATCTCGATAACGATCATGCGGCCATCCACCGGGTTGATGGAGAACTGCACGTTCGATCCGCCGGTGTCCACGCCAATTTCGCGCAATACCGCCAAGGACGCATTGCGCAGGATCTGGTATTCCTTGTCGGTCAGCGTCTGCGCTGGGGCCACGGTGATGGAGTCACCAGTGTGCACGCCCATGGGATCCAGATTTTCAATGGAGCAGACGATGATGCAGTTGTCCGCCTTGTCCCGCACGACTTCCATCTCGTACTCTTTCCAGCCCAACAATGACTCTTCAATCAGCAACTCATTGGTCGGAGAGGCTTCCAGGCCGCGTTTGCAAATGACTTCAAACTCTTCGGGGTTGTAGGCAATACCGCCACCGGTTCCACCCAATGTGAAGCTGGGGCGAATAACGGTGGGAAACCCCACACTTTTTTGGACTTCCCATGCCTCGGCCATGCTGTGGGCGATGCCAGAGCGCGCTGAGCCCAGCCCGATTTTGGTCATGGCATCCTTGAATTTCAGGCGGTCTTCTGCCTTGTCGATGGCCTCCGGTGTGGCGCCAATCAGTTCTACCGGTTTCCCGGTAGCTGCACCCGTGTACTTGGCGAGAACGCCGTTGTGCCACAGGTCCAGTGCACAGTTCAGCGCAGTCTGGCCACCCATGGTGGGCAAAATCGCATCCGGACGCTCTTTGGCAATGATCTTCTCGACCGTTTGCCAGGTGATGGGTTCGATATACGTGACGTCGGCCGTGGCCGGATCGGTCATGATGGTCGCGGGGTTGCTATTGATCAAAATGACCTTGTAGCCCTCTTCACGCAGTGCCTTGCAAGCTTGCACGCCGGAGTAGTCGAACTCGCAGGCCTGGCCAATGATGATGGGGCCAGCGCCAATGATGAGGATGCTTTGGATATCGGTACGTTTTGGCATGTTGGAACTCGAAGCTTTGGGGCTATTTACTTTTTCTTCAATGAATTCAGGATGACTTGATTCAGAGGCGCCTAGTTCAGGCTCGCGGTGGCCAGTTTGGCACCAAACCAGACAAACAATCCGCCCACCCCTCCAGACAGACTGCTGGTCAGACGCTTGCGCTGGGCAAAGCCATGCGCGAGCCGTGCACCCGCAAATATCAGACCGAACAAATACAGCGCGCTGAACAACATCAGGATGGAGCTTAGGATGAGGAACGGAATGGCGGGCATGTCATAGCTGGGGTCGATGAACTGCACAAAGAACGACAGCAAGAACAAAATCGCCTTGGGGTTGAGCAAGCTGATAACCAGTGCCCGCTTGAAGGGATGAGCCAAATGCGCGGGCGTTTCTGGAGCGGTCTTTGACTGCGGTACTTCACGACTGCGCCATTTCTGGATCGCACCCCATAACAGATTGAATCCGACCCAAGTCAGGTAGGCAGCCCCTGCGTACTTCACCACCATGAACAGCGCGGGGTAAGTTCGCAACAGACTGGCTGCGCCCAGAGCGGTCAGGGTCAGCAGCAGGGTGTCGCCGACAAACACGCCACAGGCGCCTTGGATGCCCGCCTTGACACCACGGGACGTCGCCACCGTCAGCACGAACACCGAGTTGGGGCCGGGCAACAAGATGATGCCAAACGCGCCAACCACATAGGTCCAGATATCGGTGACACCGTAAAAACTCATGCGCGCTGACCCTTGGTGTTTTCCATGGAGCCGATGAAACGATCGAACAGGTAGCCGATGTCATGCGGTCCCGGCGACGCTTCCGGGTGGCCCTGGAAACAAAACGCAGGCTTGTCCGTGCGCTCCAGTCCCTGCAGCGTGTTGTCGAACAGGCTGACGTGGGTTGCGCGCAGATTGGCGGGCAACGTACGCTCATCTACCGCAAAACCATGGTTCTGGCTGGTGATGGACACACGACCACTGTCAAGGTCTTTTACCGGATGATTGGCACCATGGTGACCAAACTTCATTTTGAAAGTCTTGGCCCCGCTTGCCAGCGCCATGATCTGGTGCCCCAGACAGATGCCGAAGGTTGGAATACCCGTTTCAATCAATTCCCGGGCGGCCGCAATAGCGTAGTCGCAAGGCTGCGGATCACCCGGGCCATTGCTCAGAAAGATGCCGTCCGGCTGGTATTTCAGCGCTTCCGCAGCCGGTGTTTGTGCAGGTACCACCGTAACTTTGCAGCCACGCTGGGCCAACATGCGCAAAATATTTTTCTTGACGCCAAAGTCATAGGCAACGACGTGAAATCGCGGTGCCAATTGTTGGCCATAGCCTGTTCCCAAAGCCCACTCTGCCTCAGTCCACTGAGTGGTCTGCCCGGCTGAGACCACTTTGGCCAAATCTGAACCGGACATGGAAGGGGCGGCCTTGGCAGCAGCGATAGCCTTTTCCACCGCCGCAGGCGTCACAGCCTCGCCTGGCGCCAACGCCAATATGCAGCCATTCTGCGCGCCTTGGGTGCGCAACTGACGCGTCAACTGGCGTGTATCCACGTTGGCAATGGCTACGGTCCCGGCATGAACCAAATACGCACTCAGGGTGGCGGTGCTGCGAAAGTTGGAGGCTATCAAGGGCAGATCACGGATGATCAGACCTGCTGCATGAACCTTGTCGGATTCGACATCTTCCTGGTTGGTGCCATAGCTGCCAACATGGGGATAGGTGAGAGTGACGATCTGTTGGCAATAACTCGGATCCGTCAGGATCTCCTGGTAGCCGGACATGGACGTGTTGAACACGACCTCGCCGACGGTGGAGCCGCTAGCTCCAATGGAATTGCCAATGTAGACCGTGCCGTCTGCGAGCGCCAAAATGGCGGGGGGGGTGGTTCCCTTGAGAGACAAAAGCACTGGGTTCTCCGACTGTGTTACGGGTACGCCCAAGCGTGCTCAAGAACGATTCTTGGCGGCTGTTGTTGGTTGGGAAAGGTGCTTGAAATGCGCTTGGGACGGCTGTTTTCTGGAAAGCCTCCCATTATAGCGGCTGGTGGCGCTGCGCCGGACCGTTCGGATGCTTTTCCCTATCTGGCAACCAGACTACTGGCATGCAGGCAGATAGCAGCCGCTGCAGCCACATTGAGCGACTCCTCACCGCCAGGCTGCCCAATGCGGGCATAAACCTTTGCTTGAGCCATCAAGCTGGGGCTCACACCCTGCCCTTCATGGCCAAATGCCCAGACGCAGGGTTGCGGCAAACGCAGGTCCTGGATCAGTTCTCCATGGTGTGAGCTGGTTACGACCACAGGCACCTGCAGTGCCTGCAATTCCTCTGGCTCAACGCCTTCGAGCAGGTGCAGTCCGAAATGAGCCCCCATGCCAGCGCGCAACACCTTGGGGGACCACAGGGCGGCGGTACCCTTGATCGCTACCACCTGCCGAAAACCGAATGCCCCGGCGCTGCGCAAGATGGAGCCCACATTGCCGGCGTCCTGCACACGGTCCAGAATGACAGTGGCGACTCCGGTTTGCAGCGCAGCGTCTGCCGGCAAGTCCAGCACAAAACCCACTCCTGCAGGCGACTCCAGGCCACTCAGTTCAGCAAAAAGCCTCGCAGGAATCACTACACTTTTGATAGCTGCTTGCGCATATTCCACGGGGGCTAGCGGCCAATATTCTTCAGTAAATACGGCGACAGCAGGCCGTTTGCCTCGCTGCAGCGCGGCGCTGCACAGGTGGTCGCCCTCTATCCAGAATCGCCCGGCTTTGCGGTAGGCGGTATTGTCCTGGGCAATCCGGCGCAACTCCTTTAGCAAGGGGTTTTCGCGCGACGTGATGGTGACTGTTTCGGTCACGCCAGCACCTTGGCCACCGGGCTGAAGGATTTGCGGTGCTGCGGGCAAGCGCCATGGGCCTGCAGTGCCTGCAGGTGCTCGGCAGTGCCATAGCCCTTATGACCAGCAAATCCGTACTGCGGATACTGCAGATCCAGTTCGGCACACCAATGGTCACGGGTGACCTTGGCCAAAATGGAGGCAGCAGAAATGGCCGCAATTTTGCTGTCGCCCTTGACGACGGCCTCGGCTCGCACACTTAAGGTCGGAAGCCGGTTGCCGTCCACCAGCACCAAGGCCGGCTTGAGTCGCAGGCCCTCAACCGCACGGCGCATCGCCAGCATAGTGGCTTGCAGGATGTTGAGCATATCGATTTCATCGACACTGGCTTGGGCAACGGAGCAGCACAGAGCTCTCGCCCGAATTTCATCAAATAACTGCTCCCGCCGTCGTGCCGTCAGCACTTTGGAGTCGGCGAGGCCCAGGATTGGGTTGCGGTCATCCAGAATCACTGCGGCCGCAACCACAGGCCCAGCCAACGGACCGCGCCCGGCTTCGTCCACACCAGCAACCAGGCCAGGCGTATCCCAAGAAAGTGCTACCTGTTCAGCGCGCAAGAACTTGTTCGATTGCATGGGTTGCCAATGCCGTGGTGTCGCGCCGAAGACTTTTGTGCAGAGTCATGAACTGGCTTTGCAATGTCGCAATTTTTTCCGGCCGAAGGTCCATGTCCGAAAACCACTGCAAGACCGCCTGCGCCATTGCCTTCGGGGTTGCGCGATCCTGCAACAGTTCAGGAACGACAAACGCACGGCACAAAATATTGGGTAAACCCACCCAAGGCTGCAATTGCCTGCGGCGCATGATTTGCCAGGACAGCCACCCCATTCGGTAGGCGATCACCATTGGGCGCTTGTACAAGGCGGCTTCAAGCGTTGCCGTACCACTTGCAATCAGAGTGACGTCGCACGCCGCCAGAACGGTATGTGACTGGCCAACGACGATTTGAACGTACTCCCGCATGCCTGCCTGCGCCGCGGCGCTCTCAATGGCTGCACGCAATGCCGGCACGGCGGGTAAAACCAGTTTCACGTCAGGCATTGCCTGACGTATGCGCTTTGCGGTCTGGAAAAAAGAAACTGCAAGATGCTTGATCTCCGATGCCCGACTGCCGGGCAAGAGCGCAAGGACCCGGTCTTGTGGTTGCAAGCCAAGTACTGCGCGGGCAGCATCCCTGTCGGGTTCGAGCGGGATTAGGTTGGCCAGCGGGTGACCAACGTAGGTGGCGCTGATTCCGTGCGCAGCAAGCAGTTCCGGCTCAAATGGAAAGATGCACAGAACATGGTCCGCACTTGCCCGAATTTTCTCCACACGATTGGCTCTCCAGGCCCAAATGGAAGGACATACGAAATGAATGGTCCGGATGCCCTGCGCGCGAAGACTGCACTCCAGGTCCAGGTTAAAGTCTGGCGCATCCACTCCAATGAACACATCGGGACGCTGTTCGAGCAATCGCGCCCTTAACTGCCTCCGGATACCCACTATTTCACGGTATCGGCTGAGCACATCCCAACCATATCCATGGACGGCAAGTTTTTCGCAAGGCCACCAGGCAGAAAACCCACGCTGCGCCATTTGCGGGCCACCAATGCCAGCCGAAACAAGATGCGGCCAACGCAAGCCAATGCCTTGGAGCACCAAACCCGCCAACAAATCCCCTGAAGTTTCACCAGCGACCATGGCAACAAACGGTTGATCATGGCCATTCGCGCCTTTGGATACCGCCATTGACATGCCAGTCTTCAGCGCACAATACCGCGCTGGGAAGACGTCTTGTTCAGAAACGCCATCATCATTGCAACGTCTGGCGAAGCCTGCGGGTGTTCTACTTCCAACTGGGCAATGCGGACCTTGGCTTGCTCCAGCGTGAGATCATCTCTGTAAAGTGCCTTGTGGATAGCCTTGACTCCGCCAATGCGCTCAGGTGTCCAGCCTCTGCGACGCAGACCCTCAAAGTTCATGGAACGAGCCACCGCCGGTTGCCCCTGACACATGACAAACGGCGGCAAATCGGCGAACAACAAGGAGCACATCGCGGTCATGCTGTGTGCGCCCAGTCGCACAAACTGGTGAACCACTGTAAACCCGCCCAGAATTACCCAGTCGTCAACCTGAACGTGCCCTGCCAATTGCGAATTGTTGGCAAAAATCGTATGGTTCCCCACGCTGCAGTCGTGCGCCAAGTGCACATAGGCCATCAGCCAGTTGTCGTTACCGACGCGGGTTACACCGGCATCACCTGGCGAACCAATATTCAAGGTACAAAACTCTCGTATCGTGTTGCGGTCACCGATATGCAATTCACAAGGCTCGCCAGCATATTTCTTGTCCTGCGGGATAGCACCCAACGAGTTGAACTGAAAAATGCGGTTATCTTGTCCAATCGTAGTCCGGCCTTCAATTACACAGTGCGGACCGACCGTTGTACCCGACGCGATGCGCACGTGTGGCCCAATGACGGTATACGGACCTACTGATACGGAATCGTCCAGTTCAGCCGCCGGATCGACGATGGCGCTTGGATGAATATGGGTCACTGCATACCGCCTTACTGTTCAGGCAATCGTGCGCATGGTACACATCAACTCGGCTTCGCAAACCACGTTGCCCTGAACACGGGTAACTCCCTTGAATTTGAAGATACCTGATTTGAGGCGCAATAGCTCGACATCCATGATCAATTGATCGCCTGGTTCGACTGGGCGCTTAAAGCGCGCTCCATCGATCCCCGCAAAGTAATACACCGTTTTGTCATCCGGGGTAACACCGATGGTGTCAAAAGCCAGCAAGGCTGCTGCCTGTGCCATGGCCTCCAGCATCAAAACACCAGGCATGACAGGACGGTGTGGAAAATGTCCATTGAAAAATGGTTCATTGATCGTCACGTTCTTCAAAGCCTGGATGCGCTGACCTTTCTCGCAAGACAAAACACGGTCTACCAGGAGAAAAGGATATCGGTGAGGCAGTTGCCGCAGTATTTCGTGAATATCCATCATTTTTTTGCCTCTTTTTCCAATGTCTTTATGCGGTCACGCAAACTGTGCAGTTGCCTTAGGGAAGCGGCGTTTCGCTCCCAAGCAGCGTTTTCGTCAATCGGGAATATGCCAGTGTAATGTCCGGGCTTGGCAATGGATTTGCTGACCAGTGTTCCGGCCGAAATATTCACGTTTGGGCCAAGCGTTAAATGCCCCAGAATGACTGCGCCGCCCCCAACTGTGCAATTCGCACCGATGGTCGTACTGCCCGCGATACCGGCACAACCAGCCATGGCAGTGTTGCGACCGACGCGCACATTGTGTCCAATCTGTATCAGGTTATCTAACTTGACCCCATCTTCAATGACTGTGTCCTGCATCGCACCACGGTCGATGCAGGTATTGGCGCCGATTTCGACATCATTGCCAATTTGCACTGCACCCAACTGCTCAATCTTTTCCCAGCTCTCCCCGTTGGGTGCAAAACCAAAACCATCAGCACCGATCACTACGCCGGAATGGACAATGCAGCGCTCACCAACCGTGCAATTCTCACCAATGGTTACCCGTGACTTCAGCACCGAAGCCGCACCGATACGTGCGCCCCTTTCGACCACACAAAGTGGGCCAATGGTTGCCGTCGGATGTACCACGGCTTTCGCGTCCACTACAGCACTTGCATGGATGCCACTAGAACTGTTCGAGTCAAGCCCTCGCTTCCACAATTGGGTCAAGCGGGCAAAATACAAATACGGCTGATCGGTCACGATGCACGACCCTCGCGCAACCGCGACATCCTTCATGTCAGGAGAAACGATGACACATGCAGCCTGCGAGGCTGCCAACTGCTTCTGGTATCTGGGATTGCTCAAAAAGCTCATATGGCATGGTGTCGCAAGCTCCAGCGGAGCCAACCCGGTTACAAAAATAGACGGGTCACCATGCAATTTGCCCCCTAATGAGGCGACCACCGACGCCAGGTCAAGCCTCATGATCCCAACCCTCGCATGCAAAGATTACTTTGACACTGCGTTGAGAATCTTCAAGACCTTGTCTGTGATGTCATGCTTGCTATTGACATACACCACCTCTTGCACCACGACGTCGTACTTTTCGGAGTCAGCAACCTGCCTGACCGCCTTGGTCGCCCGATCCAGGACCTGCTGCAACTCTTCATTGCGACGACCATTCAGATCTTCCTGAAACTCCCGCTGGCGCCGCTGAAGGTCGCGGGCCATCTCGGCCCCTTCCTTTTGTCGCGCACTACGCTGGGTTTCGCTCAGCGTCGGAGCGTCTCTATCAAAACGCTCGCCAAATGACTTCAGTGAGGCCTGCAAATCGGTAAGCTCTTTTTGACGTTTGGAGAACTCTTGCTCGAGTTTGATCTGTGCCGTTTTGGCAGGCGATGACTCTGTGGTGATACGTTGCGTGTTGACGTATCCAACTTTGAAATCCTGGGCCAATGCGCCAAAGGCACATCCAGCCATGGTGAGAGATAACAGCCAGCGAAATTTTGAGGTTTTCATTAAAAAGAGCTTCCAATCTGGAATTGCATGGACTGGATTCTATCGCTATCAAACTTCTTGATCGGCTTCGCAAAAGCAAGCCGCAAGGGGCCAACTGGCGATATCCAACTTATACCCACACCGTAAGAGCTTCGCATATCCGACAACTGCACCGCTTCATCCGGTCCGTAGATGCCACCAGCGTCCATGAACGTATAGACTCGTAAAGTACGATCCTTCCCTCCACCAGGCAACGGTGACAGAAGCTCCGCATTAAAGTTGATCTTCTTTGTTCCGCCTGTCGACGTCAGACCCAGGGCGCGCTGTGTGCCCGTTGTCAAACTTCCCTGCTCGAAACCCCGAACCGATCCCAATCCACCCGAGTAGAAATTCTTGAAAATGGGATAGGGTTTGTCATCGGTACCAGAGCCAACTGACAACTCAGCATTCAATGCAGCGGTGATCTTGTTGTTTACTGGAATGTATTGTTGATAAGAAGCCGTCCCTCGGGCGTACTTCAAATCACCAGCGACACTCCACTCCGCTGACGCCCGAATCACCTTGCCGATTGTCGGAACCAACGCACTGTCACGCGTATCGCGTCCCCAGCCCACGGTCAATGGCACAGCGTTGCTGGTAAACCCAAACCGGTTTGCAAAATCTTGGTAAACAACCGGTAACAAATTACCAGGAACGACCGTCGTTTGATCAACACCCAGACCAAAATACACCGTGTCATACTCAGTGAAAGGTACGCCAAAACGCATACTGCCACCCGTTGTCTCTATGGCATAGCTATTGATGTCCACATAGGGCTTGGAATTTCTCTGATAAACGTCAATCGTTCGGGAAATACCATCTTCAGTAAAGTACGGATTGGTTGTGTTGAATACCAATGTGCGGTTCTGTTTGCTCGTATTGAGTTCAATTCCCAACGAGTTGCCAGAACCAAACGCGTTGTCCTGTTTGAAGCCAAAAGAAAATCCAAAACCATCTGCACTCGAAATTCCCGCCCCCAGGCTGATACTGCCCGTGGGTTTCTCTGCCACGGTAACGGTCAGGTCCACTTGATCCATTGAACCCGGAACCTCCGACGTATCCATGGTTACTTCCTTGAAATAACCGAGCCTATCGACACGATTACGCGACTGCCGAATTTTTTCGCCGTCGTACCAAGACGCCTCAAACTGACGGAACTCTCTGCGAATCACTTCGTCCCGGGTTCGATCGTTGCCAGCAACATTGATACGACGCACATAAACACGTCGAGACGGATCGGCCTGGAGGGTGACCTCTACGCGATTGGTCGCACGGTCGATGGTTGTTCGCGGCTCAACCCGAGAGAATGCGTAACCGAAATTTCCAAAATAGTCTGTAAACGCTTTGGTTGTAAGCGCTATCTGGTCCGCGTTATAGGGCTTGCCAACCTGAATCGCAACCAACGAACGAAATTCATCGTCCTTGCCCAAGAAATTTCCAACTAGGTTGACTTTGGAAACCACGAACTGATCGCCTTCAGACACATTGATCGTGATGCCAATATCCTGCTTGTTGGGAGATATGGCAACCTGAGTCGATTCCACCTTGAATTCGAGATACCCGCGGGCCAGATAATAGGATCGCAGTGCCTCAAGATCCGAATTGAGCTTGGTCCGCGCATAGCGGTCTGACTTGGTGTACCAACTGAGCCATCCCCCGGTGTCCAGATCAAACTGTGATCGCAGGGTTGAATCAGAAAAGACCTTATTACCAACAATTTGAATATCGTTGATCTTTGCCGGCTCTCCCTCAACGACTGAGAAACTGAGGTTGACGCGGTTGCGGTCGACGGGAGTTATCGTCGTCACAACCTCCGATGCATACATGCTCCGGTTTATGTATTGACGCTTCAACTCCTGCTCAGCCCGATCAACCTGAGCCTTGTCAAAAGGTCGTCCATCAGCCAAGCCGATCTGCATGAGCGCCTTTTTCAGTACATCCTTGTCGAATTCCTTGGCACCAACAAAGTCAACTTCAGCGATGGTTGGACGCTCCTCCACAATTACAACCAATACGTCCGCACTCACATCAATCCGCACGTCCTTGAACAGGCCAAGACCAAACAGCGCCTTGATCGATGCAGCGGCTTTCTCATCACTGTACGTGTCACCAACACGCACAGGCAGTGATGCAAAGATTGTTCCAGCCTCGGCTCTTTGCAGGCCTTCAACTCGAATGTCCTTGACCGTAAATGGCTCAACCGCCATTGCCCCCTGAAATAGCAAAAGCGATGCGGCCGCGATGGAAGCACTGCGCAGAAAATTACGATTGAATTGCATTTTTATCAATTAAAGTAGTCGGGCTATCTGGCAGCCGGCCAAAAACAGTCACAGCAGTAAACGCGTTACGTCATTGACCAGCGCAATAGACATCAGCAGCAGTAAAGTAGCAAAACCGAGTTTTTGCGTACGCTCTATCCACCTCTGCGCAACCGGTTTTCCGGATAACGCCTCCCAAAGATAATACATCAGGTGCCCACCATCCAACATTGGCACAGGTAGCAAATTAAGTACTGCCAAACTCACACTCATGAGTGCCAGGAAAAGCACGAACTGCGTTGGTCCAACGGAAGCAGATTTTCCTGCGTACTCTGCGATTGTGAGTGGACCACTAACGCTCTTGATCGATGCGGTGCCAGATACAACCTGTCCTATTGCGCGTATCGTCAGTGAAGTTATTTCCCAGGTTTGGCGAAATGCCGCGACAAACCCATCAAGCCAATCATATTGAACCCTCGAGACTGCGGGTTGAGAACCAATGAAGGCGCCGACGCGCCCAATCGTGTTACCGCCCTCTTGGACCAACTGTGGGAAAACAGAGATCTGCAATTCTTCATTGTTGCGAATCACCGACCACATTTGCTGCTTTGTGACACCTTGGCGACCAGCCAAACGGATCATTCCACGCAATTGCGCAGCATCAACAATGTCTGTTTGGTCTACCCGAGTCACAACATCACCGGGCAAAAGTCCCGCTTTTTCTGCGGCACCGTTTGGTGTCAAAGCTCCCACTTGCGCCTTGGAGAAAGGACCAACCACTCCTATTTTCTGAAGCAGTTGATCTTGTCCTGGTTGTCCATCGACGTCTGCGAGCACCAGCAATGCGGTGCGCGTCCTAGTTGCGCCAGCGACATTGAACTCAACTTGCACATTGCGCCGATTCATTGCGGCTTGCACCAGCAGCAACCTCAAAGAATCAAAAGAGACCACGGGCTCCTGTCTGTCGTCCTCAAAACCCGCTTGCACTATCTGCTCGCCGCCGGCAAAGCCAGATTTCGCCATCACCGAATCGACAGGAGGTTTGGCGAGGATTGCAACGGGTTGTTCAATACCCGTCCAGTTCACAACACAATACAACACAAAGGCCAACAACAAGTTGGCAATCGGTCCTGCCGCAACAATGGCTGTTTTCTTTCTCAAAGGCTGATTGTTGAATGCGGCTTTGCTGTCTATGGGGTCGGACGACACATTTGTTTCGTCCAGCATCTGAACGTACCCGCCCAACGGTACCAGACACAAGGCATATTCGGTCCCCGAGTTTGAGGACGTCCAACCTGCGAGCCGAGGGCCGAAACCCACTGAAAACCGCAACACTTTGACACCAGACATGCGCGCAATGACAAAATGTCCAGCCTCGTGCACCACAATCAGTACGGCAAGGGCAACAATGAACGCTCCCAATGTCAACATGGTCACGTGTCTCCGCGCTTACCCACGCAAGCGTGATACCTTTTCATTCGCTTCCTGCCGCGCCCGATTGTCAAGTTCAAGCAGATCCCCGAGTGAGCCAGGCAACTGGGGCTGAACAGAATTCAAGGTGTCAATGTTGACCTGATAAATCTGGTCATATCTGATACGTCGATCAAGAAAAGCCGCAACAGCCACCTCATTTGCTGCGTTCAAAATCGCGGTAGTTCCTTTCGGTCCAGCCAGAGCATCCCAAGCCAAACCGATTCCAGGAAAGCGTTCCTTGTGTGCAACTGTATCAATAGCCTCAAAGCTCAGTGCCGACAGAGTCGCGAATTCCAACGCAGAGGCCCCTGAAGTAACTCTTTTCGGCCACGCCAGTCCGTAAGCAATAGGCGCGCGCATGTCCGGCGTACCCATTTGTGCAATTACCGAATGGTCCACATACTGCACCATGGAGTGAATCACGCTCTGGGGATGGATAACGACCTGAATTTGGGAGGATTCAACACCGAACAGGAACTTGGCTTCGATAACCTCAAGTGCCTTATTCATCATGGTGGCTGAATCCACAGATATTTTGCGCCCCATGACCCAATTGGGGTGGGCACAGGCCTCTTCGGGTGTTACGTGGCGGAGAGTAGACGGATCCCGACTCCTAAAAGGGCCACCCGATGCAGTCAAAATGATTTTATCAATGCTTGAAGCCCAATCCCTGGGGTTGGCGGGCAAAGACTGAAATACGGCGGAATGTTCACTATCAATTGGTAGCAGCGTTGCGCCACCATTGGCGACAGTATCCATAAACAGTTGACCACCAACTACCAGTGCCTCCTTATTCGCCAGAAGCAATCGCTTGCCCGATTTTGCAGCAGACAGACAAGGTGCCAAACCAGCGGCACCAACGATGGCAGCCATCACGATGTCGACGGTTTCGTGTGAGGCAACCATTTCAAGGGAACCGTTACCCCACAAGACCTGCGTCGATAGACCTTCTGCCAAGCAGGATTGCAAGAGAGCCCTGCCATGAACCTCACTCGCCATAACGGCATACTTCGGCTGGTAGCGTGCACACTGCTTCAACATCGTGTCAACACTGGTGGATGCGGTCAGGGCAAAAACCTCAAATTCATCTCGATTCCGATCAATTACATCAAGGGTATTGACACCAATTGATCCCGTCGAACCCAACACCACAACCTGCGACTTTTTCATATTCACACCATGGCCAAAAATAGCGCAAGTGGCAGGACCGGCAACAATGCATCCAATCGATCCAGAACACCACCATGACCTGGCAACAAGCCGCTGCTGTCCTTGACACCTGCGCTTCGCTTGAACAGCGACTCGACCAAATCTCCGACGATACTCATCATCGCCAAAAACAAAACCGAAAGCACCATGAAAGCGATATGCACATCGGCCGTGCGTGTGTAAATACTGGGCGATGCAGTACTACCAGCAGAGTCCATTGCACGCCAACAGAAGCCACAGGCGGCAACGCCGATGAACCCACCAATAGCTCCCTCCCAAGTCTTTCCGGGACTGATCGTCGGTGCCAGTTTGCGCGAAAAAATGCGTCCGCCTAGAGCCCTACCAGCGAAATAGGCAAAAATGTCAGCCACCCACACCAGAACCAATATCGAAAACAAGAAATTGATGCCAACAGTGCGCGCCTTTGAGACGGCGAGCCAAGCCAGCCAAAGTGCCCCAACACCCCCCATTAATCTCAATGCCCTGGGGATGCGCGTCCAGGCTACAACGCCGCCGTTGAGCAACCATGCGCCCATAATTACCCAAACTCCGCCGCCAATCAGCCAAACCGACTGCAATTGAAGTTTCAATACACCCGCATACCATGACAGGACACATACCGTCGCACAAATCAACCCGGTTGCCACGGAACCAATTGGGCCGCATTGATTCAGCTTACCCCACTCCCATGCACCCGCTGCAACCAGAACCACTGAAATCGCAAGGAACGCGCGAGCATCCTGATAAAAAACAGCCGGAACCAAAATGAACAGCAACACCAACGCTGTCATAACTCGCTGTTTCAGCATCAAATTTCCTTGCCAGAAACTATGGAAGTAGTGTCTGACACTTGATCCGACGTCTTGCCGAATCGTCGCTCTCGCAAGCGGTACTCCGCCAAGGCTGCATCGAGAGCAGCCTCGTCAAAGTCTGGCCACAATAATGGACAGAAATAGAGTTCTGCATAGGCTGCCTGCCACAGCAAAAAATTGCTGAGTCGAGTCTCATTGCCGGTGCGTATGATTAAATCCGGATCTCCACAGTGAGCCAAAGACAACCCAGCAGAAAGACTTTGTTCGGAAATGGGAATGCCATCAGCGGCCAGTCTTGCGGCCGCGGTAGCTATCTCCCATCGCCCACCGTAGTTAAAACACACATTGAGCGTCAATGCAGTGTTGAGCTCCGTGGCCGCCTCAGCCTCTTCCAAGCCTCGCTTAACCCTCGAAGACAAATTGTCACGCGCTCCGATGAAACGAATCCGAACACCATCACGCTGCAGCTTCGGAACTTCGCGAGAAAGTGCCAAGGCCAAAATATCCATTAAACCCGACACTTCTTCGGCCGGGCGGTTCCAATTCTCCGAAGAAAATGCAAATACGGTTAGAGCGGATATGCCTCTACTCGGGCAAAGACTAACGATGCGTTTGAGCGCATCCACACCCTGCTTGTGGCCTGCAATACGAGGCAGGAAGCGCTTGGATGCCCACCGTCCGTTGCCATCCATGACAATGGCAACATGGAGTGGTGCAGAAACTTTTTCACTCATCAATGACCACTCGTGAGATTGCGTTTGAATTCAAACCGCCATGATGTCGTGTTCTTTTGCAGCGACCAAACGATCAACCTCCGTAATGTGTCGATCTGTCATTTTTTGAATTTCGGCCTCTGAACGTTTTTGATCATCTTCTGACGCCAATTTGTCTTTAACCAATTTTTTGACGGCCTCGTTCGCATCGCGACGCAAGTTGCGCACAGCAATCTTTGCACTCTCTCCTTCCGTGCGTACAACCTTGCTCAATTCACGCCGCCGCTCTTCAGTCATCAAAGGCATCGGAACACGTATTAGGTCCCCCATACTGGAAGGATTCAATCCCAAATCACTATCGCGAATCGCCTTTTCGATCTTTGCACCCATGCCTTTTTCCCAAGGCTGCACACTGATCGTTCGGGCGTCCAACAAAGAAAGATTGGCAACCTGACTGAGCGGAAGCATCGCGCCGTAGTAATCTACATGAACCGTATCCAGCAATGCTGGGTTGGCACGACCAGTTCGAATTTTTGTCAGATTGTGCTTAAACGCTGAAATAGAAAGGTCCATTTTGCCGTCCAGCGTCTTTTTGATTTCATCAATTGCCATAAATCACCCCCGCTCATCCGTTCCAAATTTAGGTTACCCGTTTACACGTACACCAACGTTCCCTCGTCGTCACCCATCACTACACGCTTCAGTGCACCGTGTTTGAAAATTGAAAAGACCTTGATCGGAAGCTTTTGATCGCGACACAAGGCAAAAGCCGCCGCGTCCATAATTCCCAGGTTTTGAGACATCGCATCATTGAATGTGATTTTTGAATAGCGTGTTGCCTGAGCGTCCTTTTTGGGGTCAGCCGTATATACCCCATCAACTTTCGTAGCCTTCAACACAATCTCTGCACCAATTTCGGCACCTCTCAAAGCTGCCGCTGTATCCGTTGTGAAGAATGGGTTACCGGTACCCGCAGCAAATATCACGACCTTACCTTCTTCCAGATACTGAAGCGCCTTTGGCCTGACATAGGGTTCTACCACTTGCTCGATTCCAATTGCCGACATGACCCTGGCAACCAAACCCGCCTTGTTCATGGTATCCCCCAAAGCCAACGCATTCATTACCGTTGCAAGCATTCCCATGTAATCAGCCGTGGCCCGGTCCATGCCTACAGACCCCCCGGCGACACCGCGAAAAATATTTCCTCCACCAATCACCACAGCCACCTCAACACCCAATCGTGTTACTTCAGCAATTTCATCGACCATCCGAACGATAGTGGCCCGATTGATACCGAACTGGTCGTCACCCATCAAAGCCTCGCCTGACAACTTCAACAGAATTCGCTTGTAGGCAGGCTTTTCATGGCTCATGGTTAACTCCGGTTAGGCGAATAGGGGCAGCTGACAGTGAATTTCAATTATGACAATTGCTGGGCCGCAGCAACTTGTGCGGCGACTTCAGCCGCAAAGTCATCAACCTTCTTTTCAATACCTTCACCAACCACATACAAAGTAAACGCCTTCACTGCCGTATTGGCAGCCTTCAACATCTGCTCCACGGTTTGTTTGTCATTCTTTACGAATGTCTGATTGAAGAGCGAAACTTCCTTGAGGTATTTTTGAACCCCACCGTCAATTCGTTTGGCGACAATTTCTGCAGACTGCACGGGCTTACCCGCTGCAGTTGCAACGGCAGCATCTTCCGCCGCCTTGGCCGCAGCAACCGAACGCTCGCGCTCAACCAACTCAGCTGGCACATCATCGCTGGTCAATGCCACAGGTTTCATTGCGGCTACGTGCATGGCAACGTCCTTGGCTGCTACTGCATCACCTTCAAACTCTACAACCACACCGATTCGGGTGCCATGGAGATAGGAAGCAAGTTGTGAGCCGCTGGAAAAGCGTTTGAACCGCCGAAAGGTCATATTTTCGCCAATCTTTCCAATCAACCCCTTGCGCACATCCTCCAACGTAGGACCAAAACCGTCCTGCTCGTACGGCAAAGCACTCAATGCGGCAACATCGGCGGGATTGTGCTTGACAACCAACAAGGCGGCCGCGTTGGCCAGGCCAAGAAAGCTATCGTTCTTGGTTACAAAATCGGTCTCGCAGTTGACTTCCATCAAAGAGCCAATTGCACCGTCCATGCTGCAGACAACAACACCTTCAGCCGTTATGCGCGCCGCAGCCTTGCCTGCCTTGCTTCCCAATTTCACACGCAACAGTTCTTCGGCTTTTGTCATGTCGCCATCGGCTTCAGTCAATGCCCTCTTGCACTCCATCATGGGAGCGTCAGTCTTTCCACGCAGTTCAGCAACCATGCTTGCGGTAATTGCAGCCATTTTGTTTCTCCGTAATCAGTTCAATAGTTTAATGAGGCTAAAAAAAAGGGGCCACGAAGCCCCAAGGTTCGGGCGAAAAAACCTCACGCAGAAGCTTCACTCACCTCAACGAATTCATCTTCACTCTCTGCAGCGACCGCCTTGACGACATCATCCATCGCATTGGCACGCCCTTCCAAAATTGCATCTGCAATACCACGTGCATACAGCGTCACAGCCTTGGACGAGTCGTCATTTCCCGGAATGACGTAGTCAATTCCTTCAGGAGAGTGGTTCGAATCAACGACTCCGATCAACGGGATACCCAATTTACGGGCTTCCGCAATTGCAATTTTGTGGTACCCCACATCGATGACGAAAATGGCATCCGGCAAGGTCGCCATGTCCTGAATTCCGCCAATGTCCTTTTCCAGTTTTTGCAACTCACGAGCAAACATCAACTGCTCTTTCTTGCTCATGCTATCCAGTCCGGCTTCCTGTTGCGCCTTCATTTCCTTCAAGCGCTTGATAGACGTCTTGACTGTCTTGAAGTTGGTCAACATGCCACCCAGCCAGCGCTGATCCACAAATGGGACGCCCGCACGTTGCGCTTCTGCGGCGACTGTTTCACGCGCCTGACGCTTGGTACCAACCATCAAAATGGTTCCGCGCTTGGCGGACAACTGACGCACAAACTTCGCTGCCTCCTGAAACATCGGGAGGGATTTTTCCAAATTGATGATGTGGATTTTGTTGCGGTGACCAAAAATAAACGGAGCCATTTTCGGATTCCAGAAACGGGTTTGATGCCCAAAATGGACACCCGCCTCAAGCATTTCACGCATTGTTACTGCCATAATTTCTCCAAAAGGTTATGTCTAAAATTTGCTCACTAATCGGTTGCTCACTTCATCATGAACAATCAACACCTTGACCGAGCAAATTTGCGATTGGTTTGCCAGTGGTAGTTTCCTCTCACCAGCAAAGCCAATCAAGTATAACATGCCCCATCGGATCACTGGAAGTGCGAGTGGTTTGCATGGTCGACATCGGTCCGTCGCGCACGTTAAGGACACACAATGAAGGTCAGATTCTGGGGGGTGCGGGGGTCAATTGCGTCGCCTGGCCCGCAAACGGTCCGCTATGGTGGAAACACCACATGCATTGAAGTTCGCACAGACAGCAATGAACTCATCATTCTGGATGCAGGCACAGGCATATTCCCACTATCGCAGACTTTGCTCTCCGAATTGCCGATTACGGCAAATGTCCTCATTACCCATTCGCATTGGGATCATATTCAAGGGCTGCCTTTTTTCGTGCCCAACTTTATTCCAGGCAACACATTACGGCTACACGGCTGCTTCGATCCGGTTTCTGGAAAAGGCGTAGAACAAGTCATGTCAGTCCAATTGCAATATAGCTATTTTCCCGTCCGCGAGGCGGAAATGAAGGCGCGCATTGAGTACGAGACACTTGTGCCTGGTGAAACCATTCAAATTGGATCTGCCTTTGTAACTCCCTGCATGCTCAACCACCCCGTAATCAATTTTGGCTATCGCATTGAGTGCAATGGCAAGTCCGTGTTCTTCACTGGTGATCATGAGCAGCCATTCAACATCTACGAGGCCGGCGACGAAAAGCACGAGGAATATCAATTATTTGTGGATGAAAAAATTGCCGCCATACACGAAGCCATGCGTGGCGTGGACGTTCTCATTTCTGATTGCTCGTATACGGACGCAGAATATCCGTCCAAGCGCGGATGGGGACACGGAACATTTGGTTCCGCCATAGCTTGCGCAAAAGAAGTTGGGGCTAAAGTCCTCTATTGCACGCACCACGAACCAAACCGAAGCGATGATGCATTGGAGATTGCGTTTGCCAAAGCGCTAGCCGATAACAGACCGTGGTCTGATGAAATCGATATTCGTCTCGCACGAGAAGGAGAAATCTACGACTTCTGAACGCATCATTGATCCAAATGTCTACACGACAGTGGTCGAGCGCGACCTCTTTTCAGTCGAATCCACGCGTGAACTGGAGGCGTGGGCTAACAGCACACTACCCACACACACTCTGATGAGGCGAGCCGGGCTTGCCGTCGCCCGCCTCGCTCTGGCATTGGCGCCGCACGCCCGTTTATTCTGGATTGCATGCGGACCAGGAAACAATGGTGGCGATGGTTATGAAGCGGCTATGCATCTCAAACTTTGGGGAAAGTCCCCGATTGTCACCATCTGCCACTCTACAGACGATCAACCAGCTGACGCAAGAGAGAGCTTCCATAGAGCGGTTCAAGCAGGTGTGACGCTGGCTCGACAAATACCAACTGAGTACGACTTCTGCATTGACGCCTTATTTGGAATTGGCACTTTACGCGCGCTTGGTGAGACATATACGGGGTGGATTCATCAAATGAATTCCAGGGTTGCACCTGTTTTGTCCGTCGACGTGCCATCCGGTCTGAATGCGCAAACCGGAGCCGCGCAACAGCCGTGCGTTCACGCAAACACCACGATCAGTTTCCTCACACTGAAACCTGGGCTATTTACCGGGGACGGCCGAGAAGCATGTGGAGATATCTGGTTTGACGACTTGGGCATGCTCCCACCAACAGGGTGTGTCGCAAAGCTTAGTGCTTACCCCGCATTTGCTGCTCGAGCCCACAACACCAACAAAGGCAGTTTTGGCGATGTGGGAGTGATCGGTGGTGCGTCAGGCATGTCAGGTGCCGCCATTCTGGCCGCCCGAGCATCCCTGCATGGTGGCGCGGGTCGTGTCTATTTGGCTTTGCTGGATAGGTCCACGACGGGAATTGACACTATCGAACCCGCGTTGATGTTTCGCAAATGGGCTGAACTGGCTCTTGAGTCCATGACCATAGTGGCAGGATGCGGCGGAGGTCCGGAAATTGCCGAATTGTTGCCAGCCATTCTTGAACGATCAGAACGTCTGGTGCTCGACGCGGATGCACTCAATGCTGTCGCTCGCGACACCTCTTTACAGGGACAACTATCCGCCAGAGATCCACAGACCACGGTACTTACACCGCATCCTCTGGAGGCTGCGCGCTTGATGGGCTCTAGTTGCACCGACGTCCAGTTAAATCGCCTCGCTGCAGCCCGGGTATTGGCAAACCGCTACCAAAGCATTGTGGTCTTAAAGGGATCTGGTACGGTGATTGCCGCGCCTGGGGTACTACCGCAGATCAACCCAACCGGCAATGCACGACTGGCCACAGCAGGAACCGGAGACACCTTGGCTGGATTGATTGGCTCCCGTATTGCTGCAGGCAGAAACCTCTTTCAATGCACGTGCGAGTCTGTTTTTAGACATGGGCTGGCAGCCGACCGTTGGCCTAACGCATTCGCGATGACTGCCAGTGACCTTATAGGTCAAATTTGACGCCACACTTAGGCAGAAATAGCCGGAAAAACTATTTGCTACGAATTGACTTACCGGCGTTTCTTTTGCGACTTGTTTTGAGGTGCTCCACTCCTATCCTTAACTTTGGTATTGCGGGCAGAATCTTTCGGCGTACGCTTACGCGTTGCGGGCACGAATGACACTGTTCGTGCGGCAGGTTGCAATTCAAAGCGATCTCCCGGGCTGACACGTGATCTCGTGTCGCGGCCAGTGCCCTTGTCCATCATCGTGCGTGAGCCGATATCGGCATCATCGTGAACGAGACGAAAGTCGATTTTGCGACCATCCAGATCGACGCGACTTACTTGAACCCGAACTCGGGTACCGATAGCGTATCGGATCCCAGTTCGTTCGCCACGTAGCTCCTGCCGTGCCTCATCAAATCGAAAGTATTCACCACCAAGTTCAGTGATGTGAACCAATCCTTCAACATACATGGCATCCAGGGTAACAAACATGCCAAAACTGGTTGCTGCGGTAACAACTCCGCCGTACTCCTCCCCCAAATGTTCCTTCATGTATTTGCACTTCAACCAGGCCTCAACGTCACGACTCGCTTCGTCTGCGCGGCGTTCATTGGCACTGCAATGCAGCCCGGCAGCCTGCCATGCCGCAGCCTCTGCTGTCACCTTCTTGGGCGCCTGTTTGGTCTGATCAGATCGGGCGGCAACGCCCTTCTCCAATCGACGCGCCAGCTTGGCGTGGGCCTCCCCGGGGGTAGGCAATGTTGGCAACTGATACCGTGCTTTTGCAAGAATCGCCTTGATGACACGATGTACCAGCAAATCCGGGTACCGGCGAATAGGACTGGTGAAATGGGTATACGCGCCAAAAGCAAGCCCAAAATGCCCACTATTGGTCGGCGTGTAAATTGCCTGCTGCATCGATCGCAACAACATGGAATGGATCTGTTGCGCGTCAGGCCTGTTCTTCGTTGCCTCTGCAATGGCCTGGAACTCACCAGGCGCAGGATCGTCACTAATGGACAATCCAACACCGGCTGCTTTCAGGTAGTTTTGCAGAATCTCCTTCTTTTCGGGGGTTGGACCTTCGTGAACTCGAAAAAGGCCTGGATGCTTGCTTTGAGAAATAAACTCTGCGCTACAAACGTTGGCCGCTAGCATGGCCTCCTCAATCACTCGATGCGCCACATTACGTGTGCGTGGAACAATCTTTTCTATACGCCCATTCTCATCACAAACTATCTGTGTCTCGGTCGTATCAAAATCAACGGCCCCTCGCTTATGACGCAAATTTACCAATGACTGATACACGCCATGCAGGTTGAGCAGATCGCTCACGCGCTGTTTGCGCTTGATCGCCTCCGGACCTCGGGTGTTGCCCAAGATTGCGGCGACCTCGGTGTAAGTGAAACGCGCATGACTCCACATGACGGCCGGATAGAACTGATAGGCCTCGATATCGCCGTCACCAGTCACATGCATGTCACACACCATGCAAAGCCGTTCGACTTCGGGATTGAGAGAACACAACCCGTTTGAGAGTTTTTCCGGCAACATCGGGATTACACGTCTTGGAAAATACACGCTAGTTGCACGGTCGTATGCATCAACGTCGATCGCCGACCCAGTTTCGACATAGTGACTGACATCGGCGATAGCGACCAGAAGTCGCCAACCCTTGACCACAGATTTGCCTCGCCCCTTTGATATCGGCTCGCAATACACAGCGTCATCAAAATCGCGCGCATCCTCACCATCAATGGTTACGAAAGGCACGTCCGTCAAGTCGATCCTGTTTGAAAAATCCTGGGGCCGAACCTTATCCGGAAGCGCTCTAGCAAGAGCAATACAAGCCTGGGAAAACTCATGTGGCACACTGTACTTGCGCACGGCAATTTCAATCTCCATGCCCGGGTCATCCACATCACCCAGCACCTCCTTGATGCGCCCAACAGGTTGCCCAAATAATGCGGGAGGCTCTACGAGTTCAACAACCACGACCTGCCCAACTTTGGCAACACTTGTCGCGCCCTTGGGAATCAGAACATCCTGCCCATAGCGCTTATCTTCCGGTGCCACCAGCCAAACTCCACTTTCCTGCAGCAACCTGCCAATAATCGGTTGAATCGACCGCTCCAGAATCTCCACTACACGCCCCTCTGGTCGCCCCTTCCGATCACTTCGGACAATTCGCACCTTCACACGGTCTTTGTGAAGTACCGCACGCATTTCATTCGGGGGCAAATAGATGTCAGATCCCCCGTCGTCACGGGATACGAAACCATGCCCATCACGATGCCCCTGAACCCAGCCTTCGATTTCGTCCAACATGCTGCTGTTTTGGCTAATATTTTTGATACAATACTCTCTTTCCTGAAATGCCCAGGTGGCGGAATTGGTAGACGCACTAGTTTCAGGTACTAGCGAGTAACTTCGTGGGGGTTCGAGTCCCTTCCTGGGCACCAATCATGGTAATGGTTTAAAGAAGCGCCGCAGAATGTCTGCGGCTTTTTTTTGCTTGCGGTTTTGTTTTTCAAAACCAAAACTCATACTGGAACGGCTACCAAATCGTGCCCTTGCGTAGCAACAATGCGCGCTTTTGTAAATTCGCCCACCTTCAAAGTCTTGCTGATTTTTTCCGGTGGAAGCAGTCGTACCAAACCATCGATCTCTGGGGCATCGGCATAACTCCTGCCAATACCACCCTTTTTTCCCAGTCCAGGTGCAGAGTCCACCAACACCTGCATGATGGATCCTACGCGACCCTGCAGTTTTTTCGTCGATACATCTTCGGCCACAGCCATGAATCGGGCGCGTCGCTCTTCCCGCAACTCGACTGGCAACATGCCTGGAAGATCATTGGCAGATGCTCCACGAACGGCGCTGTAAGCAAAACATCCAGCTCGGTCAATTTGCGCCGCCCGAACGAAATCCAGCAGATGCGAAAACTCCTCCTCAGTCTCGCCTGGAAATCCCGCAATGAAGGTGCTTCGGATCACAATTTGAGGACAGTCTTGCCGCCACTTGAGCAATCGCTCCAGATTCCTTTCCCCACTGGCAGGTCGCTTCATACGGCGCAATACATCCGGGTGACTATGCTGCAACGGAACATCGAGGTAAGGCAATATCTGACCAGAGGCCATCAATGGCAGGATAGTATCGACTGATGGATAAGGGTACACATAATGCAAACGCACCCATGCCCCATGCGCCTCTGCCAACTCGCCCAGCGCTTGCACCAATTCCAGCATACGAGTTTTGACTGGCTTGCCGTTCCAGAAACCCGTGCGGTAGTTCACATCCACCCCATATGCGGAGGTATCCTGACTGATGACCAACAGTTCCTTGATGCCACCCTCAAAAAGAGCCTTTGCCTCTGTCAACACATCGCCAATCGGCCGCGACACCAGCTTGCCCCGCATAGAGGGAATGATGCAGAACGTACAGCTATGGTTGCACCCTTCGCTGATCTTCAAATAAGCATAATGCCGTGGGGTGAGCTTGACACCCGCAGAACCAAGAGCGTTCGGAATCAGGTCGACAAAAGGATCGTGCGGCTTGGGTAAGTTGCTGTGGACAGCGTCCATTACCTCCTGGGTAGCATGCGGACCGGTGACTGCCAAGACCTTCGGATGCATCTGACGCACAAGATTACCACCATCACCAGAGGACATGGCACCGAGGCAACCCGTCACGATCACTTTGCCATTTTCAGCAATCGCTTCACCGATGGCATCCAGGCTCTCCTTAATGGCATCATCAATGAACCCACAAGTGTTCACAATGACAAGATCAGCGCCTTGAAAGGTCTTTGAAGTCTGATAACCCTCTGCACTTAACTGGGTCAAAATCAGCTCGGAATCAGTCAATGCTTTGGGACACCCCAAACTTACGAAACCGACTTTTGGTATGTGTTCAGATGGATGTGATGCGTGGCTCATCCGTCAATTGTCACCGCATTTGTCGCTGAAATCGCTGTGCCGGTAAATGGCGACTATCGCTTCAAACCAAATGTCCCCAGCAACTGCTCCGTCTGCTTGGTCATTTGCTCTTGCATTTGCTGGAACAGATTGTTGCCCATGGTCCCCTGCATCAATGGCGCCTGCATATCAATCAACGCCTGAATGTTCTTTTCAAGATAGCCACCCATCAAGCCTTGCATGGCGTGCCCATAAAAACGAATGATGTTCGCCAGTACTGCCGCAGTAAACATGGGCGAGCCGTTGGCTTCCTCTTCAAGAATAATTTGCAAAAGGATGCTTCGCGTGATGTCTTCACCGGTCTTTGCATCGCAAACCACACATGGCTCGCTCTCCATCACCAACTGCTTAATCTCTGACAAGGTGATATAGCTTGACGTATCGGTATCGTACAGCCGGCGGTTAGGATACTTCTTGATCACTCGCTGACCAGACTTCCGGTCTGTGTTTGATTTGCTTTGCATGGCGTTTGACGCTTCCCTGTAAGCCAACAGTGTATTGCAGTGCAGCACATTCTAGGGACCGTATTGCAAACACAAACATGGGATTACCCTAAATCAGCCACAAAAAAGCCCCGGATTCACAAGAAAACCGGGGCAGTTTTGGTAGGCGCAATTGGACTCGAACCAACGACCCCCACCATGTCAAGGTGGTGCTCTAACCAGCTGAGCTATGCGCCTAAATGTATTTGAGAGGCCGAAGTATAGCAGCTAAATCTTCGAGCTCTTGGAACCTGCCGTTGGCGGTCATGTATGCGCCATAATTGACGTTACGTAAACGTCAATCAACTTCATCCATCCTCAGGACATCACCATGGAAATTTCAGGCAAAGTATTTATCGTGACCGGCGGCGCATCCGGTTTGGGAGAAGGCACCGCACGCATGCTCGCCGCCAAAGGTGCAAAAGTCGTCATTGCGGACATGCAGGCGGAAAAAGGAGGGGCCATTGCCAAAGAGCTCAGTGGCGCATTTGTAAAGTGCGATGTCAGTCAGGAGGCGGATGGTCAGGCGGTTGTGGCAACCGCTGTTTCTATGGGCAAGCTCATGGGTCTGGTCAATTGCGCAGGTATCGCTCCTGCCGAAAAAACCATTGGAAAAAACGGCTCACACAGCCTGGCCGTTTTCAGCAAAACCATCACCGTGAATTTGGTGGGCAGCTTCAATATGATTCGATTGGCAGCTGAAGCGATGGCCAAGAACGAGCCCGAGTCCACCGGAGAGCGCGGTGCCATCATTTCCACCGCATCCGTTGCAGCATATGACGGTCAGATGGGCCAGGCAGCTTACAGTGCATCAAAGGGCGGCGTGGTTGGCATGACACTGCCTATCGCCCGTGATCTCGCGCGCAACGGCATTCGTAACATGACCATTGCGCCGGGCATTTTCGGTACACCGATGATGTTTGGAATGCCCAAAGAGGTCCAGGACTCACTGGCAGCTGCGGTACCTTTCCCATCCCGTCTCGGTACGCCCCAGGATTACGCCAAACTGGCACTCCACATTTTCGAAAACGACATGCTCAATGGCGAGGTCATTCGCCTGGACGGCGCCATTCGTCTGGCACCGCGCTAATCGCTATACGGCAAAGCCGTCATCTGCGGCGATCACCGCGCCGTTGATGAAGTGGCTTTGGTCCGAACACAGCATCACCAAAAGGGCGTCCAGGTCCTGTGGTTGCCCCAAACGCCGGCGCGGCAACATCTTGATGAGTTTCTGGCCCGCTTCGGTCTGCCAATGGCGATGGTTGATTTCCGTGTCGATGTAGCCCGGACAAATGGCATTCACATTGATGCCAAATCGCCCCCACTCCAGCGCCATGGCCTTGGTCATTTGGATGATGGCCGATTTGCTCATGCAATATGCACCAATTTGCGGCAACACCCGCAAGCCCGCCATAGATGCAACGTTGACGATGCGTCCACCGGTATAGCTGCCGGGTGCGGCTCCGGTGGCACGCGCCAGCATGCGCTTGCCAACCTCTTGCGCGACAAAGAACGCACCCTTGACGTTAGTATTGAAAATATAGTCGAAGTCATCGGGCGACACATCCTGCAAGCGCTGGGTGGTGCTGACTCCCGAGTTGTTGACCAGAATGTCGATCGATCCCACCTCGGTTTCCGCATGCGCCACAGCGGATTTAATGGAATCATGGTCTGTGACGTCAAGCTCAATGACGTGGGCGTCGCCGCCCTCAGCGTCAATGGTCGCTCGCAATTCCTTCAGTTTTTCCACCCTTCGACTGGCAAGCACAACGGCAGCGCCAGCCGCAGACAGCGTCCGCGCAAACTGCGCACCCAAACCACTGGACGCGCCGGTGATGAATGCCACACGGCCCGAGAGATCAATGCTGTAAGCCATTTAGAGAACCTTCACGAATAAATAGAACGACCGTGCTATTGCAGAAATTCACGGCATAGAATCCAGAACAAGGTCAACCCATGCTCCACGTTGGCAGAATACACCCAGTGCCCATTATTGAACGAGACCCACCATGACGAACGAAGAAATTCTTGCCCAGTTTGGCCCACGCGAAGCAATGGAGTACGACGTGGTTGTCGTGGGAGGCGGTCCCGCAGGACTCTCCACTGCGATCCGCCTGAAACAACTGGCCGCAGAAAAAGGAACTGATGTATCGGTTGTCGTTCTGGAAAAAGGTTCCGAGCCCGGCGCACATATCCTGTCCGGAGCCATCATGGACCCAATCGCCCTGAACGAGCTCTTCCCCAACTGGAAGGAATTGGGAGCACCCCTGAACCAGCCGGTCACTGATGATGCCATGGTGCTACTCAGCGAGTCGACAGGCTTTCGCATCCCCAACTTCCTGTTGCCCCAGTGCTCACAAAACCATGGCAATTACATCATCAGCCTGGGCGCATTGACCCGATGGCTGGCCACGCAGGCGGAAAGTCTGGGTGTCGAAATTTTCCCGGGATTTGCAGCAGCCGAAGTGCTTTACAACGCTGATGGATCCGTCAAAGGAGTTGCCACCGGCAATATGGGGGTAGGTAAAGATGGCAACCCTGGTGATGCCTTCCAGATTGGCATGGAACTGCTGGGGAAATACACCGTTTTTGCCGAAGGTGCGCGTGGCCATTTGGGCAAGCAGGTGATTGCCAGGTTCAAACTTGACGACGGCTGTGACCCGCAGTCCTACGGCATTGGCATCAAGGAACTGTGGGAGGTTGACCCCGAGCGCCACCAACCCGGCTTTGCCATGCACACGGCTGGCTGGCCCATGGACGAACACACCTATGGTGGCTCTTTCATGTACCACATGGAAGACAACAAGATCATTCTGGGATTTGTCACCGGTTTGAACTACAGCAATCCCTATCTGAGTCCATTTGAAGAGTTCCAGCGCTGGAAGACCCATCCCAACATCCGTTACTACCTCGAAAACAGCAAGGGCGAAGTGACGGCGAAGCGTCTGTCATACGGTGCCCGCGCCATCACTGCGGGCGGTCTGATGTCGTTACCCAAGACGGTGTTCCCGGGTGGTGCCCTGGTGGGCTGCGATGCCGGGTTCCTGAACGTCAGCCGCATCAAAGGAAGTCACACTGCCATCAAGACTGGCATGCTGGCCGCAGAGGCCGCTTACGAAGCGCTGCAATCGCAGCGTCAGCACGATGAACTCAGCGCCTACCCGGAAGCATTCGAGAAGAGCTGGGTATTCACCGAGTTGAACAAGTCGCGCAATTTCAAAGCCTGGTTCAAGTGGGGCCTGACCGCTGCGACCCTGATGAACGGATTTGAACAATTTACCCTGCGCGGCAATATGCCATGGACGATTCGCCGCACCAAGGCCGACCACGAGTACCTCAAACCGGCCAGCGAGTGCACGCCAATTGAGTACCCCAAACCCGATGGCAAGCTGACGTTCGATCGTCTCTCGAGTGTGTTTATCAGCAATGTGGCGCATGAGGAGCAGCAACCAGCCCACCTGACGCTCAAGGACGCATCCGTTCCGGTACAGATCAATCTGGCCAGATTTGCCGGACCGGAGGCCCGCTATTGCCCAGCTGGTGTGTACGAGTTTGTGAAAAACGACGACAACACCGATCGGCTACAAATCAATGCACAGAACTGCGTGCACTGCAAGACCTGCGACATCAAGGACCCGACGCAAAACATCGTTTGGGTTACGCCTGAAGGCGGTGGCGGGCCGAATTACGCCGGCATGTAAACAGCTGGATTAGAATCCAGCCTCGTCAGGAGAGAGTTTTCCACGTGAAAGCCGCCGAAGGCGCAGGACCGCTGATTGCAGCAGTCTGAACGCTCAGGCAAAAGGACTGACAGACGGGTTGCGGCAGTGATGCCATAGCCCGATCCCCACTGGAGAGAGGCGTCACACGATGGCGCCCACCGAAGGAGCAAACCGCGGTTTGCGCGCACTTTGCGCAGCGAACCCGGCGAATCTCTCAGGTAAAGCGGACAGCGGGGGCAGCCCAGGGCATCAACAACGCGTTGGTGCCGTGGATATTCAATTGCCCCCGGCGTCAAAACTCGTATTGGCGCCAAGTCTTTCTGGAGACTGCCGTGTCCGCACCCTCTGAATCCCTGTTGACCACACCGCTCAACGCCCTGCACATCGAACTCGGTGCCCGCATGGTCCCCTTTGCCGGCTACTCCATGCCGGTGCAATACCCTGCTGGACTGATGGCCGAACACCACCACACCCGCAAGGCGGCCGGATTGTTTGACGTTTCCCACATGGGCCAGTTGCGCCTGGTCGGACCAGAGGCTGCTGCAGCGTTCGAGACCCTGATTCCGGTGGATGTCGTCGACCTGCCCGTGGGCAAGCAACGCTACGGCCTGCTGCTCAATGACGAGGGTGGCATCATGGACGATCTGATGTTCTTCAACAAGGGGAATGACGAGATTTTTGTCATCGTCAATGGGGC
>JBPOIP010000097.1:0-7283 GCA_052034395.1 Pseudomonadota bacterium
GGGGCGATGACCCGGGTGAACTGGTGCATGGGTCGCGCAGCATCGTGCACGCGGTGGAGCCGGCGTTCCGGCTGGTGCAGGTGGTGGATGGTTTCCGGTATGGCCGTGGTCCCAACGGACACGGACGCGATTTGACGGGCTATGAAGACGGCACTGAAAACCCGCAGGATGCAGAGGCACGCAGCGCGGCCCTGCTGCAAACCGGCGCCGCTGGCATGGTGGGCAGCAGCTTTGTGGCAGTGCAGCAATGGGAACACGATCTGGATGCCTTTGATCGCATGTCTGGCACGGAACAGGACCACATGGTGGGTCGCCGGCGCAGTGACAACGAAGAGATCGATGATGCGCCGCGTTCGGCACACGTCAAACGCACGGCCCAGGAGAGCTTCACGCCCGAGGCCTTCGTGGTGCGCCGCTCCATGCCGTGGGCGAACGGGGATCGCGCCGGACTCATGTTTGTGGCCTTTGGTCGTTCACTGGATGCGTTTGAAGCCCAATTGCAGCGCATGGCCGGGCTTGAGGATGGCGTGGTGGATGCACTGTTTCAGATCTCAAGGCCCGTGACCGGCGCGTATGCCTGGGTGCCTCCGATGCGTGACGGTGCGCTGGATTTGCGCTTACTTGGCATCTGAGGCAGAACGTGGTGCGTGAGAAACTGGATTTGTATTTGCAGTTGATCCGGTGGGACCGCCCGGCAGGCTGGCTGCTGCTGTTGTGGCCCACGCTCAGTGCATTGTGGCTGGCGGCGGGGGGGTTTCCCGGCTGGCATCTGGTGGCGGTGTTTACGTTGGGAACCATCCTGATGCGCAGTGCCGGCTGCTGCATCAACGATGTGGCTGACCGTGACTTTGACCGGCATGTCAAGCGCACGGCACAGCGTCCGGTGACCCGTGGCGCGGTGTCACCGCGGGAGGCTCTTGCGGTGGGCGCCGTGCTGGCGATGGGCGCATTTGTGTTGGTGCTGACGACCAATGCGGTCACCATTGGCTGGTCGTTCGCCGCGGTGGCCGTGACCCTGGCCTATCCCTATGCCAAGCGCTTTGTGTCCATGCCGCAAGCGGTTTTGGGCGTGGCGTTCAGTTTTGGAATTCCCATGGCGTTTGCTGCGGTCCATGCGGACATTCCACTGGTGGCCTGGGTGCTGCTGGTTGGCAACCTGTTTTGGGTCCTGGCCTATGACACGGAATACGCCATGGTCGACCGGGACGACGATGTCCGCATCGGCATGAAAACGTCGGCCATCACGCTGGGGCGCTGGGACGTGCTGGCGGTCATGGTGTTCTATGGGGCCTATTTGCTGGTGTGGAGTTGGGTCGTCGTGCCAGTGCTGGCGTCCGGCTGGTGGTGGGTCGGACTTGGCGCGGCAGCCCTGCAGGTGATGTGGCATTTTCGACTGATCCGCGACCGCTCACGCGACGGCTGTTTCAAGGCTTTTCGCCTGAACCACTGGGTGGGATTTTCCGTGTTTGCCGGCATTTGGGCTGCGTTGCTCTAAGCCGGGGTGCCATAAAAAAGCCCGACGCGCCAGGCGGTCGGGCATGCATCACGTCAGCCGCACGGGCTGGATGGGTGTCCGGGTTATTTCTTGAGGCATTCGCTCATGAATTTCTTGCGCTCGTCACCCTTCATGCCTTTGGCTTCGACGTTGCAGGTTTTCATCTTGGACTGCTGGGTTGCCGGTGCGGCAGGTTTTGCGCTGAGACACTCTTTCATGAAGGCTTTGCGTTCATCGCCCTTTTTGTCGCCTGCTTCCTTGTTGCAGGTGCCCATTTTGGACTGCTGCGCGGTGGGCGCATCGGTAGCGAGCGCTGCACCGAATGACATAGCGAGGCCCAGGGCCAGCAGAGAAAACAGTTTTTTCATGGGTTGTCCTTTGTTAAAAGTGGAGGGGTGACAGCACCGGCAGCCGTTGGGCAAAAACTCCCGACGGGGTTCAAGCATACAACGCATCCGTGGACTGTATGCAAGGCCGATGCCACTGCCCCGTAAAATCCGGCCATGCTTGCTGTAAAAAATGAACTTCTGGCCGCGCTGGCCGCGTCCCTTGAAAAACTGATGCCCGGGGCTGGTGCCAAAGCGGCCTTTGAGTCGCCCAAAGTCGCTGCCCATGGCGACTTCGCAACGACGGCTGCCATGCAATTGGCCAAGCCGCTCAAGCAGAATCCCCGGCAACTCGCCGAAAACCTCAAGACCGACCTGTTGTCCCAGGCGCCATTTGCCCAGTGGGTTGATGCGATTGACATCGCCGGTCCCGGTTTCATCAACATCCGCTTGAAGCCAGCTGCGAAACAGCAGGTAGTGCGCGACGTGTTGGTCCAAGGGGCGCAGTTTGGCCAGCAACCGGGCAATGGCCAGCGTATTCTGGTGGAGTTTGTATCGGCCAACCCGACCGGACCACTGCATGTGGGCCACGGGCGACAGGCAGCCCTGGGCGATGCCATCTGCAATCTGTTCACCACCCAGGGCTGGAATGTGCACCGCGAGTTTTACTACAACGATGCGGGCGTGCAAATCCAGACGCTGGCCAACAGCACCCAGCTGCGCGCCAGGGGCTTCAAACCCGGTGACGACTGCTGGCCTGTGGACCCCGAGAATCCGTTGAGCAAAGCGTTCTACAACGGTGACTATATTCAGGACATTGCGGATGAATTTCTGGCGTGCAAGACGGTTGACGCAGACGATCGGAGTTTCACGGCCAGCGGTGATGTGGACGATCTGGAGTCCATCCGCAATTTCGCGGTGGCCTACCTGCGGCGCGAGCAGGACAAGGACCTGCAGGCCTTCAACCTGAAGTTTGACGAGTACTACCTGGAGTCCAGCCTGTACACCAGCGGCCGGGTCGAGCAGACGGTCGGCAAGCTGGTGTCCAACGGCAAGACGTATGAGAAAGACGGTGCGCTGTGGCTCCAGTCCACCGACTATGGCGATGACAAGGATCGCGTCATGCGCAAGCAGGACGGCAGCTACACCTATTTTGTGCCGGATGTGGCCTACCACATCGCCAAGTGGGAGCGCGGCTTCACCAAGGTGGTCAACATCCAGGGCACCGACCACCACGGCACCATTGCCCGCGTTCGCGCAGGGTTGCAGGCGGCTGATGTTGGCATTCCAGCGGGGTACCCGGACTATGTGCTGCACACCATGGTGCGGGTGGTCAAGGGCGGTGAAGAGGTGAAGATCAGCAAGCGGGCAGGCAGCTATGTGACGCTGCGCGACCTGATTGAGTGGACCAGCAAGGACGCTGTGCGTTTCTTCCTTCTCAGCCGCAAGCCCGATACCGAATACACCTTCGACGTGGATCTGGCGGTGGCCAAAAACAACGACAACCCGGTGTATTACGTGCAATATGCCCACGCCCGTATCTGCTCGGTTCTGACGGCCTGGGGCGGCAATGCCGGCAGTTTGCAGGATGTGGATCTGACCGCTCTGCAAAGCCCGCAGGCGCAGGCGCTGATGCTGATGCTGGCCAAATACCCTGAAATGCTCAGTGCCGCTGCGCAGGACTTTGCGCCGCACGACGTCACCTTCTACCTGCGTGAACTCGCCGCCTGCTACCACAGCTACTACGATGCCGAGCGGATTCTGGTTGACGACGAGGCCGTCAGGCTCGCGCGTCTGGCCCTGGTGGCCGCCACGGCACAGGTGTTGCACAATGGCCTCGCAGTGCTGGGCGTGGATGCCCCGCAGAAGATGTGAGACCCAGATGAAAGAAATCGCATGAAGCAGCAGCGTGGCGGAACCATTTTGGGGTTCATCATTGGCGTCGTGATCGGACTGGCTGTCGCGCTGGCCGTTGCGGTGTATGTCACCAAGGTACCGGTTCCCTTCATGAACAAGGGGCAGAGCCGTTCGGCCGATCAGGACGAGGCGGAGGCCAGGAAAAACAGGGATTGGGATCCCAATGCCCCCTTGTATGGCAAACATCCGGTCAAACCGGCAGCGCCAGCGCCGGTTGCCGATGCCGCAGCACCTGCGCCCAAGGTTGTGGAGCCGAGCAGGTCGGATTCCAAGGCAGATCCCAAGCCTGATGCCAAGGCTGATGCCAAGGCGTTGGCCAAACCCGAAGTCAAACCGGCTGTCTCGGCCGACCCCCTGGGCGATCTGGCCAAAGCCCGGTCAGCGCCAACAGCCGCAGCTGAGCCCTTTATCTTTTTTGTGCAGGTTGGCGCCTACCGCACCCTGGAAGATGCCGAGACCCAGCATGCCAAACTGTCCCTGAGTGGCATTGAAACCAAAATCACCGAGCGAGAGCAGTCGGGGCGTGTGGTGTTTCGGGTGCGCACAGGGCCTTTTGACAGCAAGGAAGCGGCTGAGCGCAACAAGGAAAAGCTGGAAAAGGCCGGACTTGAAACGTCTCTGGTGCGGGTGCAGCGTTAGTCAACACGCAAGCATTGTGGGAACTATTGTGGGGTGTCCGGATCACAGACACACAACTGGAATGGAGTGAAATGGATATGAAACGTCGTGAATTTTCCCGGGTGGCGGCTGTGGCTGCTCTGGCTTCTTCGTCTTTGTTGCCGGCAGCGGCCCTTGCACAGGCCAGCAAACCGGTGGCCGGCAAGGACTACGGGGTGCTGGACCAGAAGGCTCTGGTGGAAGCCCCGGCAGGCAAAGTGGAGGTGGTGGAGTTTTTCTCTTATATGTGCCCGCATTGCAATACCTTTGAGCCCACCTTTGCCGCCTGGATCAAGCGCGCGCCCAAAGAGGTGGTTGTGCGGCGTGCTCCGGTGCACTTTATGCCCAACGCTGATGTGCTGCAGCGCATGTACTTTGCCATCGAGGCGATGAATCTGGTCGACAAACTGCACGCCGCAGTGTTTTCTGCTGTTCATGTTGAGCGTCGCAACTTCAACAACGCAACGGTTGCCGCTGACTGGATAGCCGCGCAGGGCGTGGACCGCGCAAAGTTCACCGAGCAGTACGGCTCGTTCACCACCGCAACCAAAGTAACCAGGGCAACGCAACTGACCAATGCCTACAAGGTTGAAGGCGTTCCGGCACTGGGAGTGGCCGGGCGCTTTTTGACCGAGGGCACCGCCAAGGGACTCCAGACCGTGGAGTCGCTGGTGGCTGATATCAAGGGCGGCCGTTAGGCTTTCTCGGTTCCCTGTTTGTTGCCGGATTTCCCGGCCTTTTCCTTCTTGTTTTCAGACTTGGCCGATCGGGCGTTTTTCCCGGACGATCGGCCTTTTTTGGATCCGTCCTTTGCGCCTGCGCCACCACGACCGTCCAGTTCGCGCTGCACGCGCTCGCACAGGGTTCGCAGAATCTTGATCCGGGCGTAATTTTTGTCATTGGCCTCGACCAGGGTCCAGGGTGCGTTGCCGGTGCTGGTGCGCTCCACCATGTCGCAAATGGCTTGCTGGTAGGCGTCCCATTTTTCGCGGTTGCGCCAGTCTTCCTGGGTGATCTTGAATCGCTTGAACGCGATTTGCTCGCGCGCCTTGAACCGTTTGAGTTGCTCTTGCTGGCTGATTTGCAACCAGAACTTCACCACCATGACACCCGAATCCGCGAGTTCGTGCTCAAAGTCGTTGATCTCGGTGTAGGCCCTTAACCAATCGTTCTCGGTGCAAAAACCTTCCACCCGCTCCACCAGCACGCGCCCATACCAGGTGCGGTCAAAGATGGCGACCTGACCCTTGCGCGGAACATGGCGCCAAAAACGCCACAGATACGGCTGGGCCCGCTCCTCTTCGGTCGGGGCGGCCACCGGAATGACCTGGTATTGCCGAGCGTCGAGAGCGGAACCGATGCGCCGTATGGCGCCTCCCTTGCCCGCTGCATCGGCGCCTTCAAAGGCACACAGTAGGGAGCGCCCCTTGAAACGGGGGTCGCGCAGGAGTTCGGAGAGCCGGCCTTGCCACTTGGCCAGATCGTTCTCGTACGTTTTTTCGTCCAGATGCCGGCTGAGGTCCAGTTCCGACAGGACGGTGCGCCCATCGGTGTTGACCCGGACCATCGGTGCCACCGGCGGCTCCTGTTTTTCCGTGCTTGCCAGTTTTTTCTGGAGCGCCTGCAACAGGATCTGGCCGACCGTCAATGAACGGTAACGGTCGTCTGTGCCTTCAACGACCACCCAGGGAGCCCAGGGTGTATTGGTCAGCCGCAGCAGATGGCCGGCGACATCCTGCAGCTTGTCATAGGTCTTCAGCCGGTCCCAGTTCCATTGCGTTACGCGCCAAGCTGTGCGTGGATCGCGCTCCAGATCCTTGAGCCGCTTCACCTGGCCGTCTTTGGTCAGGTGAAACCAGAACTTCAGGACCAGTGCGCCTTCATTGACCAGCATGGCCTCAAAGCGGTTGATCTGCTCGGCCTGGGCGTCCAACTCCTTGAGCGTGACCTCGCCCAGAATACGCTCGCGAATCGGGTCTGAATACCAGGAGCCGGCAAAGATTCCGACCCGGCCTTTGGGCGGAAGCGAGCGCCAATAGCGCCACATGGGGGGGCGCTCGCGTTCTTCGTCGCTGGGCAGCGAGAATGCCAGTGTGGAGATAAAGCGTGGGTCCATCCACTCATAGAGCACGTTGATGGTCTCGCCCTTGCCGGCACCATCCTGCCCGCTGATCAGCACAACCACTGGAATCTTCTTGTTCGCCTGCAGATTGTTCTGCGCCTCAAGCAGCGCTGCACGCAGTGCAGGTACTGCGGCCTTGTAGGTCGCCTTGTCGATCTTGTGGCCAATTTCTGCTGAATCAAACATGCGTGCGCTCCATTCTGTTCAGTTGCGGCCGGACGTCAGGCCGCTTTGGGAAATTTACCTGCAGCAAAGAGCCGCCGCGTGGCGGCCACAACGATGAAGGCGTCCTGGGTTGTGAGTTCCGGAAAATGCTCCTTGAGCGTGAGGAGTGCCAGGTGGTCATGCGACTGACCTTCCCAGGAGCTGGATCCATCAAAAAAAGGCCGCAGTGCTTCGGATGCGGCGGAGAAAATCGCGCGAAGCTCGGTGTTCGTGCGCCGCTCGGTTGTCGGGCTAGATTCAGTCATGAAAGGCTCCTTGTGCTCGCGGGAGAGAGTTGACGCTGGAGACCCCTCTGTGGGGTTCTTTTGAATCATTCTAGGCATGCCATGACGCGCGCATTTGTCCTGCCGCAAACAAATCTGCATCAAACCGCCCCGAGGCGGCGACAAATCAGCATGCACCAGTCTGTGGTGACAGCAATCTGTCAATCTGGTACAGCTTGCTCAGTACAATGCAAGTTGTTGCTCTCCAGCAAGTTTCGTGCCTTTATGAAAAATCCTCCGTATTTGTGGTTTCTGTTGGTTGCCTCGTTGGCCCTGCT
>JBPOIP010000113.1:0-3592 GCA_052034395.1 Pseudomonadota bacterium
TTCGCTGGTGGTGTACATGATTTTTTCGGTCATGGTTTCACTCCGGTGGTTGGGTGGGGTGAATCCAAGCAGTTTGCATGCCGAAGATCCAATCCAATACAAATCAGCATGTTGGTAATTTTCCCGATAGCGGCGAGCCACGCTGGTGCCCCAAGCTGGAGAATCGGTGCGCCATTCGAGTGCAAAGCGTGGCGCGTGTGGGCCGCGTCTTTGTCGTGCCCGCGCGACTTCATCAGGATGCCCTTGGCCATTTCAGCCAGCTTGCGTTCCGAGAGTTCCCGGGTCGTCGCCGCCAGCCCGGTTTCACTGCCTGATGCGACCCGAAGCGGGCGATGGCGACATCGACGATGGGTTTGATGCGCGCCATGTACACGCTATTCACCACATAGGCGGAAACCCCGGCCTGGAACGCGGCGCGGCCCCGGGATTCGTCGATCACCAGAATGCGCAGCATCCCTGCATAGAGGCGAGTCGCGTGCCATTGCAAATGCGGGGTCAGGGGATTGCCGTGCTTGCAAAACAACCTCAATTTGTATGCAGTACACCCAAAAGTGGAGGGGTTCGACATGCCATAGCGGCCATCTTCGTCACGCCTGGAAACAAGGCAAGTCGTATTCCTTGGGTTCATTCGATCGGGCTGGAGCAAAGCGGCCTTGTCGTTCTAAGGAGCTATGGCGGCAATTCATAACACGGACCTTTGCCAAAGGCTACAATCCCCGTCAGTTGTTTTGTCGCTTAGCTTGAACGGCATGGGGGGCCAAGGCCAAGAGCAGAAGCGGTTCGCCGGCATCCCGAAGGTCAAAGGATTCCACGTCAAATTCGTTGGAAGCCGTTTCGAAATGGTCGACACTCAAGCCACTCCGCCCCCGCAATTGTCATCGATCGATGGCGCGCGGAAACCATCCGGTCCGAAGTTCCGTCTTTGGCTGGCCCTTGGCCTGGTGGCGATCAATGTCATCACCTTCGCGGTCGGCATCGGGATGCTGGTACAGAGCCGAGCCCACCTGCTCGAACGAGTCGATTTGGCTGCAGGCAGTGCAGCCGAACTTCTTGAGCATGCGATCGCCGATCGCGCCCGCTTTTTTGACGATGCAGCGGGCCGTGTGGTTCATGAGCTTGAGTTGCAACTGGCCGGCGGTCGGCGTAACGACCAGGCGATCAATCGCTTCCTCGCGTTCCAGTTGTCCCAACTGCCGGAAGTGCAGGCGATCCATATCACCGATGAAGACGGATTCGTGCGCTGGGGCTCGGGCGTCAACCCGGCTCGACCTGTCAATTCGAGTGACCGTGAGTACTTCAAGCAGCATCGGACAAGCGAGGGCTGCAAGCTGATCGTGGCGCCTGCGGTGCTGGGCCGTGTCTCGCAGAAATGGGTCATGCCTTTCACCCGCTGCTATCGCCATCCAGACGGCCGGTTTGCGGGTGTGGTGATCGTATCCGCCAAGGTCGAGGCGTTTTCCGATTTGCTTGCCAAGGTGAATGTCGGGAAACAAGGTACAGCGGTGTTTCGCAAGGCTGACGGCGGCTTGATAGCACGTCAGCCCCCGGTGGATGGCCCGGCAGGAGTTCCCGGCCACAACGTGGTGTCGGCGGAGTTCAAGGCGGTGCTGGCGACTGACGAGCGCATCGCTCGTTTCAATACGGCCGCTTCTCCGGATGGGGTCGAACGCAACTATGTGTTGCGACGGTTCAGCGCCCTGCCATTCTTCGTTGCAGTGGGTGTGGCCCGCGATGACTACCTCCATTCGTGGCGGGAGGAGGCGGTACTGGTAGGAGTGTTGCTCGCCGGCTTCCTGTTGACCACGCTCGCGGCAGCGATGATCGTCCTCAGGTATTGGAACAATCGCTTGCTGGCCGAGGCGGCCTTGCGCCAAAGCGAAGAGAATCTGCGACGCGCGCAGGCGGTTGCCCAGGTAGGAAGCTGGGAACTCGACATTTCGATGGGCAATTTGATCTGGTCCGAGGAGACCCGCCGCATTTTCGGTATCGGCCAGGGCGAACCGGTCGATTATCCGCGCTTTGTATCCATGCTTCACCCCGATGATGCTGAACGGGTGCAGGATGCCTGGTCGCGGGCCATGGCGGGAGAGCCCTACGACATCGAACATCGCATCGTGGTCGATGGCCAGACGCGATGGGTGCATGAACGTGCAAAGCTCGTCTTTGGCCCGCAAGGGCAGGCGATATGGGGCAACGGTACGGTGCAGGACATCACGGTACGCAAACAGGCGCAGGAAGAGGCCGAGCACGCCTTGCGCCTGTTGCAGGACGCTATCAATGGCATCCAGGAGGGCTTCACAATCTACGACCAGGAGGATCGCCTCGTCATCTGCAACGAGGCGTATCGCGCCATCTACAACACTAGTCGCGACCTGATCTTGCCGGGAGCGACATTCGAGGACATCGTTCGCCAAGGCGCCGAACGCGGGCAGTATCCGGCTGCGGTCGGTTGCATCGACAACTGGGTCGCGGAACGGGTCCGTCTGCACCAGAATCCGGATGGACGCGCGGTCGAGCAGCAACTCGATGATGGCCGCTGGCTGATGATCATCGAGTCCAGGACGGCCAACGGGTACATCGTCGGCAATCGCATCGACATCACGCAGCGCAAGGCGGCCGAAGCCGAGCTGGAAATGCATCGTCGCCACCTGGAAGAACTGGTGCATGAACGAACGGCGGAGCTGGCGGCAGCTCGTGATGCTGCCGAAGCCGCCAATCGGGCAAAGAGCGTGTTCCTGGCCAACATGAGCCATGAGCTGCGGACACCGATGAACGGCGTTCTGGGGATGACCGATCTGCTCTTGCGCCGGGTTACCGACCCGCAGCAGCGGGACTGGCTGTTGAAATCCAGGGGCTCCGCCAGCCATCTCCTCCAGGTCATCAACGACATTCTGGATTTGTCCAAGATCGAGGCTGAGCGTCTGACGCTTGAGGCGCTGGACTTTTCTCCATCGGAAGTGATCCGCGAAGCGGTTGGAATCCTCGAGGGTTCCGCCAGTGAAAAGGGATTGCAACTGGAAGTTGACCTCGAAGATGGACTTCCCGGATTGGTCTGCGGCGATGCCTTCCGCCTTCGGCAGATCCTGCTGAACTTCGTCGGCAACGCGATCAAGTTCTCGGACAAGGGGACCATTCGGGTATCAGCAAGTGTGTCTGCCCGGGATTCCGCGGGCGTCACGCTGCGGTTCGAGGTCAGTGATCAGGGAATCGGCATCAGCACCGAACAAAAGGAACGATTGTTCCACCCGTTTTCGCAGGGTGATGGCACGATGACCCGCAAATACGGAGGGACCGGCCTGGGTCTCATCATCTCTAAGCGCATCGCGCAGCTCATGGGTGGAGACGTTGGAGTCGAGAGCACGCCTGGGGTCGGAAGCACGTTCTGGCTCATCGCGCAATTTCGATAAGGTGCGTCGGATAAACGTCCGGCGCTCGGGGCCGGGGGTCTGGCTTCCAATACCCCGGCAATTTGTATACAGTATCCCCAAAATCGCTCCGCGACTCGTGGGGCAGTGACAGCACACGGAGGGAGGGCATGGCGCAAGTGGCAGCCGATATTTCCGATCTTGCTTCGATCATCCAGTGGCTCGAC
>JBPOIP010000155.1:0-26466 GCA_052034395.1 Pseudomonadota bacterium
GCCCTGCCCGGCCTGCCGGTGGCCGTGTTTGACCAGACCCCGTCCAACCCGACTGAGGCTGCCGTGCGTGCTGCGGTGGAGGTGTACAAGGCCAATCGGTGCGATGGCTTGATTGCAGTCGGCGGTGGCTCCGCCATCGACTGTGCCAAAGGTGTGGCCATTGCCGCCACCCACGAAGGCCCGCTGACCCACTACGCCACCATTGAAGGCGGCTCGCCGCGCATCACCGACCGGGCTGCGCCGCTGATTGCGGTGCCCACCACCAGCGGCACCGGCAGCGAGGTGGCGCGCGGCGCCATCATCATCGTCGACGACCACCGCAAACTCGGTTTTCATTCGTGGAACATCGTACCCAAGGCCGCCATCTGCGACCCCGAACTCACACTGGGCCTGCCGCCGAAACTGACCGCCGCCACCGGCATGGACGCGATCGCCCACTGCATGGAGACCTTCATGGCAGGCTCCTTCAACCCACCCGCCGACGGCATCGCACTGGACGGTCTGGAGCGTGGCTGGGCTCACATCGAGCGCGCCACCCGCGATGGCAGTGACCGCGACGCCCGCTTCAACCTGATGAGCGCGTCCATGCAGGGCGCCATGGCCTTCCAGAAAGGCCTGGGCTGCGTGCACAGCCTGAGCCACAGCCTGGGGGGTGTGGACCCGCGCCTGCACCATGGCACGCTCAACGCCATGTTCCTGCCCGCCGTGATCGCATTCAACGCCACAGCGGACTCCATGATCCAGGAGAACCGCCTGCAGCGCATGGCACAGGCCATGGGTCTGACATCGGCGGCTGACATTGGCCCAGCCATCAAAGCCATGAATGCGCGCCTGGGGCTGCCCGGCGGGCTGGCTGAGATGGGCGTTCAGCCATCGCAGTTTGACGCGATCATTACCGGCGCCCTGGCGGATCATTGCCACAAGACCGGGCCCAGGCTGGCAACCGCACAGGACTACCGCGATATGCTTGCCGCTTCCATGTAGGAATGCCCTTGCCACCGGGCCTGCGAAAGGCCTATAGTTTGATCTCACTTTCGGGAGATCTCATGGCACACACCTGTTTTACACACGGCCGCGTGTTTGCGGCCGTTCTGCTTCTGGCAGCAAGCGCTGTTCAGGCCCAAAACCCACAGCAGATTGTGAGGCCACCCAAAGTGAACTTGTGGATGGACGTCTCCACCGGGGGCATGGCGGGCATGCCCGACATGGACATGCCAGGCCTGGGCGGGTTGATGGCCGGCATGGGTGGCATGGGGCGCGGCACGCCGGGAGCCAAAAGCACGGGTCGCGAATACTACGGCTCGGCACGCGGCTTTCACATGATGCCGCCACGCATACTGGACATTGCCCTTTGGAACGGCTTGAAGCCCGGCGTTGAGGCGGCGCAGCGTATCCCGGCCGGTCTGCGTCTGGGCGAGAAACTGCCCTTGTTACCCGTTATTCCCGACAAAGTGGTCGAGCGCAAGGAAGGTCCCGCTGGACCGGACAGCCCGGAGGGCCCCGCCGACTATGAGACACCCAAAGGCCGCATCCTGTTTTACTGGGGTTGTAGCCCAACGGTGCGTGCCGGACAGCCCCGTATCGTGGATTTGAGCAAGATGACGGCCGACGCGGCTGCCGCCTTTGGCAGCGCCTTCAGCGGCCGCTTCGCGCCTGACCGTGGCGCCAAAGTGACTGTGGGTTACGACGTCTTTCCGAACGAGCGCGACCAGCGCAGCATTCCGCGTGACGCCTCGCTGGTCGGTGAACACCAGATCGTCGGTGAAGCGGTGCCACAATCATTCCGCTTCAATCTGGGGCCCGCGCATGATGTCATGCCCGCCATCGAACTGCAGAGCAAGGGCACCCTGGCTGACAGTGTCTCGCTCAGCTGGACACCGGTGACCAACGCCAAAGCCTACTTTCTGCATGCCATGGGTGCACAGGGTGACGACATGATTTTCTGGTCGAGCAGCGAGGTGCCTGACAGCGGCTTTGGCCTGTTTGATTTCCTGTCCAATGCCACCATCGACAAATGGACCAAGGAAACCGTCTTGCTGGGTGCCAACGTGTCGCAGTGTGCCGTGCCGAAAGGCATCATGGCCGCGCAGGGCGGCAGTTCCAGACGGGGGGGTGACGACTCCGGCGCCATGCTGCGCATGATTGCGTATGGCGGCGAACACGGCTTTGTGCACCCGCCGCGGCCCACGGACCCCAAGGTGCCATGGGACCAGGAATGGTCGGTGCGGCTGCGGGTGAAGTCCCAAACCATGGCCATGCTGGGTGAAGAAATTGAAAACCAGCCAAAGGCGCGTGGTGGCAGCAACCGCTCGGCGGAACGTGGCGCTGCTCCTGCCAGCTCCAGAGAACCCGCCGAACCTTCCAGTGAGCAGAACCCGGGCGGCATTCTCTCCGTGCCGAATCCGGTGAATGTCCTCAAGGGTTTGTTTGGCCGCTAGCCCGCTACAAATCCAATAGTCTGGCGGGGTCCGGTTTCTCCAGCCAGGCAGCAAACTCGTCCACCAGCTGCCTGCTGGCGCTGCAGGCAGCGTTCCAGGCCTTCACCCGGCCCGCCAGGTCGTTACCGTAGTGGGTGAAGTCGGTGCGGTCGGGCAGTTTGCCGTTGGGCAGGGTCTTGACCCACTCCGGGTTGGGTGCCAGCAGCACCATGGTGTCCAGAAAATGGGTGGAGCAGTGCCGCCACGGCAGGCGTTTGTCCAGCCAGCCGGGAACCACGGCCTTCTGGAAATGCGGGTACAGGACCAAGCCTTGTTGGTCAAATCGGCTCCCTTCCCCCGTGTTTATTGAACTCTTTGCTATCAACCCGGTAGCAGTTTGCGGGACTGCAGGGTAATTCAGGTGCAAGTGGTAGTCGGTAATGCCGCCATCCCAGTAGGCGCCAGGGGGGGCGCCGGGGATGTTGTGCACCGCTTTCAGCACAAAGGGGATGGAGCAACTGGCTTGCAGGGCGTGATGAAAATTGGCATCGCTAAGCGGTACCTGGCGTGTGCGGTAGTCATCGGTGCCAAACGGCAGGCGAACACAACCGCCACGGACCGTGTCCGGTGTAGAAAAAACCACGCGCTCCAGCCAGGCTCCCATGGCCTTGCGCCGCACTGCATTGGTGAGGTAGGCACCCAGATACCCCAGCGGCGTGCGCACACCGTGCTCGGTGTTGAGCACATGGCGCCCGCGCGAGGTCACGATATGCAGTCGGTAGCGTGGGTGGGAAAGGACTGCGCCCACATGCCCGCTGTAAAACGCCTTCAGATTGCGGCCGAACTGTTCGCTCACCAAAGCGGCAGTCGGGCGTTTTTGACCGGGTGCCAATGCGTAGTGCTGGTGGATGTAATCGTGCTCCAGCCGCTGGAATGCTGCAATGCTGTCGTCCATGCAGGCTGTGGCCATGCGCCAGGCGCCGATCGATGCCCCCACCAGATCAATGGGCTGCTCGGAAGCGGCGAGCCACTGCCCAAACAAAAACCGGTCCATGGCCCCCAGCAACAGCCCTTTGGGCCCCCCGGCGGCGGCGGCCATGGTGCGGATATCACCGGGGTTCAGGCCATTGTTTTGAATGGCCTGGCGTGCACGCGGGCCGACATGGATGCAAAGTGCCTGCATGGCTCAGGTGTAGCCCGTCCAGTCAAAAGGATCCTGCTGCAGCACTTCGTCAATATCGAGGTCCAGCGCAACACCGACGGGGTCCGGGAACGTCACCGCCATGGCCCGCTCGTCCATTTGGGCAACCTTGGCGCGCGCGCGCCAGGAGGCCAGATGGATGACGCCCGCAAGCGGCTCATACACATCGTTCTCGAAAGGCGCGTACTGGTGTTCCAGCGCATCCACCATGGCCTGCGGAAAATGCCACATGCGGGCAAAACCCGCACCCACCGATGCGTAGCAATAGCCCAACTCGCGCCGCTCGATCTTGGCCCGGCGCATACCCAATGGTGCTGCCTCCATGTTGAGTTTTTCCATCACCTCGGGTATCGCGAGATGCAAGGCCAGTTCGCCAATGGCATGGATCAGTCCGCAGGTGAAGGCGGCCTGCTGGTTCTGGCGCACCAATCCGGCCAGTGCGCGCGAGACCTTGGCAACGTCCAGACTGTAACTCCAGAAGCGTTGCAACTGGATGCCCGGAACCGCCTTGGGCGATGTCACACTGGCCGCCTCCTGCGCCATGGTCATCACGTGTGCCAGGTCCATCAGTGCCAGCGCCTCCGATACGCTGTTGATCTTGCCTTGCAGATTGAAAAACGGGGAGTTGGCCTTTTGCAGCAAACGGGTGGTCAGTGCCGGATCCGTGCTGATTAGCTGCGTGACCTTAAGCAAATCCACCTCGGGGCGTTTGAGCTCATCGAGCAACAACGCCACCACTTTCGGGATGCTGGGCAAATGGAACTGCTGCTCCAACAACTCACTCAGTACCATGACAAAACGCCTCCACGGGTGAACCGGAATCCAATCGCACTGTGCGCATTATCTAGCGTTTCAGCCGGGCAAAGGCCGACGCCATGGCGGATGCACCCAGCGATGCCCCTGACGGGGCGCCGTGTTGGCTTTGACCCCGGCCGGCACTCTGGTAGCGGTTGTCCCCTGCCCTGTCACCGCCCGGTCGGGCTGGCGCTGTGCCAATCTTCATGGTCAGGCTGATGCGTTTACGGGCGACGTCCACGTCCTGCACCTGCACCTTGACGATGTCGCCGGTCTTGACCACCTCACGTGCATCGTTCACGAACTTGTGCGCCAGTTGGCTCACATGCACCAGACCGTCCTGGTGCACACCCAGATCCACAAATGCGCCAAAGGCGGCGACGTTGCTGACGGTGCCTTCCAGAATCATGCCTTCCTTGAGGTCCTTGATGTCGTCCACACCGTCGTTGAAGCGCGCCACCTTGAAGTCCGGACGCGGGTCACGACCCGGCTTTTCCAGCTCGCCCAGAATGTCCTTGACGGTGATCACGCCGAATTTTTCGTTGGCAAACAACTCGGGGCGCAGCGTCTTGAGCATGTCGGCGCGGCCCATGATCTCGGCCACCGGCTTGCCGGTCCTGGCGATGATTTGTTCGATGACGGAGTAAGTTTCGGGGTGCACGCCGGTCATGTCCAGCGGGTTGCTGCCCCCGCGGATACGCAGGAAACCGGCGGCCTGCTCAAATGTCTTGGCACCCAACCCGGTAACTTTCAACAAATCCTGGCGGCTGCCAAAGGCACCATGGGCCTCGCGCCAGCGCACCACCGCCTTGGCCACCGTCCCTGACAGGCCGGACACACGGCTCAGCAGCGGCACGCTGGCTGTGTTCAGGTCGACGCCCACCGAGTTCACACAGTCTTCCACCACGGTGTCGAGCGTGCGTGCCAGTTCACTCTGGTTCACATCGTGCTGGTACTGGCCCACGCCAATGCTCTTGGGGTCGATCTTGACCAGCTCGGCCAGCGGGTCCTGCAAACGCCGCGCAATGCTGGCGGCTCCGCGCAGGCTGACGTCCACATCAGGCATTTCCTGCGATGCAAATTCGCTTGCCGAGTAGACCGAAGCGCCGGCCTCGGACACCACTACCTTTTCGATAGCAGCATGTGCAATACCTGCGGGGGCTACAGCCTGTTTTGCCATCAGCTTGATCAAATCCGCCGCCAGCTTGTCGGTCTCGCGGCTGGCGGTGCCGTTGCCAATGGCAATCAGGTTCACGCCATGGCGCATGCACAGCGCGCCCAGGGTGTGCAGGGCGCCATCCCAGTCCTTGCGCGGTTCGTGCGGGAATACGGTGGCGGTTTCTACCAGCTTGCCGGTGGCGTCCACCACGGCAACTTTCACACCGGTTCGGATGCCGGGGTCCAGGCCCATGACCACGCGCGGCCCAGCAGGTGCCGCCAGCAACAGATCGCGCAGGTTGTCGGCAAATACCTTGATAGCGACTTTTTCAGCCTCTTCGCGCAGCCGGGTGAACAGGTCGCGCTCCGTGGACATGCTGAGTTTGACCTTCCAGGTCCAGGCCACGCATTTGCGGATCAAATCGTCGGCGGCGCGCCCGGCATGGCTCCAGCCCAGGCGCAAGGCGATGCGGCCCTCTGCCAGCGACACCACAGGGGTAGCCCTGGTGGGTGCCGCGAGCCTGGACGGCAGAGCGTCCTGCTCCGTGTCCCCCGGCCTGCGGCCTCCTCCTTTTACCTGCGCAGCACGCTCTGCCGCCCAGGCTCCTTGAGGGCTAATTGATCCAAGGTCTTGCTCCGGCAACACCAATTTGACATCCAGAATGTCCAGCGATCGCCCGCGGAACACGGCCAGGGCGCGGTGCGATGGCACGCGGCCAATGGGCTCGTCGTAGTCAAAATAATCGCGGAACTTGGCCACATCGGCGTTGGCCTCGTCCTTGCCGTCCATCAGTTTGCTGCGCAGCAGCCCTTCCTGCCACAACCATTCGCGCAGATCTCGCACCAGTTCAGGGTTTTCGGCCCAGCGCTCAGACAGTAAATCGCGCACGCCGTCCAGCACGGCCTGCACGGTGGAGAAGTCGGGTTGCTTGTCCTCACCCTCCACCACCGGTCGCATGGGGATCACATAGGGCAACGCGGCCTCGGCGGGCACCAGTGTGGGGTCATTGAACAGGGCATCGGCCAACGGCTCCAGCCCGGCTTCTTTGGCCAGCTGCCCCTTGGTGCGGCGCTTGAGCTTGAACGGCAGGTAAATGTCTTCCACCTCCTGCTTGGTGGAGGCGTTGTGGATGGCGGCAATCAGTGCCGGGGTAAGCTTGCCCTGCTCGTCAATCGCCTTGATGACGGCTTCCTTGCGGTCGCGCAGTTCGCGCAAATAGGACAGGCGAGCCTCCAGTTCGCGCAACTGGATGTCGTCGAGCCCGTCAGTCACTTCCTTGCGGTAGCGGGCGATAAAGGGCACGGTGGCGCCACCGTCGAGCAACTGCACGGCAGCTTCGACCTGATTGGGGCGAATACGGATTTCCTGCGCGAGTTGCGCGATGATTTTCTGCATAACGGGAGTGAAAACGCTAACGCGGTTGAACGGCTGCCCCGAAAGGCATCGTGATTTGGAACAAGGGCGGGAGTTTGCCACAGGTGGCAGGCGCTTTGCGTGCCTGGTGTTCTGTTAAAAGAGGGGTTCTACCAACCAATTGCAAGGCCCGGCTATGCCCACACTCCCTTCCAGCGCCGGCCTTGCGGCAACACCTGAAGCGCCGCATGCCCAGATTCACTGGACCGAATCCGGCCAGGCGTGCAGCGCCCTGTGGCGTTCGGAGCGCGGCGCGCCGGCACCCAAGCGGGTTGTGCTGGCAGATGACACCACCACGGCGGACGCCGCCTACCGCTTGGCCTGCGAAGGTACGGCTTTGCTGTGGCGGGGTGATTTTCACAATGCGCGCCAATTGCTGCAGGCACTCAAGCGCAGGATCGACAACGTCCCCAAGCGAAAGAAGCGTGCGCTGGCCAAGCCGTCTGACCCAACTGCCCAGCCTGCAAAACCATCAGACGCCTTTCACCAGCATCGCCAGGCTCAGGCCCAGCGGGCGCGGATTCTGGGAATGGTACTGCTGCCGTTCAATGGCGACTACAGTATCCCGCTGCGTCGCGCACCCGATGCGCGGCTGGCCTGCACGCAGGCCTGGGGTGCCATGACCGAGCCGGCACAAGGCAGTGTGGCAACCCTGCGGGACCTGCTGGGCATGACCAGCGCCTTCGAATGGCGCAGGAAGGGGGTTGAAATCAGTGCGCTGAGGTCAGCGCCCGATAACCGCATTCACCCGCACTACGGCGTTTTTTCTCCGGTGCGGGGCGAATACGTGGGACTGGTCGCAGCCGCACCGCTGCCACCGGGGGAGACGGGTGCAACCAGTTTGCTCGCTTTTGACATCGGCACGGGCACCGGCGTTCTGTCGGTGATGCTGGCGCGCCGCAAAGGCATTGGGCAGATCGTGGCGACCGACCAGGACCCGCGTGCACTGGCGTGTGCACAGGCCAACCTGGAGCGCCTGGGCCTTTCGGGCCAAGTTCAGGTCATGCGAATGGATCTGTTTCCGCCCGGTCGCGCTTCGGTGGTGGTGTGCAACCCACCCTGGTTACCCGCCCGGCCCGGCTCACCCATTGAACACGCCGTATACGATGAAGGCAGCCAGATGCTGCTGGGGTTTCTGGGCGGTCTTGCAGAGCATTTGAGCCCGCAGGGAGAGGGCTGGCTGATCCTGTCCGATCTGGCCGAGCATCTGGGTCTGCGTAGCCGGGCTGAACTTCTGGACGCCATTCAACAGGCCGGCTTGACGGTTTTGGGCCGCATGGACACGCGGCCGATCCACGGTAAAGCTGCCGACAGCCGCGAAACATTGCATGCGGCACGCGCGGCGGAGGTCACATCCTTGTGGCGACTAGGCGTCAGCCCAGTCGCTGTGGCAGTGCCCGCACCTTAAAAGGTTTCCCAACCGTCGTCATCACCCGCGGGGGCGGCACTCTTGGGCGCAGGTGCGGATGGCGCCGGGGGAGCTGAAGGGGCAGCCTTTGGCAATTTGGGCAATGCCGTTACAGCAGCAGCCGGCCGTGGCTTGGCAGCCGGTTTGGCCGAACGATGCAACGGCGAGCCTGTGGCTGCGCCAGAGCGCCGGTCGGAACCCTGGAACGCGTTGCTCTTGGTGCCGCCTGAACGCACGGGGATGGAGGTCAACGCAGTGCCGTGGGAGTTCCCGGAAGTCTTGAAAACGGCAACGGTTTGAACAAGATCCTGCGCCTGGCTCTTGAGGCTGCTGGCTGCCGCAGCCATTTCTTCTACCAGGGCGGCGTTTTGTTGCGTGACCTGGTCCATCTGCGACACGGCCTCACCTACCTGCGTCACACCGAGCGACTGCTCATTGCTCGCGGCACTGATTTCACCCACCAGATCGGTTACGCGCTTGATGCTGTCAACCACCTCGGTCATGGTCACACCGGCCTCATCGACCAGCGTGGTGCCCTGTTCCACCCGCTCCACGCTGGCGCTGATCAGCTGCTTGATCTCCTTGGCGGCTTCGGCACTGCGGCCGGCCAGGCTGCGCACTTCGCTGGCCACCACTGCAAAGCCACGGCCCTGCTCACCGGCGCGCGCCGCTTCAACGGCCGCATTGAGGGCCAGAATATTGGTCTGGAATGCAATGCCGTCAATCACCTGAATGATGTCTGCAATCTTGCGGGAGGCGTCATTGATGCCCTTCATGGTGTCCACCACCTGGGCCACAACAGCGCCGCCCTTTACGGCAACGGTGCTGGCATTCATGGCCAACTGGTTGGCCTGCCGTGCACTGTCAGCGTTCTGTTTCACCGTGGAACTGAGTTCTTCCATGGAAGCGGCAGTCTGCTCCAAAGCACTGGCCTGACTCTCGGTGCGCGCGCTCAGGTCGTGGTTGCCCGAAGCGATTTCGGCACTGGCGGTTGACACACCTTCGGAACCCTGGCGCACATTGCTGACCACCTTGGACAGACTGTCATTCATTTCCTTGAGGGCCATGAGCAGTTGACCCGGCTCGTCGGTGCTGGTGGTTGAAATATCGGACGTCAAATCGCCAGCCGCGACCCGTTGCGCAGTTTCCAGCGCCTCCTTGATCGGCCGCACAATTCCGCGTGTCACCATCAGCCCCATGAAAGCCGCCAGCGCAATCGCCACGGCAGCCAGTCCGATCAACATGAGCCGGGCATTGCCAAATGTTTCCTTGGCATCGACACCCGACTGCTCCATGACCTGATTCTGGTGCGCGATGAGTGCATCAAGGCGCTTGAAGTACTCTGATTGCACCGTCCGAACCTTGCCAAGCAACAATGCCAAAGCCGCTTCCTTGTCCTTGTTGGCCACCAATTTCATAAGCTCGTTGGTCTGCGTGATGTATTCCGCCCGAGCCTGCTTGAGCGCCTCCAGCAAGGCTTTGCCCTGCTCACTGGACACGGTTTTGTCCAGAATTTCCATCTTTTCGGATACCTGCTTGCGCGAGGTGGCGATGCGCTCGAGTTCGCTCTTGATCACGGCTTCATCGCTTGTCAGCAAAAGGTTGCGAAGCCCCCGGGCGATCACGTTGATCTGACCTTCAATTTCGTAAGCCGTCACCACTTTGGGGTAGGCATTGTGAACCACATGGTCCGTGCCGGCATTCAAAATGGAAAGCCGGGAAACGGCAATCAGCACGATCAGCGCCATAAGCGCCAGAACGAAGCCGAACGCAAACCCGAGGCGGGCACCTATCTTGAGATTGCTCATTGGGAATTCCCTTTTTCTGTCAAACGCGCGGCGTAAAACCTGTGGCCGCACTCTCGAAGTTTAATTGTGATTTATGCGCATGAATCACAATTTGCCAGGACCCCACTTCAATTGAATTTTCTTGCGCCAGATCAAGGCAAATCGAGTTTTCAGTAACCACCATTGATGATTGGCCCAGCATAGGAAGACCTGCGCGATGGCACGCTGACGCGCTGTAAGGTCGGCCCAGTCTGATTGCGTTGCTGCGGCGTATTTTGGGGTAAATCCAACCTTCAGCGCCGCAGGGCCTGGCGCAATTCAACGCCCAATTCGGGCTTGTGCGCAAACGGGTCCGTCGGGTTTCGGGCCAGCAGAATATCTTCCATGCGTGTTTGCACCGAGCCTATTGCCTTGGGGTGGCTGTAGATATAAAACCGATTGGCGGCAATGGCGTCAAACACCATCTGGGCCACCTCGGCCGCGGTGACCTTGCCGCTACCCACGGCCTTGTCGCTCATGGCCTGACCGATCAGCTGGCTTTGGGTCGGTTGGGCACCCGGCACCGTGAGTTCATCCGGACGGTTGCGGTGGCTCTGGCTGATGCCAGTGGGCACAAAGAAGGGGCACAGCACGCTGGCGCTGATCTGGTCCGTCACCAGGGCCAGATCCTGGTACAGCGTTTCGCTCAGTGACACCACCGCGTGCTTGCTGACGCCATAGATGCCCATGTTCGGCGCATTGAGCAAACCCGCCATGCTGGCGGTGTTGACGATATGCCCCTGGTAGCCAGGGTCGGCCTTGGCTGCGGCCAGCATCATGGGGGTGAACAGGCGCACGCCATGCACCACGCCCATGAGGTTGACGCCCAGCACCCATTCCCAGTCCTGCAGGGAGTTTTCCCACACCAGGCCCCCGGCCCCCACTCCTGCGTTGTTGAACACGAAGTGCGGTGCGCCAAAACGGGCAAATGCGGCGTCCGCCAGCGCCTGCATCTGGTCGGCTTTGGACACGTCTACCCGCATGGCCAGCACCGGGGTCCCAACTGCCTGCATTTCAGCAACGGTGCGGTCCAGTGCATCCTGCTGCACATCGGCCAGCACCAGGTTCATGCCCAGCTTGGCGCCAATGCGGGCGCACTCCAGGCCAAAGCCCGAGCCTGCGCCGGTGAGTACAGCGGTCTTGTTTTTGAAGTCAGAAATCATGAATTGGAAGCTCCTGTTGAATGTGATCGCCGCCGGCCCATCCCGCGGCGCGACGATGCAGGGTTATGGAATCAGGACCATGTCCTGGTGATCAATGTTGTCTTCCAGGTAGGCTGGGCCCACCTCCACAAAGCCATGCTGGCGGTAATACGCGGTCAGGCGGGACTGCGCGCCAATGCGAATGGGTTGCAGACCCCACAGCGCTTCCACCGCTGCAATGGCTTCGCGAATCAGCACATGGCCCAGGCCGGTACCACGCACGCTGGCACGCGTGAGGACGCGGCCAATGCTGGCCTGCGTGAACTTGATGCCTGCGGGGAACAGGCGCGCATAGGCAATGAGTGCCGCGCCCTGCCCTTGGCCTGTGGACGCGTTCACCGCCGTACCCAGCAGGTGCACGGCCAGATGGTCGTAGCCGTCCATATCCTGAAACGCACAGGCCTGCTCCATGACGAAGACGTCTGTGCGCAGCTGCAGCAGTTCGTAAAGCTGGTGCGGGGTCAGGTCGGCAAAGGCAACCCGCTTCCAGGCGACTGCCGGAGTTAGCCGCAAACTCATGCCGGTTGTGCCGCCCGCAACACGTAGCCGACGCGGGGGAAATGTACATGAACCGTGCCCGCACGCGCGTCGGTGCGGCGCAGGGTGTAGCGGGTGCGCGTGGCGGCCACCAGTTCGCCTTCGGTCGTTTCCTGACCGAATACGTCTGCGGCCAGTGTCACCCGGCTACCCAGTGGAATACCGTGTTCGTCCTGAAAAACAGTGTCCAATGGGGCTGCAGACCCTGCAGATGCTGCACAATCCGCTATCGCTTCTGTAGCAGAGTATTTTTGCATCGTGCCATGGCCGAATACCGCCATGCGCTCCATCCACGCCAAGACGGCAGGTGTGGCCTGCAAAATGCCCGCCATCACCGGCACACGTTTGGCGGTAAACCACAGCGGGTGGTAGCAGGCAAAGTCAGCTACGCAGGGGGCATTGCCCAGCACAAAGTCTAGTCCGTCCAGCATGTCATTGATGCGGCGCAGGTAGGACCTGTAGGCCGCAGTGGCGTCACCGGGGCGCAGGCGGTTCAAGCCGGCCGACATGGCAGCGCGGTCCGCACCAAACGCCTTGGCGGCCTCGGGTGGCGCGCCTTCAAACATGGCGGCTGCCCCCTTGGGTTGCAGGTTGTACCCCATGGCCGCCCAGAACAGTGTGGTGTCGGCCCACTGTGCCAGCACGCGGGCCATGCCCTTATCCGTGGCCGGATACAGCGCGGGGGTTGGCTGCAGGTGTTCCAGCACATCGCAGATGAGCGCGGTGTCGCAATAAATGTCCGAACCGATTTGCAGGATGGGCGTCTTGCGGTAGCCACCGGTCAGCGCCACCACGTCGGGCTTGGGCATGACGGTCGGGATGATGACCGACTTCCAGGCAAGTTGTTTGAAACCCAGCACGCAGCGGATTTTTTCAGCAAAAGGCGACGCAGGGTAGTGGTGCAGGATGATGTCAGACACAAAAACTCCTATGAATAACGATGGATCAGCGGGCGGCAGAGCCCGCAGCGGTCTGGTGCGCAGATTTCAGAGCAGTTTCACAAGCTGTTTGCCAAAGTTTTTGCCCTTGAGCAGACCCAAAAAGGCTTCGGGTGCAGCAGCAAGCCCTTCGGCAATCGATTCACGCGCGCGCAGCTTGCCGGTGGCCACCAGAGTGCCGAGCTCGGTCAGAGCCTCGGGCCAGATTTCCATGTGCTCGCTGACGATAAAGCCCTGCACTTTGAGCCGCTGCATCAGGATTAGCGCGGGGTAAGTCAGTGGCAGTGGCGCGCCGTTGTAGCCGGCAATCATTCCGCACACGGCAATACGGCCAAATGCGTTCATCAGTGGCAACACGGCGTCCAGCACCATACCGCCCACGTTCTCAAAATAGCCATCGATGCCATTGGGGCATTCAGCAGCAATGGCCTTCATTAGCGATGCTGCCGAGTTGTACAGCTTGTAGTCTATGCAGGCGTCAAAGCCCAGTTCGTCAACGGCATACCGGCATTTGTCGGGGCCACCCGCAATGCCTACCGTGCGGCAGCCGCGTGCCTTGGACAGTGCAGCAAAGGCACTTCCGACGGCACCGGTAGCCGCGCTCACGACCATGGTTTGACCTGCCTTGGGTTCGATGATCTTGACCAGACCGTACCAGGCTGTGACACCGGGCATGCCGACTGCGCCCAGGTAGGCACTCAGCGGCACATGGGTGGTGTCGACCTTGCGCAGCGCGCCCGGCTGCGTGGCATCCACCACGCTGTATTCCTGCCAGCCGCCCATGCCGACCACTTTGTCCCCCACATTGAGCTTGGGGTGGCGCGACTCGACAACCTCGCCCACGGTGCCGCCTTGCATGACCTGACCCAGCGCCTGTGGCTGGGCGTAGCTCTTGGCGTCGTTCATGCGGCCGCGCATGTAAGGATCCAGACTCAGAAAGTGGTGACGAACGAGCACCTGACCCTCAGCCAGTGGCGGTGTCTCAGCGGCCACCAGCTTGAAGTTGCTGGCGACGGCTTCGCCCGTTGGACGGTTGTCAAGGTGAATTTGGTGGTTGGTTGGCATGTAAGGTCCGGCTTGGGTTAGGTTGCTATTGAAACGATAGCTACAAAATAAATATCCACGAGGGCCAAAGGCCGATTTAGTCGGTACGAATGCTGTTGGACGGTCCATTCAACGGGTTTGCCGTCCTGTGGCCTGTGGGCAGACGCTTCATGAATTTGAACGTGCCGGTGGCGTGGGCACACTTGTGACCATGGGCGTCGAACACGGTAGCTTGCGTAAAGGCCATGGTGACCGTGTGGTGCATCAGTTCACCCTTGGCGATCAGCGGACCGACCGCCGGGCGCATGAAGGTCGTCTTCATCTCGATGGTGACAACGCCCATCTCGGGCACCTGGCTGCGCGCCGCAGTAGCCATCGACACATCGAGTAGCGTCATCAGCGCTCCGCCGTGGGTCACCGAAAACGAATTCAGGTGCTCGGGTTTGGCGGTGTAGAGTATTTCCGAGTGGCCGCCTTCAAACTGCGTCAGCTCGAAGCCCAGCAGCGTGACAAACGGGATATCCACCCCGAAGCTGACAGCTTTTTCCCAACTCATGGTGCAACCCGCCGCCGGGCCGCCCCAAGGCGGGTTAGCCCCCATGCGGGGCCGCGATCCGCGCAGCGGTGGAGCGTGGGGGTCATAGTGCAACCCGCTGCCGGGCCGCCCCAAGGCGGGTTAGCCCCCTCGGGGGGCAGCGACCCGCGCAGCGGTGGAGCGTTGGGGGCCATATTTCTAGCCTCCGGTGACAACGGATACGCCACCGTCCACGGCCAGCCACTGGCCGGTGATGTGTTTGCCCGCATCGGACGCATACAGAACGCACAGGCCCTTGAGGTCTTCGTCATCGCCCAGGCGCTTGAGTGGCGCACCGGCCGCCAGCTTCTCCTCGCCAAAGGCCTTGAGCGTGCCAGCCGTCATCTTGCTGGGGAAAAAGCCCGGGCAGATGGCGTTAACCGTGATGTTGTACTTGCCCCATTCGGCACCCAGTGCACGGGTGAAGTTGAGCACCGCGCCCTTTGAGGTGTTGTAGGCAATGGTGTTCATGCCTTCGGGGTTGCCGTTCAGCCCGGCAATGGAGGCGATGTTGATGATGCGCCCCGAGCGGCGGGCAATCATGCTCTTTTTGGCGATGGCCTGGCTCAGCAGGAAGTAGCCGCGCACGTTGAGGTTCATCACCTTGTCCCAGGCTTCCACCGGGTGGTCTTCTGCTGGCGAGCCCCAGGCAGCACCGGCGTTGTTCACCAGAATGTCCACATCGCCCATGCGTTGCAGGGTTTCGTCGGCCAGACGCGCGATTTCGGCGTCTTTGGCGCAGTCTGCGGCAATCCAGCGGGCATCGATGCCAGCGGCCTGCAACTCGGCGCAGGCTTCCTCCAGATCAGACGCCTTGCGCGAGCTGAGCATGATTTTGGCCCCGGCTTCGCCCAGCGCGTGGGCCATCTGCAGGCCCAGACCCCGGGACCCGCCGGTGACCAGTGCCGTCTTGCCGGACAGGTCGAACAGTTGTTGGATGGTGCGTGCGGTCATGTGAATGTGTCTCCTGCTTGCGAAATGGAAGGGGGCATTGTGCCGCTCACGCGCGGGCTTCGCGTGTCACCGGCGTGATATCCGTCATTTCTGACGGCAACCAGGTACCTAGAACGCGTCCTGCGACAGGGCTGCACAGGTGGTATCGCGCGACTCCACGACCGACAGCCAGGCGCCAATCTTGGGTAATTCGTAGTGAAAGAAGAACCGGGTGGCCCCCATGCGGCCCTGCGTCGCAGGCTTGGCCTGGTCTGCGTCACCCTGCAGCGCTTTGAGCGCCACATCGAGCCAGATCCAGGCCAGGACGGTGTGCCCAAAGGCCTGCATATAGGGCACAGCGTTGGCCAATGCATCGTTGGGGTTGCCGGTGGCCCAGGCCTTCTGCGTGGCTACCGCAATTTGCTTGAGTGCCACGCCGAGTGCGTCGGCATGCGCCGCAAGGGCCGGCACCTGGTAGGCGCGCTTCATCGTTGCTGTCATCCGTGCGGCCAGCAGTGTCAGGCCCCTGCCCTCTTCCATCAGCACCTTGCGTCCCAGCAGGTCGGTGGCCTGGATGCCGTGCGTGCCCTCGTGGATCATGTTGAGGCGGTTGTCGCGCCAGTATTGCTCCACTGGAAAGTCGCGCGTGTATCCGTAGCCACCGTGGATTTGAATGGCCAGGGAGTTGGCCTCCAGGCACCATTCACTGGGCCAACTCTTGGCTATGGGGGTCAGCACTTCGAGCAAAAGGCGCGCGTCGTTGGCAGCGTCGCCACCAGCAGTGTGGTGCTCGTCCACCAGTCGGGCGCAATACAGCTCCAGCGCCAGCGCGCCTTCACAATAAGCCTTTTGCGCCAGCAACATGCGCTTGACGTCGGCGTGTTCGATGATCGCCACTTGGGGTTGGGTTGCGTCTTTGCCGCCGGCGCCCAGCGGTCTTCCTTGGGGGCGGTTGCGGGCGTATTCCAGCGACGCGTAGTAGCCCGCCATGCCAAGCATCGTGGCGGCAATGCCCACGCCAATGCGCGCCTCGTTCATCATGTGGAACATGCAGTGCAGGCCCTTGCCAGGTTGACCAACCAGATAGCCTATGGCACCCGCACCTTTGCCGTAGGGTCCGCCACCATCACGGTCGGCATCCACCGGAAACTTGCCTTCACCAAAATTAAGCAAGGTGTTGGTAGTGCCACGCCAGCCCAGTTTGTGGTTCAGACCAGCCAGTGCGACGTCGTTGCGTACGCCCGTGAGCGTGCCATCGGTGTTCACCAGCTTCTTGGGCACGATAAAAAGAGAGATGCCGCGCGTGCCAGGCACCAACTTGCCATCTGCATCCGGAATTTTGGCCAGCACCAAATGGATGATGTTCTCGGTCAGTTCATGCTCGCCGCTGGAAATCCACATTTTGTTGCCCTTAAGGCGGTAACGGGCACCCAATGGATCAGATTCAAAGTCAGCACCATCCGGAACTGCACTGGTGGCCACGTCGCTCAGACTGGAGCCCGCTTGCGGCTCACTCAGGCACATGGTTCCCGACCAGCGCCCGGCAAACTCATTCCTGGCAAACACCTCCTTTTGCAGGGCGGTGCCGTGGGTCATCAACAAATTGGCATTGCCGGTGGTCAACATGCCCGAACCAATGCTGACCGAGGCACAGGCAAAGAATGCATTGGCAGCCGCCTCCACGCTGTAGGGCAGCTGCATGCCACCCACTTCATAGTCTTGTGCTGCGCTGAGCATGCCGGACTCGGCATAGGCGCGGTTGGCTTCAAATGTGGCCTTCGGCAGGATGACCTTTTCGCCATCAAAATGCGGCTCCTGCACATCCACCAGGCGGTTGAAGGGGGCATATTTTTCGCGGGCAATGCGCTCACAGGTGTCCAGCACCGCATCAAACGTGTCACGCGAGTGGTCGGCAAAGCGCTCACGCTGCGTCAGCACCGGGGTGTCAAGCCAGTCGTTGAGTAGAAAGTCGATGGTGGGGCGAAGGTTCATCGGAGGGGTCCAGGTCACATGAAGCCCCGAGCCTAAACCAGCCGGGCTGGCGTCGCTGCCACAAAAGGGACACGGGTAGGGCAAAAAAAAGCCCCCGCGATTTCCGGAGGCTTTTTTTCCCTGTGCACCCCGGATGGGCTGCAAATCGCTGACCGAGTTTATTTGAAGTCGGCGCTCAAGCTGATGGCCACCAAGCGCGGCGCACCCAAGTAATAGAGCACTGTGCTTGGAGCGGTTGCACCATACTTGATGGCGTTGACTTGAGCGGATGAAGTCGTTCGGTATTGAGCATCAAACATGTTGGTAATGTTGAAGCGCAACTGCATATTGCTCAACATGCCAAAGTTACCAAAGTTGTAGCCTGCGTCAAAATCCCCTACCGTATAACTGGGTACCTCTTCATCATTCATCAACGTTGCAAACTGGCGACCCATGTGCTTGAGTTTCATGCGTGCGTAATACGCACCTCGGGAATACTGCAACGAAGCTCCAGCCATCAGATTGGGAACCAATGTGAACTGCTTGCCTGCCGTTGGAAGTGTTTGACCTTTTGCAACGGTGATGTCGTCCAGCGTCTCACTCGATTGAGCGGTAACTGATCCGTATGCAGTGAATCCACCTAAGAACGGAGCGCTGCCCAACTCAAGCTCCAGCCCCCTCGTAACGACACGGCCAGCATTGGTAAATGTATTTACTTGTGTATTGGGGTCGAAAGCATTGGCTTGTCTGTCCTTGAAATCAGAATTGAAAAGCGTAGCCGAGAGTGAAAAATCACGCGTTTGAAGGCGGTAGCCCACGTCCGTCATGATGGAAGTCTCCCCTACGACTTCTGACAGTGTTTCCACCTGCCCGGCCGCTTTTAAGCGAACATTGGGTGTGTAAAAGGCAAAATTTGGGGGTGCACGGAAGTTTTTTCCGATGCTGAAAAACACCTGTTGGCTCTTATCGATGGCGAAACGCGCACCCAATTGCGGGAGCACATCGCGAAAGGACTTTTGAAAGCTGTAGTTCGTTGTAAAGCCTTCATTGGCAAAGTTGGTGACATCCCGCGTAATGTTGGGCGCACGCACGCCTACCGACACCACACCACGGTCGCCCATGAAGTTGAAGGTGTCGTTAGCGTAAAACTGGTATGCAGTGCTAATGGTCTTCCAGTCCCGATCTGAAAAGCTACTGCCGTCCGGCCGTCTAAAGAGCCCATCTCGCAGCCAGATGTCAGAGGATTCGCCCCCCGCACTGACCGGAACTGCAGGTCGGGTCTGGCGATGTTCTGCACGCTCATACCAAACACCAAAACGCAGTTGATGATTGTTTATTGCGGTGGAGATTTCAGCCGTTAGTCCAGGGCGTTGTGTATGGGTAATTGAGCTGCGTGCGACGAGAATAGAGTCCAGCGTGTCGTTATCGCCATTCAAGTCGACACCAGCACCAACCTTGCCAGTTGCAGTGTTCAGGAAACCGGTCTCCGACAGCAAAAATTGTTGCGTCCCACCGTTGCCAAAGCCATACCAGTAGTAGGGCTGTACTTTCAAATATGTTTCATTGGCCAACTTGAACGAGCCAGAAACGGAGGCGATAGCGTTTTCGAACGGATTAACTGAGAGCTTGTAATACGCGGGACTCGGGTTGGCTTCTCTTTGCGCAACACCTGTCACTGCTGGCAAGTGACCACTAAACCTTGGAGAGTAGTCCCATTTGTAGCCATTGGTATTGAGCTGGGACAAACTCATACTCGAGAAGTTGTTATTGACGGCGCGGTTATAGAGAATCGAACCCAGAATAACGTTGTCTTCACTCAAGTCCCACCTAAATGCAGCATCCAGATGATCCTTCTTGGCACCGCCTTCACCTTTCCACTTGTCAGCTTGCGTATGCGAAACGCTAGCCAAAACCTTGACCTTGTTGTCTGCAAAACGGCCTGTATCAATTCGTGCAAACGTGCGTGAAAGGTTCAGTCCCCCCAATGTCTGAGCAAAGCGGAAACGAAATTTTTCTTCTGGGTCACACGTAGTTATTCCGACATTTCCCCCCGTCGCACCCGAGTGTGGTGATTCAACATCGGGACTGCCTTGTGACACAGTTTGTGTACACACGTTTTCCTGATCAACATACTCCTGCGGATAGACTGCAAAGTTGCCCGAATCGTTAACGGGCACGCCATTAACGGTAAAGCCCAATTGGTCAGAGCCAAAGCCACGAATGCTTAAACCTCCACCAAATAGGCCGGTGGCATCATGGCTGAAGGTGCTAACGCTAGGCAACAGGGCCAGCGCCTGGAACGGATTGCCTGTTGCCAGGTTTTTTTCAGTTGCCGCTTTGGTTACCGTGCTGCGCCCCTTGACCGAGTCTTCATTCAGCATCTGACCGGCACCGAGTTTGCCGCCTTCGCCCACGATCACGATGGTCCCCAGACGCACGTTGTCGTCCTTGGCACGCGGCTGGCCGTCGTCAGCGGCTGTCTGTGCCCACACGGGCGATGCACAAACCAAGGCAACGGCTGCGCTGAGCACTGTCCTGGTAAAACCTGAAAAATTCACATCGTGATTTTTACGCATCCTGATTGCTCCTAGACGAGATGGCCCTGAAAGGGGGTTAAATGAAAAGTAAAAATGGGTAAAGAAATGCAATGAACCTGCATAGTTAACCATACGATCAGGTAACTTTTGTTACAGCTGTTGTATTACAGACACCAAAGCTATGATGATTTGAATGTTGCCGATACCCCGAATTGGCCATTCACCTATTTGGAGCAACCCTTTGTCGATTATTTCCCGTTTCGCACATTTTGGGTGCAGTTATATACGTGTTTTTGCTTTGTTGGGCGGCCTCACGCTGGCAGGATGCGCGAACCTGCAGCCGGTCCAAGGCACCTCGCAGGCTGTCGAGTTAAGCATTTTTTCCATCAATGACTTTCACGGTCACATCCAGCCCGGGTCGCCCACACCGCTGTCACCGCGCCTGCCCGATCCGAAAACCGGAGAAATCAAGCCGCAAGCCGCCGGTGGTGTGGCCTACCTCGCAACCGTGCTTGACAACCTGCGCAGCCAGCGCAAGCACCACGTGTTTGTGGCCGCAGGCGACCTGATTGGCGCATCGCCGCAAATGTCTTCCCTGCTCAAGGACGAACCCACACTGTCTGCCCTGGGAGAGCTGGGACTTGCCGTATCGTCACTGGGCAACCACGATCTGGATGCCGGTCTGCCTGAGCTGCTGCGTAAATCGCGCGGTGAATGTGGCAGCAGCGGCTGCGCCTGGCCCGAGTTCAAAGGTGCCAGCTTCCCCTACCTGGCGGCCAACATGTTTGAGATCGATACCGGCAATCGCTTGCTGCCCAGCCATGTCATCAAGGAGGTTGGTGGTCTCAAAATTGCATTGGTGGGAGCTGTGACGCGGGATACCCCCAAGGTGATTGTTCCCAAGAGTATTGTCGGCCTGCGATTCGCCGACGAAGCCGACACACTAAACGCCCTGGTTCCCGAGTTGCGCGCGGCTGGTGCGCAGGTGCTGGTGGCCATCATGCACGAAGGCGCTCTGTTTGAGGGTGGGGCGAATGACCCCAGCTATGCGTGCACGGGGCTAAAAGGCCGCGCGGTGGACATTGCCAAACGGCTGGACCCGGCCTACGCCATCATCATCAGCGGTCACACCCACCAGGCCTATACCTGCAAGATCAATGGTCGCTTGCTGGTGCAGGCCGGCAGCTTTGGGGGATGGCTGACCGAGAGCCGTCTGACACTGGATACCCACGGCATGGTTCTGGACGCGCAAGCCACTAACCACCCGGTGCTGCAGGGCATGTATGCGCCCAACCCGGCATTTGTCGGCCTGGTTCAGCGCGCAGCGGCCCTCACAACCGCAGCACGCAATAAACCGGTGGCCGATTTGACCCGTGGAGCGATTCGCGCCGCAACGGCACCGTTCGGTGATTCGCCACTGGGCAACCTCGTGGCGGACGCGCATCTGGCCTATGCGAGAAAGCGTGGCGCCGTGGACATTGGCATGACCAACTCTGGCGGCATCCGGGCCGACCTGACCGTGGTGCCCGGCCGCACGGTCACCCTGAGCGATCTGTTTGCCATTCAGCCCTTCAGCAATGACCTGGTCGCGATGACACTTTCCGGTGTGCAAGTGAAGGAGCTGATTCGCCGGCAACTACCCAAGCGTCCCGGCGCTGCGACACTGCAAGTCTCTGCCAACCTGAACTACCAATGGAGTCAACTGGAGGGGGCAGAAGCCGTTCTGGAGTCCGTCACGGTTGACGGCAAGCCTCTGGATCTGACGCGCGACTACCGGGTGGTGGTCAACAATTTCATGGCTGACGGTGGCAATGATCTCAACATCTTCAAGCAGGGCCGCGACCGCATGACCGTGGGCCCGGATATCGACGCATTCGAAGAATGGCTGCGCGAGAATCCCAAAGCCGTTGAGCAGATAGCGCCCGGTCGCATTGTGCGCAAGTGATCAGGGCACCAGCTCAAACAGCGCCGAACCATCGCCGTTGTCCTTGATCAATCGCACCTGCGGATGACCGGCGAGGTAGCGTTGCGCCCTGCTGGCAGACAAAAAAGTCAGGCGCACACCCGGCACGGGTGTGATGAACCAGTTGCCGTCGGCGCTGGGGTTGACCCGCTTGGAGGCTGACAGCATGTCACTCATGCGCAGGTATTCAATGAGAACCTGGCGATTTTCCTCGGGTGCTTCCAGGACCACTTTGCTGGCGCCAAGCCCCGGAAAATTTCCCCCGCCGAACGCGCGGTAGTTGTTGGTGGCGACGATGAACCTGGCATCCGCTTGAATGGGTTGCCCCTGATAGCGGAGCTTTGTCACGCGGCTGGCGCGAGGCTCCATCAGCTTGCCGTTGGCGTCGTACCGCGCAGGTTGGGTGACATCAAATTCATACGTCAAGCCATCGATAGTGTCGAAGTTGTAAGAGCGAAATGCGTCGTTCAGCAGCAACTGCTGCGCGCCACCTTGGGGGTCGATCTGGTTGAACTGTCCGGCCGACATTTCCAGCCACTCCCGCACTTCGGCGCCTGTGAGCAGCATGGCCTTGAGCGTATTGGGGTACACATACAGGTCGGCCACGTTCTTGATCGCCAGCGGTCCGGCGGGAATGTCGGTGTAATAGTCCCAGCCCTGGCGACCACCAGTTTTGAAGGGGGCGGCGGCAGACAGCACAGGGTATTTTTCGTAGTCCGTGCCCTGCATGGCGCGCTTGACATAGGTTATCTGGGCGTTCGAAACCACCTGCACGGACGGGTCATCTGCCACCTGCGCGAAGTAGCTGTAGATGGGCGCACTGCTGAATGCCACCTTGTCGCGCACGTAATCCAGTGTGGCGGCATGCACATCGCCCACCAGTTGCTCCACCATGGGGTCAGCCGCTGCAACCGATTTCCGTGCGGTGCGGTCATAAATGGGGCGCAGCGATGCCTTGCTGTCCACCACCTTCCATGAGCCGCTGGCGTTGTCCAGTGTCAAATCAATCACCCCGAGGTGGTCGCCCCAACGCCCCGGCATCACGGCCGGAACACCATTGATTGTTCCGCGCTCCAGATTGACTTTGGGATGCGCTGCAAAGGCCTTGCCGGGAAATTCAGCATGGGAATGGCCAAACAGCACCGCATCCACACCGGCAATCTCGGTCAATGGGCCAACACTGTTCTCCGAGAATGCGGAAACCGGCGCCTTTTCGAAGCCGGCATGTGGAATGGCAATGACAATCTGTGCACCCTGAGCGCGCATCAGCGGAACATACTTCCTGGCCGTTGCCGCGATATCGCGTGCGACCACCTTGCCCTCCAGGTGACCTTTGTCCCATTGCATGATCTGCGGCGGCGCAAAACCAATGACGCCAACCTTGAAGGGGTGCGCGTTGCCCTGAGCATCGATCAGTTGGCGCTCAAGAATGACATAGGGCGTGAAGGCGTGCCGCGCCTGCTCGGTATGGACATCCTTGTCGTCGACATAGATGTTGGCGTTGACATACGGAAAACTTGCCCCCGCAAGCGATCGGCGCAAGAAGTCCAGTCCAAAGTTGAATTCGTGGTTGCCAATATTGGCGGCGTCGTACCCCAACTGGTTCATGACGCGAAAGGCCGGATGGGTCTCGCCATCTTTCAACGGCTTGACCGTGGCGACAAAATCCCCCATGGGATTGCCCTGCAACAGGTCGCCGTTGTCAAACAGCAAGCTGTTAGGTACCTCCGCCCGCGCTGCCTTGATCAGCGACACGGCACGGGACAGACCATACTGGTCGGTGGTCTTGTCCTGGTAATAGTCGTAGCTCAGCAGGTTCATGTGCACATCGGTGGTCTCCATGATGCGCAGTCGTACCTCGGCACCCTGCCCTGCCCCGCTTGCGAGCATCGCCAGACAAGCCAGCCCGAAATGCCGCATCGCAGCGGGCGCGTTTACCAAACCTATGCGCATGGATATCTCCTGTTGACCGGTGTGCCGTGGGCAAACCGCGACTGTAACCAATCTGCGTGACAGATTCACAGACTCCGATAAAGTCTGGCCATGGACTCAATTACCTCAGACTTGCAAGCCCCCGCTCTGGGCAATCGACCGCAATCCAGGGCGGACCTGTTCATGTCATTCTCCCTGCTGGCCTTGCAGGGTTTTGGCGGCGTACTGGCCGTCGTGCAGCGTGAGCTGGTCGAGAAGAAACACTGGCTTACGCGCGAAGAGTTTCTGGAGGACTGGGCGGTCGCCCAGATATTGCCCGGCCCCAATGTGGTCAACCTGTCGCTGATGATTGGTGACCGCTACTTTGGTTTCTCCGGTGCCCTGGCTGCCCTGGCGGGCATGCTGGCGTTTCCGCTGGTTATTGTGCTGGCGCTGGCGGCACTGATGGGCGGCGTCTCGGATGCCGTGGCGGTTCAGGGTGCCCTGAGGGGGATGGGCGCGGTTGCCGCCGGGCTCATTGCCGCGACCGGCTTCAAGCTCATTGGCGCGCTCAGGTCGAATCCCATGGGCTTGCCCGTGTGCTGGGGTCTGGCGGTGCTGAGTTTCATCGCGATTGCGCTGTTGCGATGGCCGCTCGTAGCGGTATTGTTTGGCATCGGCAGCCTGTCCTGTGCCTGGGCTTACCGGCAATTGGCGCAGGCGCAGGACTCCCGGGAGGCCCCATGAGCATCGCCTTTTCGGGCGCAGACTGGTTGGCTTTGCTGGCGCACTTTTTGTCACTGTCGCTGCTGGCCATCGGCGGGGCCATTACCACGGCACCTGCCATGCACAGCTACCTGGTCGATGACAAGGCCTGGCTGACCGACAGCCAATTCACATCGTCCATCGCTCTGGCGCAGGCCGCACCTGGCCCCAATGTGCTTTTCATTGCGCTGCTGGGCTGGAATGTGGGCTTGAATGCAGGCGGCGGCATCCACGCCGGGCCGCAAGCCTGGTGGCTGGCTCTGGCGGGCGTGGGTGTGGCCATGGTCGGCATCCTGCTGCCCAGCACCACGTTGACGTTTGCCGCTGCCCGCTGGGGTCACCGCAACCGCGAATTGCGCGCGGTGCGGGCTTTCAAGCTCGGGATGGCGCCGGTCGTCATCGCATTGCTGATAGCCACCGGGTGGATTCTGGCCTCCAGCGCGGGCACGCCCGTGGAGCACTGGCAGCCCTGGCTGCTGACTGCGGTCACGACCGTCCTTGTCTGGCGCACGAAGGTACACATGCTCTGGCTGTTGGGAGCTGGCGCCGCCCTGGGAGCATTGGGGATTCTGTAGATTGTGCGTGGCCCCGCCAACCCGCTGGGTCAGCGCGGGCTCTCGAAGAACAGGTAGTTTCAGGCGTAGTCGCTGACTTCGAAGTAGACTTTTTTCTCGCCAGGATCTACGACAAAATTGAAATTTTCGTCCAGCACACCGTAGCCGTAGCGGTACGGGCGCGGCTTGTTGTCATCGGTGCCCATGGCGGTACTGAGTTTGTCCACTTTGATGAAGCGGCGAACCAGTTTGTCACCCGCATAGATTTCCAGCACGCCGTTGGTACCGGTCCAGTTCTGGATGTCGCGGCTGATCTTGTTTTGCTGTTCCTGGGTACATCCAGCAAGAAAAATGGCTGTAGCCCCCGTAATCATTGCGTAAGCAGCTATCTTTTTCATAGTAAAGACTCTCCCTTGGCTAAACCGTGCGCTGGCGCAAGGCTTCGTACAGACATACACCACTGGCCACCGACACGTTCAGGCTCTCGACCGCACCGCGCATGGGAATGCTCACCAGGGCATCACAGGTTTTGGCTGTCAGCTGGCGCATGCCGGCACCTTCGGCACCCAACACCAACGCCACAGGTCCCTTGAGGTCGACCTGGTACAGGGTGATCGGAGCGGTGTCGCTGGTGCCAATGATCCAGATGTCGCGCTCCTTGAGTTCGTTGAGCGTGCGGGCCAGATTGGTGACCATGAAATAGGGCACGGTCTCTGCCGCCCCGCTGGCCACTTTGGCGACCGTGGCATTGATACCGGCCGCATGGTCCTTGGGCGCAATCACCGCATGGGCACCGGCACCATCGGCCACGCGCAGGCATGCGCCGAGGTTGTGGGGGTCGGTCACACCGTCGAGCACCAGAATGAGAGGCTGCTTGCGTTGCTCGGGCGGCAGATCCGCATTGGCAGCTTCCAGGTCCTCCAGCAACTCGTCGAGCGAATGCACCTGAGCGATCGCCTGCACACGCGCGGCAACGCCCTGGTGACCATGGCCACCACACATTTTGGACAGCCGCGCGCCGTCGGACTCGATCAGTTTGACCCCTGCCTCGTTCGCGCGGTCCAGAAACTGGCGCATGCGGGCATCGCGCCGGGTCGGCTCAAAATAGATTTCAATGATGGATTGCGGCGCCGTCTTGAGACGCACGCCCAGGGCATGAAAGCCGAAGAGGACTTTGGGTGAGGACATACTATGATTATCGGTGCACGGAGCCCGGGCGGCAGAGCGTTCTGCTCCGTGTCCCCCGCTCGCTACGCGGGCTCCTCCTTAACCTGCGCAGACCGCTCTGCCGCCCAGGCTCTCAGACCAGCTTGCCCGC
>JBPOIP010000120.1:0-3142 GCA_052034395.1 Pseudomonadota bacterium
TCCCGATCCCGATCCCGATCCCGCCCCCGACCCCGACCCCGCTCGGGCTCCCGCTCCGACCTTCGTCGCGCGACGACGGGGCCGTCGCCCCGTCGAGCATCGGGGGCAGGCTCACCGCGCGAGAGCGTACGTGACGCGGCCGACGCGGTCGGCCAGAGCGCGCGCCGGTGCGACCGCCGCGTCGTCGACCCAGCCCCAGGCGACGGCCGCTTCGAGGCCAGCCCGCACCTCGTGCGCCTCGGCGGCGGCGATGCGGTACGCGCGCTTCTTGTCGCGGCCGATGCGGCGCACGCGCCGGGTGGCCCTGGGGCGTTGCCGCCCCAGGGCTCCCACAGATCCGGACTTGCGGGTTTCCCGCATCCGGCTCCTCAAGCTACAGGTTCGCTCGGTGCGACGCTGCGCGGGGGGCGCGGCATCGGCAGCGGCAGCCGCTTGAGCGTCGCTTTGAAGCGGGCCCATGCGAACCGTCTGCCGTCGCGGCGTGCCAGCGCGCGTCCCCAGTGGCGTTCGACCTCATGTCGGAATCGGGCCAGGGCATCCCCGTTTCCGGTGATGCCGTAGTAGCCGTAGTGCCCGCGTAGCAGCAAGCTCAGCGCGCGGTGCTGGACCGCGAGCGGGGCGTGCATGAGGCGTCGGCACCGTTCCTTCGCTGCCACTGAGGCGCGCGAGAAACGGTCCTTCGCCGTGCGTTGCTTCACGACCCAGTTGCCCTTCCTCGACGGAGCCCAGTAGTGGGTCAACCCGAGAAAGTCGAAGCTGCGGGATCGTTGAGCACGTAGCGTGCCGCGCCAGGGGCTGTCGAACGACAGCGCCCGGGTCTTGTCAGGATGTAGTCGGAGACCGAAGCGCTCGAGGCGCTTCGCTAGAGCCGACATCACGCGCGGAACGTCTTCCTTGTTGTGGATGAGCAGAACGAAGTCATCCGCATAGCGGATCAGCTTCAACTTCCCACGCAACCTTGGCCGCACGGTGTCCTCGACCCAGAGGTCGAGCACGTCGTGCAAGAAGACGTTCGCCAGCAGCGGTGAGATCACCCCACCCTGCGGTGTCCCCTCGTCGGGGACCGTGAGTTGGCCGCTCTCCATCACACCTGCTTGCAGCCACCGATCGATCAGTCGTCGAAGCACCCCGTCCCGTACCCGCCGGTCGAGCACGCTCCGCAGCAGCCCATGGTCGATTCCGTCGAAGAATCGCTCGATGTCCGCTTCGATGACCCAGCACTTCGTCCAGTACGTGGGACGCCGTTGCAGTTCCTCGAGCGCTTGGTGCGCCGATCGTCCAGGGCGAAAGCCATACGAGACATCGAGAAACTCGGTCTCGTAGATGGCTTCGAGCACCATCGCCACCGCTCGCTGCGCGACCTTGTCCTCGAAGGTAGGTACGCCGATCGGCCGTGTCGTCCCATTCCCTTTCGGGATGTGGACGCGTCGTACCGGTGGAGGCCGATAGGTACCGGCGCGAAGCCGCGTCGCCAGAGCACCAAGGTTCTGCTCTAGGTCCGCCGCAAACTCCGTTGCCGTTTTCCCATCGACCCCAGGCGCACCGTCTTTGCGGGTTCGGCGATACGCCTCCCGCAACCAGTCGAGGTCGATCACGTGCGCGACGCTGGTGAGCGCTCGCTGTCGGTCCGTGTTCGCCAGCTCTGCGATTCGTCGAAGTTTCGTTGTGACCGAGCACAGCGTCTCGGACGTCGGTCCCTTCTTCGATCTGTAGCTCGATCGCCCCTTCCCTCCGCCGAGTCCCGTGGGCAACGGTTCCCCGGCTTCGTCGGTACTACGGGCGACTCCGACTCCTGCGTGTTCGTCGCGCTTCATTTCGTTGCCTTCATTCGGCGCTACCTCGATTGCACCCGCTGTTCGCTCCCTCGGGCGCGGGGGCGACGCTCCGGGGCCTGGCACCATCGACGGGGTGCCTTCCGTTGTTCGACGAGGAAACACACAGGTCTCTCAGGTTCCTGGGGAACCCCGATGCCGGCGTGCCGTGCTCTTGGACCCCGGGGAGCGACGACGCCTGGTACGCGGCGTCGTCGTGTTGCCTTCCGCTCAGAAGACCACGTCGGCCTCCCATCTCTCTCTTTCGGGGCTGGATCACACGGCCCACAGGCTCGCTGTCCACGCTTCGCAGGCCGGGTCGCCCCGACACCACGCAAGACTCGCTTACGAGCGGTTGCCTCCCGCTCGCCGGGATTGGTTACCCGGTGGGTTCCGTTGAGGGCTTTCGCTTGGCTTCTCAGTTCATGCTTCCTCCTCCCAGGCTTGTCCTGACGCAACCTCGCCGAGGTTGAGCATCACGCTGGTCGCGGCGCGCCGCAGCTGATCGGCGAGGTCGCTTGACGACCGCGCGATCTGCTCGCACAGCGGGCGCAGCGCGCGGATGAGATCGAGGACGAGCAACTGAGCATCGAGCATGGTGGTCTCCGTGGTTGGGGTTCGCCCGGCCGCGGCCACACGCGCAGGGCCCGTGCGTCGGCCGCCGCGGAGCGACGCGCGTCCGCCGGCGCGACTGCTGCGGCCGACGGCGCGGGACGTGCGCGGGGGCCGCGAAGGGCGCCCCAACCACGGAGACCAACTGCGCGGCCTCGTGAACCTGGCGCACTCCTCCGCGGCTCCGCAGCGCGCGCAGCTCGTCGGCGTTCAACTCGCGGTCAGCACGCGCGCAGCGGCCGATCGAGCATCTCCGCGAGCCTCGCGCGCACCGCGCTCGACACGCAGCGCACCAACGCCGCCTCACGCGCGCAGGGCGCGTCTCGCACGCCGGCTCCTTGGTGTGGCTCACCCTGCGCGCCCGTCGCGCAGCGGGCAGCGCCCACGACCAGGCTGGGACTCCAGTGCCCTTGGTTGGTCGTGGGCACGGCCCGTGCGCTCCAGGGCGCGTGGCGGGTGAGAGCCACACCCAAGGAGCCCGTCATGTTCGAAGCCCTGACCATCGCCCGTGAGTTCATCGTCGCCGTCCGCCCACTCGTCGAGCAGATCGAGCTGCGCGACAACAGCCTCGCCGATCAGCTGCGGCGCGCGGCGACCAGCGCGGCGCTCAACACCGCCGAGGCAGGCCGTCGAGACGGGCGCGATCGCGCCGCGCGGTACCGCATCGCCGCCGGCGAGTGCGCCGAGGCCGCCACCGCCGTGCAGGTCGCCGTCGACTG
>JBPOIP010000200.1:0-22284 GCA_052034395.1 Pseudomonadota bacterium
GATGGCCGGGCCTTCTGCTCCGTGTCCCCCGCCCGCTTTGCGGGCTCCTCCTTTACCTGCGCAGAACGCCCGGCCATCCCAACTCCCGGTGTTGTGGGAGTCGGACCGCCCCGCGCATCATGAATCCACTTCCACAACTTCAGATAACCAGTGAACTCGCTCTTCTCGTCGTCAAACTTCTTGTGTGCGGTATCGGCTTGCTGCTGTGCCTCCATGGGGCGGTCGCGTACGTCCTGCACCGACAGCGCCGACGCGATGACCAGCGCCTCGTCCAGCGCCTCGCGCGAACGGGCTTCTAGCAGCATGCGACCCACGCGCGGGTCCAGGGGCAACTTCGACAACTCCACGCCCAGGGGCGTCAGCTCGTTCGCGTCGTCCACCGCGCCCAGTTCATTGAGCAACTGGTAGCCGTCGGCAATGGCGCGGCCCGTGGGGCGCTCCAGGAATGGAAAGTCCTCGACGATGCCCAAATGCAGCGACTTCATCCGCAGAATCACGCCAGCCAGCGAGCTGCGCAGGATTTCCGGATCGGTAAACCGGTCACGCCCGGCAAAGTCTTTATCGTCGTAGAGACGAATGCAAATGCCGTTGGCGACGCGTCCGCACCGCCCCGAGCGCTGGTTGGCGGCGGCTTGGCTGATTGGCTCCACCAGCAACTGCTCAACCTTGCTGCGAAAGCTGTAACGTTTCACCCGCGCCGTGCCGGCATCGATTACATAGCGGATACCCGGCACGGTCAGCGAAGTTTCGGCCACATTGGTGGCCAGCACCACGCGTCGACCGGTGTGGCCGTCAAAAATCCGGTCCTGCTCCGCCGGGCTCAGGCGCGCAAACAGCGGCAGTACCTCGGCGCTGCGCATCACAGGCTGGTGGCTCAGGTGTTTGCGCAGGTGGTCTGCCGCCTCGCGGATTTCACGCTCACCGGGCAAAAACACCAGAATGTCGCCCTGGTTGTGCGGATCACGCCAGAGTTCGTCCACGCCATCGGCGATCGCGCTGTTTAGGTCGTACTCGCGTGATTCTTCAAATGGCCGGTAGCGTGTCTCCACCGGAAACATACGCCCCGACACCATGATGACGGGTGCTGGGCCTTTATTGGACTTAAAATGGTCGGCAAAGCGCTGCGCATCAATGGTGGCCGATGTCACCACAATCTTCAGGTCCGGCCGACGCGGCAGGATCTGGCGCAGGTAGCCCAGCAGGAAGTCGATGTTCAGGCTGCGTTCGTGCGCCTCATCGATGATGATGGTGTCGTAGGCGTTCAGCAGCGGGTCGGTCTGCGTCTCGGCCAGCAAAATGCCATCGGTCATCAGCTTGACGGACGCGTCTTTGGAGAGGCGGTCCTGAAACCGCACCTTGAAACCCACCACCTCACCCAACGGCGTCTTTAATTCTTCGGCAATACGTTTGGCCACACTGCTGGCAGCAATACGGCGCGGCTGTGTGTGGCCGATCAATTTGGCGCGCTGACCGGATGGGTAGTTCAGCTTGCCGCGCCCCAGGGCCAACGCAATCTTGGGCAACTGGGTTGTCTTGCCCGAGCCGGTCTCACCACAAACGATGATGACCTGGTGAGCGGCCATGGCCGCCATGATCTCGTCCCGTTTACCGGAGACGGGGAGCGATTCGGGGAATTCGATTTGCAGCGTGCGGGATGTCAAGGTTACAACTTCGTAGAGAATCGTGGATTATCCCAGCCCTGCCTCCAACGCTTCCAAAAGCCCGCGCGCCATGACAACAGTCTTTAACTTCACATTTGTTCCCTGGTTTCGATCGGTTGCGCCCTACATCCACAAATTCCGCAACCAGACATTTGTCGTGGGCATCGCCGGAGAAGCGATTGCTGCAGGAAAGTTGCAGCATCTGGCACAGGATCTCGCCATGATTCAGAGCATGGGCGTCAAGATCGTTCTGGTTTACGGTTTTCGACCCCAAGTGAACGAGCAACTGATGGCCAAGGGCCACCAGGCCAAATATTCCCATGGGATGCGCATCACAGACGAGGTGGCACTGGACTGCGCGCAGGAGGCCGCAGGCCAGCTGCGCTATGAAATCGAAGCGGCCTTCAGCCAGGGTCTGCCCAATACGCCCATGGCGGACTCGACAGTGCGCGTCATTTCAGGCAACTTCATCACCGCGCGCCCCGTCGGTATTGTCGATGGCGTGGATTTCCAGCACTCGGGGCTGGTGCGCAAGGTTGATATTGCGGCGATTACACGCGTTCTGGACATGGGGGCGCTGCTGCTGGTATCACCATTTGGTTTTTCCCCGACCGGTGAAGCTTTCAACCTGACCATGGAAGAAGTTGCTACCTCCGTCGCATCTGAATTGCAGGCCGACAAGCTGATCTTTGTTACCGAAGTGCCCGGTGTGCGCATTAGCCCGCTGGATCCTGCATCTGAAGACAACCCGATCGATACCGAGTTGCCCCTGGCGGCCGCTGAAAGGCTGCTGGCGCAACTGCCGGCGGCCAACCACCCCACCGACACCGCGTTTTATCTGCAGCACTGCGTCAAGGCCTGCAAAAACGGCGTTGAGCGCAGCCACATCATTCCATTTTCAGTGGATGGATCCATCCTGCTGGAGGTTTATGTGCATGACGGCATTGGCACCATGGTGGTAGACGAAAAGCTGGAAAGCCTTCGCGAAGCGACCGTGGAAGATGTGGGCGGCATTCTGCAGTTGATCGAGCCGTTCGAGCGAGATGGCACCCTGGTCAAACGCAGCCGCACCGAAATTGAGCGCGATGTCGGAAACTACACCATCATCGAACACGATGGCGTCATATTCGCCTGTGCCGCGCTGTACCCCTATCCTGAAGCGCGCACCGCTGAGATGGCGGCGCTCACCGTATCGCCGGACGTTCAGGGACAGGGCGACGGAGAACGCGTACTCAAACGCGTGGAACAGCGGGCGAAGTCGGATGGTCTGGACAGCATTTTTGTGCTTACTACGCGAACCATGCACTGGTTCATCAAGCGTGGTTTCGTGCCTGTGGATCCCGACTGGTTGCCCGAAGCGCGAAAGCGCAAGTACAACTGGGACCGTAAAAGTCAGGTGCTGGTCAAGAAATTGCCCTGACCGCCTTTGCGGACATACCCCACCATCGGCGTCCAAAACGAATAAGATTGGACCTATGGGTTCGTGACGAGCCCCTTTTTACATTCACACAGAGGTTTCTTCATGGCACGCACCGTCAACTGTATCAAGCTGGGCAAAGAAGCGGAGGGCATGGACTTCCCGCCCTACCCTGGCGACCTGGGCAAACGCATTTGGGAAAGTGTCAGCAAAGAAGCCTGGGCTGCCTGGCTCAAGCACCAGACCATGCTGGTTAACGAAAACCGATTGAATCTGGCCGATGCCCGTGCACGCCAGTACCTGGCGCGCCAAATGGAAAACCATTTTTTTGGTGCCGGTGCTGACGCCGCCCAAGGTTACGTTCCTCCGTCGGCCTGATTGCGTGCACAGGGTTGAGCCTGGTGGGCGAATCGCTTGCTGCCCCCTGTCTCACCTCAAGTGGACTGCCCGCGGCCTGGGCAGGACAAGTCGCTTGGACCGTGCTGGACACCGATTTCCGCAACGGCCAACATTTTCTTGACATCTGGAACGCCTGGGCTACAGATTCAGCGCGCCCCGACATGCTTCACTATGTGGGAATTGCACCCCATGTTCCCCGAAGCGGCGCCGTCCAGCCCGCCCCGTTACCGCGTATCACCGCAAGCGAACAGCATCGGGAATTGTTGCGTGCACTGACCGAGCTTGGCTCCGATCCGGAGCCTGGTTTTCACCGCATCCTGCTGTCGCAGGGCCAGGTTTCGCTCACCCTGTGTCTGGGGGCCGTGGAAGTGTTGTTGAGCGAGCATGTCTTTCAGGCGGACACCCTGATTGCCAGGGTACCATCGGACAAATGGACGGCCCAACTGCTGGCGCGCCGGTGCAGGCGCGGCGCGCGATTTGTCATGGTATTGCCGTCTGGCGATGGCCCCGCCCCCACGGAAAGTCCGCCTGCCGCGTTGGCGCTGCGAGGGGCAGGATTTCAAGTCGACCCACCAGCCCCCCTGGCCACCGAACTGACCGGACGCTTTGATCCACCATGGGAGATGCGCACCGGACGAAGGCCGCTTCGCCTGTGCACCCCCGCAGCAGGTCGTTGCGCGGTGATCGGAGCCGGCCTGACCGGTTCCGCCGTCGCCCATGCACTCGCACTACGCGGCTGGACGGTCAGCGTTGTGGACCAGGAAAATTCTCCTGCAGGTGGCGCCTCCGGCCTCCCTGCCGGACTGGCCGCACCGCATGTTTCGGTGGATGACAGCCCGCGCTCGCGCTTGAGCCGCAGCGGCATCCATTTGACCCTGCAACACGCCCGCCGATTGCTGACATACGGCCAAGACTGGGAACACAGCGGCGTTCTTGAGCGTCGCCCGGATGGGGAATCGCGCTGGCATGCTCAGGCCGCCTGGCTCAAACCGCGCAGTTTGGTCGGAGCCTGGTTGGATCAACCTGCCATCCAATTTACCGGAAACATGCAAATATCGGCGCTTCACCTTGACAAGGGTGTCTGGTGGCTGCAAGACACGCATGACCGCAGGATCGGGCCATTTGAAATGGTTGTGTTGACCAATGCCGCTGACAGCGCGTCGCTCCTCAAACACGTTCATGCGCCAGGCTCGCCACGCAGTCTGCCCGGCACTGACCTGCTTGACAAAGTGACTGCCATTCAAAGGGTGCATGGCACGCTAAGCCATGGCAACTATGCCGAAACGATCCCGGATATTCCTGCAGTACCGGTAAACGGAAATGGCTGCTTCATACCCGCCGTGCCGGGCGCCGGCGGGCAACAATGGTGCGTCGGTTCAACCTATGAACTAGATCCGTACATTGCCGCAGACCTTGGGTCCCAGCACATGGAAAACATGGACCGTCTGAAACATCTGCTTCCCGGCATGGGGCAGGATCTGGCGGACACGCTGGACCGGGGTCCGACGACGCAATGGTCCGCTACGCGCTGCGTCACACATGACCGGCTACCGCTGGTCGGACCTGTGGGCACCGACGACTTTGCCAGTCTATGGCTATGCGTCGGCATGGGGTCCCGGGGCTTGAGCTTTGCAAGTTTGTGCGCAGAGCTGTTGGTGTCCAGAATATGCGCAGAACCATTACCTGTTGAATTCCGCCTTGCGCGCCGGTTGGACGTTAACCGCGTGCGGCGCAAGCGCCATGCGGGCCAAACGACGAGTGAGACCGGCTAGACCTGCTGAAACAGTCGCATCACCTGCGGCGGGTTGAACGGTATTTCCAGCAATCCCTTGCAGCCCGACTGTTCGGCCTGTTCCATCATTGACCAGGAGGGCTTGGAGGTCGCCACAATCACAGCATGGGGTGGATACAACATGTCCCTGAAAGTCTGTACCAGACCCCACGAATCCCCATCCGCCAGCTCCAGACTGACCACCGCAACATCATAGTGGCGGCTCTCAATGCGTTCACCAACCTTCTCCAGGGTGTCCGCCTCATCAACGTCCGTCAAGCCTACCAATGCCAAGCGGGCACGCAGATAGAGGCGCTCTTCAACTGTCATGCCCACCAAAAGAGCCGCTCGTACACCACGAGCCACCAGCCCATCTTCACCATTCGGAACACCATCTTCCTGCTGTGCCGGGGTTTGCGCGTTGAACAAACCATTCATGACCTGCACCATGGCACTCCAGTCCACCGGTCGCGGAAACGAGCGCAATGCCTGCCCAAGGGACCGACCGCCAATCGCGATGACTTTCAGATGGCCATTGAACGCCGGCGATGCCATTTCGACTTCCGCTTCATGGCAGTCGGTATCGACCAGGACCAGGCTTGCGGGCACAGGGGCGTCCGCCGTCCACAGACGATACGACGGAATCTGACTTGTCGACAGCCGAAAGAGTGTCTGGATCGAGTGACGCTCGCTGGCACTAAATCCGACAACCTTAACCCAGACAATGGGCGCCATGCCTGCGTATCTACTGGTTTCCCGCAGCCGGGCGGCGCGATCGCACGTACTCGTCACGGGGTTGGTAGTTTTTTCCATCCGCATAGCGCCACTGCACCATGGTGCCTTTTTGGCCCCGCAAGTCAAGTTTGCCGACAAAGGCCCCCATGGTGGACTGGTGATCCTGGGCCCGAAACTCTGCCGGACCAAAAGGGGTCATAAATTTCAGACCGCGCAGGGCTGCAACCAGCTTTTCATTGTCGGTGCTCTTGGCCTTGGAGATGGCGGCAAAGATGGCCTGCATCGTGGCATAACCCACCACCGAGCCCACCTTGGGATTCTCATTGAACTTCTTGTAGTAGTTGGCTGCAAACGAGGCGTGCTCGGGGGTATCGATCTGGTCCCAGGGATATCCAGTCACGATCCAGCCTTTGGGCGTCTCATCCTTCAGCACGTCCAAATACTCCGGCTCGCCGGACAGCATGGACACAACAGGTGTCTTGGGAAAAACGTTGCGCTGGTTGCCTTCGCGCACCAGCTTGGCCAGATCGGCGCCAAAAGTTACATTGAAGATGGCATCAGGCTTGCCCTGGGTGATGGCCTGCAGGGTACTGCCGGCATCGAGCTTGCCCAGCACCGGCCACTGCTCGGCCACGAACTCCACATCAGGCCTGCGGGCCTTGAGCAACTCTTTGAAACTCGCCACTGCGCTTTGACCATACTCGTAGTTGGGGGCAATGGTAGCCCAGCGCTTGGCCGGCAACTTGGCGGCCTCCTCGACCAGCATGGCGGCCTGCATGTACGTACTGGGACGCAGGCGGAAAGTGTATCGGTTGCCCTTGTCCCACACCAGGGCATCGGTCAATGGCTCACTGGCCACGAACAGCCGCTTGTTCTTCTGTGCATGATCGGCCAGCGCCAGACCCACGTTGGACAAGAAACCACCGGCCAAGACATCGACGCGCTCATTGGCGGTAAGCTCAATGGCATGGCGCAAAGCATCCTCGGGCTTGCCGGCATCGTCCCTTGCTATGACTTCAACCCGCCGGCCGAGCAAGCCGCCCTTGGCGTTGATTTCTTCAACCGCCAGTTGCCAGCCCTGTCGATAGGGCGTTGTGAACTGGGGCATGCTGGAATAGCTGTTGATCTCGCCAATCTTGATGGGCTGACCTTGCGCCAGCGCGGCAGTTGAAAGGGCCAGCAAAACCGTCGATAAAAGTCGCTTCATATATTCTCCACAGAGGGGCAAACTTTATCAGCGTTTGCTGCCGCTGCTCTGACAAAAGCGTCAGCGCTCCTTGGTGTACGGCCGCCCCAGGGCCTGCGGCGCGACAGCCTTGCCAATGAAGCCCGCCAGCAACACCACAGTCAATACATAGGGCAATGCCTGTATGGCCTGGATCGGCACTTCGCCAACCCACGGTAGATGCACTCCCTGAAGGCGTATGGCGGCTGCGTCCAGCAATCCAAACAACAAGCAGGCCCAAACCGCACCGACCGGATGCCAGCGCCCGAAGATGAGCGCCGCCAAAGCCATGAAGCCACGCCCGGCCGTCATATTGGGCGAAAAACTGGCGCTTTGTGCCAGCACCAGATAGCTTCCGGCCAAGCCACACAACAATCCGTTGAGCGTCAACGCCATATAGCGCAGGCGCGTAACCGACACACCTGCCGCATCCACCATTTGCGGATTCTCCCCAACGGCACGCAGGCGCAGGCCAAAACGTGTTTTGAACAGTACCCACCACGACAACGGAACCAACGCCAGTGCCAGATAGACCATGGGGTTATGGCCGAGCAAGCCATCACCCACCAGCGCTCCCAGCCAGGGAACACCAGCCATTGCCGCTGATATTTGTGGAAACAACGGCCCAATTCGAACGTCAGTTGACACCGGTGGTGTCTGACCGCCCTGCGCAAACCAGGCGATGCCCAATACCACGGTCAAGCCACTCGCAATGATATTGATGGCTACTCCTGACACCACCTGATCCCCACGATGGCTTACGCAGGCCAGTCCATGCATCCAGGACAGGGCAACGGCCACACCCAGCGCACTGAGCATCGCCAATGTGGTTGATCCAGAAACCGCACCCGCCGCACCGGCTGCGAAAGCAGCAAAAAGCATCTTGCCTTCCAGCCCGATGTCCACCACGCCGGACCGCTCCGAGAACATGCCTGCCAGCGCGCACAGAATCAGAGGTGTCGCCAGGCGCAAGGTGGAGGCAAGCATGGTACCCAGCAGTGCATCATCCATGGCCGCCCCCAGCACGCGAACGCAGATTGCCATTGGAGACCATCGTTGTCACCCCATGCAGCGCACGCGCAACCACAGGGGCAATGACATACACCATGGCTCCCGAGAACAGCACGATGAAACCCTGCAGCATGACAACCATGTCGCGGCTAAAGCCCCGCACTTCGAACGCCACTTCCGCCCCACCCTGAAACAATGCACCAAACAGGATGCTGGCAAAAACGATGCCTACCGGATGGTTGCGCCCCATCAGCGCCACGGCAATTCCGGTAAAGCCGGCTCCGCTGACGAACTCCAGCAACAACTTGCCGTGCACACCCGCAATTTCGTTCATGCCCACCAATCCGGCCAGCGCGCCGGAGACAGCCATGGCCAGCAGTACCTGGCGACGCGAACGAATGCCGGCATAGTGCGCCGCACCCGGGCTGAACCCTACCGCGCGCAGTCGATACCCGGCGCGGGTACGCCATAGAAACAGATAGACACCAACTGACGCAAACGCAGCGATTACGACACTCACATTCAGAGGCGAAGCGGGCCACTCCACGCCCAGCCAGGCAAGTGCCTCATGCATGCCTGGCAATTTGGCCGATTCACCAAAGGCCACACTCTCGACCGACATCGCCCCGGCCGGGCGCAGGTGATTGACCAGCAGGTACACCAGCAGCGTGCTGGCGATGAAGTTGAACATGATGGTGGTGATGACCACGTGGCTACCGCGATAGGCCTGCAAATAACCTGGAACCACAGCCCATGCCAGGCCAAACAACGCGCCCGCAACCAGCATCAGTGGCAGCATGACCCACGCTGGCAAAAATGCTGAAAACCAGAGTGCGACCAAACCTGTTCCCAAACCCCCAAGGATGGCCTGCCCTTCGCCGCCAATGTTGAACAGCCCTCCATGAAACGCCACGGCGACCGCCAGACCGGTGAAAACAAATGTGGTTGCGTAATACAGCGTGTAACTGAAGCCTCGTGCCGTGCCAAAAGCGCCATGCACCAGTACCAATATGACCTCGGCCGGATTCTGGCCAACCAGCGCAACCACTGCGCCAGCAGCCAGCAGGGCCACGCCCAGGCACACTGCGGGCAATAGCACCAGATCTGCCCAACGCGGCAAAGGGTTGTCAGCACTCATGTGCCTCCCCCCGTCATCAGCAAGCCCAGACGGGCTTCCGTGCACTCTTCTATTGGCAACTCTCCAGCGATGCGTCCCTGATTCATCACAATGACCCGAGTGGACAGCGCCAGAATTTCATCGAGTTCACTGGACACCACCAGCACCGCGCATCCCGCGTCGCGCAGGGCGCGCAATCGGGTGTAAATGAACTCGATGGCGCCAATGTCCACGCCACGCGTGGGCTGTCCCACCAACAACACTTTGGGCGCCTGCCCCAACTCCCGCGCCAGGACCAGCTTTTGCTGGTTGCCACCCGAGAAACTGCGGCTACTCAGTTGCGGGTTGCGCGGACGCACATCAAAGCGTTCCATCATGGACGCGGTCGCCGCTTTCATGGCTGTATGGTTCATCCAGCCGCCGGATGCGTACTCGGTCAAACCGTCATAACCCAGCACCGCTGATTCCCAGGCCGCAAAATCCATCACCATTGCCCTGGCATGGCGATCTTCGGGCACATGGGCCAGTCCGTGCATTCGGGCCAGGTGCGGGTCCAGCCAGGCTCCCGCGCTGAAGGTCGAATCCCCCAGCGCCAGCTCGCCCTCGGAGGGCGTCAGCATGCCCGACAGGACATCCAGCAATTCGCTCTGACCATTGCCTGAAACCCCCGCCACACCCACAATTTCGCCACCACGCAATGTCAGGCCGACATTGTCCAGACGTACCACCTGCATGGCGTCCCGAACCGTCAGCTTGGTGGCTTGTAGCAGCATTTCGCCATCGGGTCTGCGGACCTCGTCCAGTCGGCCCATTTGCACCTTGCGTCCCACCATGGCTTCGGCCAGACTTTCAACGGACGCCTGGGCAATGGGCATCTCTGCCACAACCCGCCCCGCACGCATCACCGTAACCTGGTCACACAGTTGCATCACTTCCTTGAGCTTGTGGGTAATCAGCAGAATGGTGGTGCCCTGCTCACGCAGGAGTCGCAAAACGCCAAAAAGCTGCTCTGTTTCCAGTGGGGTCAGCACCGCAGTCGGTTCATCCAGAATGAGGATTTTGGCGCCGCGATACAGCGCCTTCAGAATTTCGAGCCGTTGGCGGTCACCCACCGGCAAATCTGCCACCCGGGCGTCCAGCTGCACCTGCAAACCGGTAGATGCCATCAGTGTTTCGAGTTTGCTACGCACCTGGGCATCAGATCGGCTGAGCAACCAATGCGGCTCGGCTCCCAGCATCACATTCTCAAGCGCGGTCAGTGTGTCCACCAGCATGAAGTGCTGGTGCACCATACCGATACCCCGGGCAATCGCATCGTCCGCATTGCGAATCTGCGCCGATTGCCCAAAAACCTCGATTGCTCCGCTATCGGCCTGGTAAAAACCATACAGAACCGACATCAGCGTGCTTTTACCGGCCCCGTTTTCACCCACCAGGCCATGCACGCTTGCGGCTCGCACCGTCAGATCGACATCTGCATTGGCAGCCACCGCACCGAACCGCTTGTGCACACCGGTCATGCGTACCGCAATGGCCGCAGGCGCGGCGGTTACGGTCATCAGTACTTGCAGGCGTTATCGGCCATGTAATCGGCCACTTTGATCTTGCCACCAATGATGTCGGCCTTGATGGCGTCCACTTTTTTCTTCATGTCGGCGCTGACCAGTTTGGCGTTATGGTCATCCAGTGCGTAATCCACTCCACCTTCTTTCAAGCCCAGCACCGACAGTCCAGGCTTGTGGCCCTTGGCGACGTTGAATACCGCAACATCCACCTTCTTGATCATGGATGTCAACATGGTTCCAGGCTGCAGGTGATTCTGGTTGCTGTCAACGCCAATAGCCAATTTTCCGCTGTCCTTGGCCGCCTGGTAGACACCCATGCCGGTTCCGCCAGCCGCAGCAAAAATGACATCAGCGCCTTTGGCAAACTGCGCGCGTGCCAATTCACCACCGCGGGCGGGGTCGCTCCAGGCTGCCCCGGTTGTGCCGGTCATGTTGGCAAAAACTTCAGCCTTGGAGTTGACGAACTTGGCTCCCTGCTCGTAGCCACACTGAAACTTCCGTATCAGTGGAATATCCATGCCACCAACAAAGCCGACCTTGCCGGTCTTGCTGGCCATGGCGGCCATGGCGCCAACGAGGAAGCTGCCCTCATGCTCCTTGAACACCACGGACTGCACATTCGGCTGGTTCACCACCATGTCAATAATGGCGAACTGCAGCTTGGGGAACTCTTTGGCGATTTTTTCGATGCTCGATGCCTGGCCAAACCCAATGCCGATGATGGGTGTGGCGCCCCGTTCGGCCATGCGGCGCACGGCCTGCTCGCGCTGGGACTCGTTGGATATTTCAAACTCCAGGTAGGGCTTGCCGACCTCTTTCTTCCACATTTCCATCCCGCGGTAAGCCGCTTCGTTGAACGACTTGTCGAACTTGCCGCCCATGTCGTAAACCACAGCAGGCTCGGCAGCCGCCTGAAAACCCACCGCCATGGCGGCGCATAGAAAACCCAGACGCGAGATGTTCCTCAAACTCATATCAACCCCTTGTTCATTGCGAAACCTGAAAGACAGAAAGCACTGTAGCGCAACGGTAACGCAATTTCCCTGCCACCAGAGAGATTCCCCGACCGCAAGCATACGAAGATTGCATTTTCCATTACACAATGGGAGTCCATTGCCAACCGACAAACGGACAACTTCATGATACTGGTAGCTGGCTCCGCCAATCTGGACTTTGTGGTCCGGGCCCACCACATTCCCGGCCCGGGCGAGACGGTCCTTGGCCGCGCATTTGAAACCTTCCCGGGTGGAAAAGGCGCCAACCAGGCCGTCGCCTGCGCCCGCGCGGGGGGTGCAGCGACACAATTTCTGGCCGCGATGGGAGAGGACGCCTTTGCAGACCCCATAGAAGCGTCGTTGCGCCAGGCCCAGGTGAACCTGAGCATTGTGCGCACGTCCGACCAACCAACTGGAACCGCTTTTATCTGCGTCTCGGACGATGCCGAAAACGCAATCACTGTGGCACCTGGCGCCAACCTGAGTCTGGGGCCCCAGGACCTGCCAGAGCTGGCAGGCGTAACCCACTTGCTGATGCAGCTCGAAATTCCGCTTGCAACAGTCGCAGCCTATTCACAAGCAGCCCACGATCAAGGTGTGACCGTGGTGCTCAATGCCGCACCGGTGCAGAAACTGCCTGCCGGGTTGCTGCACCTCATTGATATCCTCATTGTCAATGAAGGCGAACTTGAGGCGTTGTCGGGTACTGGCCCCGGTATTGCACAAAGCCTGGAGCGCATTGCGGTTCCCACCGTGGTAGTGACCCTGGGTGCGCGTGGCTGCTGTGTGCGGCATCGGGGGCAATTTCTGTTGCAGCCCGGGTTTTTCGTGGAACCATTGGACACCACCGCCGCCGGAGACACCTTTTGCGGAAGCCTTGTGGCCGCCCTGAGCAAAGGCGCTGACATGCCGCTGGCCCTTCGACACGCTTGCGCGGCAGGCGCACTGGCCTGCGAGCGCCTGGGCGCGCAAACCAGTATTCCGCAGGCCGCCGAGGTCGCCGAATTCTTGAATCGCCAACCGTCCGCCAGCCCGACCGCAATCACCGCCTTGCATACCTATTGCGGTCTGCCAGCCATAACCCACTCTCCATAACCCACACCTGAGCAAGATCTCATGCGCACAGCACCCCGCAAAGTGATATTCGACACCGATCCAGGCGTAGACGACGCGATTGCACTGTACTTCGCATTAGCGCACCCCGATATTGACGTGGTGGGCATCACCACCACGTTTGGCAACGTGTCCGTGGCGCAGGCGGCGACCAATGCGCTGTACCTGACAGCCATTGCCAACCGCAACATTCCCGTAACCCTAGGCGTGGCAACCCCCTGGGTCAAACCAGGGGAGCCACCACCGGACTTCATCCACGGCGCAGATGGCCTGGGCAACCTGCGTAGTCGCAAGCCGATTTCCCATCAACTGGATCCACGCACCTCAGCCCAATTCATTATTGACACGGCCCGCGCCCACCCCGGAGAGATATCGCTGGTTGCAGTGGGACCACTGGGAAATCTGTGCCTGGCACTCAAAATGGCCCCCGATCTGCCCAAACTGGTGCGAGAAGTCATCGTCATGGGCGGTACGGTGCTTGAGCCCGGCAATGTGTCCCCGGTGGCCGAAGCCAATATCTGGAGCGACCCCCATGCAGCGGACACGGTGTTCACTGCCCCGTGGAAGCTCACCATGGTCGGACTGGACGTCACCCACCGGGTAGTCACCGAACTGGCCCTGTTCAGGAAAATTGCCGACCATCACCGCCATATCGCCACAGACACCCTAAGCCATGCCGTGGCTTTCTATTCCACGTTTTACAGCGGCCTGCACAAGCACCTGGCGCTCAACCCCGGATGTTTTGCGCACGATCTGCTGGCCTTCATGTGCCTGGTCAGCCCCGAATTGTTCACTAAGGAGAGTGGCTGTATCCGCGTGGCGACCGATGGCATTGCACAGGGGCAGACCCTGATGAACCGACGCGCCTACATCGATTACCCGCAAAGCGGCTGGGGAAGGCATTTGCCGCTGACCGATGTTTGCATGTCTGTTGATGCACCAGGCTGCCTGGCGCTTTTCGAAGAAACGCTGATGTCGGACTGGCTTACCCCTGGTGAGGCAGGGCATCGCGCTGCACCTGTGCTCTGATGGGTGCTGTCATTTCGCTGCATCTTCAGCCGACAACCTGACGGGCGCATGCTGGAACAGCGTTGCGCGAACTGCTCTCTATATTCAATTTAGAAATAAGAACATAGCAAAAAAATAGTTTTCAATCTATGCAGGGGCACCTACAGTCCCCCCCATGCATGAATTAGCGTTTGTTTTTGCGGGGTTTTTTGTCGGTGTCATCGTCGGTTTGACCGGCGTGGGTGGCGGCTCCCTGATGACCCCCATCCTGATATTTTTCTTCGGCGTCAAGCCCTACCTGGCTGTAGGTACCGACCTGTTGTTTGCCGCGTTCACCAAGATGGGCGGCACCATCAAGCTGGCACGCTCGCGTCACATTGACTGGCCGGTGGTGCTGAACCTGTCGGCAGGCAGCGTTCCGGCAGCGCTGATCACCTTGTATGTGCTACACAACGTGGGCGCCGCCAGCCAGCCAGTACAAAAAATCATGACCACCGCGCTGGGCGGGGCTCTGCTACTAACGGCCGCTGCCACCTTGTACAAGGTCATTCACGGCAAGGTCACGCCAACCACCATCGCCAAGGGCCAGGAAGCCGCCGCCGCCCGCCCCCGCCACTGGAGTCTGCCCCTGCTGTTTGGCGCAGTCATCGGTACCCTGGTCACGCTGACGTCGGTGGGTGCTGGGGCAATCGGCGTCACCGTGCTGATGATTTTGTACCCCCTGTTACCCCTGCCGCGCATTATTGCCGCCGACATTGCCTACGCCGTGCCACTGACACTGGTAGCCGGTTTCGGCCACGCATCACTGGGTTCGGTGGACTGGCCCATGCTGGCCAGCCTGCTGGCCGGCTCCCTGCCCGGCATCTGGGTGGGCTCGCACCTGATGTCCAAAACGCCGGAGCGCGTCATCCGCTCCCTTCTTTCCGTTCTCCTGGCCTACGCCGGCTTCAAGTTGATCGCCCTCTGATATGTACCAATACACCGATTTCGACCGCCACTTCATCCAAGCCCGCGCAGCCCAGCACCGCGACCAGCTGGAGCGCAACCTGGCCGGCACGCTGAGCGACGACGACTTCCGCCCCCTGCGCCTGCAAAACGGCTGGTACATCCAGCGTTATGCACCCATGCTGCGAGTGGCCGTGCCCTATGGTGAAATCTCCAGCAGGCAGCTGCGCGTGCTGGCAAGAATTGCCCGCGAATACGACCACCCGACCAAAGCGGTTTTCGACAAAGCCATTGGCACGCAGGCCACTTGGGGCACCACCCACCTGCCGGTCGGCTACGGACACTTCAGCACCCGCCAGAATGTGCAGTTCAACTGGATTCCCCTGGAAAAGAGCGCGGATGTGATGGATCTGCTGGCCAGCGTAGACATGCATGGCATTCAGACCAGCGGCAACTGCATCCGCAATATCACCAGTGATGAGCTGGCTGGCATCGCACCCGACGAGATTGCCGACCCGCGCCCGTTTGCCGAAATCCTGCGCCAGTGGAGCACGCTGCACCCCGAATTCGCCTTTTTGCCCCGCAAGTTCAAGATCGCCATAACCGGCGCCACCGAGGACCGCGCTGCGACCGCCTGGCACGACGTGGGCCTGCACCTGATCAAGAACGAATCCGGCGACCTCGGCTTCAAGATCCTGGTGGGTGGAGGCATGGGCCGCACACCCATCATTGGAACCACCATCCGGGAGTTCCTGCCATGGAACCAGATCATGAACTATCTGGAGGCTGTTGTGCGCGTCTACAACCGTTGGGGCCGCCGCGACAATCTGTACAAGGCACGCATCAAGATTCTGGTCAAGGCCGAGGGCCAGCGCTACATCGACGAGGTGGAAGCCGAGTACCAGCACATCATCACCACCGACGGCGCGCCGCACACCATCCCCCAGACCGAGCTGGACCGGATCTCTGCATCATTTGTGCCTCCAGCCCTTGTGGATATTTCGTATGACGCTATTGATTCAGTAGCAAATGTGGTTCCTGCTGATCGCCAGAAAGACTATGAACGCTGGCTTAGGCAAAACGTGGCAGCACACAGAAACCCTGCCCTGCGCGCCGTCACCCTGTCATTCAAGCGCATGGGCCATGCACCTGGCGACGCCGATGCCGACCAGTTGGACACGGCCGCGGCTCTGGCAGACGCATTCAGTGCCGGTGAAGTACGCGTGACGCATGACCAGAACCTGCTGCTCCCCTGGGTGCGCGCCAGTGACTTGCCTGCCCTGTGGGTGGCAGCTAGCCATGCCGGACTGGCGCGCAGCAATATCCGACTGCTAACCGACATGATTGCCTGCCCAGGGGGCGACTTTTGCGCATTGGCCAATGCACGCTCCATTCCGATTGCCGCAGCGATTACCGAGCGCTACCAGGACATGGACGAGCTGCACGACTTAGGCGAGATCGACCTGCACATCAGCGGCTGCATCAACTCCTGCGGCCACCACCACAGCGGCCATATCGGCGTGCTGGGCGTGGACAAGGACGGCAAGGAGTGGTACCAGGTATCGCTAGGTGGCTCGGACGGCTCAACGCTGAGTGGCAACGCTGTGCCGGGCAAGGTGGTCGGGCCCGCATTTGGCGCGCTGGAAGTGCCCGGCGTGATCGAAGCCGTGCTGGATACCTACCGCCTCTACCGCCAGAACGGCGAGACCTTCATCGGCACCATCAAGCGCGTGGGATTTGACGTCTTCAAGAACGCCGCCAACGCAGCCCGTCTGACCGAGAAGCACGAGGAACTCAATGTCTTGCCAAAGTCGGCGAACTATGCGCTCGATGCCCAGGAAGCCTGACCACACAAATACCCAAGTTACTATGAAACTGATAGCTTCTAGCGCATGTTCCACGAGGGATACAGCGCAAAACAACCCTGATGTTCTGGCAATCGCCAATGACGTCGATCCCGTCAGCCTCAACCTGGACGGTGTGACCCGCATCGCCCTGAACTTCCCCAAATTCACCGACGGACGCGCCTACAGCCAGGCCTTTTTGTTGCGCCGCCGCCTGGGTTTTTCCGGTGAGCTGCGCGCCACCGGTGACGTGCTGATTGACCAGCTGGTGCAACTGGAGCGCACCGGCTTTGACGTGGCCATCCTGCGCGCGGACCAGAACATCGACTTCGCGCAACGCCAGTTTGAACGCTACCGTGGCTTCTACCAGGGCGACGCCGTCACGGTTCAGCCGCACTTCGCACGCCGAGGTGATTCACACGCAGACCGCGAGGTCGTTGCAGCATGAGCAAGGAAGCCACAACCCCAAGCAGCCGCTTTGCACCCCAGATGCAGCCCGTTGGCAGCGCCGTCACCCGCAATGCCGCACCCAGCAGCGACTACGTCATCAAGCTGGCTGAGACACAGGGCGTGCTGCGCCAGGCTGCTGCGCAGTACGCAGGCATCGATGGCGGCACCGTTCGCATCAGCCAGGCCTCCAGTCTGGGTGCGGAAGACATGGTCATCAGCCACCTGATCAACTGCTTGCAGCTCGACATCGGCATCTTCGTGCTGGAGACCGGGGCGTTACACCAGGAAACGCTGAATCTGCTGGCGCGTTTCAAAGCGTCCAGCCGTGCTGTCGTCACCGTGTACCAGCCCGTTCAGGCGTCAGTCGTGCAGTTTGTGGGTCGCGAAGGCAAAGATGCGATGTTCAAGAGCATCACCCTGCGCAAGGCCTGCTGCGGCATCCGCAAAATGGAGCCGCTTGAGCGTGCCCTCCAAAACAAGGACGCCTGGGTAACCGGCCTGCGCCGTGAACAGTCGGGCGCTCGCGCCGATGTGCCGCTGGTGGATACGTCGGAGCCGCGCACCAAGATCAACCCGCTGGCCAACTGGACGTGGGGCGATGTCTGGCATTACATCCAAACGAACGCGCTGGACTACAACCCCCTGCACGACCAGTTTTTCCCCAGCATCGGCTGCGCGCCCTGCACCCGCGCCGTAAGCGCCGGCGAAGACTTCCGCGCAGGCCGCTGGTGGTGGGAGGCGAATCTGGAAGGCGGCGCCGCCAAGGAATGTGGACTGCATGTTGCGCACGAAAGCCACCACATAAAGCCCAATGAAGCTGCCAACTTACAGGAACAAGCCCAAGCATGAATGCAATGACCGAACCCACTCACTTTGAGCGCCTTTCAAACCAGCACCTTGATGCACTGGAAGAAGAAACCATCTTCATCCTGCGTGAAGTCGCCGCCGCCTTTGAGCGTCCCGCCCTGCTGTTTTCCGGCGGCAAGGACTCGCTGGTCATGCTCAATTGCGCCGAAAAAGCGTTTGGCGTCGGCCGCATTCCCTACCCGCTGCTGATGATTGACACCGGCCACAACTTCCATGAAGTAACAGACTTCCGGGATTTGCGCGCCAGGGAGCTGGGAGCTGAGCTGATCGTGCGCAGTGTCGAAGACTCCATGGCCCGCGGCACGGTGCGCCTGGCCCATCCCGGTGAAAGCCGCAATGTGCACCAGTCGGTGACGCTGCTCGAAGCCATTGACGAATTCCGTTTCGATGCACTCATCGGTGGCGCCCGCCGCGATGAGGAAAAGGCCCGAGCCAAGGAACGCATTTTTTCGCACCGCGACAGCTTCGGCCAATGGCAGCCCAAAGCCCAGCGCCCCGAGCTGTGGACGCTGTTCAACACCCGTCTGCAACCGGGTGAACACTTTCGCGTGTTCCCCATCAGCAACTGGACCGAACTGGACGTTTGGCAGTACATCGAGCGCGAGCAGATCGGTCTGCCCTCGCTCTACTACACGCACAAACGCGACGTAGTGGAACGCAAGGGCCTGCTGGTGCCTGTGACCGAGCTGACACCGCCCCGGGATGGCGAGACCGTTGAGAGCCGCGACGTACGGTTTCGCACGGTAGGCGACATCACCTGTACCTGCCCTGTGGAAAGCCTGGCGGCCACCGCAGCGGACATCGTGATCGAAACGCTGGCTGCCGATGTGAGCGAGCGCGGCGCTACGCGCATGGACGACAAGACGTCCGAAGCCTCGATGGAGAAACGGAAAAAAGACGGATATTTTTGAACACCCCCCGGCTTGCCCACTTCGTGTGGCCGCTTTCCCCCTTGCAGGGGGCGGTACCAGTGGCCCGGCATAGCCGGTTCCTCGGTACCCCTGAGTTAAGACACGCCGCTCACCTAGGAAATTGAAATGACAACCACTATAAATTCGATAGCTGCTCCCGCATATTCCACGAGGGCTAGCAGCCAATATGACACTTCATCCGCCCTGCGCTTCATCACCTGCGGCAGCGTGGACGACGGCAAGAGCACGCTGATCGGCCGCCTGCTGGTGGATAGCCGCTCGGTGCTGCAGGACCAGTTGGCGAATGTTTCCAAAAGTGGGGAGGCGGACCTTGCCCTGTTTACCGACGGCCTGAGTGCCGAACGCGAACAGGGCATCACCATTGACGTAGCCTACCGCTACTTCGCCACCCCCGCGCGCAAGTTCATCATTGGCGATGCACCCGGGCACGAACAATACACCCGCAACATGGTCACCGCTGCGAGCAGCGCCCATGCAGCCGTTGTGCTGGTGGACGCCACCAAACTCAAGTGGCGTGTGGACGGCCTGGTGGAATTGCTGCCCCAGACCCGCCGCCATTCTCTGCTGGTGAACTTGCTGCGCGTACCCAGCATCATCTTCGCCGTGAACAAGCTCGACGCGCTGGGCGATGACGCCACCGCCGCGTTCGGCAAAATTCGCGAAGCCCTGCGGGCCTTTGCAGAACACGCCAACATTGCCGTGACGGCCACCATCCCCATGTCGGCACTCAAGGGCCACAACGTGGTCACTGCCACGCCCGACTGGTGCGGCTACAACGGCCCAAGCCTCCTGTGCCTGTTGGAGACCCTGCCGGTTAACGCCGCCGAGACCGATGCGCCGTTCGCTTTCCCGGTGCAATGGGTTGAGAAGTTCCACAACTCGGCCGACACGTCAAAGGGTCGCCGCGTGTTTTGGGGCCGTGTGGCTACAGGCAGCTTGCAACCCGGCGACTCTGTTTCCATCCTGCCAGGTGGCCAGACAGCCAAGGTTGCGCAAGTACTGAATCACATACGCGTGCCCCAAAGTGTCGCCGCAGGTCATGGTGCTGGCATCGTGCTGGACCGCGAAGTCGATGTATCCCGTGGCGACTGGCTGCTCGCCCAGGCTTCAGCGGTCAGGGACCCCGATGACGCGTTTGCCGACACGCACGCTTCAGGGCCGTTTGTGGTACCAACCCGCGATATCCGGGCGACCGTGGCTTGGATGGACGACGAGCCCCTGCTCGCAGGCCGCGTGTATTGGGCGCTGCACGGACACCGCTGGATCAAGGCCAAGGTCAAACGCATTGTCCACAGCCTGGATGTCAACACACTGGAAGAACACGATGCCAGCCAGATCCTGCCCAATGCCATCGGCCATATCCAGCTCGCGCTGCAGGAACCCATCGCTGCACTGCCCTACCTGCAAAGTCGTGTGCTGGGAGCCCTGATTCTGGTGGACACCGCCAGTCACAAGACGTCCGGAGCACTGCTGCTGAATTGATCTGCAACAAGAAATCAGACGCCAATGGCCCTACCAGCGTAGCGCCGTGACAGCTTTGGTAAGCAATTACCAATAAAATCAAGGGGTTGTTAATACTCCCTGTCCATTCAATACAAAATGACCCATACCGTCACCGAAGCCTGCATCAAGTGCAAGTACACCGACTGCGTCGACGTTTGCCCCGTGGATTGTTTCCGCGAAGGCCCCAATTTTTTGACCATCGACCCTGATGAGTGCATCGACTGCGCCGTTTGCATCCCGGAGTGCCCAGTGAACGCCATTTATGCCGAGGAAGATGTTCCCAAAGACCAGCGTCACATGACCAAGCTCAACGCCGAGTTAGCCAAGTTGCCGACTTGGAAAAGCATTACCAAACGCAAAGCCGAGTTGCCTGAAGCCGAAGAATGGAAAGACAAAACCGGCAAGCTGCAATACCTGATTCGTTAAAGCGCCTTCAGTGACCATTGAAACCGATGCGGTCATCATCGGTGCAGGCCCGGTGGGTCTGTTCCAGGTGTTTGAGTTGGGTCTGCTTGGAGTCAAAGCCCATGTCATTGAAGCCCTATTGCACCCTGGCGGGCAGTGCGTGGAACTGTACCCGGACAAGCCCATCTATGACATTCCAGCCGTGCCCGTTTGCAGTGGTCGGGAACTGACCGATCGCCTGCTGCAACAGATCGCCCCTTTTGGCGCGACCTTCCATTACGGCCAGGAAGTGACCACAGTTGAGAAGCAGCCAGATGGACGTTTTCTGCTGGAAACCAGTCAAAACAATCGTTTTCTGACCAAGACCATTTTCATTGCAGCCGGCGTTGGCGCTTTTCAGCCTCGCACGCTCAAAGTCGATGGACTCGATAAGTTCGAAGGTGACCAACTGTCCTACCATGTCAGGAACCCCGCTGACTACGCCGGTAAGAATCTGGTGATCGTTGGCGGCGGGGACTCGGCTCTGGACTGGGCACTGAACTTCTGCGCGGCCAATCCGGACGGAAACCCGCACAAGGCGAGCAGCGTCATTCTGGTGCACCGCCGGGATGGCTTCAAGGCGGCACCAGCGCAGGTCGCGAAAATGCGCAGCCTGTGCGAGGCCATGGAAATGCAGTTTGTGGTCGGCCAAGTGATTGGCTTTGAGGAGTGCGATGACCGTCTGACTGCACTCAAGGTCACTGGCTCGGACGGAATCACCCGTATGGTTCCGCTGGACGTCCTGCTGGTGTTCTTTGGCCTTTCACCTAAGCTGGGGCCAATCGCCAATTGGGGGCTTGATATTGAGCGCAAACAGTTGTCCGTCGATACGGAGAAGTTTTCGACCAACGTTCCGGGGATCTTTGCCGTAGGTGACATCAACATTTACCCTGGCAAGAAGAAGCTGATCCTCAGTGGCTTTCATGAATGCACCCTGGCTGCCTTCGGCGCCATGCCCATCATCTTTCCCGACAAGCAAGTATTCCTGCAATACACAACGACCAGCCCAAAATTGCACAAGGTACTGGGAGTCGAGACACCAGTCTTTGACTAAGCCTGTTTTTTTGAAAAATCTCCACAGGCCCGAGAATTTCAAAAACTTTCACGCTATAATCTGAGGCTTCATTCCTCGATAGCTCAGTCGGTAGAGCGCCGGACTGTTAATCCGTAGGTCCCTGGTTCGAGCCCAGGTCGAGGAGCCAAAATCGCACTGGGTCAAAGACGAAGTTAACGCTAAGTCTTTGATTCAGTTAGTGTTTTAGGCTTAGTGAAAACTTGATTT
>JBPOIP010000147.1:0-18601 GCA_052034395.1 Pseudomonadota bacterium
GACTGCCAGTCTTGAGGACATCCCCCTGAGGCGCTTGCGCGCCTTCCCCCTTCTCTCGCGCTTCGCGCGGGAAGGGGGACGACACCGGTGGCCGGGCAAAGCCCGTTCCACGGTGTCTCTGGCGAGGGAGCCGCGCCAGTTTTGAACGGCTGTGATGACAGCCGCCAATCGAAAGGGTTGTGCCGCAACCCTTTCGATTGGCACAGCGAAGGCAACCCCATGGATTCAAAAAACATTGTTCTCAACGTCAACGGCATCGAGGTCATCTACAACCATGTGATCCTCGTGCTCAAGGGTGTCTCGCTGCAGGTGCCCGAAGGCGGCATCGTGGCCATCCTGGGCGGTAACGGCGCGGGCAAGACGACTACGCTGCGCGCTGTCTCCAACCTACTAGCGGGAGAGCGCGGCGAAGTCACCAAGGGCTCAATCGAGCTGCGCGGCGAACGCATCGAAAAACTCTCACCAGCCGATCTGGTGCGGCGCGGTGTGGTGCAGGTCATGGAGGGGCGCCACTGCTTTGCCCACCTGACGATTGAAGAGAACCTGCTCACCGGTGGCTATACGCGCAAGAGCGCCACGGAAATTGCAGCCAACCTGGAGAAGGTCTACAACTATTTTCCCCGCCTGAAAACCCGCCGCACCAGCCAGGCGGCTTACACATCGGGTGGCGAGCAGCAGATGTGCGCCATTGGCCGCGCGCTCATGGCCAACCCCAGCATGGTGTTGCTGGATGAGCCTTCCATGGGACTTGCGCCGCAAATCGTGGAAGAAGTGTTTGAGATCGTCAAGGACCTCAACAACAAAGAAAAGGTGACATTCCTGCTGGCCGAACAGAACACCAACATGGCCCTGAAATATGCCGACTACGGCTACATCATGGAATCCGGTCGCGTGGTGATGGACGGGGCTGCCGACTACCTGCGTACCAACGAAGACGTCAAGGAGTTCTATCTGGGCATGGGTGGCGGCGAACGCAAGAGCTTCAAGGACGTGAAGAGCTACAAGCGCCGCAAGCGTTGGCTGGCCTGATTTGTCTTGGTTTTTTATGGCTGTAGCCCATGTATTTCTTAGGGTTGCAGCTATTGATTTTATAGCAAATTCCTTTTGGAGAACTGCATGACTTCTGTGTATGACGCGCTCGAAACCCGCACGCCGGCACAGCGCGAGGACGCGCTTCTGGCCAGTCTGCCGGGTCAGGTTGCGCACGCCCAAAGCCGCAGTGCTGCGTTTTCCCGCATTTTGAGCGGCATTGACGCGTCTGGCATTACCAGTCGTGCAGCATTGGCTACGCTGCCTGTAACGCGCAAGCATGAGTTGCAGGAGATTCAGCAGGTCTCGCGTGCCCAGGGTTCAGCGGGCAATGTATTTGGCGGGTTTAGTGCCATCGGTTTTGGTCCGGATATGCCCCGGGTTTTCGCCAGCCCTGGGCCAATTTACGAGCCCGAAGGAAGCACTCGGGACTATTGGCGCATGGCGCGGGCGATTTTCGCGGCAGGTTTCAGGCCGGGTGAACTCATTCACAACAGCTTCAGCTACCACTTTGTACCCGCCGGCTCCATGATGGAAACCGGTGCCCATGCAATCGGTTGCACGGTCTTTCCGGGCGGTACGGGGCAGACGGAGCAGCAGGTGTATGCCATGCGGGATCTGCAACCTGCCGGCTATATCGGCACACCCAGCTTTTTGAAAATCATTGTTGAAAAAGCAGCAGAGATGGGTGTCGCCCTGCCCAGCGTGACCAAGGCCATGTTCGGCGGTGAGGCCTTTCCGCCGAGCCTGCGTGACTGGTTCCTCGAGCGTGGCATTGCCGGCTACCAGTGCTATGCGACCGCCGATGTAGGCCTGATTGCCTACGAAACACCCGCCCGCGAAGGCCTGGTGCTGGATGAAAACGTCATTGTGGAGATCGTACGGCCGGGTACGGGCGATCCGGTACCCGAGGGCGAGGTGGGCGAACTGGTGGTAACACCGATCAATGGCAGCTACCCGCTGATCCGTTTCGGAACGGGTGACCTGTCGGCGATACTTCCCGGTCAATGCCCCACGGGTCGCACCAACATGCGCATCAAGGGCTGGATGGGGCGTGCTGACCAGACCACCAAGATCCGTGGCATGTTTGTTCATCCCAAACAGGTGGATGACATTGTCAAGCGGTTTTCCGGCCTGGCACGGGCGCGCCTGGTCGTCAGCGGCGAGATGGCCAATGACAAGATGACGTTGCGGGTGGAGTCCGATTCCAACCCCGATGGCCTGAGTGCACGCATCGAAGAGGCGATTCGGGACGTGACCAAGCTGCGTGGTCTGGTGGAGATTGTCCCAACTGGCAGCTTGCCCAACGATGGCAAGATCATTGAGGATGCCCGCAGCTATACCTAGGGTGTTCCGTCCGCCGGGCCGCCCCACAGTCAGTGGGGAATCATGACGCCTCGCTTCCATAGGTAGTTTCCACCATGGTAGAACCGCGTGCTGGCGTTACGCTGGTATGTACAAAAGAGGAACCATCATGAAAAAACTAGTCGTTACGGTTGTTGCGCTCTCCTCCATGTGGGCGATTGCGGACGTTTATCCCAGCAAGTCCATCTCTATCGTCGTACCGTTTGCGGCAGGTGGTCCCACAGACCGTTCGGCACGTGATCTGGCCGAGGCTTTGCGCAAGCCCTTGGGTGGGGTCAACGTTCTGGTTGACAACGCGGCCGGTGCCGGTGGTTCTATAGGAGCCAACAAGGTTGCCAAGGCTGCGCCCGATGGTTACACCTTGCTGCTTCACCACATTGGCATGGCCACCATGCCCACACTGGTGCGCAATATTCCGTTCAAGGTTGAAAGCGATTTTGAGTATTTGGGTATGGTCAGTGATGTGCCCATGACGCTGATTGGTCGCCCAACGCTGCCTGCCAAGAACTTCAAGGACCTGATCACCTGGATTGGGCAAAACAAGGGCAAGATCAACTTGGGCAATGCGGGGGTTGGCTCGGCCTCGCACCTGTGCGGTTTGCTGTTTCAAAATGCCTTGCAGGTTGACATGACCACGGTTCCATATAAGGGCACCGGGCCTGCCATGACGGACCTGATCGGTGGCCAGATCGATTTGATGTGCGATCAAACCACCAACACCTCATCCCACATTGAGGCCAAGAAAGTCATTGGCTACGCCGTGACCACCGCCAAGCCACTGACCACACCGGCCCTCAAAGACCTGCCCACGATGCAGGATGCCGGCCTCAAGGGTTTTGAAGTCACGATCTGGCAAGGCCTGTATGCGCCCAAGGGAACGCCACCGGAAGTGGTCGCCAAAATCAACGCTGCATTGAAGCTGGCGTTGAAGGACCCTGACTTCATCAAGAAACAGGAAGGGTTGGGTGCTGTTGTGGTGAACGACAAACGCGTGGAGCCGGCGGAGCACAGGAAATTCGTGGCGGCCGAAATTGCCAAATGGAGCCCCATTGTCAAGGCTGCAGGCGTCTACGCTGATTGACGGGTGCTGGTTTCAGACACCCCAGACAACGTCTGCATCTGCCTTGTGGCAGCGCTGCAGCATCTCGATAAAGGGAACGGCGCGCTGGCGCAGTGACACCACATCGGAGCGGGCAAGTGTTTCGCCGTCTGCCTTGGCTTTTTCGATGCGTTGACGCAGTGCAACCTCATCGGCTTCAATCGCCTGTGTCAGTGCTGCGATCGCCGCCGGCATCGCCTGGGGGAGCAGGATCCCCTTTATCAGGTCGACTGGGTCGTCCTTTCCGATCAAGCTCAGGATTTGGCGCCCATTGGGTTCGAGCATGATCAGATCGCCTGTGACTTTGGATTTGAATTTGTATAGCATGATGGGATGTTGACGTTGGCCTCATGGTCGATGGTCTGGCATCTGCGAGTATGGCCCAGACCTGACCGGCACTTCACTGATAGGAGAATGGAAATGGCAAATCTTCACATCCGGCGCGAACATGCGTTAAGCCTCGCTGCGGCGCGGAAAATCGCTTTTGCCTGGGCGGAGCAGGTCGAGTCTGAATTTGGCATGCAATGCACATACGAAGAGGGCGCCAGCGAGGATCGCGTGGTATTTACCCGTTCCGGGGTGAATGGCGTCCTGCATGTGACGGGCGACCACTTTGATCTGGATGCCAAGCTGGGTTTTCTGCTCGGCGCCTTCAAGGGTCGCATTGAAGAGGAGATAGTCAAAAACCTGGACAAGCTGCTCTTGCCCAAGGCCACCAAGGCCACCAAGCCCGCCAAGAAGTCTGTCTCCAGAAAATAACAACGCTTGGTGCTATATTAATGATAGCTACATCTGCAGTGCCCATAAGGGGCAATATGGTATTTAGCTCAATGATTCGATCAGGTCGACATATTTTTGCATTGCGTCTTTGGTGCTGGTTCCCTTGATTGCGTTCCACGCGTCCCATTTGGCGCGACCAACCATGTCGACGAAGCCGGGCTTCTTTTCTGTGTTGTCACCCGAGCTGGCCTGCTTGTAGAGCGCATAGATCTTGAGCAGGGTTGCGTTGTCCGGACGCTCAGTGAGGTTCTTGGAGTTGGCAACGGCGGCTTCGAATTTTTTCTTCAGGTCGGACATGGGTTTCTCCGTGATGGTTGACTAGGGCTACGAGGCGAGCGACCGGACTTTGCACCAAAGCCTGCAGTGTGCCGCACAGTTGGAATAGTACACTAGCGCAACCGGGGCTGGTTGCCTGTATCCTGACACGTTGAGCAGCCCCGGTTAGCTGCATACCCCGTTCCGGAGATCGTATGGTTACCCGAGTCAAAGCCGAGAAATTCATCCAGCCTTCTGCATCCCACGTGCCGCACTCCCTGGCAGAGGATCTTGGCCAGGCGCTGTCTGGTGCATTGGGTTTGCATGGTGAGCGCATGAGCAAGGTCGACACAGCGTGGTTGCGCATGGACTCCCCCTCCAATCTGATGATGATTGTGGGGGTGTGGGTACTTCATCCGGGCATTCGTCTGCAAGACTTGCATCAGCGTCTCGAAGAGCGTCTGCTCAAGTACCCGCGATTTGTGCAGTGTGTTGTCGAAGATGCGGTGGGGGCGACATGGGTCGATGATCCGGAATTTGACTTGGCAAACCATGTGGTGGTGGAGCAGCTTTCTGTGGCGCATGGCGGGACTGAGCAGGCCGCATTGCAGGATCGACTGGCGCAACTGACGATGGAGCCACTGGATCGCAGACATCCGCTGTGGCAATTCCATCTGGTGGAGAACTACCGCGGTGGATCTGCCTTGATGGTTCGTATCCACCATTGCATTGCCGACGGAATTGCCTTGATAGCGGTCACCCAGTCGCTGGTGGATGGTGGTGAGCCGCCGCCAGAACGCGCCCGGTCAACACCGCACAGGGAGGGACTTGAGGGTGCGGAGGACTGGATTGCCGACGCGTTGGTCAGGCCCTTCACCCATCTGGCGGTCAAGGCACTGGGTGCGGCGGGAGACGGTGCAGTGCGGTCCATGGGGCTGTTGATGGATCCGCAGAAAGGTGTGGAGCAGGGTGTACACGGCTCAGTTGATCTGGCCAGGATTGCCTATCAGGCCATCTCCGATATGGCCGCCCTAGCCCTCATGGAGGATGACTCGGCTACCCGGTTGAAAGGTATGCCGGGGTTCTCAAAGCGGGTAGCCTGGTGTCCGCCCATTTCGTTGCAGGAGGTCAAGGCGATCGGCAAGGCGCTGAGCTGTTCGGTCAACGACGTCTTGCTGAGTTGTGTTGCTGGAGCGATTGGCGAATACCTCAAGGCGCACGGCGAAGCAGTCGGCGGAAAGGAAATCCGCGCCATGGTGCCGGTCAATTTGCGCGCGCCGGGTAAGGCCCACCAATTGGGCAATCAGTTTGGTCTTGCGCCTCTGGTCCTGCCAATAGGCTTGAACAATCCGATTGAGCGCATTTATGCGGTTCGGGCGCGCATGCTGGGGCTCAAGGGCAGCATGCAGCCGCTGCTCGCATTTGGAATGCTGGCCGTTGCCGGTTTGCTGGCCAAGCCTGTACAGGATGCCATGCTGGGGCTTTTTTCCAGGAAAACGACGGCCGTCATGACCAATGTGCCCGGGCCTGGCACGAAGATGACGTTTCTCGGGTCGACGGTGGAGGAAACCCTGTTCTGGGTGCCACAAAGCGGAACCGTTGGCCTGGGCGTTTCCATTTTGAGCTATGGCGGGGGCGTTCAATTTGGGGTGGTGTCGGATTCGAGGCTTTGCCCCGATCCGCAAAACATCATTGACCGATTTGCGCCCGAGTTTGGCAAGCTCGCGTTGTTGACCCTGATGCTGCCGTGGGGGGAAGTCGACTAGTTTGACAGTTCACACTGAGCCATTTCGATGTCCAGTCGCTGTGTGGCGTCCAGGGCTTGCAAGCCAGCAGCTTGCCGGTAGTACCGCGTCGCTTCAGCCATTCTCCGCTCTCCGTCCAGGATGACCAGCGCATTGGCATATTCAACCCGGGCGATGGCAGAACGGGGCATCAGGTGTAGCGCCCGGTCAAACAGGTTCAGGCAGGTTTCCTTTTTCGCACCGTAGGTCATGTTGGCAATCAGTGCACCGACCTTGTCAATGACCTCTGCATGAAAGGCCCCCAACGCGATGTGGGCATCGGCATGGATCGGCTGTATCTCAATGACTTTTTCCAGGGCGGATTTGATTTTGCTGCCGACACCCTGCGCAAGGGCCTTGGCCACGCTGATGCCCTGGCTGTATCGGCCCAGTGCGTATGCCTGCCAATAGTACGCATTGGCGTTATCGGGTTCGCTGGCAGTCAGTGAAGCAGCGCGATCGGCGACACCGAGGAAAAGGTGCTGTCGCACCTTTTCCCGGGGCTCCAGATAGTTGGCATATACACAGGTTGCCTTGCTGGCAACTGTGATGCCGGCCATGCCAGCCTGGGTACCCAGGTCTGCCGCCTGCTGGAATTTGCCCTGGTGAAACAAAGCCCAGGCAGCCAGTATCCGGTCATCGGCAGGCAATGGCTCCTGGTCGCCTGCGTGCAACTGGTTCCAGAGCGTACGCACGCGCTCTGCGTCAAACGGGTACTCATCACAGAACCTGAATACGGTCCAAGTGTCCACGGTATGTCTCCTCGGCGGATCGCGGTTTGCCTGCAGCACCCGGTGCGCTGCGGAAACTCTGTTTTTCAGCCTGCGTTATCAAGGGGCGGCAGGCACACCACTGTATGCACCAACCAGTTTGAGCAAATGGTTTCTCTGACTCTCCTCCAGGTAGGGAACCAGCAGGTTCAGGACGTGGTGTGCTCCGCGCAATAACGCGGCCTGTGCGCTTTCGGGCTCCAGTGCATTGCGCGGGTCCTTCACATACTCAAAGCTCAACCAGTAAGTCAGCACCACCACCATGCTTGTCGCTGTAGTTTCCAGATCCCGCGAATCCATTCGAATGGCACCCAGGCGGGTCATGCTGTCGAGCATGGCCTTGACGGAACGGGTCTTGTTCTTGAGAACCCACTGGAAATGGGTTTCCAGGCGCCGGTTCTTGCTCAGCAAGTCGTTCAGGTCCCGGTATAAAAAACGGTACTGCCAGATCAACTCAAACAAGGTGTGCATGAAAAACCATGCGTCCTCCACATCCCGCACGCTGTCGCTTGCGTTGAGCAATTCGTTGAGTGCTTTTTCGTAGCGATCAAACAGCGAGTTGATCAACTCGTCTTTGGCTGGATAGTGGTAGTACAGGTTTCCGGGGCTGATGCCCAACTCGGCCGAGATCAGCGTGGTGGAGACATTGGGCTCACCGAAGCGGTTGAACAGTTCCAGCGTGGTCTCCAGAATACGCTCTGCCGTGCGGCGCGGTGCTTTTTTTACCATGGTGCTGCCTCAATACGCATGGTGTCGCTTTGCAGTGGCTACCGTATCGCCGAGGTCATCCATGACTTCCTGCAGCGTCGCAATGGCGCGGCCAATGCGCGTCGGTGCCTTCGGTGGTGAAGAAAGATGGCGCTTGTGGTCATCCAGTGCATCGTGGTTCAGCGTAATGCCGTGTCGCGCCAGTTTGGCAGATAGCCCCGTCTTGCGTGAACGCAGCATCTGGCGTGTCTGCTGGTAGGCATGTTCCGCCAGATGGCGGCGCTGGGCATAGCTGAAGGTATTGGCCAGATACAACTCGGGGTCCCGGTGGTCGGGCTCAATCAGGATGATGTCCGTGTGGGGATAGGCGTGTGTGTAATGCTTCATCCCAAGCTCCATGCGGGAATGAATCATGGAGCGAAAAGTCTGACTCAGGACAGAGGGCAGCCCACCGTCAATGATGCGAGGAATCTCACGCTTGTGCGCAGGCAGACCGCGCTGCATCACCTTGGGTACCTGCGGTGCGGTGGCATCAAATGGCACCAGCGGGTTCAGGCAGATCAGCAGGTCTACCTTGTCCTCCAGCGCGACCGAGGCGTGCATGGTTTTTTTCAGCGCGCCGTCGACGTAGTACTGACCACCGATTTCGACCGGAGGAAACAGTCCCGGCAATGCCGAACTGGCTTGAACCGCCTGCGAAATCGGAATGTGGTCCCAGCCCGGACTGCCAAATGGTGCAGGCTCGCCACTGTCCAGATTGGTCGCAACCAGGGTGAGCTTGGACTTGAGTTTCCGGAAATCATTGGTACGGCCATCACGGCTGAACAACCGCGCAAGTTCCGTATCGACCGCGGCATTGGAGAAAACGCCTGTTGGCAGAGCCGGACTCAGGCGCTCAATGGCATTCATGAAGGATTTGCGACCCAGGGTGACGTGCCACAGCACCGACAGCGCAAGACGCGGAAACATCATGCCCCTGCGTGCGAACTCTCCGTATGCAGGTTTGAGCAGCCAGGAAGGGTCAAACGTTTCGGATGGCGCACTGTCATTTTCGATGAAGGATGCGCACAATTCCCGCGGAGAAATCCCGTTGGCGAGTGCAGCCACAATGAATCCGCCTGCAGACACGCCAACGTAGTGATCGAGTTTGGTGAAGTCCAGTCCGTCAAGCGACTCCTCAAGAGCGCACATGGCGCCGACTTCATAAATGGCACCTAGCGGCCCGCCACCTGCCAGTGCCAAAGCAATTTTTGGGGCGGTTTTTGACTGGGTATTCATAAGTGCGAAGTGTAGAGCGCCAACCCCGGACTTTTTGTTGCATTGCAGCAGGCTGGCGCGGTGGCTGAGTGGATCACCATCATGGGCATAGCTTGTCGAGTGGTGCGCCAAAAAAAGGAGCGCCTTCGGCGCTCCTTATGAGTGACCTGTGCTCATCTCCCTCATCAGTTATTCGGTGCGGCGTCCTTTGCGACCACACCTGCAGCCTTCGTCTTGCGTGGGGTAGTAGCCTTCTTGGTCGGTGCTTTTGCCTTGGGTGCGACTGTCACAACCTTCGCTGGTGCCGCCTTGGCAGGTGCCTTCGCAATGGGCGCCTTGGCCGACAGTTTCTGAACAGCCTTGTTCAACTCATCAATACGCGCAATCAATGCATTGACGTCTTTGGCCGACGGAACACCCAACTTGTTCAGTGCCTTGGCAACCCGCTCCTCGAAAATATTTTCCAGTTTGTCCCATTGACCCGTCGCCTTGGACGTGATGTCGGTGGCCATGTTGGTCATCTTGCTGGTTGCCTCGGAAATCCGCTCTTCAGCTGCCGCCTGTGTCTTGCGCTGAATGCTCACGCCTTCCTTGACCAGAGATTCAAACGCTTTCGACCCTTCGGCCTGTGCGCGCGTGAATGCCCCCAGGCCAGCCTGCCAGATTTGCTGTGCGGAGTCTTTGACGGATCCGGACAACTGTGCGTGAGAGGACTCTGTCGATTTGGTTTTTTGCAGTTTTTTGACCATAGGGTGCTCCATATAGTTTGATTGTTTCGCGCAGCATCGCGGTATTGAAGGTGAGACTTTACGCAAGGTTCTGCTCGACGTGTAGGCTCGGCTTTCTAATTTAAGGGTGGTTGGAAGTCCAAACGGTCAAGCTCAAGCACCGAGCGAAAACCCTAAACGACTTGAAAAGTTAGAATTCCAGCGGACGCCCAGCAAATTTTCGGATTCTTCCGTTGATTTTTTCAACGCAAGCCACAAGACTGAGGTCGGTTTCTTGTATTTTTTTCTTACGGCAGTTGGTGATGCTTGATCACCAGTTTTTGCGTTTGCCCAGCCAGTGAAAGTTCAACGATGATTGACAGTGAAATGGACAGCGGGAGCAGCGTTAACCTGTCAGTAGGTTCGTGTCTACCTGCTGGACCGTGGCTGGTTTTCGCCCGCAGCCACGGTGATGAACTGCTCGCAATGGGAGGCAGTCTCTTCCGTGCTAGGCTTGAAGGTAAAGACGTTGCGATAGTTTACTTGGCGGACACAGCTTTCCCTGATAGCGATTTCCTTCCGGAAGTGCGCCGCGCCTACGTTCATGCTGGGCGAGACGACTATTCCAAGCTTTCATCCATTGCTGCTCTGATAAAGGAGATTGCACCTGCCGCAGTTTTTTACCCCTCACGCCTTGAGCAAGACGAGAACCTGCGTGATGTCGCAACTGCGGTCGAGAATTTGCTGGTCGACGCGGGGTACGGTAATGCGGCTTGGACATATGACTTAACGCGATTGGGCGAGATCAATCAAGCAATTGACATTTCGTCCGTGATTGGCGTCAAGCACGCGGCGCTTGAGCGAATGCAAGTTGCAAACCTGATGGCGAAATCAACCTTGGTGCTTGCAGATTTGACGGAACGCATGCATGGCATACAAATTGGGGTTGCTGCCGCTGAAGCGTTTTGGGCCGTGGATCGTTTTGAGCCGTTTAAGGGTGTCACTTCCACCCTGAGTCATTTAGCTGAGCGATGCAAGAGTCGCGAATCGTCCAATCCGGCCAGAGTGTCTGTGGTGATTCGCACCCAAAACCGTCCGCAACTGTTGGTGGAAGCATTGGCAAGCCTTGTTGTGCAGGTTTACCCGAATCTTGAAGTGATGGTCGTCAACGATGGCGGAGCCCCGGTTGCACCGGAAATTGAGCGGTTTCGGAAAAGCCTGAACATTACCTTGGTCGAGTTGCCCCATGCCCATGGCAGGTCTGCAGCCGCGAACGTCGGAATTGAAAAGGCGACTGGTGACTGGTTGCTCATGTTGGACGACGACGACATCTACGTCGCCGAAGGTATTCGCGGACTTGTGGCCCACGCCGCAGATCCCGATTGTGTTTATTTCGGCAAGGTGGAGTCATGGGCATTTGAGGACGGACGCCGCACTTTCTTGCGTACTTTCGGTGGCGAATACGATGCGGATCTGATGATGTTTCAAAATCAGATCCCGTTTATCGGCTGTCTCATGCCGATTTCGCATGTGCGTGGGGTTGGGGGAGTAGACGAGTCTTTGGAATGCTTCGAAGACTGGGATCTTTACTTGCGTTTGGCTCAGCGTTGTCGATTCAAATTTGTTGATCAATTGGTCGCTGAGTATCGAACCTTTGGCCAGAGCTTCATTTCTGGCAAGGGTGGTTTAAGCCTGCAAGAGCGTGGGCTTGAGAAGATTTTTTCCCGGCACTTGCGGTGTGAAGATGCCGCACAACTTGCACGCACGCAAATCGCCGTGCAGCGCACCTTGATTCCGCGTGAAGTGCGTCGTGAAGCTGCCGTTGCCGAAGTGCTTATTCGTGATCGGTTTGCAAGGCAGACGGCGGTCGAGATTGCGCAGTTGCGCCGTGAGCTTGAGACGGCGCGGTCGACGGCAGATACCGTGGTTCGCACTGCGGACATTTTCATCTCCATCATCATCGTCAACTACAACGGCCGACACCATCTTCAAAAATGTCTGCCGTCGTTGGTTGCGACACGCGGTGTGAAGTTCGAGGTAATCGTTGTGGACAACGGATCCACGGATGACAGCATCGTCTGGATGCGCGAAGAATGGCCGAACGTGCGCATCATTGATGCGGGCAGTAATCTAGGCTTCGGTCGGGCTAATTTGATAGGCGTAAACGCCGCAAAAAGTGCCTATGTGGCGATGCTGAATAGCGATACCGTGGTAACGCCGGACTGGCTCCTCCAGTTGGTACTTCCGCTCCTGCTTGATCCTGAGATTGGCATCACGTGTTCGCAGTTGCGGTTGCTATCAAGGCCTGAGATATTGAATGCCCGCGGGGGGGGTATGTCCCGCCTGGGTTACGGGTTTGATATCGATTTTGGTCTGCCGTACATCGAACCCAAGAATGCAGATGAACTCGCACCTGTGGATGTTTTCTTCCCATCAGGCGCTGCGATGCTAATGCGCTCTCCAGATTTTCTCGATGCAGGCGCATTCGACCCATCCTTCTTTATGTACCACGAAGACGTTGATCTCGGATGGCGCTTTTGGCTGGCAGGTCGGCGTGTTGTGATGTGTCCCGGCTCAGTTGTGTTTCACGCCTTTGGCGGAACGACAAAAGTTGAACAAAAGTCAAATTGGCGCGACTGGATGGGAAACCGCCACAACCTGCGAAGCCTTTGGAAAAATTACGAATTCCGAAACGCCGCATCGGCGACAAAGCAACTCGTCGGCATATGGTTTCGTACAGGTCAGTTTGCACTGGCGTGGCACGTGCTGGCATGGAATTTGATACACATTCGCGGAACATTACGTGAGCGCAAGCGACTGCAACGCATGCGCCGCATGACCGACTCAGAGCTGTTTTCCAGCGGTCTGATCACTGACACCGTTCCGCCAGCGCCAAGAATGCCACTGGTTGGGTTGAGTCCAGATTGCTCCGATTGGCTGGTTAGCGGCCATTTGTGGCCTGGCCGAAATTCGGCAATCGGCCGATTAGGCCCTGGCTGGTATGGCCCTGAATTGTGTGCGGGCGGGTTGGCGCGACTGACCAGCGGGTACGCTTGTGCGTACCTTCGGGTGAAGCCCAATGCGATCGGCAGACTCACGCTGGAAATTCATTTACCAGAACAACTAGACATCGAGCCACGCATCGCTGTCCGCTGCAACGGAAACAGTAGCGTTTTTGATCTGGGTCGGACAAAATTCTGGGACACCGTCGAGATGCCCGTAACCGCAGCGGAAAACGGGCTGTTGCGAATCGAAATTGAAAACACATCATGGCAACCGCATGACAAGTTCAACAACCGCGATCTGAGGCGCTTGGGATGTGCGGTGCACCACATTGCGTTTGAAGATGATGCAGTTGATGAAGTTCCCTATACACCCAGTCGGGTCAGCGTGATCATCACTACCTTTAAACGGTGGGACATTCTTGAGCTAACTCTTCAGGCCCTGACGCACCAGGATTGGAAAGATTTCGAGGTCATTGTTGTCGACGACGGTTCAAACGACGGGACATTTGAGCATGTTCAGAAATGGCAGGCGGAACATGCAGGTGAACTCGAGCTAAAGGTATTTACTCAAGAAAATACCGGTCAGGGCATTGCCCGAAACAACGGGTTGGTCCACGCCCAAGGGGAGTTGGTTCTGTTTATCGGCGACGACATCATTGCTGACCCTGATTTCATCAGCCAGCATGTCACCCGTCACCGCGCGGTGGGTATGCCTTGTGCAGTGGTGGGTTATACAGAGTGGGACCACGCTGGCATGCGCGTCACCCCATTGCTTGCGTATGCCAACGAGGCTGGCCATCAATTCGGCTACCGCTATATGAAAGACGGCGAGGACGTTCCGTACACCTGCTTTTATACCTCCAATGTATCGGCTCCGCGCGCCATTTTGGGCACTGAGCCATTTGATCCAACGTTTCGCACCTATGGCTGGGAAGACATCGACGTTGGTTACCGGTTGGCCAAGCAAGGTGTTCGGCTCGTATTCAACCGCAAGGCGCGTGCGCGTCATCGTCACCCAATGGATTTGTCTGACTTCTATCGGCGCCAGGTGAAGGTTGGCGATGCGATTGCCGCACTGTACGGGCTTCACCCTGAACTTGCGGATGATCAACCGCTCATGCCGCCTGTAACACGCTCGCATATCTGTCTCACCGTCGCAAGGCGGGTGGTGCCGTGGCTGGTTCCGCTCGTCAATTGGCTCGATTCCCGCATGGTCCGGCTTCCGGAGAGGGTCTACAACGTGGTTCTCGGCACCGGATACTGGATTGGGCGCAGTCCGTGAATTTCGAGTAGCTCTCACAGAGTGCGCCAATGATAAAATCAAGCCGTGGCCCGTCTTCGAAATTCTTTCATTCCCATTCGCAACCTGTCGCTTCTCTGGCAATTTTCGCGACGGGATGTTCTGGGGCGATACCGCGGCTCGCTATTGGGTCTAACTTGGTCATTCTTAACCCCTTTGCTGATGCTAGGGGTCTATTCCTTTGTTTTTGTCGGCGTATTTAAAGCCACCTGGCCAGGGTCGCCCAAGGGTGGTGGTCTCGAGTTTGCTTTGCAAATTTTTTCGGGCCTGCTGATTTTTAATTTATTTTCAGAGGTTGCAACCAGGTCGCCAGTGCTGATTGTTGAGCAACCCAACTTAGTCAAGAAGGTCATCTTTCCCGTAGAGTTGCTAACGTGGGTCACTGTGTTGTCAGGCATGTTTCACTTGCTGATCAGCGTGAGTTCGCTATTGGTAGTGGTCCTGCTATTTCGCGGTGCTCTGCCATTGACTGCTATTTCGCTGCCGTTGGTCGTGCTCTCATTCCTGCCGTTCCTTTTGGGTATGGGATGGTTTTTGTCGGCATTGGGTGTTTTCGTGCGCGATGTAGGCCCGATGATGAACATGCTCGTGGGACTGACAATGTTCATGTCCCCTGTCTTCTATTCTGTTACGACGCTTGATCCCGCTTGGCAGTTCTGGATGAATTTGAATCCATTAACCTTGATTATTGAGCAGGTGCGTGCCGTACTGCTAACAGGTCTGTGGCCTGCTTGGGGAGCTCTGTGCCTCTATAGCTTGCTGGCTTGCGCATTCGCGGTCGGGGGCGCTACATTTTTCCAGTTAACCCGAAAGGGTTTTTCAGATGTCCTCTAGCCCTGCAATTTCCGCACGGCATTTAGGCAAGGCGTTTCAACTCTACGACCGCCCCATTGACCGTTTCAAGCAAATGTTGATGCGCGGGCGGCGGCGCTATTTCACCGAGTTTGCTGCGTTGCATGACGTCAGCTTTGACCTGCAAAAAGGAGAAGTTCTCGGTCTGGTGGGGCGCAACGGTGCGGGAAAGTCAACTTTGCTGCAATTGATTTGTGGCACTTTGGTACCCTCTACCGGTTCAGTTTCAGTTCGAGGGCGTGTCGCTGCGCTTCTCGAATTGGGTGCTGGGTTCAATCCGGACTTCAGTGGCCGGGAAAACATATACCTCAACGCTTCGATCTTGGGGCTTAGCAAGGCAGAAATTGACGCGCGATACGATGCCATCGTAGAGTTCTCAGGCGTCGCCGACTTCATTGAACAACCGGTTAAAACCTACTCCAGCGGCATGTACGTTCGGTTAGCTTTTTCCATCGCGACCAGTGTCGACCCCGATATTCTTGTCATTGACGAGGCGCTGTCGGTTGGAGACGGAGCTTTCGCACGCAAGTCGTTCGATCGCATCATGCGTTTGAAGGACAGTGGTGCAACCATTCTCTTTTGTTCCCATTCTGTGTACCAGATCGAGGCTTTGTGCACCAGGGCGATATGGCTGGAAAAGGGTGTTGTGCAGCTCATGGGAGACCCTTCCCACGTCGTGGCACGCTATCAAAGTTTTCTGGACCGTGACGCTGCTGCAGCTGCACCTGGGGCGGTTGCGCCGGTCTATTCACCAACGGGTCACGCCCGAATCCTGGGTGTGCAGGTCCGTACTGACAAAACGGTTGGCACTTCACTGAACCTGCACAGCTCCCAGCAAACACTGGGAGTATCCGTGGGATTTGCTTCCGATCCACAGCTGCCGTCGCCCGTCGTTGCGATTACCTTGCACGCTTCCGATGGGCGCACCATTGCCAGCAGCAGCACACAAGCCGACGGTTTAAGCCTGGATCGCGACGTGGCTGGGCGTGGTACCGCCACGATTGAGTTTCCTAAAATCCCCTTGCTGAAGGGCGAATACTATGTTGGCGTATACCTGCTGAGCGAAGACGGCATTCACGTCTACGACGCGGCGGCCAATGTCGCAACGCTGCATTTCAGTCAGACCGGTTTGGAGCAAGGGGTCGTCTCCTTGCCGCATTTATGGCAAAGCCAAGCTGGCGCATCAACCGCGGATGGCTGAATTGAAGCCCAATGTCCTGATGGTTACAAGGGAACTGTCCGGGGACCGGCGCTATGGTTTGGGGCGAAGCCTGATGCCCGTGGTGGATGCTTTGATCAACCGGGCTTGGCGTGTCAAGTATTTGTCCCAAGAGGATTTGCCCGGACCAGCAAAGCTCGCGCGGCAGCATTGGCTCGCAAGAATTGACCGGCTTCCCGGTATTGCAAATGTTGAACACAGGAAACGTCTGCTTGCTGCCGTAGCCGAGCGAATTCAAATGGGCTGGTTTGCAGCGAAAACAGCACGCGATGAACGCTTTACGGTAGTTCATCTGCACGATCCTTGGCTAGGGTTTGGCTTTTGGGTGGGTAAAAAACTCCTGGGGCTGCGCGAAGTCCGGTGGGGCATTACCGAGCATGGCTTTGGTTGTTACTGCAGAGCCATCCATGAAGACGGCCTGACTCAAGGGCCTCTTTTGCAGCGGTGGCTTCGCCGCTTCGAATTAGCCACCCTACGTCTGGCTAACTGGGTAACTGCGCCTACACAGCTGGCGTTAGATCAGCTCGCGCGTGACTTGGCACTGCCGTTCAACCCAATCCACTGGAAAGTAGTTCCCCATGCAGCAATGGCTATGCCAGCGATGAATCAATCGCAGGCGCGCCAGCAGTTAGGCTGGCCGTTAAGTGGATTTCATGTGTTGGGAGTTGGTCGACTAGCAAGCCTCAAGCGATTTGATATGTTGGTTGAGGTGTGCGCCAACCTTGCAAGGCGATACCCGACATTGCATTTGCACCTGCTGGGCGACGGCGATCCCAGCGTGTTACAGCAAATAGCTGAAACAGCAGGCTTCGGGGATCGTATTCACTTCGCTGTTGTTGATGAAGTCCGCCCGTATCTTGCTGCGGCGGATGTCTACGTCAGCACCTCCCAGACAGAGTCCTTCGGCCTGGCTAATTTTGAAGCCATGCTAGCTGGGCTTCCGTGCATTTGCACAGCGGTTGGCGGGGTGCCGGAGGTGATGGGTCGTGGCGCTTGGTTGATCCCGGTAGATCGCGATGTACTTGAAGGTGCACTGGACGAGTTGATTTCCAAGCCCGAATTGCGTCAGATGCTGGCAGCTCGAGCGGTACTTCAGTCGCAAGGCGCTGCCACAGTGGGCTGGGTGGTCGATCAGTATGTTTCACTTTTTCAATAACAGGCGCGTCCGCCATCAGCTTGAGGGGCTTCAAGCCTGCCCCTTGCCGCGTGAACTTGATCTATCTTTGGCGCGCAAGGTGCTGGTGTTTGCGCCGCATCCCGATGATGAAACGCTTGGGTGTGGCGGCACCCTGGCGCGGCTGAGCAAATTGTGCCCCGTCAAAGTGGCATTGGTAACGGATGGCAGCGGTGCTGGCGGGCTGCCCGCGGGTGCAGGGGTGTTACGGCAAGCGGAATTTGTGAAGGCGCTAGAAGTGCTGGGCATCAATGATTCGGTTCAACTCAATCAACCGGATGGTTTTTTTGAAGGCAACGCTGAACTGGCGGCAAGTGTGCAAAAGCTTTTGGACGAATACAAGCCAGACTGGGTTTTCCTTCCATCTACACTGGATTACCATCGCGACCATGTTCGCATCGCTGCATTTCTGGCGCCGCTGTGCCGTCGTGCGCCGAGTGTGCGGCAGCTTCTGTTTTATGAAATATGGGCCCCTGTTCCAGCAACCCACGTCGTTGATATCACCGAGCAGGCGGACATCAAGGGGTCCGCACTCGCGGCGCATGCAACGGCGATGGTTTGTGGGGATTATCAGCGCGCGGTAGACGGGTTGAATCGCTATCGCGGCCTCTACTTGGGGCGTGGCAAGTTGGCTGAGGCATTTTGGGTTGAGCCAGCGTATAGCAAAGAGCAGTTTCGCAACGTGCAGGCAGTTGCACTGAAAGTCTTGGCATTCCTCGGGCAATGTTGAATACGTGAAAAACGTTCAGCTTGCGTCCCTCGATCCTGTCGCATAGTTCAGTCAGCTGGCACGTCCCAAACCCCTGCACCTCCCCCAGAATTCAGAAAGCAAGCCAAGCCTTTTAGTCAGAGTTCACAGATAAGCAGTATTGCCCAGTTTGGCGAATCCGTTCAACCCGCAACGCTATTGGATGTCGGTGTTGGTATGGGGCAGTATGGTTTTTTGTTCACCACCAACCTTGAAAACGTGGCCCTTTTTGACATTGATGGCGCAATCGCAACCTGTTGCGCTAAGGACCGGTGGCGGAGCAAGATTGACGGGATCGAGGGTTGAAAAGATTACCTTACACCCGTACACGATTTCGCCTACAACCAAGTGCTGGTTGGCGATACGCTGGAATGTCTCGCGAAGATTCCTGACAGTTCCTACGAACTGGTCATTGCCATCGACCTAACCCGCATATTTCACGGCACCCCACTGTATGAGGGAGTTGGTGTGGTTTGCGGGGTCCGACGGTCTTGCTTGTTGTGTTTTGCGGTGATTGCACCCTATTTGGGTTGTAGTCTCGTTGGTATG
>JBPOIP010000036.1:0-13392 GCA_052034395.1 Pseudomonadota bacterium
CTTTCGCGACAATCATTTCGCCTATGCGGCCTCATGAATAATTCCCGCCGGATCAATAGGGGCCGTGGTCTCTGCTCACCGTGAGGCAGCATTCGGCCTAAACCGGTCTCTCAACCAAGCCACACCCCTACAGCTCCAGCCCCCGCATCAGCGCCTCAGCCCGCGCGCTCACTTCCGGCGTCATGTGCCTGGGCCGACCCCAGTCGCGCTGCGTCTCCCCCGGACATTTGTTCGTGGCGTCCATCCCCATCTTGCTGCCCAGGCCGCTCACGGGCGAGGCGAAGTCCAGGTAGTCGATGGGTGTGTGTTCCACCATCATGGTGTCGCGCGCTGGGTCCATGCGGGTGGTGATGGCCCAGATCACTTCCTTCCAGTCGCGCACGTCCACGTCGTCGTCCACCACCACGATGAACTTGGTGTACATGAACTGGCGCAGGTGGCTCCACACGCCCATCATCACGCGCCGGGCGTGGCCGGGGTAGGCTTTTTGGATCTGCACCAGTGCCATACGGTAACTGCAGCCTTCGGGCGGCAGATAGAAGTCGGTGATCTCGGGGAACTGGCGTTGCAGCAAGGGCACGAACAGCTCGTTCAGCGCCATGCCCAGAACCGCTGGTTCGTCCGGTGGTTTGCCGGTGTAGGTGGAGTGGTAAATCGGGTCCCGGCGCATGGTGATGCGGTCGATGGTGAACACCGGGAATGCGGCTTGCTCGTTGTAGTAGCCGGTGTGGTCTCCATAGGGGCCTTCCAGCGCATGCTGGTAGCCACTGGAGTGCGTGGCGTCGGGATAGATGTGGCCCTCCAACACGATCTCGGCGCTGGCGGGCACGCGCAGCTCGCTGCCCAGGGCCTTGACCAGTTCCGTGCGACCACCGCGCAAAAGTCCGGCAAACTGGTATTCGGAGAGGCTGTCGGGTACGGGCGTCACCGCGCCCAATATCGTGGCAGGGTCGGCGCCAATGGCTACCACCACCGGATAGGGCTGGCCGAGGTTCTTCTGGCCATGCTCGCGAAAATCCAGCGCGCCACCCCGGTGCGCCAGCCAGCGCATGATGACCTGGTTGCCGTTGAGTACCTGCTGGCGGTAGATGCCCAGGTTCTGGCGCGGCTTGTTGGGGCCTTGCGTGATGACCAGGCCCCAGGTGATCAGCGGTGCCACATCGCCGGGCCAGCAGTGCTGGATAGGCAGGCGCGCCAGGTCCACATCATTGCCTTCCCACACCACCTCCTGACACGGGGCACTGCCCAACTCTTTGGGCGCCATGTTCCACAGCGTTTTGAGCAGACTGCGCATGCCCACCATTTCCTTGAAGCCCTTGGGCGCCTCGGGCTCCTTGAGAGACGCCAGCAACTCGCCAAAGGGGCGCAGCCCTTTCAACTCCGACACGCCCATGGCACGGGCTACGCGCTCTGGGGTTCCAAACAGATTGCCCAGCACCGGCATGCTGTGGCCCCTGACGTGCTCGAACAGGATGGCCGGGCCGCTGGCGCGCAACACGCGATCGCACAAGGCGGTCATTTCCAGATACGGGGACACCGCCTGTGGGACTCGGCGCAGATCGCCGCTCTGCTCCAGCTGGGTGATGAAATCGCGCAGGTCGTGATAACTCATTCGATTTCCCGTCCGTTCCAGCGTGCAGCCAGCGTGTGCGGCACATCCAGCAGATCCAGCACACGGGCCACGCTGAAGTCCACGATGTCGTCCACACTTTGCGGGCGCAGGTAGAAGGCGGGAATGGGCGGACAGATGATGGCGCCGGCTTCCGTGGCGCTGACCATATTGCGCAGGTGGATCAGGCTCAGAGGCGACTCGCGCACCATCAGCACCAGCCGGCGACGCTCCTTGAGCACCACATCGGCCGCTCGTGTGATCAGGTTGTCGGACAGGCCATGCGCAATGGCCGCCAGCGTTCGCATGGAACACGGCGCCACCACCATGCCGCTGCAGGGGAAGGAGCCGCTGGCGATGCTCGCGCCGACATTGGCGATGTCGTGCACATGGTGTGCCAGGGCCTCGATATCGGCGCGCTGCAAGCCATGCTCCGCTTGTACATTGCGCCAGCCCCCGCTGGACACAACCAGATGCGACTCAATGCCCGGCGTGTCTCGCAGCACCTGCAGCAGGCGCACACCGTACACCGCGCCGCTGGCGCCCGAGATTGCAACAATGATGCGCCGTGGCAATCGCGTCATTCAGCAGTGCGCTTGCGCGGCAGAAAGCGCGCCAGCACCTTGTCGGGTGTCCACTGCTTCAAATCGAGCACCGGCAGTTCCAGTGCATCAATCGCATTCTTGACGACCAGACCCAACTCGGTATCACCTTCCATGGACAGGCGCCGGTTGAAGAAAAGTGTGTCCGGGTCTTCCTGGCGCTGCGCCAGGCGCAGGAAGTCCTGGGCGTTAGCACTGATGGTCAGATCCGTAGTGTCCTGCTTTCTGGAGGCGACAAACCGCGTACCGGTGCAAGTGAAGTCAAAGGTCAGGCGTGCATCGGTCACATGGATGCGCAACCTTTTGCCCAGCAGGTACTGGCGCACATCGGCCGGCAGCTGCTTGGCCAGCACCTGATTGAGTGCCGTCACCAGCAGCAAGGAGCCGGGATAAGCGGGCAGGCGCGACAGTACCGAGCCCACGGGCTCTGGCAACAGAAATGCGGTCGAAGTTGGGTTCATGTCACTCTTTCATTCAAACAGCCATGGCGGCAGCATGCATTTGGTCCAAACCCGGCTGGCCATACCAGTAGCCGTTGCAACCCCGGGGATGCATGAGCGGCTGCAAGCGGGCAACGGCGTCATGGGTTGCCAATGTGCCATTGCGTGCCGCGTCAAACACCGCAATGACGTCAGCCATGCCATGCGATTGCGGACTCAGGCGCACCACATCCACACCCATCGCTTTCATATCGTCCAGTGCGTCCACGAGGTTGTAGACCCGGGCCGATTGGGTCTGTGTGCCGTTGAGCACCAGAAACTCTTCGCACTCGCGCGTGTTGAGCATCAGTCCGTCAGGATGGTCCAGGCAACTGAATTGGCAATCATCCTTGGGCAGATTGCGGTGGCGCGCAGTAAAGCAGCGCGCAGAAAAGGCCAGCGGCATGCGTCCATAGACAAACACTTCCGTTTGCAAACCGGTCGGCAAGCCCTGCTGGATGACATGCAGATCAGAACGTTTCATTTCCAGCGGCATGACCCAGCGCGTAGCACCCAGCCCCGCCATCCATTGCAGTGTTGGCAGGTTGTAGATGTTGAGGTGCGGCCCGGCGACAAACGGCACTTTTCCGGCCAGGCACTGGACGGCACCCATATCGTTGGCTTCCACCAGGTAATCTCCGTTGCCGGTGATCTTGTGCATGGTGCCCACCTCAGCGCCCGACTCCAGCAATACCTGGGTGGACAAAATCACCTCTTTGCCCGCCGTGCGCAACCGGCTTGCGATGTCCAGCCAATCCGACAGACGCAACTCGTGACGACGCGAACACACGGTCTCCCCAAGGTAAACGATGTCCACCGGCGTTTCAGCCATGGCATCGTAATAGTTGAAAACCGTGTCGCGCTGCCAGTAGTACAGCAGGGGGCCCAGTGAAATTTTCATCGATTTACTTCCATGGCCGGTGGTAGGCACCCAGGGTATGCTGCTGGCCCTCGGCTACTTTGTCCAGTCCGCTCATCCACGCGGGCTTGGGTGCATAGCGGTGCGGGTTCGAAAAACAGTGGTCCAGTGCCTCTCGCCAGACCTTGGTAACCTGTGCGACATAGGCGGGGCTGCGCTGGCGACCTTCGATTTTGATCGCCTTCACCCCCATCTTCAGCAGCTGCGGCAGCAACTCCAGCGTATTGAGGCTGGTGGGCTCCTCAATGGCATAGTAATTTTCATCCTCACCCACGTCAAAACGACCCTTGCACAGGGTGGGGTACCCGGCGTTTTCACCCGGCGCATAGCGATCAATCAGCACCCCGTTGAGCCGCGACTCGCGTCCCTTGTCCGTCTCCACCCAGCGCACGGCCTTGGGTGGAGAGCATACGCCGTGCGTGTTGGGCGACTCGCCCGTCACGTAACTGGACAACGCGCACCGCCCTTCCACCATCACGCACAAACTGCCAAAACCGAACACCTCAATTTCAACTGGTGTTTTTTCGATGACCTGCTGCACCTGCGTAAGCGACAGGACACGTGGCAACACCGCCCGAACGATGCCGAATTGCTCACGGTAGAAGTTGATGGCGTCGAAGTTGGTAGCCGAACCCTGTACCGACAGGTGCAGGCGCAAGGCTGGGTAGCGTTTGACCGCATACTGCATCAAGCCAGGGTCGGCCAGTATGACCGCATTGACACCCAGATCAACCGCCTTGTCCACAGCGGTCTGCCACAACGATGGATTGGATGCCTGCGGATACGTGTTAAGCGCCATGAATACCTTGCATCCACGTTCATGCGCATACCGTATGCCGCTGGCAATGGCTGCTTCATCAAAATTGAGCCCTGCAAAGTTGCGGGCGTTGGTGGCGTCACGCAACCCCAGATAGACACAATTGGCACCGTTGTCCACGGCAGCTTTTAGGGCTGGCAAGCTGCCAGCGGGGCAGACCAGTTCCATCGGGATGGGGCGGGAAGATTGCATGCAGTGGTGGCCTTTGATTGCGACCGCGACCGGAGTCCGTCGCGGTGCGGCGAAGATACGCTGGCAGGAATGTGCGGTTATTGATCCTGGTCAACCATGCAGCAAAATGTCAGAGAGAATCAGTCAGACAATAACCGCGATGAATGGCATTGCGCGATATCGGCCTACGGTTCTTGACCCTTGGCTGGTTGATGCAGTAAACTAATAACCAACCAGTCAGTAACTACATGCCCATTTCACTCCCCGTATGCAAAATTGCCGCCAGCGTGCGCGCCAAACGCGAGCGGCGCAAGGATGCCCGGCCCGGCGAGTTGCTGACCGCCGCACTCGAACTGTTCGTTGAAAAAGGTTTTGCTGCAACCCGCGCCGAAGAGGTTGCCAAGCGGGCGGGCGTGTCCAAGGGAACGCTGTTTCTGTATTTTTCCAGCAAGGAAGAACTGTTTAAAGCCGTGGTGCGTGAGAACATTTCGGGGCGTTTCAATGCCTGGAATGCCGAGTTCGACAGCTTTCAGGGCAACACCTCAGACCTGCTGCGCTACAGCGTCAATGTCTGGTGGCAACAGATCGGATCGACCAAGGCCTCGGGGATCACCAAACTGATGATGAGCGAGGCAGGCAACTTTCCCGAACTGGCCGCGTTCTACCACCACGAGGTCATTCAGCCCGGCAGGGAACTCATACAGCGGGTTTTGCAACGGGGCGTGGAAAGCGGGGAGTTCCGACCTATCGACCCCCAATACAGTGTTTACACGGTCCTGGCACCCATGCTGTTTCTGGCGATGTGGAAACACTCGATGGGAAGTTGCAGCGCTGACGGTATGCAGATTGACCCCGAAAAATACATTGCCGTGCAGGTCGACACCATTCTGTCCGGCCTGCATAGCCACGGTGATAACCCGCTGGAAACCCAGTCCAAGTAAAATTGATTACAATCCATCAACATACCCCATGGAGTATATAAAATGAACGTCGACATAGCCCGTTTCAACATGATTGAGCAGCAGATTCGCCCCTGGAATGTGATGGACGCATCCGTTCTGGAACTGCTTTCGCTCGTCAAGCGGGAAGACTTTGTACCCAAGGCCCAGCGTGGGCTGGCATTTGCAGATCTGGAAATTCCGTTGATGGGATCTGGCGAAGATGCCATTGCGCTGGGCCAGTGCATGCTGGAGCCCCGGCTGGAAGCACGGCTGTTGCAAGATCTGGCCGTCCAGTCGCACGAAACCGTGCTCGAAATCGGTTCCGGCTCCGGTTACATGGCAGCCCTGCTTGCCAACAAGGCACAACGCGTGGTGACGATGGAAATCGTGCCTGAACTGGTGACCATGGCCCGCGAAAACCTGCGCAATGCCAACATACACAACGCCGAAGTTCGCCAAGGTGATGGCGCGCAGATTACGGCTGCAGACGGCAGTTTTGACGTTATTGTGTTGAGTGGGTCCGTTGCAGAAGTGCCTGACAGCCTTCTCAAACTACTCAAAGCTGGTGGTCGTCTGGGTGCCATCGTTGGCGAGGAACCTGTCATGCGCGCCACCCTGGTCACCAAAGTTGGTGACACGCAATACCGTACCGTGCAGAGTTGGGACACGGCCGCTCCGCGTCTGCGCAATTTTCCTGAACCCTCACGTTTCAAGTTCTGAAACCAGATAAGACCCATGATTGAGCAAGTCCGTCCCAAAGATCTGTCCGCGTGGCTGCAATCCGTGCGTGCCCATGGTGAACCCGTGGTACTGGATGTGCGTGAACCCTATGAGGTGCAGTCCGCATGTGTTAAAGCGGACGGATTTTCTCTGGTCAGCATACCCATGGGCGTCATTCCCCCGCGGTTGACGGAGTTGAGTCCACAGCAGCCCATCGCCTGCTTGTGTCACCACGGCGGACGCAGCATGCAGGTTGCCCACTTTCTGAAAAGTCGTGGATTCGAACACGTTGCCAATATTGCAGGCGGAATCAATGCCTGGTCTGGCGAGCTGGACGCATCCGTCCCCCGGTATTGAAACCCGGTGACCTTTTTTTTACGATCCTGAGAACCACACCATGACGCGCCTACCTAGCCTTTCGAATTTCCGCTTGCTGCCCTTGATGTGCGCTCTGGGGGCAAGTTTTTCGATGACTGCCCAGGCCCAAAATCTGATAGACCTGTATACGGCCGCTCAGGGATACGACGCGGCCTATCAGGCAGCGAAGTCGCAATTCAACGCCACCGTTGCCAAATCCGAACAGGCACGCGCCGCGATTCTGCCGACTGCGGGACTTGCCATTTCCGGAACCAGCACGAACCAGGAAGTGCTGCCCTCCCCGGCCCGAACCTATGCGACGCAAACAGGCACGATCAGTGCATCCCAGCCGCTGTACCGACCCGCCAACTGGGCCAGTTACGAGCAGGGGAAAAAGTCGCTGGACCTTGCCCAGGCCCAGTTGAACCAGGCCGAGCAGGACCTCATCGTGCGAGTGAGCCAGGGCTATTTTGATGTGCTGGCGGCCACCGACAGCCTGACCTTTCTGAAGAGCCAGAAGACAGCCGTTGCCGAACAGCTTGCATCCGCCAAGCGCAACTTTGAGGTTGGCACATCGACCATTACCGATTCACGGGAAGCCCAGGCACGCTACGACCTGGTGATTGCCCAGGAACTGGCCGCCGAGAATGATTTGATGGTCAAATCGCTGGCGCTGAACCAGCTGGTCGGCCAACAGAATGTCAAGCCCAAGGCGCTAAAAGCACCGGTGCAATTGCCAGCGGTGGAACCGGCGGATGTGCTGCATTGGGTCGATCAATCGCAAACGTCAAACCCTGGCATCCAGCAGGCCAATGTCGCAATGGACGTCGCACTGCTCGAAACCTCCAAGGCACAGGCTGGGCACAAACCCACGCTCGATCTGGTAGGAAGCTATTCGGCGATCAATAACAATGGCTCGTCGACTGGCACCAGTGACAGCCGCGTCAATGTGGGCACGATAGGACTGAACTTTTCCTTGCCTCTCTTTGCCGGTTTTTCCACACAAAACCGCATCAAGGAAACTCTGGCACTGGAAGAGAAGGCCCGCGCGGACCTCGAAACAGCGAAACGCAGTGTGGCACAAGGCACTCGCACGGCATTTTTTGGCGTGCAGTCAGGCCATGCGCAGGTCAAAGCCCTGCAAGCCGCCGAAGCATCAAGTCAAAGTGCCCTGGAAGCCAACCAGCTGGGCTACCAGGTCGGGGTGCGCATCAACATCGATGTATTGAACTCGCAAAGCCAGTTGTTCGACACCAAGGCCAAGTTGGCCAAGGCCCGTTATGACGTACTGGTCGGTGGCCTCAAACTGCGCCAGGCCGCAGGCACACTGAAGGCAGAGGATCTGCTGCCGATCAATCGCCAGTTGGCTGATTAAGCAGAAGTTGCGCGACGGCGACGGCGGTGCGCTCTGCGGCGCCGCGGTGCGTTGCACCGGATGCCAGCGCTGCCATACGGGCGGCCTTCAAGTCTGAACTTGAACGCACCAACCGCAGAGCACAGTTCACCGCACGTGACATATCGGCCTGCTCGAAGGCTGCACCGGCTTGCACGGCCCAGGCGGCAGCTTGGGAAAAGTTGAACGTATGCGGCCCCATCACCACAGGACAGCCGCAGGCAGCCGCCTCAATGAGATTCTGTCCGCCCAGCGGCGCAAAGCTGCCTCCCAACAACGCAACATCCGACAGCGCGAAATACATCGCCATCTCGCCCATGGAATCACCGAGCCAGATATCAGCGCCTTCGGGACCCGCATTCCAATGACTGCGACGCGACACACTGAAACCCTGCTCCTGGCAGATCTGCGCCACCGCATCAAAGCGTTGAGGATGGCGGGGCACAATCATCCACTGCACATCAAACGCTATATTTTTGATAGCATCTTTATCAGAATCCACGCGGGATGACGTGCTCAACTGCCTGAGTATTTCAAGCAGTGCCATCTCCTCACCTTCCCGTGAACTGGCCAAAACCACAACCGGACGCGTCAACGCGTTGCGCCAACCGCGCCCCCGTGCCAGTTGCGCGGCATCCGGCGTCGCATCAAATTTGAAGTTTCCGGTCGTATCCCGCACCGGAGCACCCAGTTGGGCCAGTCGCCGTGCGTCTTCAGGCGCCTGCGCCCAGACTGCACTCAAACCCTGATAGGCAGGGTGGGACAACCAGGCCACCCGCTGCGCCTGTTTCAGGGACTTTTCACTCAGACGCGCGTTTACCAGGCACAAAGGCACCTGCGCCTTGCGGCACGCGGCAACCATGTTTGGCCACAGTTCGGTTTCCACCAGCAAGCCGACAAGCGGTCGGAACCGGTGCAAAAAACGCTGCACGGCTCCCGGGGAATCCCAGGGTTGCCATACCTGCACATCACCCGCTTGCAGCAGGTAGCGCCCTTGTACACGGCCTGTGGCAGTGCCATGGGTCAGCAGCAAACGCATGCCGGGCAAAACCGTACGCAGGTGGCTGACCAGCATGTCTGCGGCACGCGTCTCCCCCAGCGACACAGCATGCACCCAGACAAAGAACTCGCCCGGCTGGCATCGCGCGGCTGCGTCAATATCCGGTGCGTAACGTCCAAAGCGCTCGCTGATCCGCACACCATACTCGGGCTCGGCGCGCGCGCGCCAGTGCAGCTTGACCCGCACAAGCGGTTGCAGCAACCACATCAAGGCGCAATACAGGGCTCGCGTCATCGACACAATACCGGCGTTTCCAGTCGCTCCCAGGCCTGCCAGACCCGCTCGACATCCGGAAAGGGCTGGTCAAAAACACTGACTTGCGCAACGGCTTTGGGACCTTCGCTGCGCGGACCGGTACGCCAGGCGGTCTCGAAGTTGTAAATCTGCACATGGGGAAGGCCCAGCGCTACCGCAATATGGCTCAAACCGCTGTCAACACCGATCACGCCCGCGCAATGCGCCATGGTGTCGGTCAGAGCATCGAGCCCCATGGAAGGCCAAACCCAGACATCATCCAGCGCAGCTGCGATGGATTCACTGACCGCTTTTTCCGCAGCATTGCCGTGGGCAATCGCAACCACAAATCCGCTGTGATTGAGCCGCTGCCCCAGCGCAATCCAGTTTGCCAGCGGCCACTGTTTATCGGAGCGCGAACTTCCATGTACCAGCGCCACGCACGGCCTGCGGGGACTGAATCCATTGGACACCTGGCCTTTGGACACTGGTTGGCGAACGCCGTCACCGGCCGACATCAGTCCGTAGCGGTCCGGCCCGTCAACCGCATACCCCAAAGCGGCCGCACAGATCAGACGTGACCGTTGTACGGCGTGCACATGCGGCTCCAGGGCAACGGCAACGTCCGCCACCCAGCGCGTGGGGGATTCGTAGCTGGATCCTTCGGTCTGGTTATCCATGGCAAAACGCCTGCCCTTGGGTGTGGTTTTGGCCAACCATGCCACCAGGGCCGACTTGGTCAAGCCCTGCAAGTCAATCACTGCGTCATAGGCCTGCGTCTGCAAAGCCTCTTTGAATGTCCGCCATTCGCCGCGTGTGCGGGCGGACAGGGGCGATTTCCGCCAGCGGCGCAAGTCACAGGTGATCACGCGGCCAACGCCTGCGCAACGTGCGACCAGCGGTGCGAAGGCGCCCTCCACAACCCAGTCCACCTCCACGCCGGCAAGAGCGTTTCGCATATCCTGAACGGCCGGCATCGCATGCACCACGTCGCCCAGCGAAGACAATTTGACTACCAGAACCCTCAATGCGCGGCCTCGGCAAAGCTGGCATCGGGCTTGACCGAGCGTAGCAGGGCCATCATGTCCGTCTGGATGCGTTCCAGCGCTTCGTGGGTGTGCCCCTCAAAACGCAGCACCAGCACCGGCGTGGTGTTGGACGCACGGATCAGGCCAAAACCATCGGGCCAGTCAACGCGAATGCCATCGATCGTATTGATGGTGGCTGGCGCTGCAAAGGATGCCTTTGCAACCAGTTGATCCACCAGGGCGTGCGGCTCGCCTTCAGCGCATTGCACGTTGAGTTCCGGGGTGGAGAAGCTGGTGGGCAGCGCGTCGAGCATGGCGCTGGCATCCGCCACACGGCTCACAATTTCCAGCAGGCGGCAACCTGCATAGGTGCCGTCGTCAAAGCCGTACCAGCGCTCCTTGAAAAAGATGTGGCCACTCATTTCACCACCCAGTGGCGAGTCGATTTCGCGCATCTTGGCCTTGATCAACGAGTGCCCTGTCTTGTACATCAGGGGCACACCACCGGCTTCGGCAATCGTGGGTGCCAGTCGTTGCGAGCACTTCACGTCAAACAGAATGGTGCCACCGGGCACGCGTGACAGCACGTCGCGCGCAAACAGCATCATCTGACGGTCCGGGTAGATGTTGTTGCCGTCCTTGGTCACAATGCCCAGACGGTCTCCGTCGCCGTCAAACGCCAGGCCCAGTTCGGCATCGCCGGCTTTCAGGGCTGCAATCAGGTCTTTCAGGTTCTCGGGCTTGCTGGGGTCCGGGTGGTGGTTGGGGAAGTTGCCATCCACCTCACTGAACAGTTCAGTCACCTCGCAGCCGATGGCGCGCAGGATGGCAGGTGCCGATGCGCCTGCAACGCCGTTGCCGCAGTCCACCACCACCTTGATGGGACGCCCCAGCTGGATGCCGCCAACGATGCGCGCGCGATAGGCATCCAGCACATCGGCCGTCTGGCATTGACCGCCAGGCTGCAGCTTCCAGGTCTCCCTCGTCATCAGCTTGCGCAGGTTCTGGATTTCATCACCGTAAATGGCACGACCACCCAGCACCATCTTGAATCCGTTGTAATCCTTGGGGTTGTGGCTGCCGGTGACCTGAATGCCGCTTTTGCACAGCGTATTGGCTGCGAAATAGAGCATGGGCGTGGTGACCATGCCGACGTCGATCACGGTGACACCGGCATCCTGCAAACCGGCAATCAGGGCGGTAGCCAGTGCCGGACCGCTCAGCCGCCCGTCGCGCCCCACCGCAACTGTGGTTTCACCCTCCGCCATGGCGACCGTGCCAAATGCACGCCCCAAGCCACGCGCAACGTCTTCGTTGATGGTGCTCGGCACAATGCCGCGGATGTCATAAGCCTTGAAGATGCTGGACGAGAGATTCATGGTGCTTTCCCAGTGCAAATGGTCAGTGGCAAGGACCCAAATGCTCTGGCCTTGCATGAACGCGATTGTAGGTCCGCTCACAGGAAGCGGGTGCAAGCGTTGGCGTCGCCTTGTTGTTGCATGCAGCACTGATGGGCCACTGCAAGGGCCAGCCAACGATGATCCAGCCACATGTCCGAAAACGGCTACTGCACTGCAACTCCCTGCGTATGATGCAGTTCATGCCCTCCACCACCCTGGATTCGATTGCCACGCACAACACCGATGACACCTGCTATCGGGCATTGAAAGCGCGCGATGCGCGCTTTGACGGGCATTTTTTCACCGGCGTGACATCCACCGGCATTTACTGCCGCCCGGTTTGCCGGGTGCGCACGCCCAAACGCGAGAACTGCCGGTTCTTTGAACTGGCGGCGCAGGCTGAGTCGGCCGGGTTTCGCCCCTGCATGCGCTGCCGCCCCGAGTTGTCCCCGGCCCGCGCAGGCGCGGCCGCACCCAGCCCACTGCGGCCCTGGTCGATGCAGGACGCGTCCTTCATCCTGGCACGCCAGGCCGCCAACCTGCTGGACGAGCCCGAGCTGTGGAGCGATGGCGCGCCGGCCATGGCCGATGTGGCCCTGCGCCTGGGGGTAAGCGAGCGCCATCTGCGCCGCATTTTTGACCAGCACTGGGGCGTCTCGCCGCTGCAATACCTGCAGACCCGGCGCCTGTTGATGGCCAAACGCTTGCTGACCGATACGCAGCTACCCATAGCCCAGATTGCGGCGCTGAGCGGCTTTTCCAGCGTGCGGCGCTTCAATGCCACGTTTGCCGAACGTTACCGGCTGCAACCCCGGCAACTGCGCCAGTCGACTGAACTCGGTGCTGCGGCGTCGGACACCAGCAGCATCGTACTCAAGGGCGCGTACCGACCGCCTTATGACGTGGCCGCCATGCTGGAGTTTTTTGCGACACGCCAGATTGACGGTATCGAAGCCGTGGATACCGCTCGGCTGACGCTTGAGCGCACCCTGGCGCTGACGGCAGGAGGCAAAACCCACTGTGGCTGGGTGCGGGTGCAATTTGTACCCGAGCGCTGCAACGTGGTCTTCTCCATCAGCCCCGCCCTGTGCGCTGCCCTGCCCCAGGTGCTGGCCCGATTGCGTGACTGGCTGGACCTGGATGCCGAGCCGTCCACCATCAACAGCGTTTTGCAGACTGACTTTCCCGGCATGGAGGGCTTGCGCGTGCCGGGCTGCCTGGACGGCTTCGAGCTGGCGGTGCGGGCCATACTGGGCCAGCAGATCATGGTGCGCGCGGCGCGCACGCTGGGGACGCGGTTGGTGGAGCGCTTTGGGTCCGATCTGCCCGGTGGCACGAAGGGCTTGCATCGACTGTTCCCCACGCCGCAGGCCCTGTGCCTTGCCACTGGCGACGAAATGGGCCAACTGGGCGTCGTGCGCCAGCGCCAGCAGGCCATACAGTCGCTGGCTCAGGCCATTGGCCGCAACGGCCTGGTGCTGCAACCCGGCGTGGATATTCCCGAAACGCTGGCCGCACTGCAAGCCCTGCCCGGCATTGGCCCGTGGACCGCCCACTACATAGCCATGCGCGCCCTGCGCTGGCCCGACGCCTTTGTGGCCGGTGACGTGGCATTGCACAAGGCGCTGGGCGTGCAGGATCGCAACAACCCAAAGCTTGCAG
>JBPOIP010000165.1:0-8092 GCA_052034395.1 Pseudomonadota bacterium
TGGCTGCGCCTGGACGGAAAAATTGGAGGTTCAGAATCTTTGAGCATGGTGTGCACGATCTATTGCGTGCACACTATCTTCAGAGATTGAGACCCTCTCAGCAAGGTGACTTCCCCGGCCGCTTACGTTTCAACGGCAAATTCCGGGATGAATGTCTGGCGATGGAATGGTTTCGCAATCGGCTCGAAGCCAAGGTCATCATTCAGGACTGGCAGCGTCACTACAATGAAATCAGGCCCCATTCGAGTTTGAACTACCGCACACCGGCTGAGTTCATCGCGGGCTTGAAGAACGATTTATTAACTGAGACCAGAGAGTCAAGTTGAGATTGGTCCGAAGAAACCCGGCAGGTCACCCAAACGTGAAAAATGGCAACTTGGCCGCAGTCAGGCCTACCGGCTATGCGATGAAGAGCAACTGCTAAACGCGATACCTGTCAGAAATACTGCTTAACCTCTCCAGCAATGCAGGAGCAATCATCACTAAAGGCAATATCTCGTGCGCAGCTCCATGCAATATAGCTTCACGCGGCATTCCAAACACGATGCAGCTAGCCTCATCTTGAACATAGTTATAACTGCCAGCGTCCTTCATTTCCTTCATCGCCTTGGCCCCATCACCACCCATACCCGTCAGCATGATGCCAAACGCATTTGCACCAACTACGCGTGCCACGGACCTAAAAAGCACTTCAACTGAAGGTCTGTGCCGATTTATTGGCTCGCCATTCTCCACCACGCAGACATAGTTCGCACCGCTTCTTTCAACACTAAATTGCTTGCCTCCTGGCGCAATGTACGCATGACCCGGCAAAATTCTGGCACCATGCTCTGCCTCACCCACGTGAATTCGAGATAGGCTGTTCAATCGAGCGGCGAAACTGGTTGTGAACCCGGGCGGCATGTGCTGTGTAATAACAATGCCCGGGCAGTCGGCGGGCAGTCGCACCAATATCTCCTTGATTGCTTCAGTACCGCCGGTCGAAGCACCGATGCAAATTATTTTTTCAGTGGAAACACGTCCCCCTGCGAACAATCCATGCTTTCGTATTTCCACCTGCTTTTCTGCCGAAATCCGAATTGAGTCATCTGTCGGAGCCGCACTTCTACGCACATGAGCCACCGACGCAATACGAATTTTTTCGACAATCTGCCCAGCCAATTCACTAATTCCATCCACAAGACCAATTCTGGGCTTCGAAACAAAGTCAACTGCTCCAAGCTCAAGAGCTCTCATGGTGACGTCCGCACCGCGCTCAGTCAAAGTTGAAATCATTATTACTGGCATTGGACGTAAACGCATGAGACGAGCCAGGAAATCAAGGCCATCCATTTTCGGCATTTCAATGTCCAACGTAATAACGTCCGGATTCAGTTCACGGATCATTTCCCTGGCGATCAGCGGATCATTTGCGGCGCCAACGCACTCCATATCCTGCTGACGATTAATTATTTCGGCAAGCAACCCTCGCACGAGGGCAGAATCATCAACAACAACAACCCTAATTTTTTTCAACCTACCCCCTAAAAAAGATCAACAGACCCACCCGCACTAGACTTCGCCACCGTGGCAGCGTTTCCACGACGCTCTTCTACAGCAAGAGTCTCTGGATGTGAATGGGCGAGTCGCTTAACAAGTGCCCGGCCAGTAACTGGAAAAAAACACACTTTTCTGGGGTGGATGTCCAAAACATCTTGAGAAACAACAGGAATACGTTCAGTCGATAGGTAATCAAGGACAAACTGTGTATTTCGCTCGCCAACGTTCATGGTCGTAAATCCAGCCATGACCTGTGCACCTCCGAAAATTTTGGCCTGCATTGTTTCCCGACGAGCGCCCAATTTGAACATTTCGTTTAGTAACAACTCCATTGCATAAGACCCATACCGCCCAGCCCCCTCCAATCCATCACCATCGGGTAACATGAAATGATTCATACCACCAGTTCTCGCCCTACCATCCCAAATACACGCAGCAATACAAGACCCCAACACAGTCATAACAATAAGATCCTCATTTGAAACATAGTATTCGCCAGGCAAGACCTTTACAGCATCATATTGAAAGTGATGATCCGCATAAAAAAAAGAGGCCTCGCCAGGTTTACGTGGCAGGGACTTAAGCTGATCCACTCGAGACACGCGTCCGTTCGGTAATATTTTCACAAATAACTCCGCACCCGGTAGGCATTGCCTACAAGATATTTGAATATGAACTTTAAAAAATTCATGCGAGCGTATTACCAATGAATTTCTAAATTATATAAAGACAGGTCAGTTGACAAAGCCAATTTACCGCCTCTCGTAGACAGTTTTACCCTTAAGTACGAACAAATCTTTCGAATCGCTGAAATTTTCAGCATGCCCGACAAACAACAAAGAACCCGGTTTCATGAATCGGAAAATGCGTTCAAGTACCTGTCGCTGAGTGCGAGCATCGAAATAGATCATGACATTTCGACAAAAGACGGCATCAAAAGCATCTTTAAATGGCCAATCGTCATTTATTAAATTAACAATTAAAAAACTAATTAATCCTGATAACTCTGGTTTAACTCTAACCATTCCACTATTTTTTCCCGTACCTCGCAAAAAAAATCGATGCATTCTTGCGTCATCCAAACCCTTCAAGCTATCAAGTCGATAAACTCCACGAGCAGCAGAGGACAATACTCTTGAATCAATATCACTCGCTATCATGGAAAATTTAGATCGCGCTCCCAAGGTTTCTAGTGCGGTGATAGCGATGGAATATGGCTCCTCCCCCGTGGACGCCGCACTACACCAGACACGCCAAGGCGTACCTTCAGGTTGAGATTTCAACAAGCTAGAAAAAACCTCGAAATGATGACTTTCTCGAAAAAAAGATGTAAGGTTTGTAGTCAATGCATTTACAAACTCTTGCCACTCAGGCGTGTCTGACGACTCAAGCCATCCGAGGTAATCGCAAAAACTCTGATGGCCCGTTTCACGCAATCGCCTAGAAAGACGGCTGTAGACCATTGCATGTTTACCGTCGTTAAGACTAATCCCAGCTCGATCGTAAATCATGGATTGAACACGATCGAAATCTGCGTCGGTCCACGCGAACTCTCGAACCTGCGGCTCTGCTAGACCACCGTTTTTTGATCGCAATTCAGTCAAAGATTCCCCTTACCGAGGGCAGTCCTAACCAAAGCATCCGACACGCTCAGTCAGGAGACCCAACGAGACCCATATCATTCGCTGACATCAATCGCTCAATGTCCAACAGGATAAGCATCCTGTTGCCCAAAGAACCTAATCCTAAAACCGCCGAACTATCAATAACACTATCAATTTCGGGGGCCTCTTTTATACTATCTTGAGGTAGCTCCATTACATCGCTCACCGAATCAACAACTATTCCGACAATTCGGCTACGTAAATTCAAAATGATCACTACTGTGAACGCGCTGTAATCAGCATTTTTGCAATTGAACTTAAGTCGCATATCGACAATCGGAACAATCGTTCCTCTCAGATTAACTACACCCTTAATAAACGAGGGTGCATTCGCTACACGGGTCGGGGGCTCATAACCTCGAATCTCCTGAACCTTAAGTATGTCAATTCCATATTCTTCTTCATCCAAACGGAACGTCAGATATTCACGCGGATCTAGCGTTGCGATTTCATCAATTTTTTCCATCATTCCCATGGGTCGCTCTCCTTCGCTTCAATATGATGCGCTCAATGCCGCGAACGCCGGACCAATGCACCCGTATCCAGGATTAGAGCTACTTTGCCATCACCCAAAATTGTGGCACCGGATACGTTGGGCACCTTTCGATAATTAGACTCCAAATTTTTCACGACGACCTGTTGCTGTCCAAGCAACTCATCAACCAGCAAAGCTACGCGACTACCGTCAGCTTCGACCACGACCATGATGTCGCACAGCTTGTCGGAATCAAACCTCGGCACTTGAAATATTTTTTCCAGCGCAATGACCGGCATATATTCATCACGGACCTTTACTAGTTGGGATCCTTGGCCAACTGTACTTACAGAGTCGGCCCGAACTTGAAACGACTCAACAACTGAAGACAATGGAAGTATGTACACCTCACCACCAACGCCAACCGACATACCGTCCATAATCGCCAGCGTAAGGGGCAGTCGGACAGAAACCTTCATCCCGTATCCTTCAACGGAATCGATCTCCACTGTTCCATTCAATGCAGTAATGTTTCGTTTTACGACGTCCATGCCGACCCCGCGTCCTGAAACATCAGTAACGACTTCGGCAGTAGAGAATCCCGGTGCAAAAATCAACTGCCAAACATCTGAGTCTGAAATTTGATCAGATACCTCCAATCCACGTTCGCGTGCTTTATTCAAAATTTTCTGGCGCGACATACCTTTTCCATCATCACGCACCTCAATAACGATTGATCCGCCCTGATGGGATGCAGCAAGGGTAATCGTTCCCGTCTCAGGCTTACCCGCGGCTATGCGCTCAGCGGGAGACTCGACGCCATGATCACAACTGTTTCGCACCAAGTGCGTAAGAGGATCTGTGATTTTCTCTACCAGCCCCTTATCCAATTCAGTGGCTTCACCCTGAGTAACAAAGTCCACCTTTTTTCCTAATTTGCCTGCCAAATCACGCAGCATCCGTGGGAAACGACTAAATACCACGGACATGGGAATCATTCGAATTGACATCACGGACTCTTGCAAGTCCCGTGTGTTTCGGTCCAGATCAGCCAATCCAGAAAGTAGTTGTTGATAAATCGCGGGGTCAAGAGCGCGACTATTCTGCGCAAGCATCGCCTGAGTAATCACCAACTCACCAACCAAATTAATCAATTGGTCCACTTTGTTAATTGCAACACGAATCGTCGCGGCTTCTGGCTGAACTGTTGCATTACTCGAAGAAGACTTCGCAGGTGTTTTCGAGGCTTTGGCCTCACCGGCCGGTGCAGGCGCACCCACACTGGGTGCGCCTGGCGCACCGTCAAAAAAACCATAGCCGGGTAGTGGTGCCAGTGGCGCATCGGGCAACGGATCATGGAAGGAATTGAGTTGCGCTGTGGCGGCCGCGGCCTCTCCTTGATTTGCTGGCATCGCATCAGATAAAGCCACGTCAAGTTGCTTTATTTGAATGTAGTCCCGTGAAACGTGAAACGCAAAAAGATCCAGCAGATCCTCGTCACTCGACATTGTCTTCACTAAAAAGCACCTAGTGTTGATCGCATCGGTCGGCGCCGCCGAGATTTCACCAAGTCCAGGAATATCGCGAAACAATTCCTGCACAGCATCCGCCTGCTCCGGCCTCTCAAGTGGGCCAATCAAAATTTCCAGATTCCGGTGCGAACTCGATATTTCGCCCGACGAAGCTTGAGTTGTTGCCTCCACTTTGATAGCAGCCTTCTCAACAACCGATGGCGCAGCCGCGACTGTTTGCACTGGCGCAGCTTTACCAGTCGCCAAAAGGCTAATTCGACGAACCAAATCGGCAGTAGGCGTTGCATCCCCATCCCCGCCTGACTGATGACGTGCAAGCAGACTTCGAGAGGCATCAGCGGATTCCAGGAGAACATCCACCATATCGGAATTTGGCTGCAGTTCATGTCGCCGCAAGCGATCCAAGAGAGACTCCATTTGATGCGTCAACTCTGCAACATCTGAAAACCCGAAAGTTGCTGCTCCGCCCTTTACAGAGTGAGCACATCGAAAAATTCCGTTGAGCGCTTCGTCATCAGCCGTTTCCAAGTTCAAGCTTAGAAGCATTTGTTCCATGAGATCCAGATTCTCTCCAGCCTCTTCAAAGAAAATTTGATAAAACTGCGTTAGATCGAAGTCTCCACCGCCACTACCTTCCTGATGCATGTCGGACATTCCGCACTCCTGTTGGTCACATCGCTTACCAGCAAATTACCGAATCACTTTTTTAATTACATCTAACAGTCTGGCAGGATCAAAGGGCTTTACAAGCCACCCTGTGGCTCCTGCAGCACGTCCCGCTTGTTTCATCAAATCACTTGACTCCGTTGTCAGCATCAAAATTGGTGTCAATTTGAATTGTGGATGATCACGCAGTTTTCGTGTCAACCCTAACCCATCCAATCGGGGCATATTTTGATCGGTCAACACCAAATCAAATTTTTGAGCCTGCGCCTTTTCAAACGCGTCTTGACCATCGACAGCTTCCACCACTTGATATCCAGCTCCGGTTAAAGTAAAAGACACCATCTTCCGCATGGAAGGCGAGTCATCAACGGCAAGAATTAAAGGCATTTACGGCTCCAGCTACTCTTAGTTTCTATCAGTTCATTAGGATTTTCAAAAAAGCTCGATTGAGCCCGCATCCATCTCATCCTGAGTAACAGGGTTGGGCCGCTCGGGAACTTCCTCAACGAATGGTACTGCTTCACCATCCTCTGCACCCATCGACTCGGCAGCCAAGCGGTAAGCACAACCCTGCAAAATCTTCGATGTGTGGCCAATGAGTTGCGAGGCCATGTCCTGAAACTGCAACTCAGTTACCGCTGCACGCAAAGTGTTTCGAACGTCATCCAGCTCTCTGGAACCCATAAGGCTGGGAGCAGCCAGGTTCGCGCTTGCACTGGTAAACCGCTCCATTAAATTTTCCATGGTGTGCGCCAACAGGCCATCCAATCGCGTTAAATCGTGAACCACCACGAGCAAAGAGTCTTGCACTTCAGCAACAAGCATCACCGGCATTTGTACAGCAGGAACAGTCGGCGTTGTCAACGATGGCTGCATTGTCATATATCCTAAAGAATGCCTCTTGAAACGAACCCTGGGAAGTTGCAAAAAGCATTAAGACCAGATTCTGGTAGATTAGCAGGAAATGGAATGATTAGGTAACTTTTGCAAGACCTGCAACCCTGTTGTGGCACTACACTGATGTCACTCCTTCCCTTGTGTGGCAGTTGCCGGCAATCAAGCTATGGAAACACAAACACTATTGCCGCCATTGGAAATTCTTCACTTGGAAGACTCGATTGCCGATCATCGTTTAGTGTGCCGGACACTGGACCAGTCAAGCCTTAACTACTCAATCTGTCGGGTCGATTCGCTTGAAGAATTTGTTCATTGCATTGAGCGAAAGTTCTTTGACATTGTCCTAGCGGACTACCGACTCCCAGGATTCACTGCAATTGACGCATGGGAGACCATGGGTTCATTGGAGCGTCGACCGCCGTTCGTATTGGTGTCTGGCGCCATAGGAGAGTCTGCGGCAGTGTCTGCGATTCATTTAGGAATCAGCGACTACATTCACAAAGAGGACATCCACAGACTCGAACGGGCAATACTGAAGAGCATAGAAATTCACAAAATACGAGCGGAAAGTGAAAAGGCGGCGCGTGAACTGACTGCTTCCGAGAAGCGTCTTTCAGAGTTCACCGAGTACCTGCAAAGTGCAATTGAACATGAACGTGCAGCTATTGCAAGGGATATCCACGATGACATTGGTGGATCACTCGCAGCCGCCAAATTGGACCTCGCATGGATTTCGCGGCACTCCACCGATGCTCGCACCCAGTCACACATTCAAGCTGCGACCGAGATGTTGCAGCATGCACTTGGCGCCAGCCAACGCATTATGATGAATCTTCGACCGTCAATTCTGGACCAAGGATTGGTTGCTGCTGTTCAATGGTTGGCCTCAAGTTTTGAGCGACGCACGGGCATTAGAACAATATTGCGTACAAATAGGGACAATATTTGCCCAGAGAAGTCCATTCAGTTAACTGCATACAGAACAGCGCAGGAGGCGTTGACCAACGTATCGAAGTACGCTAATTGCAGCTTGGTGCACATTGACATTTCAGATGCTGAGGGATTTCTTACGGTGGAAATAAGTGACAACGGTATAGGAATAGAAGATATCGCGCTGAAAAAGAAAACTGCTTTCGGAATCCGAGGTCTTCACGAACGCGCAAAGGCGGTTGGCGGCTGGCTTGACATCAGCACTATTGATCCGGCCCCAAGAAGTTTCAAGCCGCCGCATATTTGACTCTGGGGTCTTGGAAGAAGCTCTGGACGCGCTGGGGTGATTTCTCGAGCATGAACATGTGTTCATTTGCGGCGTCCCTCAA
>JBPOIP010000156.1:0-5154 GCA_052034395.1 Pseudomonadota bacterium
GCGAGCCGGGGAAAAGCTAGAGATTCGAATCGACCAGCAGTTGCGCGCAACGAAGAAGAATCGCGCACTTGTTCGATCATTCTTCAAAACACCATCTGTCGCCTATATTTCGGACTGCTGAGTAACAGGTTGTTCAACGACAGCTCAATCAGCTCAGGATCGACATCTGCAACCAGTTCGGGGTTAATGAATGGGGTGAACTCAAAGGTATGTTGCGGGTAAGCATCGCGCACCTGATGAAGAACCGACTGAGCAAGCTCGATCGGTTTGAAGGAACCGGGCTGAGGAGAAAAATCAGTGTGGTTGATGCGCTGGAGAGTGAGGTTTCTTTCAATAAGGTGGCCCATTCGCTCGGCTGCCCTACCCAATCGCTTAATGCGCTGGACAGTGACGTCGCTGGCACCGTGCAAGTCCCTGTCCAAATTATTCAAACCCATCACCATCACGCCAAGTGGGGTCCGCAATTCATGTGCCACAAAGGTAAAAAATGCAGTCTGCTCCTCGCGCAATCTCTGTTCATTGCGCGCGATTGTCGTAGCAAGAAGCGTTTCATTCTTGGCTGCATTGCGCTCCCGCCACCCAGCCCGAAAATCAATCACAACACCAATGTGAACCAGCACCAAAAATGCCAGCAAGCCGGGCATCCATCCAAAAGACATCAACGCATTCGCGGGGAGGAAGCCGACGTATATCAGTCGCACAGCAAGAACGGATATTGTCAACGACAACAGTCCCATGAACAGAAACATGGAGCCTTCAATGTTCTGCCTCCAGCGTTGCCAGGCAATCGCACCCAGCGTTAGCAATGTTCCGACAAACAGTAGCTGCAGCCCTGGACCACCGACCACTGCGTACAAATCCACCTCACGGGTCAAGGGAAACAAAAATGTCGACAGCGAAGTGAATTTCAATGCACGATGAATTCTTGGATAACTTCGCGCAATATCCAGCGGTTTGGCAAAAGCAAAGTGAATAATTGCAATGACCATTGCCAATTGCCAAGGCACAGCAGCGTCTGCAATCAAAGGATTGTTGGGAAATAGAAACTGCGCCCATAGTCCCAATTGTGAGGGCAGGAAGAAAAACATCATCATGGTCATTCCCGCGAAACGCAACAAAGCTTCATCGCGACTATTGACCCAATGCACCGTCGAGATCAACAAAGACATGAGAATCATGCCCAGAACAATGCCCAAAATGATCAATTCCTTTTGTCCCTGAGAACTAAACGCTTCGGGTTGCCACAGAAATAGCTGGGCTGACAACGTGGAATCTGATGCCAAACGAAGATAAAACGTTCTGGGCTCGGTGTCGGGCAAGTGAACGGCAAATGCCGGGTTGTGGAACGGAACTTTTCTTTGGGAGAAGGCAAATCTGTCTCCAGCTTGAGAGACCATAAATGAATCTCCCACCCGTTCGTAAAAGCGAAGATCGTTAATGAATGGGTTGGTGACTTCCAGTATCCAGTTTTCAGGCGCCTGGGCCAAGCGTTGCAATGTAATGCGAAGCCATAGCGCATCCTTGGTATAGCCCTGAACCGCATTGACCCTCGTGCTGTAAAAGCTGCCTGCAAACAACGACTCGTTCAGATCGCCAACCTCTCGCTCGCCTGATGCGTCACGAAAGATCGCCACTTCCGGGCCATCCAGAACGATCCGCATTTGCGAACTGGACAGCGGAACAGTCTGACCCTGTGCTGCGGTCAGGCACAGCAAACCCAGCATGAAACATGTAAAGAGCCTGACCATGCATGGGATTCTATGCAGAGTCTTTGCGCGTCACTCATGAGGTTTGGTGAGGATTTGAAAAAAACCAGCGTTGCCTGAATACTTATTGGTAATCAACCTAGGCTGGACCCGAAGCGGTCAGCAATTGAATGGATACCGGAACCAAAACCCTCCACGCAACGATACAGGAAGAGCGGCTTCAAATGCATCGTGCAAAACTGCTTAACGCAGTCGGGTCGAGTGCTTTTGCGGGGTTTCTTTGCACGTTAGTTTTTGCGCCGATACTGCTGCCCATTCACCTCACGGCATGGATAGCTGGCCTTCTGCTTGCTCTGGCTTTGCGCATTTTCGCCAGCCGGCGCTACGACCTTGCACTATCCGCTGGCTTGAACCCGGATGTCTGGCTCAAACGCTTTCGACTCACCTACATCCTTCACGGCATCGCATGGTCCGCGCTACTGTTCTTTGTGCTCTCCGCCTCGACACGACAGTTTGAATTTGCGGCATTCATTTTGGTGGTCGTGTCGGCAGGCTCCATGTTCTCTACCGTTTTTGATGTGGCCGCGTCACTGAGTTTTGTGGCACCAATTCTGGTGTCATTGATGGTGAACCTCGCAGCTCGCAGTGAGCCTGATCACGCACCGTTTGCCGCAGCGCTGGCGACGTTTCTTGTCGTCACCTACCTTAGCGCCCTGAGGGCACAGAAGATTGTGTTGGAGTCGATCCGATTGCGGATGCTGGAGTCTGCAAGTGCGCAAGCAGCACGACTTAACGCAGACGTGGCCGTTAAGAAAACGCAGGAGACTCACCAGAAGAGTCTTCAACTCGCCGAAAGTGAGGAATACCTAGCGCGAACCCTCAATGCGACAGGTGATGCGATATTTGCAACCGATGGTGCAGACATGTCACATCCGGTTCGTTTTCATAATGATCGGATGCTGGAACTCTGGGATATCAAACTTCCCAAGGGCGTACTGTTGACATCAGACCACATCATCGCAGCGGCCAGCCTGCAGTTTGAAGATCCTGACCTGGAACTCCAACGCATTCATCACATCATCGGCGCCGGGAAAATTGATGAGTCGCGCATAAAGCTGCGGGACGGTCGCACGATATTGCGTCGCCACATCCCCGCCCTTGTTGGAGAGAAGAAGATTCGGGTATGGAGCTTTAGAGACGTCACCTCGGACGAGGAGTTGCGGGTAGCCGCGGTTGCCTTTGAAGGTACGGAAGCGATCACGATAACTGATGCTCGCGGCATCATTCTTCGTGTAAACACTGCGTTTTGCAAATGCTTCGGATACACGAATGATGAGCTGATTGGACAAAGAATCAGCATACTGAAATCCGGTCGGCACAGCACGAATTTTTACAAGCTCATGTGGGATTCGATTCGCGACACCGACGCATGGCATGGCGAGGTATGGGACAAGCGCAAGGATGGGGAGATCATTCCGATGTGGCTCACGATATCAACGGTAAAAAATGATGTCGGAGAAGTCACGAATTACGTTGCGACACATGTCGATTTGTCTGAGAACAAACGATTTGAGCAACGGATTCACGAGTTAGCGCACTTTGACCCCCTAACCCGTTTACCTAATCTTCGGTTGCTGAAAGACCGACTGCAACAGGCCATCACCGCCAGTGCACGTAACGAAGCTGCCGGCGCAGTGATTTCGGTGGGTATTGATCAATACAACAAACTGAATGCTTCGCTCGGCCTTGAGCAGTGCGACGAACTAATTCAAGTGGTAGCCGAGCGCCTCAGCGCCAGTGTGCGAGAGGGCGATACCGTAGCCCACAAAGGAGCGGATCAATTTGTGGTGGTCCTTCAGGGGTTGGACGCAAACATGCTTGATGCGGGCGGTCAGGCAGAAGATGTCGCCAGGAAGATTATTGCCAACCTGAGCAACGACTATGAATTGAATGAGCAAATCTACCGTTGTACTTCAAGTGTCGGAATAGCCATGTTTCATGGTGCGGATTGTTCGCCACAAGATTTGCTCGAGCATTCGGGCCTGGCAATGCACCAACCAAAAGACGTCGTGGGACATTCCATGCGATTTTTTGACCCGGCGATGCAGGCTGCCATTGTTAAGCTGGCGGCATTGGAGTCCGAGTTGCGTCGCGCCATCGAAGACCACCAGTTGGTGCTGCATTTTCAGCCACAGCTCACGGGAGACAAAAAGCTCACCGGTGCTGAAGTGTTGGTGCGATGGCAACATCCGCAACGTGGCCTGGTATTGCCTCTTGAGTTCATTCCTGTTGCCGAAGACTCGGGGCTCATCATCCCACTTGGAATGTGGGTTTTGGAGACGGCCTGCAAGCAACTGGTGAAGTGGTCTGCGGATGCCCTGATGATGGATCTGGAGCTCGCCGTTAACGTCAGCGCCAAACAGATTCACCAGCATGATTTTGTCGACAAGGTGGTTGACGTGTTGCAAAGTACCGGGGTCAATCCCCATCGATTGAAACTGGAACTGACGGAAAGCCTGTTGATTTCGAATATTGAGGCAACGATTGGAAAAATGCAACGACTCAGCGTCTTGGGAGTCAGTTTTTCGTTGGACGATTTTGGTACTGGATATTCATCCTTGTCGTACCTGACCCGCTTGCCGCTGACGCAATTGAAGATCGACCGTTCCTTTGTTATGGACATCGAGTCCAGCGAAGACTCGGTGGCGATTTGTTCGGCCACTATTGGGTTGGCACACAATTTGAAACTCAAAGTAGTCGCGGAAGGGGTTGAGTCCGAAGCCCAACACTATTTCCTGAGCACCGTCCATCGCTGCGATTTGATTCAGGGATACCTGTTCAGCAAGCCTTTGCCTTTGCATGATTTTGAAGCGTTCTGCAGGTAAAACGTTGAACGTCCACGGCTCCATGAACCACATCTGCAAGTCGTGTTGGGGGTAGGCTGGAAGGAGGCTGTGTTGGAACCTGGGTCGGTGAAACGTTCATCGAAGTAGTTTTTGTTGTCGCTTGCAAGCAGAAACTGGTTCGCTCGTGCGAACAGCTCCTGATGTTGCGCATCAATTTCGGCGTGGTTGATTTTGTATGTGTCATTCCAAACGAGTGTCATGGTGTGCTTTCGGTTGTATTGTTGACCGGTCTGACGCATCAGTTCTTATTGGTCGGTGCTTATTCAGCAGCAGTCATCGGATGACGTCCAATCCTCACTTATTCTCACCAAGCTTGACCCACAGAAGACGACGAACGCGCGACAAATGCCTCGAAGTCCTCAATACATAGAGGTCGACTGAACAGGTAGCCCTGGTAGGCCAGGCAGCCATGATGCGTAAGCGGCCGGGGAAGTCACCTTGCTGAGAGGGTCTCAATCTCTGAAGATAGTGTGCACGCAATAGATCGTGCACACCATGCTCAAAGATTCTGAACCTCCAATTTTTCCGTCCAGGCGCAGCCA
>JBPOIP010000090.1:0-96064 GCA_052034395.1 Pseudomonadota bacterium
CTGTCATCATGGCCACCGATTCGCTGGAACCCAGGAACAGCGTTCCTCCACTATTGAGCGCATACAGCAGCGCATGCAGTACGCGTTCTTGCGCTGCAGGCTTGAAATAGATCAGCGTGTTGCGGCATACCACCAGGTCCATCTTGGTGAACGGAGGGTCCGACAGAAGGTTCTGGCGCGCAAACACGATGCACTGGCGCAACTCATTCTTGACCATGTACGCGCCTGCCTTGTGGACAAAGAAGCGCTCCAGCCGCTCCGCAGAAATCTCGGCGGCAATTGTTTCGCGGTAGCTGCCAACGCCGGCCCTTTCCACGGCCTGGTGATCGACATCGGTGGCAAATATCTTCAGGATCGGCCAGCGTTTGTGCCGCTCGAATGCCTCCAGGAACAGCATGCCAATGGAGTAGGCTTCCTCGCCCGTAGCCACACCGGCAATCCAGACCCGTATGGTGTCGTTACCGTCAGCGCTTTCTACCAGGGGAGCGATCGCTTTTTCTGCCAGCGCGTCAAAGGCCTCCGGGTCCCGGAAAAAGCTGGTCACGGAGATCAGCATTTCCCGGCGCAACGTCAGCATCTCGTCGCGGTTGTTTTCCAGCAACTCCAGGTACTGATGAAGCTCGGGCGTGTGGCGGGCCTGCATGCGCCGCTCCAGCCGCCGCATGATGGTGGCAGGCTTGTAGTCGGAGAAATCGATGCCGCCGAGTTGATAGAGCAACTGCAGGATCTCGGCAAACACGTCGTCGTTCGTCAGCGCCGAGTGGGGCGTAACCGGCAGGACAGGGCGATGGTCTTCATAGGGCTCGTTGCGGATGTGTGCCAGCAGGCGCAAAGGCAGTTCGTCGGCCGGCAGGACGGCTCCAATCACTCCCGTCGCAATGGCGCTGCGCGGCATGCCGTCGAACTTGGATGATTCAGGCTCCTGTGCCATCAGGAAACCGCCAGCCGTGCTGATGGCAATGGCACCGCGCGAGCCATCGGTGCCCGTGCCCGAGAGAATGATCCCGACCGATTTTTCACCGAACACTTCGGCTAGAGAGGAGAAGAAAATATCGATCGGCAGCGTCAGCGTGTGCGTCTTCTTGGGTTTCAGGTGCAGGTGGCCCGGTGACACGTGCATGATGCTGCCCGGTGGTATCAGGTAGACCTTGTTGGCCTCAATGGGCATGTCTTCTTCTACCATGATCACCGGCATCCCTGTGTGACGGGACAACAGGGTGTTCATCATGCTCTTGTGGTCTGGAGACAGGTGCTGAACCACCACAAACGCCGCACCCGTATCGCCGGGGCATGCGGCAAAGAAGCGCTCGAGCGCGTCCAGTCCACCGGCGGAAGCGCCGATACAAACCACATGGCTCTCAAATTTGGGACGTTCAGCTGTATTGATCAGGGGTTCAGAAGTGACGTTGTCCATGGAATGACTGGTTTGGAAAATCCGGTGCCGGGTTACGGCGTACTCCCAATGCGTTTGCAAACGACTCGATGCCGGGGGCAACTTGTTTGCAATGTTCCAGCTGATTCATGTATCGGCGGTGTTCTCTTGCGCGGAAACTGACTGGATTGTGTCGCGTTTCAGTGGCGCTGTAAATCGACTTGCCAGTCTAGAGTACGCCTGTAAGGCTGGCAAGATCGATTTTGACGACCCACCAGCGCCATGGCAACGGGCGCAAAGGGTATCGTCGCGAATTTATGGGTTATCTTCACAACATGCGGCCCAGCTTCAGGCTTCGAAATAACCCTGTTGGCAACTTGGGCACAAAAAAATGTCGCCAAACCGCCCCGGGCTTATCAGAATGCTACCGATACGCAACAGGTTGACCGCACAGGAAAGTATCCACATGCCAACGTCCACTTCAGGTTCATTACCCAAGACATCGCGCATCAGTCTGGCCAGCAGAGCCATGGTCACCGGGTTGACCCTCGCGTTGACCGCGCCAGTGCCTTTCACGGCACTGGCAGCCAACCATCCGCTGACAGCCGTAGCCGACATCAACACCATTGACTATGTGGTCAACGTTGACTGGGATTACGACAGCCCGCCGACACAGGCCACGAATGCCAGCCAGGTGCTGGACCGCGCGTACATCACCAGCGTGATCCAGGTGCTGGCGCAAAGCATTTTCACCATGACGGAGGGGCGCCACAAGCTGGGTACGGTGTATGTGTACCGAAACAAAACCTTCAGCGCCAACGTGGACATCCAGCTGATCAACTCCAACGGCCGCTCGTCGGCCAACCCCGCAGGTTGGTCGGTGCGGGACAGTTCCAGCTTCAACCATCTGGCTTTTGAGAATACGGCGGAGTCCATCGACGCGCTGGGCAAAGTCATTGCGCATGAGCTCGGTCACTACACCTATGGGTTGATGGACGAATATGCAGAGGCTGGTGCACCCTTGAACCCGAATGACCCGGGATCACCGTCGGGTGTGGACAGTCCAAAAACCACCATCATGAACAACCACATGCTGTCGGTCTCGCTGTCAACGCCCGCCGATTACGCGGACCCCGGTCAGCGCCAGACCGCACAAGCGCGCGTCATGGCCAATGGCCCGGCCTTGTCCGGTGGGAGTGCCTGGGAAACCTTGACCAGGACCGCAGACCAAGACCCCGCAGCCGGGCGGGCCCTGGGGCGAACATTTTTCGAGGCGTTCAGAGGCATCAATCCGGCCACCCTGCAGTTGACCCGGCCGGTTGCCGGTTTTGATTCGAAGTTGAAGGTCGTTTTTGCGCCATCGCCCGTTTTCAGGGATGTGATTGTGGTGGACCGCACCTTGCCGGCAGCCAGACTGGCGGAGTTGGTCCAGTCAGCCAAGGCATTGGTCGCGCAGGGCAACGCGAATGTGGAATACGCCATCGTCACGTCTCCCACAACCGGCACCGGCCCGCTGCTGAACTACACCAAATCGACCATCGAAGGCAAACAGGCTTTGTCGGCGGCGCTGGATGCCATTCAGCCCGCCATCAGTGGAAGCTTTGACAGTCTTGCCGCATTCGCCCAGGGCTTCCAGATACTGGCCAGTGTCCGCAAACCAGGCGATACGTCCACCTTTCACCTGTTGACGGGTACCGAAACCACGGTGCCCACCGAGGCCGCCAATACCGCCCGCACGGCCCGCATCTCGGTGAACGCGCTGGGGCTGACCGGTGCGTCGACAGCGCAACGCCTGGCCGTGCGCGAGAAGGCGCGCGCCCAATCAGTTACCGGCACAACCCTCAATCTGGCCCAGCTCGCCGACAAGACGGGCGGAAGCTTCAACTCTGCCAAGACGGGTACCGAAGGGGCCAAGAACCTCATCCGGGGTGAAAAAGAGGCCCATGCGGTTGCGTATGCGCCGATGTCCTTCGATGGTTCTTCTGCACTGAAGGGGGGTGGAAGCTTTGATTCCGCGTTCCATGTCTCCAGCGTGGCGAACGATGGAGACGTTGACGTTGAGGTCACCTTCGACCCCGCGGACGCCGCCAAACTGGGTTTCAGCCTGGTGTCGCCTGGTGGTGCGGTTTACCCAAGCTCTGCGCTTCCCGAACACATCACGTTCAGCAATGACGCGCAGGAGGGTGTGGTCAGTTTTGAGATCGGTGCTGAATTTCCCTCCCGCACCGGGACATGGAAAGTGCGAGTGAGCGCCAGTGGCAACATGACCGAAGGCATCGGCATTGCGGTATCCGCCAATACCCTGCTGGCTTTGTCGGCAGATCTGGAGGGTGGCTCTGTCGGCAGCGCAAACGGCCCGATCCTGAGGGCAAGTCTGGGTTCAGAAAAACGCATCAAAGGTGCGGATGTGACGGCCGCTGTATATGACGCCGAAGGCATTCTGGTGTTGGACAAACTGGTGCTGCGTGACGACGGCGTGAGCCCTGATGTCCGTGGTGGTGATGGTCAATACACGGTAGACCTGTCGGGCAAGCTCCCACCTGGAGAGTATTACGCCGTGCTGGTCGGACAGACCAACGCCGCCTCCCGCATTGCCAGCTTGGGAGCCCTGATCAAAGGGGCCCGCCTGGAAGAGTCGCCCGTCGAGCTTTTGACCCGCATGGCTGAAGTTGGTTTTGCGCTGGAGAGCAATGCAGCCGGGGTGATGGGTGCCGCCGCACCTGCCACCACGCCCGAACAAAATAGCGGGTCCGGTGGCTGTACGGTCAACGCCAATGGCCGTGATGCGGGCCTGGTCATGGTGCTGCTGGGTGCCATGACCGGCATGTACCTTCGTCGGCGCGCCCGTCGTCAGCGTGTCGAATAGTCCGGCGTTTGGGGGCTGGCATCCTGGCTCCAGGATGGTGCTGCTGGCATTGCTGGCGGCGGCACCCCCGGTCGCGTGGGTCGCTTCGTACTCCTTTGGACTTGCATTGCCGATTGACTCGCTGCAGCTTGCCCTGTGGGTCATTGTGCTGGCCCCGGTGCTGGAGGAGGTGGCGTTCCGCTCTCTGCTGCAGCGAGGCCTTTTCGAAACCCTGGTGTCCCGAACCCGTCACGCGGCGCATCTGTCCAATCTGCTGACTGCCGTGGCATTTGCAGCCAGCCATTGGCCAGCACAGGGGTCCCGGGCTTTGCTGTGGCTGGTTCCGGCACTGCTCATTGGCGAAATATGGCGACGCTCAGAAAAGCTGTGGATGTGCGTTCTGACACACAGCTGGTTCAATGCCTGCCTGGCCTGGACCAGCGCGTTCGGCTAAAGCTGCACGCGCATGGCAAGGCGAAGGTAGGAGTAACTTTACAGGGCCACGGCCTTTTCAATCACCACATCCTCTTTGGGCACGTCACCGTGGCCCGCTTTGCTGCCGGTTTTCACGCCCTTGATCTGATCAACCACTTCGGTGCCCGAGACCACTTTGCCGAACACGGCGTAGCCCCAGCCTTGCAGCGAAGGCGCCGTGTGGTTCAGGAAGCCGTTGTCAGCCACGTTGATGAAGAACTGCGCTGTGGCGGAGTGGGGTGCTTGCGTGCGGGCCATGGCCACGGTGTAGTTGGTGTTTTTCAGGCCGTTGTTGGCCTCGTTTTCGATGGTGGCGCCGGTCGGTTTCTGTTCCATGCCGGGCGCAAAACCGCCGCCCTGGATCATGAAGCCTGGAATCACGCGGTGAAAAATAGTGTTGTTGTAATGTCCCTTGTTCACATAGTCCAAAAAGTTCGCGGTGGACTTGGGGGCTTTGCTGGCGTCGAGTTCGAGCGTGATGACACCGTAACCGGTGATGTGCAGTTCTACTTTGGGGTTGTTCATGGTGAGTTTCAAAAAAATGACGGATTGAATGGGGACCAGTGTCTGGGGGATACTGGACGCAAAGGCCTGCCCGCGCCGGTGGGGGTCAGATTCTACAAATCAGCTTCATGCCGGACATGATTTTGCCAAAAACGGTGCAGCCAGTCGGCTGCGGTGAATGGAGCGACCATCGGATGGTCGGTCAACCACGCCGACACCGGGCACTGCAGCCGGTATGTTTTGGTCAAATCAGCTCCCAGCCCCCGTACAATATAACTTTACAGCTATTGATTTAATAGCGATCACATCCGGGTGGACTCCTGCTATGACCTTTCACGCTCCCCTCATCATCGACATTGCCGGACTGACATTGACGCGCCTTGACCGCCAGCGCCTCAAACACCCCCTGGTGGGCGGCATGATCCTGTTCGCTCGCAACTGGCAAGACCGCGAGCAGCTCACGGCCCTGTGTCGGGACATCAAGAAAGTGCGCTCCGACCTGCTGATCTGTGTGGACCATGAAGGCGGGCGCGTGCAGCGCTTCAAGACCGATGGATTCACGCATCTGCCCCCGATGCGCGCCCTGGGCGAGATGTGGCTGCGCGCCCCCAGCGCCAGACAGCACGCCGGACCGATGGATGCCACCCGGGCGGCCACTGCCTCTGGCTACGTGCTGGGAGCCGAGCTGCGTGCCTGCGGTGTGGATCTGAGCTTTACGCCGGTGCTGGATCTGGATTACCAGGAGGAGGGGCCAGGCGCGTCGCGCAGCAGTGTCATTGGTGACCGGTCCTTTGGGCGCGACCCACGCGTGGTGAGTCTGCTGGCCAAAAGCCTGATGCATGGCTTGCTGCAAAGTGGCATGGCGAACTGCGGCAAGCACTTTCCCGGCCACGGGTTCGTCAAGGCCGATTCGCACACAGCCATTCCGGTGGACCGACGCAGCCTCAAGGCCATTCTGGCAGACGATGCGGCCCCCTACCGCTGGCTCAACACGGTTACGGCCAGTGTGATGCCCGCCCATGTGATTTACCCCAAAGTGGATGCCCGGCCTGCCGGTTTCTCCAGCACCTGGCTCAACGACATCCTGCGCGGCCAGCTAGGCTTTGGCGGTGCGATCTTCAGCGATGACCTATCCATGGCCGGTGCGCGCGTGCTCGATGGCCAGACCGTCAGCTATACCCAGGCGGCGGTGGCTGCGCTCACGGCGGGTTGTGATCTCGTGCTGTTGTGCAACCAGTCCACAGCCACCAGCGAAGGTGGCGGTCGCGCCGTAGATGAGCTGATTGACGGCCTCACGGAAGCCCAGGTCAAAGGCCAATGGCAGGCCCGTGATGCCAGTGAAGCGCGTCGCCGTGCCCTGTTGCCCAGCACCCCCGCGCCGGATTGGGATGCGCTGATGGTGCAGGGCGCTTACATGCAGGCGCTGGACTGGATCGCCTGACATGCATGGGCGTCACAGTGGGTTCACTGCGGCGCGTGTCGGGTCGATGGCGATCGCGGCAGTAATCCTGGGCGTGCAATACTCCGCTGGACCGGGCGGCCTGACAGCGCATTGGGCGTTCGCACGGCCGGTCTATGACAACGGCGCATGGTGGCAACTGTTCAGCGGGCAATGGGTGCATCTGGGCTGGTTGCACGCCACGGTCAATTCGCTGGGTTTCGCGGTGTTGCTGGACGCTTTTTCGCGCCGGGTGGATGGACGCCTGCAGGCGCTGGCGGTGCTGGGAGGCTGTGCCGGGGTGGCGCTAGTCATCGCCCTGGACCCGCAGTGCGCACACTATGCCGGCGCTTCAGGTGCCGTGCATGGGCTGCTGGCGGGCGGCGCACTGGCGATGCTGCTGGGTGAGCAGCAACCGGCATCCGGCCGCTTGCCCATGTGGTTGCTGGGCGGGCTGGCTCTGGCAGCCTTGGCGCTGAAGCTGGTCTGGCAACACCCCGCCACTGGCGTTTCAGCGGTGCCTGGATGGCTGGGGTTTGCGACCTATTACCCGGCTCACGAGGGCGGCGCAGCCGGTGCGGTGCTGGCGGTGCTGCTGGCGCGTCTGGGTGGCTTGCCGTGGTTTGGGCAGGTATCGGCTGGCAAGGAGCAATAGCAGGCCGCCAAGGGCGTCCAGCCCCTGCAGCGCTCCGCCGCCGCCGCCCGTGGCGGCAACCGGGGCTGGCGTCACGGGGCTAACTGGCACCACAGGCACCACGGGTTCAACCGGAATGGCGGTGGTGACTGAAATTTTCACGGACACGCTGGCACCCAGCGAGAGGCCATCGGTGGGCTGAATGACCACGGTGTAGTCGCCTGCCGGTTGGGCCTTGGGCCAGCTGAAGAATCCCGTTGTGGCATCGAAACTCGCGCCCGCTGGCAATCCGGTTGCATTGAAAGTCACGTCATCGCCTTCGGCGTCCACTGCGGTTGCGGTGAACTGCAGGCTGCCGCCGGGCAGCACATACTGGGTGGGCAGTGCATTGAGCCTTGGCGCCGCATTGGCAATGCCTTGTGACTGGAGCAGGGCGTTGACCGCCTTAAAGGCATCCAGCAGACCCGCACCGCAGTCGGTGCGGGTGGCGCAGTAGCTGCCGCTGGCAAACGGCCGCGCCGAACTTGCCAGATGGGTTTGCACTTCTGCCACGGTAATGGAGGGCTTGATCTGTGCCAGCAGGGCCGCGACACCGGCTACGTGGGGGGCTGAAAAACTGGTGCCCGAGCGGTTCCCGAACTTGTCAGTTGTCGGGGTGGTGGTTCCGGCGTTGCTGATGGAATAGATGGAACTGCCAGGCGCGCTGATGGTGGTTCCGGTTCCTACATTGGCGTAATCGGCGATGGCGCCGGTGCGGGTGTGCCCGGTAACCGCAATCACGCCCGAGCAATTGGCAGGCTGGGTGATGGTGCTGCGGGAGTATTCATTGCCGGTGGACACCACGATGATGGCTCCGGTGTTGCGCGCAGCATTGATGGCGGCCTGGTAGGTTTGTGAGCAGGCACCGCTCCGGCCAAAGCTCATGTTGATGACTTTGGCCGGATACGGATTGGCCGTTACACCGGGCACCGTCAGCCCCACGGACCACTGCAGTGCAGCGGCCGTGTCGGATGTATAGCCGCCACACACCCCCAGCACCCGCACGGGCAGGATGCGGGCGCGGTATGCCACACCGATGACTCCGGAGCGGTTGTTTCCCACTGCACCGATGATTCCGCTCACCGACGTGCCATGCCACGACGAGTTGTCCACATCACACTGGTTGGCCTGGGTGTTCCAGTCGCCCGGATCCAGGGCACTGGCATCGCGGCCATCGCCGTCATTGGCGGTAAAAAAGTCGTTGAAGCTGTCGGGGCTCACAAAGTCGTAGCCGCCCGCCACGTTGTCCACCAGATCGGCATGGGGGAGGTAGCCGCTGTCGAGCACAGCGACCGTCACACCGGAGCCGCTCAATGGCACACCGCCCACGCTGCGTCCCCAGGCATTGGGCAAATTGCTGGAGCCGGTTTCGGCCACTGCCGATTTCATGCTCCACTGTTCGGACGCGTAAAACGGGTCGTTGGGGGTCCAGTGCGCAGACACGCGTTCGTCGACTTCGGCATATTCCACGCGCGGGTCCTGTGCCAGGGTATGGGCCAGTGCCTGCAATTCAGCATGGTGCAGGGCCTGGCTGGTTTGTGCCACATGGGTTTGGGCAGAAACCGATTTCAGGTACCGCAGCGGGGCGCTGGCGCCGCCGTGCAGCACACCCAGATTGCGTTCGCCCAGGGCGCGGATGCGCTCAGCGGCGCTGACTGCGGCCGATCCCGTGTTCTTGTCGCCTTGGGCATCCCTGAATTTGACAATCAGGCGGTTCATGCGAACGTTTGCAAGGGCCTGCGCCTGCTGTGATGTCCACTGCGACGACTTGAATTCCCGCGGCACGGCAGCTTGTGCCAGTGCCAGGGTTGATGGCAGGAGCGCGGCTGCACCACAGACAAGTAAAAGGTGGTTGCGCACAGCAGACATATGGGTTTGTCGTGTTGATTGGGCTGAATGTTATTTCGAGCGGACCCGTTGGTCCAGCTCGACGCGCGTGACGTTGGGCAGGGCTGAAAGCCGCGCAAGCGCCGGTGTCGCATCCTGGTCGGCTGGCAGTTCCATACTGTAAACGTGCGTATCACCGGAGACGGGTGTCAGGTAGCGCATGCGGGCCTGCGCCTGCTGCTCCAGTGTGTGCACAAACGCCGGTTCACGGAACGCCACCGGTTGGTTGAACTGCACGATGACCCGCAGGCTCGCCAGTGTGGCGGCGCGGTCAGCGGCTTCGGGCGCATCAACCAGACTGGGTGGCGGTGGAACCTCTATGGGCACGTCGCGTGAGCTTTGTGCACAGGCCAACAGACCCGGCACACACAGAACGGTGATCGCCAGTCGGCCCGCAAGCCGTGAACACCGGTTTTCAAGGAATTGGTTCATGCGGGGAGTTGTCAGGGGGCACGGTGCAGGCGCGAGCCCTTGAGTGCCGTCATCTGGTCCTGGGTGGCGCTGTCAAGCACGGGGTAGCGCTTGAGCAGGGCGGCGTTTTCCAGCTGGGTGCGCAGCTGCTCCACATCTTTCACCGATGGAGCCACCTTGATCTGCGCCAGCGCGGCCTGGGTGTTGCCGCCCTGAATCAGCGCAGTGACCTTGCTAGCCCAAAGGGCGGGACGGGACATGGTTGAAAACCTCTTTGCAAAAATTCTTGTGGCCATTGTGGCACATAGCCCTTGCACGCGCTGCGTAGTTTGCTATTGAATACATAGCGATGCGGGGTGTGTGACGCGGGAGATGCCGTGCAGCATGCCTGCGCACGTTATCCTTGCGTCATGCAAGCACAGGACCTTCAACTGCTCGTCACCCGCGTCATGCCGTTTGGCAAATACGAGGGGCGCGTCATCGCCGACCTGCCGGGGAATTACCTCACCTGGTTTGCCCGCACCGGCTTTCCCAAAGGCGAAATTGGCCGCTTGCTGGCACTGATGCATGAGATCGACCACAACGGGTTGAGTGACCTGCTCAAGCCGTTGCGTCCCACAACCTCTCACCCCCGCACTCCAGGTGGGTAAGGTACAGGCGCAGTTCAAACTCCAACTGGTGGTAGAGCGGCTCCATGTAGGTGCAGAGCTGGTAGAAAGCCTTGTCGTGGTTGCGCTCTCGAAGATGGGCCAGTTCGTGCACCACGATCATTTTCAGAAACTCGCTCGGGCCGTCCTTGAACAGTGAGGCAATGCGGATTTCCCTCTTGGCTTTGAGCTTGGCGCCCTGCACCCGTGACACGGTGGTGTGTGTGCCCAGTGCGTGCTGCACGATTTGCAGCTTGCTGTCGAAAGCGACCTTGCTCAAGGGTTCGGCACCGCGCAGGTACTCGGCCTTGCACGCCTGCACATAGTCGTACAGGGCGCGGTCGGTGCGAACACCGTGGGATGCTGGATATTTCTGCAATAGCCATGTGGCGATGCGACCCCCATCGAGCATCTGTTGCACCTGCGCCAGTGTCTCTTGCGGGTAGCCATGCAAGAACTTCAACGCAACAGGCGCTATCGATTTCATAGCTAATTAGATAGTTCTCACGAGGGCTGCAGGATGATTTTGCGCAATACAAATTCGCGCCGGGCCGCCCCAAGCGAATTTAGCCCCCGTGGGGGGCAGCGACCCGCGCAGCGGTGGAGCGTGGGGGCGCTCATGCTTCCCGGCGCAGGGCCGGGAACAGGATGATGTCGCGGATGCTGGGGCTGTCGGTCAGCAGCATCATCAGCCGGTCAATGCCCACGCCGCAGCCACCGGTGGGAGGCATGCCGTATTCCAGTGCGCGCACAAAGTCCGCGTCGTAGTACATGGCTTCATCGTCGCCACTGTCCTTGGCGGTAACCTGTGCGTTGAAGCGGGCTGCCTGGTCTTCGGCGTCGTTGAGTTCGCTGAAGCCGTTTCCGAATTCGCGCCCGGTGATGTAGAGCTCAAATCGCTCGGTCACTTCGGGGCGCTCGTCGTTGGCGCGGGCCAGTGGCGAGATCTCGGTGGGGTGTTCCATGATGAAGGTGGGCTGCCACAACTTTTCTTCAACGGTTTCTTCAAAGTACAGCACCTGCAGGCTGGCCAGCGTGCGTCCTGCAAGCTTGTTCTTGGCTTCGGTCAGACCCAGCTTCTTGACCGCGTTGGTCAGCCACACGGCGTCATTCACGTTGTCACCGGCTTCGGTGTATTTGCGAATCGCCTCCACGATGGTCAGGCGCTCAAACGGCTGGCTCAGGTCCACCGGCTTGCCGGCGTAGGTGAGCTGAAGCGAACCGGTGGCGCGCAGGGCGGCGTCGCGGATCAGCTTCTCGGTGTAGTCCATCAGGTCCTGGTAATTCCAGTAAGCCGCGTAGAACTCCATCATGGTGAACTCGGGGTTGTGGCGCACCGAGATCCCTTCGTTGCGGTAGCTGCGGTTGATCTCGAACACGCGATCGAAACCGCCGACGATCAGGCGCTTCAAGTACAGCTCGGGCGCGATGCGCAGGAACATTTCCTGGTCCAGCGCATTGTGGTGGGTCTTGAACGGCTTGGCGTTCGCACCACCGGGAATGGGGTGCAACATGGGCGTTTCGACTTCCAGAAAGTCGTTTGCCACCATGAACTCACGCAATGCGCTCACGGCCTTGCTGCGTGCCATGAAGCGCTTGCGGGCTTCCACATCGGTCATCAGGTCGACATAACGCTGGCGGTACTTGGTTTCCTGGTCGGCCATGCCATGGAACTTGTCGGGCATGGGGCGCAGGCTCTTGGTCAGCAGGCGCACGCTGGAAGCGTGAATGGACAATTCGCCGGTCTTGGTCTTGAACACCGTGCCTTCGGCGGCGACGATATCGCCCAGATCCCAGTGTTTGAAGCTGGCGTACAACGCGTCGCCCACGTCTTCGCCCTTGACATAAATCTGGATGCGTCCACCGGTATTGCCCAGCGAAGCATCCTGCAGTGTGCAAAAGCTCGCCTTGCCCATCACGCGCTTGAGCATCATGCGCCCGGCGACCTTGGCAGTGGCGCCAATCGCTGCCAGCTCTTCGGTCGTCTTGGCGTCAAACTCGGCAAACAACGCTTCGGCCTTGTGGCTGGGTTTGAAGTCGTTGGGGAATGCAACGCCTTTGCCGTCGAGCTGTTGCTGGCGGATAGCCTTGAGTTTTTCGCGGCGCTCCAGCATCAACTGGTTTTCATCCTGGGGGGCGGGTGCGGGAGCAGAAACGTGTGGGTCAGACATGGAGGTGAACGGGAAGGGTCAAAGAGGGCCATTTTTGCCGGCCAGAACCCCCGATTCTAAGAGGGGAGGTGCGGATATGATGCACACGCACATTTCATTGGACACCATGCTCTACCAAATAACCTCGCTCTTGCTGGAAGTGGCTGCCGGATTGGTGGCGGGAACCTGCCTGCTGCGCCTCTACATGCAGTACCAGCGCATCCCGATGTCGGTGCGCTCGGGCAACCCGCTGGCAAAATTCATTTTTGCGCTGACCGACTGGCTGGTGTTGCCGCTGCGACGGTTCATACCGGCCGTGGGGCGCTGGGACATGGCCAGTCTGGTGGGGGCGTTTCTGGTTCAGCTGGCGCAATTCGTGATTCTGTGGGCTCTGATGGGTATGACTGCCGGCTTGCTGTCGGTGGTGGTGCTGGCAGCGTTTGGACTGGTGCGCATGGCCATTTCCGGGATGACCGGGCTGGTGATTATTTACGCCATCCTCTCTTGGGTACAGACGCAGTCCGTGGCGGCAGATTTTCTCGAGCGGCTGGTGCTGCCCGTGTTGATTCCCATCCGCCGTGTGGTGCCGCTGATCGGCGGGATCGATCTGTCGCCGCTGGTGCTGTTGCTGATCCTGCAGATCGCCGGCATTGTGTTGGGGTCCATGCAGGCGGCCGTGCTGTTTGCGATTTAAATCACGGCGTCCGCCGGCTGGCGCTGCAACATGGCCAGAGTGCTGGCCACGGTTTTGCGCAGTTCGCGGCGGTCACAGATGAGGTCGATGGCACCTTTGGTTTGCAGGAATTCGGAGCGCTGGAAGCCTTCCGGCAAGGTGACGCGAACCGTGGATTCGATGACGCGCGGGCCGGCAAAGCCTATCAATGCCTTGGGTTCGGCCATGACGATGTCACCCAGGAAGGCAAAGCCGGCGCTTACACCGCCCATGGTCGGGTCGGTCAGCACACTGATATAGGGCAGGCCTTTTTTGGCCAGACGGGTCAGCGCCGCATTGGTCTTGGCCATTTGCATGAGCGAGAGCAGGCCTTCCTGCATACGCGCGCCACCGGTAGCGGTAAAGCACAGGAACGGCACTTTTTGTTCGATGGCGGTCTCGACGCCGCGCACAAAGCGTTCACCCACCACGGAGCCCATGCTGCCGCCCATGAAGTCGAACTCAAAGCAGGCCGCCACCAGGCTGATGCCCATGACTGCGCCGCCCATGACCACCAGCGCGTCGGTCTCGCCCGTGTTTTCGAGTGCTTCCTTCAGACGTTCGGGGTATTTGCGGCTGTCCTTGAACTTCAGCGGGTCCACGGGCAACACTTCCTGACCGATTTCGAACCGGCCTTCGTTATCCAGAAAGAGGTTCAGCCTGGCACGTGCGCCAATTCGGTGGTGGTGGCTGCAACTGGGGCAGACGTTCTGGTTTTGCTCCAGATCGGTCTTGTACAACACCGTTTCACAACTGGGGCATTTGATCCACAGCCCTTCCGGGACGCTGCGGCGGTCAGCCGGATCGGTTTGCTGAATTTTGGGGGGAAGCAGTTTTTCTAGCCAACTCATGTGCGGTCTCCAGTACGGCGTCCAACAGACAGGGTGCGATTATCAGTCCAAACCAGACCCGTCTTTCAGACCAGACCCAGGTCAACCAGGCTTTTTGCCATGGCTGGCGCAGATTCTTCCACACCGATGAACTCCATGTTGAGCGCCTTGCGGGTACGGCTGTTGTCAACGCGAAGGGCAACGCCCAAGTCGGGCACGATGCTGCGCGCGGCCGGGTCAAACAAGGATACCAGTCGCACCATGAAGTTGGGCAGTTCAAAACCGGGCACTTTCCTGGCCTGACTGCCCAAGCGCGCCTTGATGGGCCGCATCATGTCCAGAAACCAGGCCGTACCCGAGACGGCGATGTAACGCCCACCGCTGGGCTCTGAAGTCTCCAGGGCCAGCCGGTGCATTTTGGCGACGTCGCGCACATCCACGACGCCAAACGACAGTTTGGGGCATCCCGGGTATTTGCCGCGCAGGAACATCTGGATCACCTCGGCCGAACCCCCCATGTCGCTATCGAGCAGGGGCCCGAGCACCAGGCCCGGGTTGATGCTGGCGTAGTGCATGGCAGGCTTGCTCTGGGCGAAAAAATCGCGCGCAGCCCGTTCGGAGAGTGTTTTGGAGCGGGCGTAGCTGGTGACACCCGAGCCATCGAGTTGGGTCCAATCGTCTTCCGTGAAGGCGGCGCTGTGGTCTTTGGGATAACCATATTGAATAGCCGCCATGGACGACGTTTGCACGAATCGTTGGACACCCGCTGCCACCGCCGCCTGGAGTACCCGCAGGGTTCCTTCCACGGCCGGACGTATGAGTTCGTCGGGGTCCTTGGGCTCGTTCAGAATGAAAGGCGATGCCAGATGCAGCACGCCATGAACGCCCTGCATGGCGGCTTCCCATCCCGCGTCGGTCAGCAGATCCGCCTGCACAAATTCCAGCGGACCGGTATCGCAATGCGGGGCCAGCGCAGCCCTGACTTCATCGGCCTTTTTCAGGTTGCGCACGGTTCCGCGGACCCGGTAGCCCTCGCGCAGCAGCTCGACGGCGCAGTGTTTTGCGATGAAACCGGATATGCCGGTGATCAGAACGGTCTTGTCAGCCATGCTCAACTCCCGAGTTGCTGCTGATTGCTATAAAAATTGATAGCTGTCAGCAAAGGCAATGTATGGGCTAGCGCCCTATTTCCCACATGACGATTGCTTCAATTGTCCAAGGCTGCACGAATACCTTGCAGAAAATCCCTGGCCGTTTGTGCAACGGTGTCCCGTGGCGCGTGTTCCAGCAGCTGGATGATCTTGCTGCCAATCACCACGGCGTCTGCCACCCTGGAAATGGCCTGTGCTGTCGCGGCGTCACGGATGCCGAAGCCCACGCCCACCGGCACCCGGATGTGCTGACGGATGCGCGGCAGCATGGCCTCCACTGCGCCGACATCCAAAGCGCCCGAACCGGTTACGCCCTTGAGCGACACGTAGTACACGTAGCCGCTGGCCACGCGCGCCACTTGTGCCATACGCGCATCGGTACTGGTGGGGGCCAGCAGGAATATCAGGTCCATGCCGTGGGCGCGCAGGTCGCCAGCAAACGCTTCGCATTCTTCTGGCGGGTAGTCGACGATCAGCACACCGTCAACACCGGCTTCTGACGCGTCCTTCACAAATGCACTTGCAACTCCTTCGCGCGAATGCTTTTGGTCGTAGCGCTCCACCGGGTTGGCATAGCCCATCAGCACCACAGGGGTGGTGGTGTTGGTCTGGCGAAATTCGCGCACCATGGCAAGGATCTGCACCAGGCCAATCCCAAGGGCCAGGGCCTTGTCACCCGCTTTCTGAATCACCGGGCCATCGGCGCTGGGGTCGGAGAACGGCACGCCGAGCTCGATGACGTCGGCACCGCCCGCCACCATGGCGTGCATGAGTTCAGGTGTCACGTCGGCAAACGGGTAACCGGCCGTGACAAAGGGAATCAGTGCCTTGCGGCCGCCAGCCTTGAGTGTGGCAAATGTCGCGTCAATGCGGCTCATGCTGCACCTCCTTGCTTCACGATCTGGACAGGTTGTTCACCGCCCTTGACGGATTGGCCGGTGCAACTGGGTCGGCAGAAGAACTCGCCATTGCTCAGGTCGGCGACCGTGCCAATATCCTTGTCTCCGCGCCCGGACAGATTCACCAGAATGGATTGATCGGGACGCATGGTCTTTGCGAGTTTCATCGCGTAAGCCACGGCGTGGCTGGATTCGAGCGCTGGAATGATGCCCTCGGTGCGGCACAGGTAGTGGAATGCCTCCAGCGCCTCCTTGTCGGTGATGCCCACGTACTCGGCGCGGCCAATGTCGGACAGATAGGCGTGCTCGGGGCCGACGCCGGGGTAGTCCAGGCCGGCGCTGACACTGTGCGTCTCGGTCACTTGGCCGTTGTCGTCCTGCAGCACATACGTGCGGTTGCCGTGCAGCACACCGGGGCTGCCACGCTGGATGCTGGCCGAGTGTTTGCCACTGTCCATGCCTTCGCCCGCAGCTTCCACGCCAATCAGGCGGGTTTTTTCGTGCTGGATATAGGGGTAGAAGATGCCCATGGCGTTGGATCCGCCGCCCACGCAGGCAATCACCGCGTCCGGCTGGCCGCTCGTGCAACCCGCGGCTTTCAGCATGTCGGGCATCTGCACCAGGCATTCGTCTCCGATGACGCTCTGGAAGTCGCGCACCATCATCGGGTAAGGGTGGGGACCGGCCACCGTGCCGATGATGTAGAACGTGCTGTCCACATTGGCGACCCAGTCGCGCATGGCTTCATTCAAGGCGTCTTTGAGCGTCTTGCTGCCCGACTCCACGGGCACGACGGTTGCGCCCAAGAGTTTCATGCGGTAAACGTTGGGGCTTTGGCGTTTGACGTCCTCGCTACCCATATAGACCACGCATTCCAGACCGTAGCGCGCGCAGATGGTGGCGGTGGCTACCCCGTGCTGGCCGGCACCGGTTTCAGCAATGACCCGTGGTTTGCCCATGCGCTTGGCGAGCATGGCCTGCCCGATGGTGTTGTTGATCTTGTGGGCGCCCGTGTGGTTCAGGTCTTCACGCTTGAGGAAGATCTGTGCACCGCCCATTTCGCGACTCGTGCGGGCAGCGTGGTAGACCGGAGAGGGGCGGCCGACGAAGTGCGCCAGCTCGGACTTGAACTCGGCGATGAAGGCCGGGTCGTGCTGGAACCTGGAATAAGCGTCCTTCAGTTCGTTGATGGCGTGGGTCAGGGTTTCGGAGACAAAGCTGCCGCCGTATTTTCCGAAGTGGCCGGTCGGGTCCGGTTGTTGGTAGTCGTACATAGTCTTAGCGTGTTGAGGGCAGCTGTTGCACTGCGTGTTGCGGTCTATGCCGCAAGGTTTCAGGTAGTGATCTGATCCGCTGCGCGCACGGCGGCAACGAACTGGAAAATCTTGTCGGCATCCTTGATGCCTTTGCGGGGCTGTCCCTGAGCGTCCACGGCCTCCACGCCGGAGCTCACGTCCACGGCCAGCGTCTTACAGCGCGGCCGAACCTGCGCTATTCCATCGCCCACGTTTGCAGGTGTGAGTCCACCACTCAAGACGAGGTGAGCGTTGACGTTTGGAGGAAGCAGTGACCAATTGAATGCCCGGCCGGCCCCGCCATATCCGTCGACATGGGCGTCGAGCAGGATGGCCTGGGCCTGTGAATAATCTTGGGCGTATTTTACGAGGTCAAAGTCCCTTGCGCCGTCGCCCAGTGGAATGCGCGCGGCCCGCACCCAGGGGCGGCGGTTGTCCAGCGTGGCCTCCGCGCAGTCCTGCGCCGACTCGTCACCATGAAATTGAACGGTAGCCCCCGCAATCATTGCGCAGGTAGCTATGATTTCTGTAGCGGGTGCGTTGACGAACAGCAACACTGGTGTGATGTAGGGTGGCAGTCGCCTGGCCAGTTCGGCCGCGCGCTGGGCGCTGACCGCCCTGGGGCTTTTTGCGTACAGCACAAACCCGATTGCGTCCGCACCTGCCGCCACCGCTGCGTCAACGTCCTGTTCGCGGGTCAGTCCGCAGATCTTGACTCGGGTTCTGAATCCGCAGCCGGGCCGCCCCGAGGCGGATTGCGCCCCCTTGGGGGGCAGCGAAATACGCGAAGCGGTGAGTTTGGGGGTAATCTCATGTGTCATGGAAGCCCATCATACGCAGCGGTGCGGTCCGGGATGCCCCATTTCGGGTCGTAGCGGGGACCGAGAAAATAGAGGCCATCGGGAGAGAAGGTGGGTGCGGCGGCGCGACGGTCACGGGCTTGCAGGACTTCAGCCATCCACGTTACCGGTTTTTTCCCCTGGCCAATCTGAACCAGGCAGCCCATGATGTTGCGGATCATGTGGTGCAAAAAGGCATTGGCTTCGAACTCGATGCGCCAGTAGGCACCGCGTTTGCTCATGCTGATTTCCATGAGTTCTTTCACCGGAGTCAGCGCCTGGCACTGCGAGGCGCGAAACGACGTGAAATCGTGCTCGCCGATCAATGCATCAGCGGCCTGTTGCATGGCCCGTCCATCCAGGCTGCGAAAGGCCCAGCCCACGCGCCCATGGTCCACGCTGGGGCGAATGGGGGATTCGTACAGCACATACGCGTAGCGCCGCGACGTTGCGCAGGCGCGGCAGTGAAATGCGTCGGGGGTCATTACAGCCCATTGGACGGCAATGTCCCGGGGCAGATTGGCGTTGGTTCCGCGCACCCAGGCGTAGGTGTCGCGTTCGAGTTCAGTGTCAAAGTGGACCACCTGCATGATTCCATGCACGCCGGCATCGGTGCGCCCGGCACAGAGTGTGGACACACGATGGGCCGCAAATTTGCCCAGTGCGTTCTCAAGCTGGTCCTGTACGGTTTGTCCCGAGGGCTGGCTTTGCCAACCCTGGTACGCACGGCCGTTGTAGCTGATGCCGAGTGCAACCCTCACGTTTCGGTGAAACCCGCTTCAGTGACCAAACACACCGCCGTGTGTTCAGCTCAGATTGGCCAGCGCGCGTTGCGCCCTGGCGCGCATCTCGCCCGTGGACTCAGAAACCACCTCTTCGATTAGCGCCCGTGCGCCGTCCTCATCACCAATGGACACAAACTCTTCAGCCAACGCGAGCTTCGTTTCCAGGGGGTCTTCACCCTTGCTGTCGGGCGCATCGGTTGGACTTTCGGTCGTTGGTTCCAGGTCAAGCGACAGGGAGCCAATGTCAAATTCGAGCATCCCCGAATCGAGCGCGGATGCCGCTGGCTCAGCCGCCGGTGCGGATTGCGATGATGTTGCGGTGAAGTCCGGCATGGCCGCCGAACTGGCACCGGTGTCTTCCGGTTCATCCAGAGACAGGGAGAGATCGGGCATTGGACTGGGTGCCGCTGGTTCTATGGGTAAATCAAAGTCCATATCCAGGGGGGCATTGAGGTCCACCGCAGGCATCTTGACGGTCTGGTCGGCCTGCGGCACGGCAGCGGGCTCACTTGTCAATTCGCCTGATGCGCTTGATGGTGCTTCGTCAAGCGAGAAGTCCAGGTCCAGGTCCAGATCAACGCCGCCCACCGACTCGCCCAATTCAGCATGCGCGGACTGGGGAATGGTGCTGCCGAACACCGATGCTGCAGCTGCGCCGGAGGGCGCTGCTGTTGAATCGGGCGTTCCGCCAGGCTGGTAGAGCGGATTGCTGGGATCAAACGCTAAACCCATTTCACAAATGCGCTGCCACTCCGGGTTGCCCGCCCCGGTCAGTGTGAAGGCCTGCCGGGCCGCAGCTTCAAAATTTCTGGCATCGCCTCGCTTGGCGTAGATTTCCAGCAGCTTGGTATGGATGGCCAGCCGGCCAGGGGTCGTGCGAACCGCTTCGCGCAGAATCTCTTCAGCCTGAATGTCGCGTCCGTATGCCAGGTAGACATCGGCCTCAGCGACCGGGTCCACATCGTCGGCCGCGTCCAGTTGGCTCGCCGAATAAACCATCGATGAGCCGGTTGCGGAGTGGTCGCTGTTGGTATCAATCCGCTGGCCACCGCTGGCACCGAAGAATGAGTCAGGTTGCAGACGGCTTTCCAGGAAGGAGCTGTCCATGTCAGACTGGCGCTTCTTGCGCTGGCGTGCACGCCAGAAAGCCAGGCCGCCCAGGAGCGCGATCAGGCCACCCGCAGCAACTGGAACCATCGGGTCTTGTAGCAATTCGTCGATAAAGCCGGGTGGCTCGATCGGCTCGGGAGCAGGCTTGGCAGCCACAACGGCTTTGACGGGTGCCGATGCCGCAGGGGCGGAGGCTGCAGTTGCCGCCGGAGCAGGCACCGAGACTGGCGCAGAAGCCGGCAATGCCGAAGCGGGCACAGCAGGGGGTGCGGCTGGAGTCGAGGGTGGCGCTGCAGTTGCCACGGCAATTGCCGGAACCGAAGCAGGAGCCGCTTTGGGTTGGGATGCTACGACCACCGGCGCCGGTGTCGGTGCGACTGCAGGCGTGCTGAGTTTCTTCAGGTCCGCAATATTTTTGGCGATTTCAGCCGCACGGTCGGCAGCAGCTTTGTCGGCGCGTTCCTTTGCAATTTTCGCCTCATTGGCCTTCGACTGGATCGCCCCTTTGGAGAGGGTAAGCTTGTCCGGAGCGACTGCGGCAGTCTTTTTGTCCTCAACCTTGGTGTCGATGGAGCCGCCAGCCTTGCGTGTAGCGGGGTCCACGGCAGCGAGTGGCGCACCGGATGCGAGGCTACGCCGGAATTCATTGAAATCCTTGCTCTGCGCGATCACGATTTGTGTCGCTTCGGCTGCAGAAACGGCCTGTGCCTGCTCGCTTGTCGGCAACTCCATGACGGCACCCGCACGAATGCGATTCATGTTGCCCTTGATAAAGGCGTCCGGGTTGGACCGCATCAGGGCGACCAGCATTTGGTCCAATGAAACCTCTGCGGGTTTCGCCTTTACCGCGATCTTTCCGGCCGTATCACCGGGCTTTACGACCACACTTTGGCCGGCGGGCGCAGTTTGGGTGACGGGGGAAGACCCCACAACAGCGGGTCTTGGTGGTTGAGCAGCCCGGCTCGGCTCTGCAGCGGGCGCTGTGGCCGCGGCTCTCGCGTTTGCCGATTGGGTTGGGGGTTGTGTTTGTGTTTGGGTTTGTGCCAGAGTTGGCGCTGCAGGCGCCGGCTTTCGCAACACCGGTGGGTCAAACAGCAGGGTGTAGTCACGCAATACCCGGCCGGATGACCAGCTGGCTTCGACAATCATGTCGACAAAGGGGTCGTTCACCGGTCGATCGCTGGTCAGGCGGATAAAGGCGCGGCCATCGGGATGGCGTTGCAGTGTGGCCTGCAAACCCACCAGTGCGGGGTTGTAATCAAGCCCCGCAGCGGCGAACGCCGTTGCCGGTGCAATGCCGGCTTTCAGGGACGCGGCCTCTTCGGCGTTGATTTCAGGAACGTCGATCTCGGCCCGCAAAGGCTCGCCCAAGGCCGATTGAACGGTGATCCGGCCCAGAGACAATGCCCAAGCCCCACTTGTGGATAAGCCGAGTAGCGCAATGGCTGCAGCAGCTACAGCAGTCTTTTTCCAGTGATGTGACTTAGCAATCAATTTATATGCCTCCGGTGCTGCTCACGCGAGCGGCAACTACTATGCTTTCAAGGGCACAAAGCCCGACTCTCAAAACGTAAAAAGTACCATAACATCAATGTCTTAGCCTGACAAGCTAAGAAAGCGCTTAACTTTGTAAGCATCTGCTGTGATCAGGCATCCACACATTGATTTGTTGCCTGTCGACAACGACTCGGAGTGTTCAATCCGTCTGAACATTCCAAGTCACTGGCAATTACGCCGAAAGCAAAATCCGTAGCATCCGGCGCAGTGGTTCTGCGGCTCCCCAGAGCAATTGGTCGCCGATTGTAAATGCCCCCACGTATTGAGGACCCATGGCCATTTTGCGTATGCGACCGACTGGAATGGTCATGGTGCCGGTAACGGCCACGGGTGTCAGGTCCCTGATGGTTGCCTCGCGGGTGTTGGGCACAACCTTGACCCATGCGTTGTCGGCGGCGATCATGGCTTCCAGGTCCGCCACGGGCACGTCCTTGTTCAGCTTGAATGTAAGCGCCTGGCTATGGCAGCGCATGGCGCCCACACGCACGCAGAAGCCGTCCACGGGGATCGCGGGGGCAGTAAAGCCTTCGCCCAGTCCCATGATCTTGTTGGTTTCAGCCATGCCTTTCCATTCTTCCTTGGACTGACCGTTGCCCAGGTCCTTGTCGATCCAGGGAATCAGGGATCCCCCCAACGGGACGCCAAAGTTGGCAGTTTCCGTACCGGTCAGTGCACGCTGTTTGGCGATGACCTTGCGGTCGATTTCCAGAATGGCGCTCTTGGGGTCGTCGAGCAGGGCTTTCACTTCAGCGTTGAGTGTGCCGTATTGCGTGAGGAGTTCACGCATGTGCTGTGCACCACCACCGGAAGCGGCCTGGTAGGTCTGGGTGCTCATCCATTCCACGAGACCGGCCTTGTACAGCGCACCCACACCCATCAGCATGCAGCTTACGGTGCAGTTGCCGCCGATCCAGTTCTTGCCGCCCTTGGTCAGAGCGTTCTGGATGACCGGCATGTTGACCGGGTCGAGAATGATGACGGCGTCCTTGTCCATGCGCAGTGTGGACGCGGCGTCGATCCAGTGGCCGTTCCAGCCGGCAGCGCGCAGCTTGGGGAATACTTCGGTGGTGTAGTCGCCACCCTGGCAGCTGATGATGATGTCGCAGCGCTTGAGTGCGTCAATGTTGAAGGCGTCCAGCAGCGTTGTCTCATTCTTTGCCTGGGCTGGAGCCTTTCCACCGGAGTTGGATGTGGAAAAGAAAACCGGCTCGATGAGCGCGAAGTCGCCTTCGGTTTCCATGCGGTCCATCAGGACCGAGCCCACCATGCCACGCCATCCGACGAGGCCTACGAGATTACCTACCTTCATGACATTGCCCTTTCAGAAAAATTCAACTACACAGAATTTGATCTGCCCGGCTCGTCTGGCCGGGGAGGGGCGCGACGAACCGGGCTCAGTTAGCCTTTAATGGTTGTCGTCTTGGTGGTCGAAGGCTGAGCCGACGAGTCACCGACCCACGCACCTGCTCCGCCGCAGAGGGGCAGTAACAGAACAGCGGGGTGATTGATTTGCATAGGCGGATTGTAGTCGAGGCCCTTACAGGGCCTTGACAACGGCATCACCCATATCGCGGGTGCTAACGCGGGTCGTACCTTCGCTGTAAATATCGGCAGTGCGCAAGCCCTGAGCCAGCACCTTTTGCACGGCAGCTTCGATGCGTTGCGCGGCTGCTTCCTGGTTCAGGCTGAAGCGCAGCATCATCGCCGCACTCAGAATCGTGGCCAACGGATTGGCTATGCCCTTGCCGGCAATATCGGGTGCGCTGCCATGGCTGGGCTCATACAGTCCCTGGTTGCTTGAATTCAGGCTGGCAGACGGCAACATGCCGATGGATCCGGTCAGCATGGACGCCTCGTCCGACAGGATGTCGCCAAACATGTTTCCGGTGACAACCACGTCAAAGCGCTTGGGCGCCTTGACCAGTTGCATGGCTGCGTTGTCGACGTACATGTGATCCAGTTCCACATCCGGGTATTGCTGGCCGACTTCCGTGACCACGTCTTTCCAGAACTGGAAGGTTTCCAGCACATTGGCCTTGTCCACGCTGGTAACACGCCCCTCCTTGCCCATTGCTTTGCGCTTGCGGGCAGCCTGGAAGGCGACATGGGCAATGCGCTCGATCTCGGGCCTGCTGTAACGCATGGTGTCAAACGCTTCCTCTGCACCGGGGAAGTGGCCATCGGTGGCGACGCGGCGACCGCGGGGCTGGCCAAAGTAGATGTCACCGGTCAGCTCGCGGATGATCAAGATGTCCAGGCCGGATATCAGTTCGGGCTTGAGGCTCGATGCCCCGACCAGTTGCTCGTAGCAGATGGCGGGACGGAAGTTGGCAAACAGGCCCAGGTTTTTGCGCAGTCCCAGAATGGCCTGCTCGGGGCGCAGGGGCCGGTCCAGCTTGTCATATTTCCAATCACCAACGGCACCGAACAGCACTGCGTCGGCTTCCTTTGCGAGCTTGAGCGTGGATTCGGGCAGGGGATGCCCGTGGGCTTCGTATGCGGCACCGCCCACCAGGGCGGTTTCCATTTCAAGAGGCAGGTCCAGAACGTTCAAGACCTTGACGGCCTCAGCGACGATTTCGGTACCGATACCGTCGCCGGGTAAAACTGCAATTTTCATAGCATCCTAGATAATCATGTCGTGGGCAAGCCACGGTTTTTGAGCAAGACGCTGTGCCTCAAACGCCTTGATTTTTTCGGCATGTCGCAAGGTCAAACCGATGTCATCGAAGCCGTTGAGCAGGCAATACTTGCGAAAAGCCTGCACGTCGAATGCCATTTCTTCGCCCTGCGGGCGGACAATAACCTGCCTCTCAAGATCGATGGTGAGCTGATACCCCGGGAAGGCAAGCGCTTCACTGAACAACTGGTCTACCTGCGCCTCACTCAGCACAATGGGCAGGATGCCGTTTTTGAAGCTGTTGTTGAAGAAGATGTCGGCGTAGCTGGGAGCAATTAGCGCGCGAAAGCCAAATTGTTCCAGTGCCCAGGGGGCATGCTCGCGCGAGGAGCCGCACCCAAAATTCTTGCGCGCCAGCAGGATGGAGGCACCCTTGTAGCGTGACTGGTTCAGTACGAAATCGGGGTTCGGTTTGCGACTGGCGGGGTCCTGACCTGGGTAGCCAGCGTCCAGGTAGCGCCATTCGTCGAACAGGTTCTGGCCGAAACCGGTGCGACGTATCGACTTGAGAAATTGTTTGGGGATGATGGCATCCGTGTCCACGTTCTCACGGTCCATGGGTGCCACCAGACCTTGGTGGATAGTGAACTTGTTCATTTCTTTGCGGCGCCTTCAATTTTTTCGCCAGCCTTCTGGATGTCTTGTCCCATGCCCCTGACCGTATTGCAGGCACTGAGCAGGAAGGCGGTGGAAACAAGCAGCAGCGCAATCAGGTACTTCATGAATATTCCTTTTTTTCGTAGGTTTTCAACTGAATTTGCGCACGTCCACAAAGTGGCCGTGAATAGCGGCAGCCGCAGCCATGGCAGGGCTTACCAAATGGGTGCGTCCACCGGCACCTTGGCGTCCTTCAAAGTTGCGGTTGCTGGTGGAGGCACAGCGCTCGCCAGCTTCAAGGCGGTCAGCATTCATCGCCAGGCACATGGAACATCCCGGCTCGCGCCACTCAAAACCCGCCGCCTTGAAAATGTCGTGCAAGCCTTCCTTTTCAGCCTGGGCTTTCACCAGGCCGGACCCGGGCACAACCAGCGCCAGCTTGATGTTCCTTGCGACTTTGCGGCCCAGGCTCTTAACAACGGCTGCGGCCTCGCGCATGTCCTCAATGCGGCTGTTGGTACAGGAGCCGATGAACACCTTGTCGACGAACAAGTCGTTCAGTGCCTTGCCGGGTTCCAGGCCCATGTACACCAGCGCACGCTCAATGGCACCCCGCTTGTTGCTATCCTTTTCCTTGTCCGGGTCTGGCACCAGACCGTCAATGCCCAGAACCATCTCGGGCGAGGTACCCCAGGTTACCTGCGGCACGATCTGGCTGGCGTCGAGTTCAACTACGGCGTCGAACGTCGCATCGGCATCCGAGTGCAGGGTGCGCCAATGTGTCACGGCCTGATCCCACTCCACGATCGCTGCAGTTGCGCTGCCAGCCTTGCCTCCCGGTGCCAATGGCCGTCCACGAACATACTCAATTGTCTTGTCATCCACTGCGACCAGGCCTGCGCGTGCACCGGCTTCGATGGCCATGTTGCAGACGGTCATGCGGCCTTCCATGCTCAGCGCGCGAATGGCTGAACCACCGAACTCAATGGTGTAACCGGTTCCGCCTGCAGTGCCAATCTTGCCGATGATGGCAAGCACAATATCTTTGGCCGTTACTCCGGGTGCCGTTGTTCCATCCACCCGCACCAGCATGTTCCTGGCCTTTTTTGCAAGTAGCGTCTGCGTTGCCAAGACGTGCTCAACTTCACTCGTTCCGATTCCGTGCGCCAACGCGCCAAAGGCACCATGCGTTGACGTGTGGGAATCTCCGCAGACAACTGTCATTCCCGGCAAAGTGGCTCCGTTCTCCGGGCCTATGACATGCACGATTCCCTGACGTTTGGACAGAAAGGGGAAATACGCGGCAGATCCGAATTCGGCGATATTGCTGTCCAGCGTGGTGACCTGTTCCTTGCTGGTCGGATCCGTGATGCCGTCGTAGCCACGTTCCCAGCCCGTGGTGGGCGTGTTGTGGTCCGCGGTGGCAACAATCGAGCTGACACGCCATACCTTGCGGCCGGCCTGACGCAGTCCTTCAAATGCCTGCGGGCTGGTGACTTCATGCACCAGATGGCGGTCGATGTAGAGAACGGCGGTTCCGTCTTCTTCGGTATGGACGATGTGTTCGTCCCAGAGCTTGTCGTACAAAGTGCGTGCCATGTCGGGTCTTTCAGTCGAGCGTTCGATTTTATACGCGGGGGCGTCAGACAGGTTGTGCCACTCCCCATCCGAAAGACACAAAAAAAGCCCGCATCATGCGGGCTTGTTCATGATTGCGATTGGGTCTATCGTTGTGCAATCGGCAGCACGTCGCGGCGAACCGCGCCAGTGAACAACTGGCGTGGACGTCCGATTTTGTACTCAGGGTCGCCAATCATCTCGTTGAGTTGTGCGATCCAGCCAACCGTGCGTGCCAAGGAAAAGATGGCAGTAAACAGGCTTACGGGAATACCAATGGCCCGCTGTACGATGCCGGAGTAGAAGTCCACGTTGGGGTACAACTTGCGTTGAACGAAGTAATCGTCTTCCAGAGCGATCTTCTCCAGTGCCATGGCCAGCTTGAACAACGGATCGTTTTCCAGCCCCAACTCTGCGAGCACCTCTTTGCAGGTCTCCTGCATGAGCTTTGCGCGTGGGTCGTAGTTCTTGTAAACGCGATGACCGAAGCCCATGAGCTTGACGCCGGAGTTCTTGTCCTTGACTTGTTCCATGAACTGGCCAACCTTGGCAATGCCACCCATTTTCTGGATGTCTTCCAGCATGTTCAGGCACGCCTCGTTGGCGCCACCGTGGGCGGGACCCCACAGGCAAGCCACGCCAGCCGCGATGGCCGCAAAAGGGTTGGTTCCCGAACTGCCACACAGTCGCACCGTCGAAGTGGAAGCATTTTGTTCGTGATCGGCGTGAAGTACAAAAATGCGGTCCAACGCACGCTCAATCACCGGGTTGACAACATAGTCCGCACACGGTGTCGCAAACATCATGTGCATGAAGTTGCCCGCATAGCTGAGGTTGTTCTTGGGATACATGTAGGGCTGACCTGCGCTGTACTTGTAAGCCATGGCCACAAGCGTAGGCATTTTGGCGATCAGACGAATGGCTGATACTTCGCGGTGCTCCGGATTGTTGATATCGGTGCTGTCATGGTAGAAAGCGGACAAGGCACCGACCAGACCCGTCATGATGGCCATGGGGTGAGCATCGCGACGGAATCCACGCAGGAAAAACTGCATCTGCTCATTCACCATGGTGTGGTTGGCAACACGCTTGGTGAACTCGGCCTTTCCAGCAGCATCTGGCAAGTTTCCGTACAGCAGCAGATGGCAGGTCTCCATGAAATCGCAATTGGTAGCCAACTGCTCAATCGGGTAGCCACGGTACAACAATTCACCTTTGTCACCATCAATGTACGTGATAGCTGACTGACAGGATGCGGTGGACAAAAAGCCCGGGTCATAGGTAAACATTCCCGTCTGTGCGTACAGTTTACGAATGTCCACAACGTCTGGGCCGATAGTGCCCTGGTAGACAGGCAAATCAACGCTTGGGCTGCCATTACTGAATGACAGAGTGGCTTTGGTGTCAGCTAGTTTCATTTTCGACCTTTCAACAGTTTTTTCTCAGCATACTTAACACTTCCCGCACATCCTCGCGATCAAGCGGTGCGGCTACCTGCGACAGCGATTTTCGTGCCATATGCACATCGAGCAAATCATTGTCGCTGAGGTCCATCAATAAACTCAGGGCCGATGCCTGCCGCACGGTCAATGTGTCGCTGTATTTCTTGAAAAACCGGTCAAGGAAGAGATCGTTTTCCAGCAAACCCCGACGGCAACGCCATCTGAGCTTGCTCAATCCCCGTTCGTCCAGCAATTCATCAGCGTCCACCATATCAAACGGTACGCATCACCATCATTTCCTTGATCTTTCCAATGGCTTTTGTCGGGTTCAATCCTTTGGGGCATACGTCCACACAATTCATGATCGTGTGGCAACGGAACAGGCGGTAGGGGTCTTCCAGGTTGTCCAGTCGCTCACCAGTGGCCTGGTCACGGCTGTCGGCCAGAAAACGGTAGGCCTGCAACAGTCCGGCCGGTCCAACAAACTTGTCGGGGTTCCACCAGAAACTGGGGCAACTGGTGGAGCAGCTGGCGCACAAAATACATTCGTACAAGCCGTTGAGCACTTCACGCTCTTCCGGACTCTGCAGGCGTTCCTTTTCAGGCGGAACGTTTTCATTGACCAAATAGGGCTTGATCGAGTTGTACTGCTTGAAAAATTGCGTCATGTCCACGATCAGGTCGCGGATGACCGGCAGACCAGGCAGGGGCTTGAGAACAATGGTGCCTGGCAGCGTCAGCATATTGGTCAGGCAAGCCAATCCATTTTTGCCATTGATGTTCATGGCATCGGATCCACACACCCCTTCGCGGCACGAACGGCGGAATGAAATGGTTGGATCAATTGCCTTGAGCTTCATCAGGGCGTCCAGTAACATCCGCTCGCTGCCATCGAGTTCGACCTCGATGGTCTGCATGTAGGGCTTAGCATCCTTATCCGGATCGTACCGGTAGATGGAAAAAGTGCGTTTGGTCATAATCAGAATGTCCTAACTTTGAGGGGTACAGATTCGACGGTCAAAGGTTTCATTTGTACCGGCTTGTAGGTCAGAGAATTGCTCTGGCTGTGCCAAAGCGTGTGCTTGTGCCAGTCCTTATCGTTTCGACCGTTCGGGTTTTCCGCAGTGTCACCGTAATCGTCGACGGTATGTGCGCCGCGACTTTCGTGGCGCGCTGCAGCCGACACAATGGTGGCCTGAGCCGCCTCAATCAGGTTGTCCACTTCCAGAGCCTCTATGCGGGCCGTGTTGAATACCTTCGACTTGTCTTTCAGGGTAATGGCATTCACGCGATTGCGCAGCTCTGCAATCTTGACAACGCCCTCGTCCATGCTCTTCTGCGTGCGGAACACGCCGGCGTGCAATTGCATGCTGGCGCGAAGGTCATCGGCAACATTTTGTGCATACTCACCGCTGCTGGAGTTGTCCAGGCGTGACAAGCGTGCCATGGTGCGGTCCGCCGCGTCGGCGGGCAGCGGCTTGTGTGCCTTGGTCTTGCTGGCGAAGTCCACAATGTGGTTACCGGCAGCGCGACCGAAAACCAGCAGGTCGAGCAGTGAATTCGTGCCAAGCCGGTTGGCACCATGCACGCTGACACACGAGCATTCGCCCACAGCATACAGGCCGTTAACAACGGCGTTGTGCACATCGCCCTTGGGAACGACAACCTGGCCGTTGACATTGGTGGGAATACCGCCCATCTGGTAGTGGATGGTGGGAACGACGGGGATCGGTTCGCGCGTGATGTCCACATTGGCGAAGTTGACGCCAATCTCATACACCGATGGCAGGCGCTTGTGGATGGTTTCTGCACCCAGGTGATCGAGCTTGAGAAGCACATAGTCCTTGTTGGGTCCGCAGCCACGGCCTTCTTTGATTTCCTGGTCCATGGAGCGGGAAACAAAGTCGCGCGGGGCCAAGTCCTTCAAGGTGGGTGCATAGCGCTCCATGAAGCGTTCACCGTTGCTGTTGAGCAAAATGGCGCCCTCTCCACGGCAACCTTCGGTCAGCAACACTCCGGCGCCCGCAACGCCGGTTGGATGGAACTGCCAGAACTCCATGTCTTCCAGTGGAATGCCGGCGCGTGCCGCCATGCCTAGGCCGTCGCCGGTGTTGATAAACGCGTTGGTGGAGGCGGCGAAGATGCGGCCAGCGCCACCTGTGGCCAGCAAAACGGTCTTGGCATGCAAAACATGCAGGTCACCCGTTTCCATTTCCAGCGCAGTCACCCCGACAACGTCGCCTTCCGCGTCCCGAATCAGGTCCAGTGCCATCCATTCGACGAAGAAGCTGGTTTTGGCCTCGACATTCTTCTGGTACAGCGTGTGCAGCATGGCGTGGCCGGTGCGGTCAGCGGCAGCGCAGGCGCGCTCGACTGCTTTCTCGCCGTAGTTGGCCGTATGGCCGCCAAAGGGGCGCTGATAAATTGTGCCATCCGGATTGCGGTCAAATGGCATGCCCATGTGTTCAAGGTCATAGACGACCTTGGGTGCTTCACGGCACATGAACTCGATGGCGTCCTGATCACCCAGCCAGTCCGAACCTTTGATGGTGTCGTAAAAATGGTAGTGCCAGTTGTCATCGTTCATGTTTCCCAACGAGGCACCGATGCCTCCTTGCGCAGCCACCGTGTGGGAGCGGGTGGGGAATACCTTGCTCAGAACTGCAACGTTCAGACCGGCGCGGGCCAGTTGCAGGGAAGCACGCATGCCGGAGCCACCGGCCCCGACGATGACGACGTCGAATTTTCTTGTTGTAACGGAATAGGTCATGGGTTGGGCCTCAATAATTCAATGGATCAAAGGCGCCACAGGACCTGGACGGCCCAGCCTGCGCACCCGACAAGCCAGACAATCGCGAAGACCTGGAGCGATAGTCGAACCGACAAAGGTTTGACATAGTCCATAAAGATCTCGCGCATTCCGATCCAGGCGTGATAGAGCAACGCTACGATGACGCAGAAGGTGAGCGTTTTCATCCATTGTGTGGAGAAGATGCCCGCCCATTTGTCGTAGCCCATGGGGCCTTTCGTGAGCAGTACCTGTGCCAGCACGATGGCAGTGAAAATGGCCATTAGTAGACCAGTGACGCGCTGCGCCAACCAGTCTCGTAGACCATAGTGCGCACCAACGACGATGCGCTTGGAGCCGTAGTTAACAGACATGATGAATTCCTGAGTTGAAATGTCGGGGAAGGATAAGTGGACTGATTGGGGATCAGTACAAGCCGAAAAGTTTGGCACCCAATACAACAGTGAGTCCGAGACTCAACACCAAAGTCAATTGGGCTGTTGATTTGCCGGCTTCTTTGGTGACCGTGTGAAAGATATCCATCCGGATGTGGCGCATGCCGGCAAAGAAATGGTGCAGGTAAGCCCAGATGAGTCCCAGCGCCACCAACTTCACCAGAATACCGGGAACAAAGCCGATGCCGTTGGTGAATGCCGATGTAAACCGTGCGAATGAAAACTCGGAACTCACCGAAGTATCAAACATCCAGATGATGAAAGGCATCAAAAGGAACATGAACAGACCGCTGGCACGATGCATTCCCGAAACGATGGCCGCCAAGGGCCACCGGTAGCCGGGCAGGTCATCCAAGGCGTTGATGTTACGGAACTCGGGCCGTTCGGCTCGGGGGGCGGGATTCAGCTCAGACATGGGTGGGCTTTCTGGGTAAAACCGGTTGTAATTATTACTGCTTAGACCAAAATTCTATTGCACTGCAACAGGCTGACGCTGGACTTGCAACAACAACCTGTTCAATTGAGGGCATTTCGATAGTAATGCCGGTCGGTAAGGTAGAGACCGCGTCGCATTTCCATGGGTAAGTCGTTGTAGGTGTAGGCGGTTCTTTCTACGCTCAATAGCGGTGATTGTGGACTGATCGCCAGGAGCGCGCACTGTTCGGCATCTGGTAAAACTGCGCGAATTTTTTCTTCCGCTCGTACCATCCGGACATCAAATTCTGTTTCAAACAGGGCATACATGGGACCGTTGTAGTCACGAAGTCGTTCTGCCGTCAATCCTTTGAATGGGGCAGCAGGTAACCAAAGGTCCTCCAGAATGGTCGGGGTGGAAGCAAACGATAGCACCCTGCGGACCTGAAGAACCGCATCACCCGTCCGAATTGCAAGCGTGCGTGCAACCTCTACGGAGGCGCGAGAGCGTTTGCAGTCAATGATGTGCCGTTGCGCGGGTCCTTCGCTGCTGGGGTCACCATTGTCCGGAATCAGCTTGAGAAAACGGTATTGCACCTGGCGTTCGGCGTGTGTGGCTACAAATGTGCCTTTGCCTTGACGCCTTACCAGCAGGTTTTCGGACGCCAGCTCGTCGATCGCCTTGCGCACAGTACCCTGGCTGACCTTGAAGCGGGACGCCAGCTCAATTTCGCTGGGAATGACTGTGCTGGGCTTCCATTCGCCAGTTTGCAGGCTTTGCAGGATGAGAACCTTGATTTGCTGGTACAACGGGCTGAAGGCTGGCGTTTGCTGCGATCCAGCGACAGTCGCGCTCATCTCAAGCAAGCTGGCAGCAGTGCTTTCTTTGAGGGATGTTGGCGTTGCGGACATGAAAATTCACTCAAAAAGTCAGCCTCGAGTCAGTCTCGAATCCATGGCGAATCATATCTTATATAAGACATAAGACAAATTGACTTTGTTGCAATTTCAGGGGTAAACTCGCAGACATTCTGAAGGATTCAACCTTTCGCTTGGGTCCCCGGACAGTCGCCGTTTTTACAACACTTCCTGGAGTTAACACCATGAGCAAAAAGCCCGTTCGCGTTGCAGTTACCGGAGCCGCCGGTCAAATTGGATACGCCATTCTGTTTCGCATCGCTTCCGGCGAGATGCTGGGCAAGGACCAGCCCATCGTCCTGAGTCTGCTGGAAGTTCCTATGGAAAAAGCACAACAGGCCTTGAAGGGCGTGATCATGGAGTTGCAGGATTGCGCTTTTCCGTTGTTGGTTGGAATGGAAGCCCACAGTGACCCCATGACGGCGTTCAAGGATGTTGACTACGCGCTGTTGATCGGTTCGCGTCCACGTGGTCCCGGCATGGAGCGTGCAGAGTTGCTGGCTGTCAACGCGGAAATTTTCACGGCCCAGGGTAAGGCATTGAATGCTGTGGCCAGCCGTGATGTGCGCGTTCTGGTTGTGGGTAACCCAGCCAATACCAATGCCTACATTGCCATGAAGAGCGCTCCCGACCTGCCACGCAAGAATTTCACCGCCATGCTGCGACTGGACCACAACCGTGCGTTGAGCCAGTTGGCTGACAAGACCGGCAAGGCTGTTGCGGATATCGAAAAAATGGCGGTTTGGGGCAACCATTCACCCACCATGTATGCCGACTACCGTTTCGCCACCATCAATGGCCAAAGTGTCAAGGACATGATCAACGACCATGACTGGAACGCCAACACTTTCCTGCCGACGGTTGGCAAGCGTGGCGCGGCCATCATTGCAGCGCGGGGCGTTTCGTCGGCAGCCTCCGCTGCCAATGCTGCGATCGATCACATGCGTGATTGGGCTCTTGGCACCAATGGCAAATGGGTGACCATGGGTATTCCATCCGATGGCCAATACGGTATTCCCAAGGACACCATGTTCGGTTTCGCCGTTACTTGCGAGGGTGGCGAATATAAGCTTGTGGAAGGCCTTGAGGTGGATGCGTTCAGCCAGGAATGCATCAACAAGACGCTGAAAGAGTTGCAGGACGAACAAGCCGGCGTTGCCCACCTCCTGTAATCCGTGGAACATCCGCGCAACATACTTCTGGGCGCCCAAGGGACTGGGGGTTTGTTGCCGGTATGTGATCATTACAGCGGCGTTGAAGCCCGCATGGTCAAAAGCCTGCAGTTGCAGGCTGAAATGACCCAGGAGTTCGGTGTATGCGTTTTTGATGTGACGCTGGACTGCGAGGACGGTGCACCGGTTGGTGGCGAGGTTGATCAGGCAAATCGGGTCGCATCCCTTGCAGTACAAGCACACAATGCTCCTGAATTGGTAGCGAATGACTTGTCGCGTCGAGTCGGAGTGCGGGTGCACGCGGTCGATCACCCGTGTTTTGCAGCCGACGTGGATATCGTCGTAGGGCGCGCGGCGCGGTCGCTGAGCTACATCATGATTCCCAAAGTGGAGTCAGTTGCCGATGTTGAATTGGCGGTAGCGGCAGTCGACGCGTCCGTTCGGCCTGGGCAGCGCACAAGCCCGGTCCCAATGCATGTGTTGATTGAGTCCCCTGCGGCCGTGCATCGTGCATTTGACATCGCAGCCCATCCCCGGGTGGAGTCTGTCAGCTTTGGTTTGATGGATTTTGTCTCTGCCCATGGTGGGGCCATCCCGCATACGGCGATGGGTTTGCGCGTCGGAGACGATGCCAGCACGTTGGATCAGTTTCATCACCCGCTAGTCGTGCGCGCAAAACTGGACATTGCCAGCGCCTGCCATGCTTTTGGCAAGGTTCCATCCCATTGTGTGGTGACAGAGTTGCGTGACGAAGCGGGCATTGAGCGGGCGGCAAGGTCAGCGTCAAGTGCGTTTGGCTTTACCCGCATGTGGAGTATTCACCCCGGGCAGATTCGACCGATATTGCGCGCTTTCATGCCGTCCAGTTCCGAACTGCATCTGGCGGCACACATCCTGGAACAAGCAGAGCGTGCCGACTGGGCACCCATTTCGGTCAATGGAACATTGCATGATCGGGCTAGTTTTCGGTATTTCTGGCAGGTTCTGGAGCGAGCGGCCCAGACTGGATGTAAATTGCCGGATTCGATGCAGAGGTATTTCACCGCGACCAGTCACCAGAGGATTACGACACCATGATCAAGCGATTGCTACTATGTTTTGTGGGTACTTTGTTTGTTGCCCTGCAAGCACAGGCACTTGTCAAGGAAAATGTGGCAAAGCCTGTAGTGAAGGGCGCTCGCGCTTCCACGAAAGCGGCTTCAACCGCGCCCGTACATGAGGCACATGCTCCTGTGGTCCTGTCGGCGGAGCAATTGGCTATCGCAGAAAAAGTGTTCGTTGGCACGAGCCAGTGTGAACTGGCAGTTGTGGTCAATATGCGTTCTGACGAGCGTTCTGCCGGACGTTTTCTACTGGATATCGGGCATCGTCGATACACGATGGTGCCTGTTGCAACCAGCACGGGTGCGGTTCGGCTGGAAGATCCAGCCTCGGGCGCCGTTTGGTTGCAATTGGCAAACAAGTCGATGCTGATGAATCAAAAATTAGGCCAGCGAATAGCCGATGACTGCATGAGTCCACAACAATTGCTGGTCGCGCAGGCGCTTTTGCGTGCTCCCGCGCCGCATTTGCTGGATGCACCCAAGGATGCGCTGGTGCCACTGGCTCCCAGCAAGACGGCACAGGAAATGGTGCCGAATACGACTGAGTAAATTGCAGAGTGTGGCTCATATCTACGCGGGCCTGAGAGATTATTGTTGTTTAAGAAGGAGTGAACCATGTTGAAAACTTACCGTGACCATGTGGCTGAACGTGCTGCATTGGGCATTCCGCCGCTGCCTTTGTCTGCGAAGCAGACGAGCGAGTTGATTGAGCTCCTTAAATCACCTCCTCAGGGTGAGGAAGCAACTCTGGTGGACCTTATCACCCACCGCGTACCGGCGGGTGTGGACGATGCCGCCAAGGTAAAGGCCAGCTACCTGGCTGCGGTTGCCCATGGCACCGAGAAGTGCCAGTTGATTACGCGTGCCCGAGCGACCGAACTGTTGGGCACCATGCTGGGTGGTTACAACATCAGCCCGCTGGTGGATTTGCTGGACGACGCTGCCGTGGCCGCCGAAGCGGCCGAAGGCCTGAAGAAAACCCTGCTGATGTTCGACCAGTTCCATGACGTCAAGGAAAAGGCCGACAAGGGTAACGCGCACGCCAAGGCTGTGCTGCAAAGCTGGGCGGATGCCGAGTGGTTCACCAGCCGTCCCGAAGTGCCCAAGAGCATCACCGTCACCATCCTGAAAGTGACTGGCGAAACCAACACCGACGATCTGTCTCCTGCGCCTGATGCCTGGAGCCGCCCAGATATTCCTTTGCATGCTTTGGCCATGCTGAAGAACAAGCGCGACGGCATCACCCCTGAAGAAGACGGCAAGCGCGGCCCGGTCAAGTTCATCGAAGACTTGCGCGCCCGTGGCAACCTGGTGGCCTATGTGGGCGACGTGGTCGGTACCGGTTCTTCCCGCAAGTCTGCGACCAACTCCGTGCTGTGGTTTACCGGCGAAGACATTCCCTATGTGCCGAACAAACGTTTCGGTGGCGTGTGCCTGGGTACCAAAATCGCTCCTATCTTCTACAACACCATGGAAGATGCCGGCGCTTTGCCCATCGAACTGGACGTGAACCAGATGAACATGGGCGACGTGGTCGAACTGCGTCCCTACGACGGAAAGGCATTCAAGGACGGGAAAGAAATTGCTTCCTTCCAGGTCAAGAGCGACGTGCTGTTTGACGAAGTACGCGCCGGTGGCCGTATTCCGTTGATCATTGGCCGTGGCCTGACCGCCAAGGCACGCGAAGCGCTGGGTCTGAAGCCTTCCACACTATTCCGTCTGCCGCAGAACCCGGTTGATACCAAGAAGGGTTTCAGTCTGGCGCAGAAGATGGTTGGTCGTGCCTGCGGTCTGCCCGAAGGCCAGGGTGTGCGCCCCGGTACCTACTGCGAGCCCAAGATGACCTCGGTCGGTTCTCAAGACACCACCGGCCCGATGACCCGGGATGAGCTGAAGGATCTGGCTTGCCTGGGGTTCAGCGCTGATCTTGTGATGCAATCCTTCTGCCATACCGCGGCATATCCCAAGCCTGTGGATGTGAAGATGCACCACGAACTGCCGGAGTTCATCAGCACCCGCGGCGGCGTCGCGCTGCGTCCCGGTGATGGCGTGATCCACTCCTGGCTGAATCGTCTGCTGTTGCCCGATACCGTCGGCACCGGTGGCGACAGCCACACTCGCTTCCCCATCGGCATCAGCTTCCCCGCAGGTTCCGGGTTGGTGGCGTTTGCAGCGGCCACAGGTGTCATGCCATTGGACATGCCTGAGTCCGTGCTGGTGCGATTCAAAGGCAAGATGCAAAACGGCATCACCCTGCGTGATCTGGTGAACGCCATTCCGCTGTACGCCATCAAGGCTGGCCTGCTGACCGTCGAGAAGAAGGGCAAGAAGAACATCTTCTCCGGCCGCATTCTGGAAATCGAAGGTCTGCCTGATTTGAAGGTGGAGCAGGCATTTGAGTTGTCTGACGCGTCCGCCGAGCGTTCCGCCGCGGGTTGCACCGTGCACCTGAACAAGGAACCCATCATTGAGTACATCAATAGCAATATCACCATGATGAAGTGGATGATTGCCAATGGTTACGCAGATGCTCGCACTCTGGCCCGTCGCATTGCCGCACAGGAAGCTTGGCTCAAGGATCCCCAGTTGCTCAAGGGCGACACCGATGCGGACTATGCTGCCGTCATCGAAATCGATCTGGCCGACATCCACGAGCCGATCCTGGCTTGCCCCAACGATCCGGATGATGTGAAGACATTGGCCGAAGTCGCCGGCACCAAGATCGACGAAGTTTTCATCGGCTCCTGCATGACCAACATTGGCCACTTCCGCGCCGCGTCCAAGCTGATGGAAGGTAAGCGCGATATCCCGGTCAAGCTGTGGATTGCTCCACCGACCAAGATGGATGCCAAACAGCTGAGCGACGAAGGGCACTACGGAGTCCTTGGTGGTGCTGGTGCGCGTATGGAAATGCCTGGCTGCAGTTTGTGTATGGGCAATCAGGCGCAGGTGAAGGCGGGAGCGACCGTGCTGTCCACCAGCACACGCAATTTCCCGAATCGCTTGGGCAAGGACACATTTGTGTACTTGGGCTCAGCCGAAATCGCTGCTATTGCATCGAAGCTGGGGCGAATTCCAACCAAGGAAGAGTACCTTGCTGACATGGGCGTGTTGACTGCTGCCAGCGACAAGGTCTACCAGTACTTGAACTTTGACAAGATAAGCGACTACACCGAGTCAGCAGCTACGGTTAAGGCATAAGCGTTACGGTCAGCAGTGAAGGCCCCGTAGCGGTTGCTACGGGGCTTTTTTTTGACGAATACCCCGATGGCGTCAAGTACCCATGGGTTTGCGGCGGTTACACTCCGCGCAACCCAGGTTTTGTCACAAAACCGACACATCTCATTGTTAGGAGCCAGCGATGCTGTTTGGAAAGTTGTTGCCGCGTGAAGGCAATTTTTTTGAAATGTTCAACCAGCACGCAGACCGCATCGTCGAAGCGGCGCAGGCATTTTCCAAGCTGGTTGCCAACTACAGTGATTTGGATCTGCGCGCAAAGTACAACCAGGAAGTTGACAATGCCGAACGTGCCGCAGACCGTGTGACACACGATTGCAACAAGGCGATCCACATTACGTTCATTACACCCATAGACCGCGAACAGATTCATTCACTGATCAATACGATGGACGATGTAGCGGATTTGATTCAGGATTCGGCCGAGACCATGGCGCTATATGACGTACACCATATGACCGAAGAGATCACGCGATTGACGGACTTGAGTGTGAAGTGCTGTGAACGCCTGCGCGACGCTGTCAAGCTATTGGGCCATATTGCCGATCCCCAAACCGCTGAGGCGGCACTGAAGACTTGTGAGGAAATCGACAAGCTTGAATCCGATGCTGACCGTGTTATGCGCACTGCGATGAGCAAGCTGTTTCGGGAAGAGCCCGATGTCCGCGAAGTCATCAAGCTGAAGGCGATCTATGAACTGCTGGAAACCATCACCGACAAGTGTGAAGACGTTGCCAATGTGATCGAGGGCATCATCCTCGAGAACTCCTGATCTCGCCGTAGGAGTCAACATGGAAAACGTACAGGCAGCCCTGTGGGTGGTGATATTGCTGGTGGCGTTGGCGCTGCTGTTTGACTTCATGAACGGCTTTCATGACGCCGCCAACTCGATTGCCACGGTCGTTTCCACGGGCGTTCTCAAGCCCGGGCAGGCTGTTTTGTTTGCCGCTTTTTTCAACTTCATAGCCATTTTTGTGTTCCATCTGAGTGTGGCTGCTACGGTGGGCAAGGGTGTCGTGCAGCCTGGGGTGGTGGATACCCATGTGGTTTTTGGCGCGCTGGTGGGCGCTATTACCTGGAACGTGATTACCTGGTATTACGGAATTCCAAGTAGCTCGTCGCACGCGCTGATTGGCGGCATCGTTGGCGCAGTGATGGCCAAAGCCGGTGCTGGGGCGTTGGTGTCTTCCGGAATAATCAAAACGGTTACATTCATTTTTGTGTCGCCCTTGCTGGGCTTCACGTTAGGTTCGGTCATGATGGTTATTGTGGCCTGGGTGTTTCGCCGGTCGCGACCATCTCGTGTGGATAAGTGGTTCCGTCGTTTGCAACTGGTTTCCGCCGGCGCGTACAGTTTGGGGCACGGAGGCAATGATGCGCAGAAGACCATTGGCATCATCTGGATGATGCTGATTGCCACGGGCTATGTGGCTGCATCAGACAAATCGCCGCCGACATGGACCATTGTGTCTTGCTACATGGCCATTGGTGCCGGCACCATGTTTGGCGGTTGGCGGATTGTGAAAACAATGGGACAAAGAATTACCAAACTCAAGCCGGTGGGCGGTTTTTGCGCAGAAACGGGTGGAGCCATTACATTGTTTTTGGCAACTTCTTTGGGTATTCCGGTTTCGACGACCCATACCATCACCGGTGCCATTGTCGGAGTCGGTTCCACGCAGCGTGCCAGTGCCGTGCGTTGGGGTGTTGCGGGAAATATTGTGTGGGCGTGGGTGCTCACCATTCCGGCTAGCGCCACAGTTGCCGCTGTTGCCTACTGGGTCAGTCTTGCTCTTTTCAATTGACGTTGGACGGTGGAACGGGAGGACATGCGTTCCCCAGTCCAACGGACTTCTCCATTAGAACCACGTCGAGCCAGCGTTCGAATTTCCAACCACAACTTGACAATGTTCCTGCGGGTATAAAACCGCAGGCGTGGTGCACACCAATCGATCCCTTGTTGGCGGAGTCTCCTATCACAGCGATGAGTTTGCGAACGCCCGACCGCTCGGCCTGCGCGATGAGTTCATTTAACAGCAGGCGTCCCAGTCCCCGTCCGCTTGCAGACGGTGCCAGGTAAATCGAGTCCTCGGCTGAAAATCGGTAGGCAGGGCGCGGTTTGAACCAATTGCAATACGCAAAGCCCAACAGACCACTGGCGTCTTCAATCACCAGATAGGGCAGATGTTTGGACAACACATCGTCCCGACGTGTGGCCATTTCACTTGGCGTGGGTGGCGTGGTCTCGAATGTACCGGTTCCGTGAACGACATGATGTGCGTAAATGGCAGTGATGCCGGAGATATCAGCTGCGGTGCTTGGGCGGATCTTGGTCATTGAAAAACAAAAAGGTTATAATGGAAGGCTGCTCAAAGTGTCACTGGCCGGGTGGTCAGTTGCGTGTCTCAACTTTGAACTTATTGGCAGGAAGTAATTTCTGTCACCCAAAGGATAAATCATGGTCGTCATTCGACTCGCCCGTGGCGGTGCAAAAGCACGCCCTTTCTTTAATATCGTCGTGGCCGACAAGCGTACTCGCCGTGATGGTCGCTTCATTGAGCGTATCGGTTTTTACAACCCGATTGCGACTGCCAATGAAGAGAGCATCCGCATTGCCCAGGATCGCCTCACATACTGGCAAGGCGTTGGCGCGCAGGCCTCTCCAACGGTGGAGCGCCTGATCCAACAAGCGGCCAAGAAGGCAGCTTAACGCACTGCGTCGAAGGAGGGCCAGCGCCCTCCGCCGGCCCCTACGCATGCCCACTGGACTTGAACCGGCTGAATTGCCAGCGGATGCCATTGAGGTTGGACGCATTGCAGACGCGTGGGGCATCAAGGGCTGGTTCAAGGTCTTGCCCTACAGCGCCCACCCGGAGGCACTTTTTTCTTCCAAACGTTGGTTCCTGTTGCCCACTGAGCGCGGTCAACAGGCCTTCACCGGTGTCGTGCGACTGGCGGTCAAGGAAGCCAAGGAGCACTCCGATTGGGTTGTGGCGACGGCCCAGGGCATTGATGACCGATCAGCTGCCGAGGCCTTGCGTGGTGCCCGCATTTTTGTCGCGCGATCCAGTTTTCCAACGGCTGCCAAAGATGAATATTATTGGGTCGACCTGATTGGCTTGGACGTCATCAACCGTCAGGATGAAGTCCTCGGCGTGGTCAGAGAACTGTTGTCTACTGGCGCACAGACTGTGCTGGTTCTGGACTACCAGGTAGATGGCAAGACCTGTGAGCGGATGATTCCCTTCGTTGCTGCCTACGTTGACGATGTGGACCTCGGAGGCCGGCGCATTCGCGTAGACTGGCAGACTGACTATTGAGTCCGTGTGTATGCGCTTTGACGTCATCACGCTGTTTCCGGAACTCTTCGCACCGTTTCTGTCCGTTGGCATAACCCGCCGGGCTTTTGAATCCGGGCAGGTTGAGGTGCAATGCACCAATCCGCGCGACTTTGCAGCGGGAAATTATCGCCGTGTCGATGACCGTCCTTTTGGCGGTGGACCTGGCATGGTGATGATGGCTCAGCCGCTGGAGCTTGCCCTCGAACACATCCGATCCCAACGTACCGGCAGTGCCCCAGTTGTACTGTTCTCCCCTGTAGGAGCGCGGTTGAGCCATGCGGATGTGCAGCGCTGGGCCGCCAGCAGTGGAGCCATCCTGGTGTGTGGGCGCTATGAAGGCATAGACCAGCGTTTCATTGACACACAAGTGGACGAGCAAATCAGCCTGGGCGACTTTGTTCTGTCCGGTGGTGAAGTGCCTGCCATCGCCTTGCTGGACGCCGTTGCCCGATTGCAGCCAGGTGTTTTGTCGGACAGCAATAGCCACCACATGGACAGCTTCAACCCTTCGTTGGACGGATTATTGGACTGTCCGCATTACACGCGCCCGGAGGAGTGGTCGGGTATTGGCGTCCCCGATGTTCTGTTGTCCGGACACCATGGGCAAATTGAGCGCTGGCGCCGTGAGCAGCGCCTGCGTCTCACGGCCCGGCATCGCCCTGATTTGCTGGTGATTGCCCGTGCTGCTGGGCTTCTCAGTCCGCTGGATGAGGCTGTGTTGCAGATGCCGTAACCAGCTTGCTATAATGGCAGGCTAACCAGATCCTCTGTATGGCCAAAGCGGTGTGTTTCCAAGCACTGACTTCGCACCCTTCGGTGCAGGCGCATGCAAGATCACGAAGGACATCATGAACCTGATTCAAATACTCGAGCAAGAAGAAATTGCTCGCCTGGGAAAAACCATTCCCGAATTCGCACCTGGCGACACCGTTGTGGTCAGCGTCAATGTTGTCGAAGGCAGCCGCAAGCGCGTGCAGGCCTACGAAGGCGTCGTGATCGCCAAGCGCAACCGTGGGCTCAACAGTGGCTTCATCGTGCGCAAGATATCCAGCGGTGAAGGAGTCGAGCGCACATTCCAAACCTATAGTCCCCTGATTGCTGGCATCGAAGTCAAGCGTCGCGGTGACGTGCGTCGTGCCAAGCTGTATTACCTGCGTGATCGCAGCGGCAAATCGGCTCGTATCAAGGAAAAACTGCCAGCGAAAAAGGCTGCGGCTTAAGTTTTTCAAGCCCTTACCATTCGCGAAACCGCCCGGCGCAAGCTTGTGGCGGTTTTTTTATGACTTCAGCCCAGAAATTACCGTCCTTTGATCCGCGTCGCGTTCCGGTGGTCGCGGTTGATGACCATTTGCCTAAAGTGACGTCACTGGCTCTGCAGCCGCAGTCGCTTGCGCAACGTTTCAGATATCCACCGATCTGGACGCCTGAGCTCAAGGGCGAACCCCGGTTTTCAGACCGCGTTCCGGTTCATGCGTCCGTGCTGGTTCCACTCGTCAGGCGAGAGTATGGGCTCACGGTCCTCCTGACAGAGCGCACCACGCATCTCTCCAGCCATTCCGGACAAATCGCCTTTCCTGGAGGCAAGGCGGACCCGCAAGACATCAGCGAAACGGACACGGCACTGCGGGAGGCTGAGGAAGAAATCGGATTGCAACGTGACGATGTGGAAGTGCTGGGCAGCCTTCCAACCTACACAACGGGTAGTGCCTTCATCGTAACCCCGGTGGTGGCATTCGTTCGGGATGGCTATGCAATGACGCTCAATCAGCACGAAGTCGCTGATGCGTTCGAGGTGCCATTGGACTTTCTGATGAACCCTGCGAATCACCGTCGGCATGTAGTGGACTGGGCGGGTGCTCGCCGTGAGTGGTTCTCGATGCCCTATTGCGACGCTGTTGGCGAACGGTTCATTTGGGGCGCGACAGCCGGTATGTTGCGAAATCTGTACCGGTTTCTTCTGGATTGAGTGGTGCCGGGCATGTGTCAAAGCACATATTTCGTTGGCGATCGGCAGGCCGCTATGATTGCCGGATGAGTTTCCTCGCAATATTGTTTGCGCTGCTGCTGGAACAGGCGCGGCCCTTGGCAGAAGGCAACCCAGTGCATCTCGGAGTGCGCGGGTGGGTGCGTTGGGTCGTGCGCAATTTGGATACGGGGAATCACCATCACGCGTGGTTGGCTTGGGTGGTTGCCGTGGCTGTTCCGGCCGCACTGACGTTTTCAATACATTGGCTTTTGGTGTGGACCCTGGGCTGGATCGTTGCCGCACTTTGGAGCACTGCGATCCTGTATTCCACGTTGGGTTTTCGCCAGTTCAGTCATCATTTCACCGGGATACGCGACGCATTGCTTGCCGGTGATGAAGATTTGGCGCGCCAGAAGTTGGCACTTTGGATGCGCATGGATGTTGTGTCTCTTCCGCGCAGTGAAATTGTGCGCCACGTGATTGAGCATTCGGTTTTGAGTGCCCATCGACATGTCTTCGGCGTTTTTGCCTGGTACTCGTTGCTCGCAGCGCTGGGCCTGGGACCATCGGGCGCCGTTTTGTACCGGGTAGGAGAGTATTTTTCCCGTTATGCCAATCGTCCTGACCGACCGTCCAGCACGCCGTTGAGCGGCTCGCTCAAATCCGCCGCGAACGCGGCGTGGAAGGCGGTGGACTGGGTTCCGGCACGCATTACCGCACTGGGCTTCGCTTTTGTTGGCAGTTTTGAAGAGGCAGTAGACAGTTGGCGCCACCACGAAGCACAATTTCCGGACGATAGTGACGGCGTGGTGCTTGCCGCGACATCCGGTGCCGTCAATGTCAGGTTGGGAGTCCAAGAAACCACAGGGGTAGGGCAAGTTCCCCAGCCAGAACACCTGCGTGCCGTCGTCGGCTTGGTCTGGCGTACCGTGGTGATGTGGATGGTGTTTTTGGCCCTTCTGTCACTTGCAAGGCTCTTGGGCTAGTAGCGCTTGAGCGACAGTTCCGCGAATAGATTGCTATAAATATTGTAGCGACCTGTACTTATCTCACCGGGGCCAGGAGGCAAAAATCCATCAGATGCCTTCTGCAGGGCTGCAATGACGCCGCAGCCCGGTTCATGCAAATGGCTGCAGTTGTAGAACTTGCAGTCACTGGCGTGGGCCTTGATGTCGGGCATTAGGCTGGCCAGATGCATGGGCGCGATGTGGTTCAGACCGAACTCCTGAAAGCCGGGCGAGTCGATCACTGCGGTGGTCCTGGTCGTATCCACCCAGTACAGGGTGGTGCTGGTGGTGGTGTGTTTGCCAGAGTTCAGCGCGGTAGAGATGGCGTTGGTGAGTACCTGTGCATCCGGTATCAGCCGGTTGATCAAAGTGCTCTTGCCTGAGCCGGACGGACCCAGCACCAGCGTGGTCTTCCCTTCCAATGTTGCGTCCAGATGGTGCTCCGCATCATTCACCACACCGGCGCGCGGTTTGAGTGCCATGGGCATCACGGTGTAGCCCATGTCGCGGTAGACACCCATGCGCTGCCAGGCCCGCTGGAAGGGTTCAGCCAGGTCACTTTTGTTGAGAGCGATGATGGGGCGTATGTGTTCGGCTTCTGCGGCAATAAGGGCACGGGAGAGCTGACTTTCCGAGAACTCCGGCTCGGCCGCGATCAGGATCAGTACTTGGTCCAGATTGGCGGCAAAGGACTTGGTGCGTATTTCGTCCTGTCGGTAAAACAGGTTGCGGCGAGGTTCTACTTTTTCGATTGTTCCCTCGTCTTCACTGGCTTGCCATAGCACACGGTCACCCACCACAGTCTGGCTTTTCTTACCACGCGGATGGCAGATCAGGCGGCGCCCATCCGGTGTCTCCACCCATACGTGACGCCCATGTCCCGCAATAACCAAACCGGCTTCCCAGTGGGACGACGTTGTTGCCATATTTCCCCGGGGGGGTTAGCTGGACGCAGCCATGATGCGTCCCAGGCGTTCGGTGGCCTGCGGGTGGGAGTAATAAAACGCCACGTACACAGGGTCTGGCGTAACAGTGGAGGCGTTGTCCTCAAAAAGCTTGAGCAGGGCGCTCGCCAATGCTTCGCCGCTGCTGTGGGTCACTGCAAAAGCGTCGGCCTCGAATTCATGTTTGCGAGACGTGCGTGCAAACACCGGTCCCACGAAGGTGCCAAACAAGGGAAACACCATCATGAAAAGCAACAACGCAAGTGCATCATTGGCTCCACCCAGGTTGGGAAGCACACCAAGACCGGTAAAAAACCAGGGCTGCTGACTGATCCAGCCAAGGGCGAAAAATCCGACCAGGCTCATGGCGAACATGGAAACGATGCGTTTGATGACATGTCGATGTTTGAAATGCCCCAATTCGTGTGCGAGGACGGCATCGACTTCTTGCGGTGTCAACTGCGCGAGCAGGGTGTCGTAGAACACTACACGCTTGGACGCCCCGAAACCCGTGAAGTAGGCGTTGGCGTGTGCACTTCGTTTGCTGCCATCCATCACAAAAAAACCCTTGGACGTAAAGCCACAACGGGCCATCAATGCCGTCACGCGCTCCTTGACCTGGGGATCTTCGAGGGGCTTGAACTTGTTGAACAGGGGCGCGATCCACGTCGGATAAATCAACAGGGCTGCCAGATTGAAGCCCATCCATGCACCCCATACCCACAGCCACCACAACGGGCCGATCGCACCCATCATCCAGATGACCAGCGTGATGAAGGGCAGACCAATCACCGCTGACAGCAGGAGTGACTTGGCAAAGTCCTGCAGCCACAGTTTCCAGGTGGTCTTGTTGAAACCAAAGAATTCCTCGATCACAAAAGTCTGGTACAGCGTGAATGGCAGGTCCAGCAATCCACCGATTGCAAAAAAAGCCGCGATCAAGGCAACCTGCTGTGAAAGGCCATGCCCCATCAACCCGAAAAGCAACTCGTTTAGCGCAGAAAGTCCGCCCAAAAGGGTCCAGCACACCGCCAAGGCGGCTCCCCAAGCCAGTTCAATCATTCCAAAACGGGTCTTGGCAATGGTGTAGTCTGCTGCCTTGTGGTGCGCAACCAGGGAAATTTTGTCTGCAAAAATCGCAGGTACGGCACTACGATGGCGAGCCACATGGCCGATCTGGCGGCCGGCGAGCCAGAATTTCAGCAGCAAGTTTGCGCTCAGAGCCAGGGCGAAGACAAGGGTAGTGGCCAGCGGCGCGGATGAACTGTTGAAGATGTCTAGCATGGGGCCCGAGTTTAGCGCCCACGCGGTGCCACACCCAGACGCGTCTTCAATTTGTGCCGGCCAGTGCGTAAAACGATCTGCGCATAGCGAATAGGGCCTTTCGGTGACAATAGGGGGCATGTCTGATACCAACACCCCCGAACTCAGCAAATCTGACAAAAACCTGGTCTGGCTCGACTGTGAGATGACGGGCCTGGACCCGGATGTCGAGCGGATCATAGAAATCGCCGTCATTGTGACCGGGCCTAATCTCGAATGCCGAATTGAAGGCCCCGTTGTGGTGATTCACCAAAGCGATGCCCTGCTCGACAGAATGGATGCTTGGAACAAGGGCACGCATGGCAAAAGCGGCCTGATAGACAAAGTCAAAGCATCCGAAACGACCGAGGAGCAGGCGCAGGATTTGTTGATTGCATTTTTGAAGCAATATGTGCCCGCCAATGGCTCGCCCATGTGTGGCAACTCCATCGGGCAGGACAGGCGCTTCCTGGTCAAGTACATGCCCAAGCTGGAGGCATTTTTCCATTACCGCAATCTGGATGTCAGCACGCTCAAGGAACTGTCCAAGCGCTGGCGCCCTGAGGTGTATGCCTCTTTCAAGAAGCAGCAGCGCCATACGGCGCTGGCCGATGTGCACGAGTCCATCGATGAACTTGAGCATTACCGCAGACATTTCCTCAAGCTGGAGTAGCGCTGGTGGCAGACGGCGTTGCGGAATTAGGTAGAAACCCGAATCCGTGGCATAATGCGAGGCTGCACTACAAACCGTAGCGCATTTGTGTACATCTCCCTTCATTCACCGGGCCCGCCGATATGGGCTCCATGCGCTGAAACATTCAGCCGCAGGTTCCGTTTGATGGTTGATGTTTCTTAACCATTGACGGAGCGGCCGCACACAGTGCGGCTCTCGCGTGTGAGTAAAACCATGACTGACGCTTTCCAAGTGGCGGGTGCATTTGCGCCTGCTGAAACAATGACAGAAAACCAACCTTCGGTTGACACGACGGGCAACACCCCCGGCGTTGGCGTGGAGGCGACTGTGGCAGAAGCAGCTGCCCCCAATGGCTTCGTGACCATGGGGCTTGCCCTTGAATTGGTGCATGCGGTCAAGGATCTGGGCTATACCCAGCCGACTTCTGTTCAACTCAAAACCATTCCGTTGGCGCTGCCTGGCGAAAGCGACGGCAAGACCGCAGCCAAGTACATCGACCTGATGGTTTCCAGTCAGACAGGCAGCGGCAAGACAGCGGCATTCCTGCTGCCCGTGCTGCACACGCTGTTGAAGCAGCAGGCCAAGGCGGAAGCCGACGAGCGCGCCGCCTTCGAGCGCGAAGTGGCCGAAGCCGTTGCCCGTGGTGAAGCACCTCCCAAGCGCGCCAAGCGCAAGGACCCCACGAACCCCCGCAACTTCAAGGCCCCCGCACCCGGCGCACTGATCGTTTGCCCAACCCGTGAGCTGGCCCAGCAGGTTGCCAACGATGCCATCGACCTGGTGCAACACTGCCGTGGTTTGCGGATCGCCAACATCGTGGGTGGCATGCCATACCAGCTGCAAATCGCCAAACTGCAAAACGCCAACCTGGTGGTGGCAACGCCCGGTCGGCTGCTGGATCTTCAGCGCTCCATGCAAATCAAGCTCGATCAGGTTCAGTTTCTGGTTGTGGATGAGGCTGACCGCATGCTCGATCTCGGCTTTTCGGACGACCTGGCGGAAATTAACCAGCTCACCATCGCGCGTAAGCAGACCATGATGTTCAGCGCCACCTTTGCGCCGCGCATCCAGCAGCTCGCTGCCCGCGTCATGCGCGAACCCCAGCGCATCACCATCGACAGCCCGCAGGAAAAACACGTCAATATCAAGCAGGTGCTGTTCTGGGCGGATAACGCCCACCACAAGCGCAAGCTGCTGGATCACTGGCTGCGTGACACCACCATCAATCAGGCGATCGTATTTGCCAGCACGCAGATCGAGTGCGATGGTTTGGCGGGTGACCTGCAGCAGGACGGATTTGATGCCGTGGCACTGCACGGCGCTCTGAGCCAGGGGTTGCGCAACCGCCGCCTGATGGCCCTGCGCAATGGTCAGGTGCAAATTCTGGTTGCGACCGACGTTGCAGCCCGAGGAATTGACGTACCCACCATCACCCACGTTTTCAATTTTGGTTTGCCCATGAAGGCAGAAGACTATACCCACCGCATTGGCCGCACCGGCCGTGCGGGACGTGACGGTCTTGCCGTGACATTCGCTGAAATTCGCGACCGCCGCAAGATTTTCGACATTGAAGCCTTCACCCGTCAGCATTTCAAATCCGAGACGATTCCGGGCCTGGAGCCGCAGCAGCGCTTTCCAGAGGCGCGCCCGGGTACGGGTGCCAGCTTTGGTGGCCGTGGTAGCCACTTCGCGGACCGCGCACCGCGTGAACGCAACTTTGGCGGTGGCGGTGGCCGCCCCAGTTTTGGTGGCAACCGTGGCGCAAACGCAGGATTCGGTGAGAAAAATGCGTTTGGCCCCCGTGATGCGGGCGCAGGAAGCTATCAAAACAATAGCGGATTTGGTGGCGGTAACCGTGACAATGGACCCCGCGACGGTGGCGATAACGGTGGTTTCAGCTATGCCCGCAAAGGTGGCTTCAACGACCGCTTTGCGGGCTCACGTCCGGATGCCGCGCCACGTGGGGGTGACTTTGCAGCCCGCAAGCCAGCGTTCAGCAAACCCATGGGTGTGAAACCGGGAAATACCGGTAAAGTCTTTGTGCCACGCGACGCCAAAAAGCGCGCAGCGCGCACGTTTGACTGATCTGTTCGGGCAATCAAATCAAAGGACCCAGATGGGTCCTTTTTTGTTGCGGTCAGGTCATGCCATTGCGACTGGCCAACTCCACAAAGAGTCCGGACTGGTCCAGGTCGGCCATTCCGTGCTCCAGGCCCTGCGCATACAGCGTTTCAAATAGCCCGGTGATGGGAGCTTCAAAACCGATTTCGCGAGCAGTGGAAAGCGCGTTTCGCAAGTCTTTGAGCTGAACGGACATGCGTCCTCTGGGCGCAAAGTCGCGCTCGATCATGCGTTGGCCGTGCACCTGCAAAACCCGGCTGTCGGCGAAACCGCCCGTAATCGCCTCTTTGACTTTTGCCATGTCTGCCCCACCACGTTCGCAGAACAACAGTGCTTCTGCGACGATGCCTATGGTGCCTCCAACAATCATCTGGTTGGCCAGTTTTGCCAGTTGGCCGGACCCTGTCGGACCGACATGGGTTGGGTGTCCAAAGAGTTGCAGGATCGGGCGCGCCCTTTCGAACGGGACAGACTTGCCACCGACCATGATGGCGAGGGAGCCATTCTCTGCACCAATGGTTCCGCCGGACACGGGCGCATCGAGATAGGCGATGTGTTTTTCGCTCAGGCGTGCAGCGTGGTCTCTGGCCTGCGCCGGTTTGATGGATGACATGTCCACGAGCAAACTGTCGGGCTTCATGGCGTTGGCAGCCCCCATTTCAAAAAGCACCTGTCCGACCACATCACCGTTGTCCAGCATCAGGATCACCAAATCGGCATTGCCGGCTGCGTCGCCCGGGTTCTCATGCACCGTCGCGCCTGCGCCGGCAAGGCGTTGAGCTTTGTGGAGTGTGCGGTTCCAGACGTGGACCGTATGCCCGGCATCGCAAAGACGTCTGCCCATGGGAAAACCCATCAATCCAATACCCAGTAATGCAATTTTCATGGTCTGTTCCTTATCAGCAAAACAGAATACCGTGCGCGGGACGGCCATGCGCGCTGGCAGGAGGTGAAATGCTGTCAGATCACTGACGGGGCGTGCGGGCTTTCCGCCCAGCGCATTTACATCAGCAGGTGCTCGCCCGCGTTGTCGCCGCCCAGCGTGACGTAATTGACCTTGCGGATGTCCATGAGCTTCTTGCCACCCGAGTAGCTGATCGAGCTTTGAACATCCTGCTCCATTTCGATCAGCGTGTTGGCTAGCCGCCCCTTGATGGGCTCCAGAATGCGTTTGCCTTCCACATGCTTGTATTCGCCTTTGTTGAAGTCGCTGGCCGAACCGTAATATTCCTTGTACAGCTTGCCGTCCACCTCCACTGTCTGGCCTGGGGACTCTTCGTGACCGGCAAACAGCGAACCAATCATCACCATGGTGGCTCCAAAGCGCACGCTCTTGGCAATATCGCCGTGATCCCGAATGCCGCCGTCGGCAATGATGGGCTTGGTGGCCACACGGGCACACCATTTCACGGCCGACAGTTGCCAGCCACCGGTGCCAAACCCGGTCTTGAGTTTGGTGATGCAGACCTTGCCCGGGCCAATGCCTACCTTGGTGGCATCGGCACCCCAGTTTTCCAGGTCGATCACGGCTTCAGGTGTGGCTACGTTGCCTGCGATAACAAAGGTCGTTGGCATCTTTCCCTTCAGATAAATGATCATGTCACGCACGCTGTCGGAATGGCCGTGGGCGATGTCGATGGTCACGTATTCGGGCGTCAGGCCCAACTCGGCCAGTGTGTCCACCGTGGCGTAGTCGGGCTTCTTGACACCCAGGGAGATGGAGGCAAACAGGCCCTTGGCCTTCATGTCCTTGACGAACTGGACGTTGTCCAGGTCAAAGCGGTGCATCACATAAAAATACCCGTTTTGCGCCAGCCAGACGCAGATGGATTCATCCACCACGGTCTTCATGTTGGCGGGAACCACCGGCAGACGGAACTTGCGTCCACCCAGTTCTACACCGGCATCGCACTCCGAGCGGCTCTCGACGCGGCACTTGCGGGGCAACAGAAGAATGTTGTCGTAGTCAAAAATTTCCATGGTTCCCAAGCTCCTCAAACGATTTCAAGAAAAGATTTCAAAAAAGTGGACGCTTGGATCAGACCCGGCCATAAAAAAACCGGGTGCCAATTGCTTGGGCCCGGTGATTGATTCTACCCGGGTTATGGCGCAGGTATCGATTTTCTGCCTTTGATCTTCGTTGTAGATCAGGGCGGCGGCACCTTTTGCTACGTGTCCCCCGCCCGCTGCGCGGGCTCCTCCTTGACCTCCGCAAAATGCACCGCCACCCTGATCTGTCCTGGCTTGCTTGGGATACCTGCAGTCAGGGGAACACTTTCTGCATTTAGCAGGGCTTGGATTGCCTGCTGCCACGAGAGAACAAGACCATTGCTCAGGCGGGCTTGGGCTGCATGCTCTGCGCAGGTCAAGGAGGAGCTCGCGTAGCGGGCGGGGGACACGGAGCAGAGCATGCAGCCCAAGCACGCCGTGTCGATAGCGGAGTTACTTCGGATAGCCGACCATCCACCACAAGGCTTCCTACAATCAACCTATGCAACCCACTTTTGGCACCTTTGACACGTCGCTGTCGCCCCTGCTCTCCACCCTCAACCCCGAACAATGCACTGCCGTCACGCTGCCAGCCGAGCATGCACTGATCCTGGCTGGGGCGGGCTCGGGCAAGACCCGCGTGCTGACCACGCGCATCGCCTGGCTGCTGCAAAACGGGCTTGTGTCACCAGGCGGCATTCTGGCGGTCACCTTTACCAACAAGGCAGCCAAGGAGATGATGACGCGGCTTTCCGCGATGCTGCCGGTCAACGTGCGCGGCATGTGGATTGGCACTTTCCATGGCCTGTGCAACCGTTTCCTGCGCGCCCACTTCAAGATGGCGAATTTGCCGCAAGCCTTCCAGATTCTGGACACGCAGGACCAGCTCTCCGCCATCAAACGCCTGTGCAAGCAGAACAATATCGACGATGAGCGCTTTCCAGCCAAGCAACTCCAATGGTTCATTGGCGGCTGCAAGGAAGACGGTTTGCGCCCCAACATGGTGGAGGTGCGGGACGAGGAAACACGCCGCAAGGTCGACATCTACCAACTGTATGAAGAGCAGTGCCAGCGCGAAGGCGTGGTCGACTTTGGCGAGCTGATGCTGCGTTCCTACGAGTTGCTGCGCGACAACGATCCCATCCGTGAGCACTACCAGCGCCGCTTTCGCCACATTCTGATTGACGAGTTCCAGGACACCAACAAGCTGCAATACGCGTGGATCAAGATGCTGGCAGGCCAGGGCGTTGATGCCAGCCCCGACACCCCCGGCGGTGCAGTAATGGCGGTGGGCGATGATGACCAGAGCATCTATGCCTTCCGGGGTGCGCGCGTGGGCAACATGGCCGACTTTGTGCGCGAGTTCCATGTGCAGCACCAGATCAAGCTGGAGCAAAATTACCGCTCTTACAGCAACATCCTGGACTCGGCCAACGCGCTGATCAGCCACAACAGCAAACGCCTGGGCAAGAACCTGCGCACCGAGCAGGGTGCGGGCGAGCCGGTGCGCGTGTACGAGGCACCCACCGACTTTGCCGAGGCGCAGTGGATGGTGGAAGAGATGAAGAATCTGGTGCGCGACAATGGCACGGAGGTGGGTCTTGCGCGCAAGGAAATTGCCGTGCTCTATCGCAGCAATGCGCAAAGCCGGGTGATTGAAACCGCACTGTTCAATGCGGCCATGCCCTACCGGGTGTACGGCGGACTGCGGTTCTTTGAGCGGGCCGAAATCAAGCATGCGCTGGCCTATTTGCGCCTCTTGGAGAACCCCAACGACGACACCAGCTTCATGCGCGTGGTGAATTTTCCGGCGCGCGGCATCGGTGCACGCAGTTTGGAGCAGTTGCAGGACACGGCACGCGCCAATGGCTGCTCGCTGCACGATGCGGTGAGTGCTTTGACCGGGCGGGCCGGTGCAGCCATTGCGGGTTTCGTAGCCAAGTTGGATGTGATGCGTGAGCAGACCGTTGGCATGAATCTGCGCGACATCATTGCGCTGATGCTGGACCACAGTGGACTGATTGAACACTATAAGGTGGACCGCGAAGGCGCCGACCGGCTGGAGAATCTGGACGAACTGGTCAATGCTGCCGAGAGCTTTGTCATGCAGGAAGGCTTTGGCCGCGACGCGGCGGCCATGCAGGTGGCAGGCGCTGGACAAAGCCCCGTGAGTCAGGGGTTAAATCCGGACGCGGTCACACTTGGTTTGCCCGGTGATGTCATCGGCGAAACCGGTGAAACGCTGTCGCCTCTGGTGGCCTTCCTGACCCACGCCGCGCTGGAGGCGGGTGACAACATGGCCGAGGCCGGCCAGGACGCCATTCAGCTGATGACGGTGCACTCCAGCAAGGGGCTGGAGTTTGACGCGGTCTTCATCACCGGCATGGAAGAGGGCTTGTTCCCGCACGAGAACTCCATGAACGACCACGACGGCCTGGAGGAAGAGCGCCGCCTGATGTATGTGGCCATCACCCGCGCCCGCAAGCGGCTGTATCTGAGCCATTCGCAATCGCGCATGCTGCACGGCCAGACGCGCTTCAATATGAAGAGCCGCTTCTTTGAGGAACTGCCGGAGGCTTGCCTCAAGTGGCTGACGCCGAAGCACCAGAATTTCAGTCGCGGCTGGAATGCCGAATCTGCTATGCATTCAGGAGCTAGCTATGTAGATTCGACGAGGGCCGGATCATCATTCGTTCAAGCAATTCCGCGTAAGGACGAATCGCAGCACGGCTTGCGCTTGGGTATGCTTGTGTTTCACACCAAGTTTGGCGAAGGCACGGTGCTGACACTCGAAGGCAGTGGAGACGATGCGCGTGCGCAGATCAACTTTCCGCGCCACGGAACCAAATGGCTGGCGCTCAGTGTGGCCAAGTTGACTCCGGTGCCCTGACTGCGTATTCCCGCGGACGAAAAAAAGCCCGGCAAGATCCGGGCTTTTTGCAACCGTTCAGCGCAGGGCTTAGCGCGCGTTGGCTGGCGTTACCTGCAGCAAGCGGGTTACGTCCTTGTCGTTGGGCAATGCGTAGTCATAGGCGCGGATGATGCGGCTGTCTTCGGTGCGCACAAACTTCAGGCTCACATAGGTGAAGTTGGCCGCGGCTGAGTAGGTACCCACCAGCACCATATTGGCGTTGTGGCTGCGGGCAATGTCCTTGATTTCGCGCGACAGCAGCAGTTCACCCGTCTCTTCACGGATAAATACATCGCCGCGCAGCTTCATTTCCTTGACGTTGAAACCGGCGGTGGCCAACTGGGATGCATATTGCTCCGACAGTGTGCGACCCAGCGGCGCCGAGCGGCGCATGTCATTCACGTTGACAATGGTTGCCACAAGAACGGGCATGTCGCCCGTGGGGCCGCGGTCAAACTCTGCTACCAGCTTGGTGATGGCGTCCTTGTTCAGGGCAACAAACTTGCTGCCGGCAGCCTCTTCATAAGTGGGGTCAGTACGAACACCGGACGGTGCACCACAGCCCACCAGCAAAGCGGCAGCAGCGGCAATGGAGAGGATCAGTTTGGAGTTCATGGGCCAACTACCTTCATGACTTGTGGAGCTTTGTACTGCAACAAGGTGACATCTGCTTCCTCAACGTAATACACATCGGTCTTGCGCACGAGATAGCGTCCACCGGTGGCAATGGTGGTGGTCAGAATCAGCTCAGTATGCGTGGGGCCACCCGAGTTTGCACTGGCAATGTAGTCTGCGCCCATGGCTGCGGCTAGACCACCAGCCATTTTGTCGCCAATGTTGGGGTCAATGCTCAAGCCGTAGATCGCGTAGAGACCTGCCGTGATCATGGTGAAGCGTCCGGGCAGGAAGTCGGGGCGTGGGCTGTTGTGACGGACAACCTGGGTCTGGTAGCTCACTTCCAGCGCCTGTTCGGGGCCCTGCTGCACAACGCGGCCACTCTTGTTGACCAAGTCCGTAATCAGGAATTGCTGGAACGCCTTGTCAAAGGCCGTTGGATTTGCCGGCAGCGCCACGTACAGGTTGCCAGATACCCCGACCTTGGTAAGGGACTCCATGGTTTGCTTCACCACATCGTTGGACACGAGGCCCCAATGCCCGGCCGAACGCACCTTGGGTTCCACCGTAATGGGAAAGTTGCCAGAAACCGGAATCGGCGAAGAGACGCAGCCAGCCAGCAGTGCGACACCAGCGCCGATAGCTATCTGCTTCAGGGTATTGGGAATCAAGGTAGCCCCCTTATCCATAAGAAAGTAAAACAAAGACGCCATTTTCGCGCCATAACGTTTTTCATTATCAGCCTAGCGGAACCATAAAAACAAGACAAATCAACACCTTCTACCGCTTTTTTCATGTTGTTTGGTGGATTTGTTGTGGCTTTGGCAACACGCTGGCCGCTTGGCGTCCCTAATATTCCTGCACGTAGCCCTTGTTCCCCTTTTTGCCTGAAATCTGCCAGGCCGTGCGTTGACCGACTAGTCGCGCGAGGTACTCAAGCTCTTCGTCCGTGTGGTTGATGGCCCGTGCCGGGGTCAGGGCTGCGCGGCCGTCGTAGGTTGATTCAGCAAAAACGGCCTGGTGGTAGCTCGACTCGGAGAGTTCGCGGTCGTTTCCGGCAGACAGTTCGACCACACCGTAGCAGTTGCAGAAATAGGAACGTGCTGTGCTCTGGGTGTCAAATATTTCGGTATAAACGCCGGTCCCGCGGATACCGGCTGTGAGGGTGGGCGTCACGATCTGACGTGCGCTGCCTTTGCCCCACACGCTGACGACAGCACCGGTCAGCAGACGCAGCAGACTCACCGCCGTGATGCTGGCACCACGTTCCACCACCATGCTGGTGTTTTGCCGCATATGAAAGGCCGAGTTGCCAACGACAAAAATCAGTGTGGAGCGTGGGCCGGTGACGATTTCATCGCCGGTTTGCACGGATTGGTCCGTTGCCAGTCTTTGTCCATTGATCATGACATCGCCAAGCCTCTCAACCACGTTGCTGCGCGACTGCGCCCATGCGGGACCCAGGGCGCTCGATGCTGTCCATGCAGCAGCAGCCTGGATAAAACCACGTCGTTGAAACCACAGGAGTTCCGTGTCGGTTCGTCCCTGCAGGCTATGTTGAGTCATGTTTCTTCTCCGGGTGTGAACGCAAAACTGTCAACAAAAGTGAAATAGATGGATGTAAAGAACGTGGCAGCCATCAGCATCGCGGCAGGATACAGTGTTGCCACCACGGTCTCCGGGTTTCCAAGGGCAACGGCAAGCATCGCCATGACCATGCCAAAACCCAAAAACACCCCCATCCAGGCCACACCATAAACAGCGAAGGCCGAAAAATTGCGCATGCAGGCGACAAAACTGAAAAACATGGCTTTGACCGGATCGACCCCATGCCAGTGAACCAATGCCGGGGCGTGCCAGAAAACCAGAGACAGTGGCATATAAAAGACCGATGCTGCAAGCATGGCCAGCTGGAAGTCGCCGTCCTGCAACAGTTCGGCACTCATGGATCCGCCGAGCAGGTAGAGTTTTGCGAACTTTCCGCCATCCAGAACCGCAGACAGCGCAAGAATGGCGACAAAGCCCACGGCATATAGCGCACCCAGCAACAGCATGGAGCGCATTTGTTCGCGACCAGCGCGAAACGCTGCAAACAGGATCAAAGGCATGGGAAATTTGCCATTGCAGGCCTCCCGCGTCCCGGCCATCAACCCCAGCGTGGTGCCGGGCAGCAGGGTCAGTGCCAGCAGGCCGCCGATAACCGGAATGAGGCTCAGGATCGACATCAGCGCAAGAAACATGAAAAACAGACCAGCCAGAGCCAGTGGCTGCTTGAAAAAGGCCTTGATGCCCGACTTGACCCATTGAATGCCCCGGCTGGCCGGGACGATTAGAAGTTTCATGCGTGGATATGGCGGGTTGACAATGGTGTGAGGATACGCTGGCGCAGGACCCGATGGAAATGTTCGGGGTCATGTGCCTGCAATACGGCGGCTTCGCGGGGCAAATGCAGGTCCCACAACCGGCTGAGCCAGAACCGAAATGCGCCCGCACGGGCCATGGCGGGCAACAGCGTGCGCTCGTGTACCTGCATGGGACGCACGGCCTCATACGCCTGCAGGAAGGCCAGCGTACGCGCTTCGTCCGTGGCGCCGGTTGCCAGGTCGATACACCAGTCATTCAGGCATACCGCGATGTCAAACAGCCAGGTGTCGGTGCCGGCAAAATAAAAATCAAAGAATCCGGTCAGTGCAGGCGTGCCCGATGCGTCGGTCTCAAACATCACGTTGTCGCGGAACAGATCCGCGTGGATGGCGCCACGCGGCAAAGCGCCGTAGGCAGACTGAGTTGCCACGTGGTTCTGGTAGGCCAGCTCGCTTTGCAACAGGGCTGCCTGTTCGGCCGGTACAAACGGCAGGACCACGGGAACCGTCTCGTTCCACCAGTCCAGTGCGCGCAAATTGGGCTGGTGCATGTTGAAATCGCGCCCGGCCAGGTGCATGCGCGCCAGCATGCCGCCCACCAGGGTGCAATGCACCTGCGTGGGCGCCAGTTCACTTTTTCCCCGCAGCCGGTTGACCACGGCGGCAGGCTTTGCGTTGAGTGTGTGGACCACATCGCCATCGCGGTTGGTAGCGGGGTCCGGGACTGGCACACCATGGTGCGCAAGATGTTTCATCAGGCGCAGGTAAAAAGGCAATTGCACGGCGCTCAGACGTTCAAACAAGGTCAGAACATAGGCCGCCTGGTCGGTTGTGACGAAGTAGTTGGTGTTCTCAATGCCACCCGAGCAGCCATGCATGTCTTGCAGGGTGCCGAGATTGAGAGATTGAAGGAGTGTGTTGGCCTCGTCGAAAGAGACCTCTGTATAGACCGCCATGGGATGCAATTGTAGGGGTAGGGGCTCAGATCTTTTTGCCTCGGAACGCGCGCGCGATTGGCATGGCGCACGACTGTGCGGCTGTCCCCCGCAGGGGCTCAGGGCCGCTGGCTCCTCCTTGATGCCGCCCATCCGAGCGCCATGCCAATCGCGCTCTTTCGCCACTGTCCATATTCTGCACAGGCAAAATGCACGATATGACAGAAACCAAGAAAACCCTGCTGCTGGTGGACGGCTCCAGCTACCTGTATCGCGCCTTTTTTGCCGGTGGCGACAGCATGAGCACGACATTGCCCGATGGCACGGTGCAAAAGACCGGCGCCATCCGCATCCTGATCAACATGATGCAGTCGCTGCGCAAGGAGCATCCGGCCGAGTACGTGGCCTGCGTGTTTGATGCCAAAGGTCCGACCTTTCGCGACACGATCTATCCGGCTTACAAGGCGAACCGCGACCCAATGCCTGACGATTTGCGCAGCCAGATTGCGCCCATCCATGAGGTCGTGCGCCTGCTGGGCTGGACGGTGCTGGATGTGCCGGGGGTTGAGGCAGACGACGTCATCGGCACGCTGGCGGTGGCGGCGGCCAGTCAGGGCATTGAAGTCATCATCAGCAGCGGCGACAAGGACTTGGCCCAGCTCGTGAATGAGCACATCACCATCATCGACACCATGAACGGCAAGCGCCGTGACCTGGCCGGTGTAGAAGCCGAGTTTGGTGTGCCGGCGTGCCTGATGCTGGACTACCAGACGCTGGTCGGGGACACGGTCGACAACGTGCCCGGCGTCTCGAAAGTCGGACCCAAGACGGCGGTGAAGTGGCTGCAGGAATATGGCTCGTTGCAGGGCGTGGTGGCCCATGCCGCCAGCATCAAGGGCGTGGTGGGCGAGAACCTGCGCCAGGCGCTGGACTGGCTGCCCACCGGCCGTGCGCTGCTGACCATCAAGACCGACTGCGATCTGACGGGCTGGGTGCCGGGGCTGCCTGCTATGGAATCAATAGCTGTAAACCCACAGGATACGGGGGCCTTGCGCTCTTTTTGTGATAAGTATGGATTCAAGGGGCTGGCCAGGTCGCTGGAGGCGCAGGCGGCTGGCGCACTGGGCGACAACACCAGCCCTGTCCTGGAGGGTGCTCCCGGCGCGCTGTCCGGGCGAGCATCCGGTAATGCCCCTGGGTTGTTTGACGCGCCGCAGGCAACTACGCAGCCTTCGCCAACTGCGCGCGCGCGTAATTTCGACTACGACACCATCCTGACCTGGGAGCAGTTCGACACCTGGCTGGTCCGACTGCAGGGCGCCGAACTCACCGCACTGGACACCGAAACCACTTCGCTGGATGAGATGTGTGCCGAGATCGTCGGCATTTCTTTCAGTGTGGAGCCGGGGCAGGCCGCGTATATCCCGGTTGCGCACCGCTACCCCGGTGCGCCGGAGCAATTGAACCGCGAAGAAGTTCTTGCCAAGCTCAAACCGTGGCTGCAAGACGCCACACGACGCAAGCTGGGCCAGCACATCAAATACGACCGTCACGTCTTTGCCAACCATGGCATTGAGGTGCAGGGCTACGCCCACGACACCATGCTGCAAAGCTATGTGCTGGAAGTGCACCTGCCGCACGGCCTCTCCAGCCTGGCGCAGCGCCATCTGGGGCGCAGCGGCATCACCTTTGAAGACCTGTGCGGCAAGGGCGCCAGCCAGATTTCATTCGACCAGGTGGACATCGCCAGGGCCGCCGAGTACTCCGCCGAAGACTCGGAACAGACGCTTGATGTGCACCGTGTGCTGTGGCCGCAAATTGAAGCGAATGACAAACTGAAGTTCATTTATGCGCTAGAGATCGCCAGCAGTGAAACCCTCTACCGCATCGAGCGCAATGGGGTGCTGATTGATGCCACCACGCTGGCCCGGCAAAGCCATGAACTCGGCCAGCGCATCCTGCAGCTCGAAACCGAGGCCTATGCGATTGCCGGCCAGCCCTTCAACCTGAGCAGCCCCAAGCAACTGGGGGAAATCTTCTTTGACAAGCTGGGCATGCCGGTTGTCAAGAAGACCGCCACCGGCGCGCGCAGCACGGACGAAGAGGTGCTCGAGAAACTGGCCGAAGACTACCCGCTGCCGGCCAAACTGCTGGAGCACCGCGGCCTGGCCAAGCTCAAGGGCACCTACACCGACAAGCTGGCCCAGTTGGCCAACCCGCGCACGGGCCGGGTGCATACCCATTACGCACAAGCGGTGGCCGTCACGGGGCGGCTGTCCAGCAACGACCCCAACCTGCAGAACATCCCCATCCGCACGCCCGAGGGCCGGCGCGTGCGCGAGGCTTTCGTGGCGCCCGCAGGCAGCGTCATAGCCAGTGCCGACTACAGCCAGATCGAACTGCGCATCATGGCCCATATCAGCGACGACGCTGCCCTGCTCAAGGCCTTTCACGACGGGCTGGACGTGCACCGCGCCACGGCGGCCGAGGTGTTTGGCGTGGCCGTGGACCAGGTGACGAGCGAGCAGCGTCGCTATGCCAAGGTGATTAACTTTGGCCTGATCTATGGCATGAGTGCCTATGGGCTGGCGCGCAATCTGGGCATCGATAACACGGCGGCCAAGAACTACATCCAGCGCTACTTCGAGCGCTACCCTGGCGTGAAGCAGTACATGGAGTCCACGCGTGAACGGGCCAAACGCCAGGGCTATGTGGAGACCGTGTTTGGACGGCGTCTGCAACTGGCGGGTATCCAGTCCGCAAAGGGTGCGCAGCTCGCCGGGCTGGAGCGTGCCGCCATCAACGCGCCCATGCAGGGCACGGCGGCCGACCTCATCAAGCTCAGCATGAATGCGGTGCAGCAGGTGCTTGATGCGCAGCAGCGCGAAACGAAGATGATCATGCAGGTGCACGACGAACTGGTGTTTGAAGTGCCCGAAAGCGAGGTGGATTGGGTCAGGGTGGAGATTCCCCGCCTGATGGCCGCTGTGGCCGATCTCAAGGTGCCCTTGCTGGCGGAAGTGGGTGTGGGAGCCAACTGGGACCAAGCCCATTGAGAAGCTCTGACCCGGGCCGCAAAAAGGCCTGCGCCTGCACAAAACGCATTCCTGCGTCAGAATAGGTTGGTCCACACGGGCCAGGCCCAGAACAATACCCTTTTCACACAAGGAACGAGACATGCTTAACCGCGACCAGAAAGACGATTTCAACGCCCTGCTTCCGGGCAAGTCCACCGATGCCGGAGCGACCCGCCGCACTGCCTTGAAAACGGCATTGGGCGTGGGCTATGCGGCCAGCACCATGCCCATCATGGCCCAGACGGCGATCAAGACACCGTCCACCGGACTGTCCACCGGAGAAGGTGTGTATGACGTGGAGGGCTTCGTGGTCCCGTTCTTCTACGCCGCGCCCGAGGGCAAGAAGAACCTGCCTGTCATTCTGGTCATCCAGGAGATTTTTGGCGTGCATGAGTACATTGCCGACACCTGCCGCCGCTTCGCCAAGGCCGGTTACCTGGCCATTGCCCCCGAACTGTATGCCCGTCAGGGTGACCCGACCAAGTATGGCGAGGTCGCCAAGCTCATGGCCGAAGTGGTGTCCAAAGTGCCCGATGAGCAGGTCATGCGCGATCTGGACGGTGCGGTTCAATGGGCCGGCGAGAACGGCGGCAACCTGAAGAAGGTGGGCATTACCGGGTTCTGCTGGGGTGGCCGAATCACCTGGCTGTATGCCGAGCAAAGCACCAAGGTCAAGGCGGGGGTGGCCTGGTACGGCCGGCTGGTTGGAACTGCTTCGGCGCTCACGCCCAAGCACCCGGTGGACCTTGCTGCTGGCATCAAGGCGCCGGTGCTGGGGCTGTACGGCGGGCAGGACGCGGGCATTCCGCTGACCACCGTCAACCAGATGAAGGACGCACTGGCCGAAGGCGCCGCCAAAGGCAACAAGGCGGCCAAGGCCTCGGAGTTCGTGGTGTACCCTCAGGCACCTCACGCGTTCCATGCCGATTACCGCCCCAGCTACCGCAAGGACGCAGCCGAAGACGGTTTCCAGCGCGCACTGGAGTGGTTCAAGGGACATGGTGTGGGCTGAGTCCTCCAGACCGGTCCGAGCGCAAACCGCCCTAACCGCCGCAACCGCCCCAAGGGGCGGTTTTGTTTTTTGTTATGATAAAAATGGCCTTCGGCCCTTGTGGATAAAGCTTAAGACGCTATGACATTGATAGCAATCATCATCGGAACCCTGGTGGCCGGCATTGGCTCCGTGTGGGTGGCTGCAGCCCTGAGCTTTGGCGCACTGGCCCGCTACACCCAGCACATGCTCAGTCTGGCCGCTGGTGCCCTGATGGCCACTGCCTTCATGCACCTGCTGCCCGAAGCGTTTGAGAGCCAGGCCGGTGCCCATGATCTGTTTTTGACGCTGTTGCTGGGGTTGGTTTTCTTCTTTTTGCTCGACAAGGCCGAACTCTGGCACCACGGCCATGAACACCACCACCCAGCGGACGCAGCGCCCGCCACCACGCCGCTTCACCCGCACGGGCATACGCACCCCCATGCCCACCATCACGGGGCTGCCACGGTTCATATGCACGACCACACGCCCCCGCAACCGGGCAGCTGGGCGGTGCTGACCGGTGACAGCGTGCACTGTTTTGGCGACGGCATCCTGATCGCGTCGGCCTTCATGGCGGACATGCGCCTGGGCGCCATTGCCGCACTGGCCGTGCTGGCCCACGAGGTGCCGCACCACATGGGCGACCTCATGGTGCTGCGCAGCGGAGCCAACAACCGCCGCATGGCCCTGGTCAAGGTGTCGCTGGCCGGTGCTATCACCGCCCTGGGCGGCATGGCCGGTTACTGGCTGGTTGACCAGTTGCACGACTACCTGCCGTACTTTCTCGTCGTAGCCTCCAGCAGCTTTGTCTATGTGGCACTGGCAGATCTCATTCCGCAGCTACAAAAGCGCCTGACCCTGCGCGAGACCCTGGCCCAGATCAGCTGGCTGGGGGTGGGTATGGGCATGGTCATGCTGCTGAGCGGTCTGGCGCACGGGCATTGATTTTGTTCAGGTTTCCCCACTCCCCCCAACCCCCTCGCCCCGCCGGGCGAGGGGGAGTTCAACAGCCACATTTGGCCTTGTTTCGGAAGAGAAGACGTACCAGGAGATGGGCCGCAGGCCGAGAAAGTTTGCCTCAGTGCGGTGCGTGTGGCTTCGTCACAAACAAATTCATTTCCAACGCAAAGGCTCCCATGCCTCTCACGTTGAACGTGCCCACTTTGTAGACGCGGCCAAATGTGGCTGTTAGGCTCCCCCTCGCCCGGCGGGGCGAGGGGGTTGGGGGGAGTGGGGAAGTTAAGAAGTAGGGGAGTGGGTGTCGTATCACCCCACCGCCACCGGCCGCTCCGGGTCACTGCACCACTCGCTCCAGCTGCCGGCAAACAGGGCGCTTCCATGCAGCCCGGCAATCTCCATCGCGATCAAGTTGGGCAGGGCGCTCACCCCGCTGCCGCAGTGGTGCACCACCGTGGCCGGGTCGCGGTCGCCGAGCAGCGCCTGAAACTCGGCCTTGAGCTGGTCGGCCGGCTTGAAGCAACCATCGGCGCCGATGTTGAGGCTGAACAGCCGGTTCAGCGCACCGGGTATGTGACCGGCCACCGGGTCCAGGGGTTCCATCTCGCCGCGAAAACGCGGTGCGGCTCGGGCATCGATGAGCGTCTGCGCGCCCTCATCGGTGCTGCGGGTCAGGTTGCTTGCTACGGTTTCGATAGTGACAAGACTAATCAATTCGGGGCCCAGGGCGTAGTTTGACGGTGATGTCTGGTGCTGGGGGGCATCTGTCACGGTGCCTCCGGCGGCTTGCCAGGCCTGCAGGCCTCCATCGAGCACCGCCACGTTGGCATGACCCGCCCACTTGAGCATCCACCACAGGCGCCCGCAGTAGTTGGCGTTCTGGCGGTCATAGACTACCGCCTGCATGGTGTTGTCAAAACCCACCGATCCCAGCCACGCGGCAAAGGCTTCGCGCGTGGGCAGCGGGTGGCGTCCGCCCGATGCGCTGGTGCCTAGTGCCGCTTTCCCGGTGACAGGGTCTTTGGCGGCACTCAGGTGTTTGTCGAGGTGGGCATAAATCGCCCCCGGCAGGTGGGATTCGGCATACATGGCCGCACCTGCTTGCGGATCCGTCAAATTGAAGCTGCAGTCAAACACCATGCAGCGCTGGCCGCTGGATAGCAGAGCCTGCAATTGGGTCGCGGAGATCAGGGTGGTGTACATTTTTTTCCTCAATGGTCTTCAGCAGGGGTATTGGGCATGGCACGGGCACGCAGTGCAGTGGCTAGCACACCGCTGGTCACGATAACCGCAATGCCGGCCCAGCCAATGGGTGCGATCTGGTCGCCAAACAGGGCCAGGCTGTAGATCGCTGCAAACACGATGCCACTGTACTGCATGCTCGCCACCACCAGGGTTGCGCCATGGTTGTATGCCCGTGTCATGCACCATTGACCCAGCGATGCCAGCACGCCAATCGGAATGACCCATGCGGCAGCGGTCCAGCTGACGTAGGACCAGGGAGTCAACCCGGTAAACACCGTGCCCACGGCGCCAACAACAACCGTTCCCACCGAAAAATAGAACACCGTGCGCACCTCGGGCTCACCCGCGCGCCCCAGCGCGGTGACCTGCATGTAGGCCAGTGCAGCACCCATGCCGGAAAGCAATCCGATCACGCCGGCAAACAGCTGGTTTTGGTCAATGGTGGGGCGCAGGGTCATGACCACGCCGGCAAAACCCAGCAGCACGGTGCCCAGCAGCGGCCCCTGGCGTTGGGCCTGCCCGTATAGCAATCCGCCGCCCACGATAAATGCCGCCACCCACACGCCGCTCATGTAATTCAGGGTCATGGCGGTGGCTACGGGCAGGTGGGCGATGGCGTAGAACCAGGAGCTCAGCGAGAGCACGCCCACTGTGCTGCGCCAGACGTGCATCCAGGGAACAGGCGTGCGCAGGGGGGTGCTGTGGGCGTGCAGCACGATACCCATAAAGACCACGCTGACCAGTCCCCGGTAGAGCACCAGCTCCATGGTGCCAAAGCTTGCGGATGCGAACTTGATCCCCACGGCCATGGTGGCAAACAGGAAGGATCCTGCCACCATCCACAGTGCTTGCATCAGGCCCCCACGCTCCGCCGCTGCGCGGGTCGCTGCCCCCCGAGGGGGCTAACTCGCCTTGGGGCGGCCCGGCGGCGAGTTGTCTCGCAGACGCAGTTTCGCCGCACCAAACTCATAGCTCGCCGATTTGGCGGCGGTACCACTCGTGGAAATGCGGCATGCCGTCTTCCATCGGGCTTTGGTAAGGGCCTACTTCGTTGTCGCCACGGGCCAGCAGGGCGGCGCGGCCGGCGTCCATGCGCTCGCCGATCTCGTCGTCCTCGATGCAGGTCTCGTTGTATGCGGCCTGTTGGGCCTCGACAAATTCGCGCTCGAAAGCGACGATTTCCTCGGGGTAATAGAACTCGACCATGTTCATGGTCTTGGTCGGGCTGATCGGATGCAGGGTGGAAACCGTCAGCACATGCGGGTACCACTCCACCATGATGTGCGGGTAGTAGGTCAGCCAGATCGCGCCTTGTTCGGGCGGCTTGCCATTGCGGTAGGCCAGCAGGGCCTTCTGCCAGCGCTCGTAAACCGGTGATCCGCCGGTCGCATCTGCCTTGGCCAGTTGGGCTGCCACACCCACGGTCTGTACCGAGAAGTTGTCGGCAAACTGCCAGCGCAGGTCGTCGCAGGTCACGAACTTGCCCAATCCGGGGTGGAAGGGGCCGACGTGGTAGTCCTCCAGATAGACCTCGATAAAGGTCTTCCAGTTGTAGTTGCACTCGTGCATCACCACCTTGTCGAGCACAAAGCCTTCAAAGCTCAGCGCGTCGCGCAGGCGCATGCCAGCCAGGTCGGTGGCCACATCGCGGCCGTTTTGCTCAAACAGCAGGCCATTCCACTCCTGCAACGGGTAGTTTTTCAGGTTCAGGCACGGGTCGCTGGCAAAGTGCGGGGCACCAATCAGGCTGCCGGCGGGCAGCGGCGCACCGTTGGTGTGGGCGCCACTATAGGTCCAGCGGTGCAGCGGGCAGACGATGTTGCCCCCGGCGCTGGCCACCTGGCGGCCATGGTCGGTGACCGGGTTGACCAGGGAATCGCGCCCCTTGAGCATGATGGCCTGGCGGTGGCGGCAGACGTTGGAGATCAGCTCCACGCCATTGGCGTTGCGCACCAGGGCGCGTCCTTCCTTCTCCTGCGGCAGGGCATAGTAGTCCCCGACGTTGGGAACGGCCGAGGTGTGCCCCACATAACGGGGCCCATTCTGAAAGATACTTTGCATTTCGCGCTGGAACAGCGCTTCGTCAAAATAGCTTGAAACTGGTAGTTGGCACGTGGCCGGCTGCAGTCGAAGACTTAAATCAGACATGTTGTCCTGACCTAAAGACTCCCCACAGGGGGGTGCGCCCCAGGGCGCGGTGAAAAAAGAAACCAGTCGCTGATGCGAACAGAGACCGGAAACGGGAAGGGGCATTGTAGCCGGGGGTTCAGGGCATGCGGGAGCGCCTAAAATCACCGTTTAATGTTTTATACCCATTTTCATGCCCAAGGCCAGTGCCAAACCCCTACCCGCTGACGGCGGGGCTGCTGCGCAAGCGATGCCTGCGACCTACGAAGACGCCATGCGCGAGCTCGAGCATCTGGTGTCGCAACTGGAATCTGGCGCACTGCCACTGGAAGAGATGCTGTCGGGTTACCAGCGCGGGGCGCAATTGCTGGAATTGTGCCGTGACCGGTTGCAGGCGGTGGAGGACCAGATCAAGGTGCTTGATGGGGGCGTACTCAAGCCATGGTCTGCGCAATGAGCAGCGTGTCGTCGCCGGATACACCGCAGCAGCCGGACTTTGATCTGGACGCCTGGGTCGGACAACGGCTGGCGCAGGTGGAACGCGCACTGGAGCAATGGGTTACGGCCGATGCGCCCCAAGGGCTTGACCACGGTGCACCAGCCCAGTTGGTAGAGGCCATGCGCTATGCCGTGCTCGACGGGGGCAAGCGCCTGCGCCCGCTGTTGGTGCTGGCGGCCCACGAAGCGGTCCAGCGGGACGGCCAGGCCAGCGCCAGCGACGTGAATGCCGCATTGCGCGCTGCCTGTGCGGTTGAGCTGATTCATGCGTACTCGCTGGTTCACGATGACATGCCCTGCATGGACAACGATGTCCTGCGGCGCGGAAAACCCACGGTGCATGTCCAGTTTGGCGAGGCCAGTGCTCTTTTGGCCGGGGATGCCCTGCAGGCGCTGGCATTTGAGTTGCTGACCCCGCAGGACGGCTCGGTGGCGCACGCCACACAGGCGCATTTGTGTGCCGTGCTGGCGCGCGCAGCGGGCAGTGCCGGCATGGCCGGTGGGCAGGCCATCGACCTGGCCAGCGTGGGCTTGCCCCTGACCGAATCGCAGTTGCGTGAAATGCACGAGCTGAAGACCGGTGCCTTGCTGCAGGCCAGCGTCATGATGGGTGCGTGCTGTGGTGCTCCGGCCCCGCAGGCGGTCGCTGCATTGCAGACCTATGGTGCAGCCATCGGGCTGGCGTTCCAGGTTGTCGACGACATACTTGACGTCACCGCAGATTCCAGCACCCTGGGCAAAACTGCCGGCAAGGACGCCGACAACAACAAGCCAACCTATGTTTCCCTGATGGGCCTGCAGGCGAGCCAGCAGTATGCGCAGGACCTCCTGCACCGGGCGCTGGGCGCACTGGAGTGCAGTGGCCTGGCCCAGACCCGGGCCTTGCGTGCCCTGGCCAACATGGTCGTCAACCGGGCGAGCTGACGCGGGATATTGCACGAATGTGGCACACAACCCTCGATTTACAAGCGTTTGTCGCTACGAAAAGAATAGCATATGCCTAAAGATCAATACCCATTGCTGCACACGATCAATGATCCGGCAGACCTGCGATTGGTGCCGCGTGACCAGTTGCGCGAACTCACTGACGAGTTGCGCAGTTTTTTGCTCGATAGCGTCGCCAGAACCGGTGGTCACCTCAGTTCCAATCTGGGAACGGTCGAGCTCACGGTGGCCCTGCACTACGTCTACAACACCCCGCACGACCGCATCGTGTGGGATGTGGGTCACCAGACCTACCCGCACAAGATACTGACCGGGCGGCGTGACCGCATGCCAACCCTGCGCCAGCTTGGCGGATTGAGCGGTTTTCCGCAGCGTGGCGAGAGCGAATTCGACACCTTTGGCACCGCGCATTCCAGTACGTCCATTTCGGCCGCACTGGGTATGGCCCAGGCCGCGCGCATCCAGGGGATCGAGCGCCATGCCATTGCGGTGATCGGTGACGGAGCCATGACCGCCGGTATGGCGTTTGAGGCACTGAACAACGCCGGCGTGTCTGACTGCAACCTGCTGGTCATCCTCAACGACAACGACATGAGCATCAGCCCGCCGGTGGGCGCGCTCAACCGCTATTTCGCCAAACTCCTGAGCGGACGCTTTTACGCGTCGGCCAAAAACGTCAGTAAAAGCGTGCTCAAGGGCGCGCCTCCGCTGTTCGAACTGGCCAAGCGGCTGGAGGAACATGCCAAGGGCATGGTGGTGCCGGCCACGCTGTTTGAAAAATTCGGGTTCAACTACATCGGGCCGATTGACGGCCACGACCTGGATTCGCTGATTCCCACACTGGAAAACATCCGCCAGCTCAAGGGTCCGCAGTTTCTGCACGTCGTCACACGCAAAGGCCAGGGCTACAAACTGGCTGAAGCCGATCCGGTGGCCTACCACGGCCCCGGCAAGTTTGACCCCACGGTCGGGCTGCAAAAGCCCAGCGTGGCGCCCAAGCCCACCTTTACCCAGGTTTTTGGCCAGTGGCTGTGCGACATGGCCGAGCAGGACAAGCGCCTGGTCGGCATCACCCCCGCCATGCGCGAAGGCTCCGGCATGGTGGAGTTTGAACAGCGGTTCCCCGAACGCTATTTTGATGTGGGCATTGCCGAGCAGCACGCGGTGACCTTCGCCGCCGGTCTGGCAGCCGAAGGGCTCAAGCCCGTGGTGGCCATCTATTCCACCTTCCTGCAGCGTGCGTATGACCAGCTGATTCACGACGTGGCCATCCAGAACCTGCCGGTGGTGTTTGCCCTTGACCGCGCCGGTCTGGTGGGTGCCGATGGTGCCACGCATGCCGGTGCCTACGACATCGCGTACCTGCGTTGCATCCCCAACATCAGTGTGGCCTGCCCGGCGGATGAAAACGAGTGCCGCCAATTGCTGAGCACCGCTTTTGCGCAGGACCACGCAGTGGCCGTGCGCTACCCCAGGGGTGCTGGCGCCGGTGCTGCCCTGCAAGCGGGGCTGGAAGGGCTGCCGTTTGGCAAAGGCGAAATTCGCCGCAAGGGCGCAAGTGGTATTGCCATACTGGCGTTCGGCACCCTGCTGTATCCGGCGCTGGAGGCAGCGCAGGCACTGGACGCCACGGTTGTCAACATGCGCTGGGCCAAGCCATTGGATACCGATTTGCTGCTGCAGGTAGCCCGCAGCCACCGGGCTTTGGTCACTGTAGAAGAGGGTTGCATCATGGGTGGCGCAGGCAGTGCCGTGGCCGAGGCCCTGCATGCGGCCGGCATTGACATTGCGGTTCTGCATCTGGGCCTGGAAGATGCATTTATCGAGCATGGTGACCCCGCACGCCTGCTGGCAATGCAGGGTCTGGACGGTGCGGGCTTGCAGGCTTCCATCGCCAGCCGTTTTGCAAACCTGCTGGCGCCGGTGGCGCGCGCAGCCTGAGCGCCGCACAAGTCTTGCAGAAACCTGAAGACCGCTAGATATCCGGGTATTCAAGGGAAAACCCCGAACATGACCGTCAAGCTAATTTCTACAATGGCCAGTGGGTCTGGGTCAGGCGTGCTGTAATGAGTCAGTCTGATCAGAACAAGATTTCCCAACAACTATAGGAGTAGATCGAATGGATCGTCGTTCAATTATCAAAAACGCTGGCATTGCCGGCGTGTTGGCTGCAGGGCTGGCTGCTTGTGGCAAGAAAGAAGAGGCCGCGGCTCCTGTAGTGGCTTCCCCTGCCGCACCGGCTGTTGGTAGTGGTGTTATTCGCTGGCGTCTGGCCTCCAGCTTTCCCAAGTCGCTGGACACGATTTACGGTGCTGCCGAGGTATTTGCCAACGCGGTCAAGGCGATGTCGGGCGGCAAGTTTGAAATCTCCGTCCACGCCGGTGGCGAGCTCATGCCTCCGTTTGGTGTGGTCGACGGCGTGCAAAACGCGACGGTCGAAATGGCCCATACCGTGCCTTACTACTTCTATGGCAAGAACCCCGCGTTTGCGCTGGGCTCGGCCATTCCGTTTGGCCTGAACGCACGCCAGATGACGGCCTGGATGATGCATGGCAATGGCCGCAAGCTGATGAACGAGCTGTATGCCGGCTACAACATGGTCAGCTTTGCTGGCGGCAACACCGGCACGCAGATGGGCGGCTGGTACCGCAAGGAAATCAAATCGGTTGCCGACTTCAAGGGCCTGAAAATGCGCATGGGCGGCGCCCTCGTCGGTGAAGTGGTCACCAAGCTCGGCGCTGTGCCACAAAGCATTCCTGGCGGCGAAATTTACCAGGCGCTGGAAAAAGGCACCATCGATGCGGCCGAGTGGGTCGGTCCCTACGATGACCAGAAGCTGGGCTTCAACAAGGTCGCTCCCTACTACTACTACCCCGGATGGTGGGAAGGCGGCCCAGAAGTGGACTTCTTCATCAACCAGAAGGCCTTTGACGGTCTGTCGGCTGACAACAAGGCCATCATCAATGCCGCCAGCCAATACGCGGCAACCGACATGCTGGCCAAGTACGATGCGTTCAACCCGAAGGCATTGAAGCAACTGGCTGCCGCCAAGACCAAAATCCTGCCGTTCTCGCAGCAAGTCCTGGAAGCCTCTTTCACGGCGGCCAAGGAAGTGTTTGCGCAGAACGATGCCAAGAGCCCCGAGTGGAAGAAGATCTACGCCGACCTGCGCGACTTCCAGCGCGATCAGGTTCTGTGGTTCCGTTTCGCCGAGTCCCGTTTCGACAGCTTCATGGCTTCACAAAAGCTGTAAGCGGCTTCGCACTCACAAAAACCCCGCCTGCGCGGGGTTTTTTTATGGGCGTCTGGCAGGTTGTAGCGCGGGAAAACCCCCTCACGTTGTGGGTGATTGGTCCGTTAGCATGGGCCTGGGTGTTCACACCATCGGTGTGGCAGGTTGAGCGAAGGTCGGGCCGCCTCGCGGCGCTTTCGCGCGTTCTGGAGAATGCTTGTGATCACTGCCCTTGTTCTGACCTTTGTGGTGGCCTACGCGGCCATCGCGCTGGAGCATCCCCTCAAGACCAATAAGTCCGCCTCCGCCTTGATCGGCGCCGGCCTGCTGTGGACGATTTACGCCATGGGCGCCAGCCAGCGCAGCATGGTCGGTGCCGAACTGAATGCGTCGCTCATGGGTACGGCGCAGATCGTGTTCTTTCTGATCGGTGCCATGACCATTGTGGAAGTGGTGGACGCACACGACGGGTTTTATGTCATCACCTCGCGCATCCGCACGGCCAAACTCTCCAAACTGATGTGGCTGGTGGGGCTGGTCACCTTCTTCATGAGTGCGATTCTGGACAACCTGACCACTGCCATCGTGATGGTCTCACTGATGAAGCGACTGCTGGACAAGCGCGACGACCGCCTGCTCTTTGCCGGCATCATTGTGATAGCTGCCAACTCCGGCGGGGCGTGGTCACCCATTGGGGACGTGACCACCACCATGCTGTGGATTGGTGGGCAGATCACGTCGGTGGCCATCATGCAATCGGTGTTTCTGGCCTCGGTTGTGAGTCTGCTGATACCCCTGGCCATCACGGCCCGGGCCTTGCGCGGCCAGAACGTGGTGGCCCCGGTGCGCACGGCCAGCACCATTACCTGCAAGGCCACACATTTTGAAAAGCACCTCATGCTGTTTCTGGGGCTTGGCATCATGGTGCTGGTGCCTGCCTTCAAGGCTGTGACCGGGCTGCCGCCCTTCATGGGCATTCTGCTGGGGCTGGGCATCCTGTGGGCCGTGGGCGACTACCTGCACCGTGGCAAGACGGACAGTGACAAGGAGCACCTGACCCTGGTGCGTGCGTTGACCAAGATCGACATGAGTTCCATCGTGTTTTTCATCGGCATCCTGCTGGCCGTTGCCACGCTGGAGCACACCCACATCCTCTCATCGCTGGCGCACTGGCTTGATAAGTCGGTGGGACAGATTGACGTGATCGTCATGCTGATCGGACTGGGCAGCGCCGTGGTGGACAACGTGCCGCTGGTGGCCGCCTCCATGGGCATGTACAACCTGGCGCAGTACCCAACCGACAGCTTCCTGTGGGAGTTCATGGCCTACTGCGCGGGCACGGGCGGCTCCATTCTGATCATTGGCTCGGCAGCCGGTGTGGCGGCCATGGGGCTGGAGAAAATCAGCTTTGGCTGGTATATGCGCCGAATCAGTCTGCTGGCCCTGGTGGGCTATATCGCGGGTGCCATGGTGTACATCTTGCAGTACCGGCTCACCCACTGATACGGCGTCAGCGGTCAGCCAAGCCGCTTTTTGCCTGAAACACAATGACAAAGGTCCCTGCCGCAGCGCGGCAGGGACCATTTCACAAGAGACCTGAGCTTCCTACTTCTTCGCCTTGTCCATGGACTCCAGCATGGCCTTCATGGGGTCGTCGTTGGCCGCGGGTGTGGTCGGCTCACTGGCTGACCCGGCATCCGGTGTGGCAGTGGGGTCGGCATTGGGCTCCAGCGTGGCCGGCGTCTGGTTGTTCATGTCGGCTTCCATCTGGGCGCCAACCTTGTCCATGTCATAGACCTCTTCCTTGTCCAGACCACTCGACACGATGCCCGGGAAGAAGATGATCAGGCCGACCATGATGACCTGAATGATCACAAATGGCACGGCACCCCAGTAGATCTGCATGGTGGTGACCGGTGGAATCTCCTTCTTGGTGATGCGGTCCAGGTAAGGAATCGACGGCGCCACGCTGCGCAAGTAAAACAGTGCAAAGCCGAATGGCGGGTGCATGAACGATGTCTGCATGTTCACACCCAGCAGCACGCCAAACCAGATCAGGTCAATGCCCAGCTTATCGGCCACTGGAGCCAGCAACGGCACCACAATGAACGCGAGCTCGAAGAAATCCAGGAAGAAAGCCAGGAAAAACACCATCGCGTTCACGACGATCAAGAAGCCGGTCTGGCCACCGGGCAGGCCGGTCAGCAGATGCTCCACCCACTTGCCGCCGTCCACACCCTGGAATACCAGGCTGAAGATGGTGGAACCAATCAGGATGAAGACCACAAAGCTGGCCAGCTTGGTGGTAGTGGTCAGCGCCTGCTTGAGCAGCTTCATGCTCAGGCGGCCGCGCGCCATGGCCATGATGAAGGCACCCAGTGCGCCCATGGCTCCGCCTTCGGTCGGTGTGGCAATGCCCAAAAAGATCGTACCCAGCACCAGGAAGATCAGCAGCAAAGGCGGAATCAGCACAAAGGTCACGCGCTCGGCCATGCGGGAGAGCAGCCCCATGCGGGTGATCTTGTTGATGGAAGCGATGACGAAGGCCAGCATGACGCCTGCGCACATGGACACCACAATGGTTTCATCGGTGGCAACGCTCTCCACCTTTTCGCCCTTGAACCAGGTGTAGACGTCGGCATAGTGCTCGCCAAAGTACACCGCAACGCCGGTGGAAATGATGGTCAGGATCAACAGCGACATCAGGCCGCTCTTGCCGTCGTCCTCACGAATGGTGCGTGCCTCGGGCGGCAGTGCGGGAGCCCAGGCCGGTTTGAATATGGCAATCAAAACCACATAGCCCACATACATGGCCGTCAGCATGAAACCGGGCACAAACGCGCCCTTGTACATCTGCCCCACACTGCGCCCCATCTGGTCGGCCAGAATAATCAGCACGAGCGACGGCGGAATGATCTGTGCCAGCGTGCCCGAGGCGGCAATCACGCCGGAGGCAATGCGCCTGTCATAGCCGTAGCGCAGCATGATGGGCAGCGAGATCAGGCCCATGGAAATGACCGATGCGGCCACCACACCGGTGGTGGCTGCGAGCAGAGCGCCCACAAAAATCACTGCAAAAGCCAGGCCGCCACGCACCGGGCCAAAGAGCTGGCCAATGGTTTCGAGCAGGTCCTCGGCCATGCCGCTGCGCTCCAGAATCAGCCCCATGAGGGTGAAGAACGGAATGGCCAGCAGCGTATCGTTTTGCATGATGCCAAACAGGCGTAGCGGCAGGGCCTGTAGCAGGGCTTCGGGCAACATACCCAGTTGTACGCCCAGGAAACCGAAAAAGAGGCCGCAGGCACCCAGGCTGAAGGTGACGGGAAAGCCCATGAGCAGGAAGACAATGAGTCCTCCAAACATGATGGGCGCCATATTGCTGGTGATGAATTCCATGGTGGGTGTTCCTGTCAGACGGCGTTGGGCTTGGATTCGGCCAGTTTGCGAATGGCTTCTGCCAGTTCTTCTTCAGGAGTCTTTTCGACTTTCTTGACGGTGGGGTCGTCAATCAGGCCCTGCAGGAACGCAATGCGCTTGATCAGCTCGGACCAGCCTTGCAGCAGCAGCAGTCCGAAACCCAGCGGCATCATGGCGTACACCGGCCAGCGGATCAGCCCGCCGGCGTTGGATGACATTTCACCGGTGCGGTAGCCCTGGAGGAAAAACGGAATGCTGTAGTACAGAATGGCCAGGCACACCGGGGTGAGGAAAAAGGTGAAGCCCACCACGTCGATCCAGATCTGTGCGCGCTTGGACAGCTTGCTGGAAATGACGTCAATTTTGACGTGCTCGCCGTTGAGCAGCGTGTAGGCCGACGCGATCAGGAATGACGCGGCAAACAGATACCACTGCACTTCAAGGAACGCGTTGGAGCCCACGTTGAATGCCTTGCGCACAATGGCGTTCACCGCACTGATGACGGTGGAGGCCAGGATCAGCCAGATCACATACTTGCCAAGCTGGCCATTGAGCCAGTCGACCGCTTTGGAAAATTTCAATAAGGCGTTCATTTTGTCTCCGCGATGGGTGGATAGCCGGGGCCCGAAGAGAACGCTTCGGGTCAGGCGCAAAGTCTATAGTGGTTTGCGACAAATGGCTTTATAAATGCTGACGGTTGTCGTCGTTTCTGCGTCGGGTAAACCCGTACTTTCGCGGGATCATGAGGCGGATAAAAATCAAAAAATGCTACCAAACCATGTCATGAATGGCTCCACGAAAGCACCCCATCAAGGCCATCCGATGATTTCATGTGCGTACCAGAAGAAGTCAATAACGAACATGAAAAAAATGACCGCGCTGCAAGTTCTTGTGCGCAGTTACTCCGCATGGCGAATCACGCATTTCACCTTTGCCGGGGGGTCAAAGTTCTGCCAAAGGCGTTTCCTCTGCTGTCTCGTCAGCGTTTAGCAGTCCGATCAATTGACCCAGGTCTCTGTCCAGTCGCTGTAGCGTTTCGGAAGTCAAATTACTCAGAGCGACCGGGAGAACTCCTTCAAATGGGCCGGACACCTTTTTCAACAACCTTGACCCAGCAGGCAAGATTTTGAGGTGTACGTTTCTCCGGTCCTCCGGGTCCTTGTTCAAGCTGATCAGTTCTTTGCGCAGTAGCCCTTTGATTAAATTGCTGGCAGTGGATTGGTGTATGTCCATTTGCGCGGCAACCTCGCCCATGCCAATGCCTGGATTCGCCTTGATCAGGCTCAGCGCCCACACCTGAGCGCCACCCAGGCCCACTTGTTTCTCCATTTGCCGAAAGTGGGTACGAATCGCGTTAAATACCACCCGGAATCTTCTCAATACTTTTGCTGGTGTTACAGATTCAGCTGGCAATGCAGAGGCGGATTTCATGGCTTTTCAATCGTTTGGCGTTTACCCCCTGATGATAGGTTTCAATTGCCTGCGGATCGTGCCAATTCAGATTACTCAGTGCATAGCCAACTGCTCCCGTAGTTTTTTCATCAACAAGTCTTCAAATGTAAAAAAGCCGTTGTTGCAAAGTGCTAGCTCACCCAACGCAAAGGCAGCTCCCGTACCGAACGCCTCGCGCTTGATCGAGTCGTGTGTGAGTCGTACTGTCTGATAGGGAAATCCAAAAATCACTTCGTGGTGCCCAATAATTCCGCCAAGTCGCAATGATGTAATTTTGTCCGCCCCCAGTTCCAGGCTTTCAGCAATTTTCTTTGCAGTCCCTGACACCTCTGGCTTCTCTTTGAAATGTTGCTCCAGTATTTCAACGTCGGCGAACGGTGCAATATTCCTGAGCAGTTTGGCAGCCATGATCAAGAAATTGATCCCCAACGTGATGTTGGGGGAGCACAGAATCCGGGTGAACTTGCCAAGGCTACGGGCGAAGTCAAGCTGAGACTCTGTGTAGTCCGAAATAGCGCTGACCAGCATCATGCGTCTGGTCATGAGTTGTTCGCCATATTCCATCAATGACTCAGGTACTGAGAAATCAACAAGTGCATCAACAGGGTGGGTGTCAAGCCAATGTGAGAAATCGATTCCTTCTAGCCCGATGAGTGGAATTTCACTCTGTTCAAGCGATTGCTCATTTAGGCAGGCTGTGCGACGCGCAACCCAGCACAACTCAAAACGCGGGTCCCCTTGCAAAACTTGGGCAACCGCGCGGCCAGCTTTGCCATACCCAATAAGTCCAATTCTGATCATTGTGGTGTCTCCTTCAGGTTGTACTTCGGAAATCGCAAATTACATTTGCTGAAATGTAGCAGATACATTTGTTTAAATGTATGATTGAAATCAGATCATCACAATCGCTGTACCTAGCCTGAAAAAAATGCGTGCCCACCCCCATATCCCAACTGCTTTCAAAAAGGAACTCTCTGATGGGCATATGTGGACCGGACGCGGTGTAGTCATCGCCTTTGCTGCGCTAGCGGGTATGACGGTCGTGGCGTTTACCTGGCTGGCAGACAACGCGCTGGCGCAGTTCTTTTCATTTCAGAAGGCCTATTGGTGGGGGCCACTGCTTTGGATGCCTGTCTCGACTGCGGCCATTGTGTGGTTGACGTTGCGCTTTGCACCGGGTGCTGCAGGCTCTGGAATTCCCCAGGTGATTGCGGCATTGGAGCCGCAAGCCAATGGTGGTGTTCGTCAGTTGTACGTGTCGGTAAAACTTACTGTCGCCAAAATACTGTTGACGACGTGGGGCCTGCTGGCGGGTCTATCCATCGGCCGCGAGGGGCCATCTGTCCAAATCGCCGCCGGAGTGATGCACCACGCCAGGCGGTGGATGCCAAAGAGAGCACACATCTCGGACCACAGTCTGCTCATCGCGGGTGGCGCGGCCGGAATAGCTGCCGCATTTAACACACCGCTCGGTGGTGTGATGTTTGCCATCGAGGAACTTTCAAAAAAATCCGATCAACGTAGCAACAGCCTGGTACTTGTTGCGATTGTGGTGGCAGGCCTTATGGGCGTGTCTGTCTATGGCAACGCAAGCTACTTTGGCATCATTCGCGTGGAAGGGTTTGGCTCGGCGCTGATCTTTCCGGCAATTTTGGTGGCTATGTGTTGTGGACTCGCAGGCGGACTATTTTCACGGCTGCTGATCGTGTCATTGTCAGGCACTTCGCCGGACTGGTTCAGTAAGTCCCGGAAAAGCTCTCCCATCGCATTTGCTGCGTGTTGTGGATTGGTCATCGCAATACTGGGGGTCGTCAGTAGCGGTGAAACCTATGGGAGTGGTTATGCGCACAACCGGGCCATGCTTGAAAACACCAACGACACGTCATCACTCTATGTACTGTTGAAACTTGTTGCAACATGGCTTTCGACCTGGGCGGGGGTTCCGGCGGGTGTCTTCGCGCCATCACTGGCGATAGGTGGTGCACTGGGCAATGACATTGCACAACTCACTTCCTACGCCAACGCTCCAACATTGATCGCCTTGGGTATGGCCGGTTTTCTTGCTGCGGTCACTCAGGCGCCACTTACCGCATTCATCATTGTCATGGAGATGGTGGATGGTCATGCGCTTGTGTTGAGCCTGATGGCCAGTGCGATGGTGTCCAGTGGAGTTTCCAGGCTGATCAGCGCACCCTTGTACCCATCTCTTGCTGAACTGCAGTTATTGCGGATCAAGAAGTCTGTCGACCCGGGCCAGGAGAGCCAAAGTAGGGCGCATGCCTGAACACTTTGCTGCCCGTGTTTGTGAATCGAGGAGCACCCGAAATGTACAAAAAAATGCTGGTAGTGGTCGATGACCGCGTTGTCACCGAATCTGCAATTCGACAGTCGATAGAAATGGCGCATGCACTTCGCGCGGATATTCATTTCTGCTACGTTTTGCCATCTCCCGCAGTGATGGGCTTCGAATTTCTTCCCATGGCAGAACAGGCCAATGACGATTTGCAAAATGAAGCGATTGTTCATGCAAAAAACATCCTTGACGCTGCTGTCGAATTGGCTGAACAGGCGGATATTCTGAGCTTCGGCGTAGTGGCATCTGGCGCAGATGGTGCGCAATGCGTCGCCGAGGTCGCAAAGAAAAGACACTGCGACTTGATTGTTGTTGGTACTGAAGAAACAAACGCTGTGCTGCGCATTCTGAATGGAAGTATTGTCCCAGGGTTGATTTCCCGCGCAACGGTTCCAGTTCTGGTCTGTCGTGAAGGTTCAAGTGGCGGTTCCAGACGCCGAGCCACCGTATCCTCGCGCGCCAAGCAAAGGCGTCTGGAGCTTAGGGACAGACGTCGACGGGAGGCGAACGACTGAAAAAAAGGGAGCCCCGAAGGGCTCCAAGTCTGCTCACTAAGTTTGTCGATCGCATTGTGTGAGTTGCGACTGACAGTCAATATTATATTGCTTCAAATGTATTTTGAATTCATAGCTTTAACTGAACTTGTTATATCCACACGATTCGACAGAGTGAACAATTTCTCCGGAACCAAGATTCGGTTGCACCGGAATTTTCAAACTGCTGCTCCGGTGTGCTGAAGCCCATGAGTCACTGGATTCAATGCGTGATTGTTTCAATAGTCACCTGCTCGACCACGGCGAGCGCACAGCGATGCGGAGCAACGTGCTCCAGTGCGGAGACAATGCTCGGCGTTTCTGAGCAAACGCTGGTGGCAACCATTCCAGAACTCAGGCGCCTTTCAAGGCCAGTGATTGGGCCCCGCAATTCACGCGGAAAGTGGGAGCTACCGGACATCGTATTTGCGACACAGCCCTACAAAATGACCTACTTTATTGGTGTGGGTGTGGTTAATCGAATCGAGCTTCTCAGTACTGCATCCAGAGAGCAGTGCATGCAAAAGCTCCCGTTTGATGCAGCATTGGCGGAGCTGGCCAAAACGTACGGAGAGAGTCAGGTTGTTGGCACATCTGCAGACGGTGGCCAGTCCATGCAATCCATTGCGTTCAACACGCATGCGGTGGACGTATCGCTGCACTTTTCTGCGAGTGAAGTTGCGTGTTCAACGAGGATTATTTACAAGACCCGGGAAGTAAAGGATGCATCAGAACTTTAAGCCGGTTTTTTTGCGGCATAAACAGCCACCAAGATTGAGGCTGCTTGAATGGAGGGAAATTGAGCATGTTGTCCAAAACATTCGCCGATTTTTTCGAATCTGAAAAGTCCAGTGCGCTGGTGCTTTTGGCGTGCACGGTGCTGTGCCTGCTGATTGCCAATTCCGCATGGGGGACAGGCTACACGGATTTCTGGCGTCAGAAGGTATTTGGTCTGAGCCTGGAGCATTGGGTGAACGATGCCCTGATGGCGGTATTTTTTCTGTTGATTGGCCTGGAGCTCGAACGTGAGTTGTATGTAGGTGAGTTGTCCAGCCTGAAAAATGCGCTGCTGCCCATTGTGGCAGCCATCGGCGGCATCGTCGTTCCGGCAGGTGTGCACTTTGCCTTGAATTCCGGCACGCCCACGCAGGCGGGCACTGGCATTCCCATGGCGACAGACATTGCCTTTGCCCTTGGTGCGCTTGCGCTGCTGGGCAGCCGGGTGCCACCGATGCTTAAAGTCTTTATGACTGCAACTGCCGTGATGGACGACCTGGGCGCGATCATCGTAATCGCAGTGTTTTACTCCACCCAGTTTTCACTCGTCCATCTACTGGGCGCTTTGGCTGTGCTGGGGGTGCTTGCGATATTCAACAGGGTATTGCGTATCACCGCGCTGACTCCTTACCTGTTGGGCGGCGCCATCATGTGGTTTTTGATGGTGAAGTCAGGGGTGCACGCAACCATTTCCGGGGTTTTGCTGGCCTTCGCCATTCCCTTTGAGCCTCGGTCGAGGGACACGGAACAGCGTGGTCTGCTGCCCGGGCTCCCGGAGGAATCACCGTCGCATCGCCTCGAACATGTGCTGCACAAGCCGGTGGCGTTCGTGATTCTGCCCCTGTTTGCACTGGCCAACACCGGGGTCGTTTTTGATTCCCATTGGCAGCAAGGAATCTTTAACCCCAATAGCCTGGGCATCATCTCCGGGCTGGTGCTTGGCAAGCCGGTTGGCATAGTCCTGCTGAGCTATGTGGCGGTTGCAAGCGGAATGTGCCGGTTGCCTGTCGATCTGACCTGGCGTCACCTGATTGGCGTAGGCTTGTTGGCGGGCATTGGCTTCACCATGTCCATCTTCATAACCAACCTGGCTTTCGCCAGCCAGCCGGACTTCGTCAATACCTCCAAAATGGCCATTCTGGTTGCATCAGTATCGGCAGGCCTGTTGGGTATGTTGTGGCTCACCCTGACAGGCCCCAAAAACCATCCAAACAGGTCAATGGGTTAGCTTGTACTGCAGTATGTAGACCATCGCACCTGCAAAATACCCCACTAACGCCAGCAGGCTGATCTTCTTCATGTACCAGATGAAGTTGATCTTCTCCAGCCCCATGGCCGCCACGCCGGCTGCCGAACCAATGATCAGAATGGAGCCACCGGTGCCTGCGCAGTAGGCCATGAACTCCCACAGAAAACTGTCGGTGGGGTACTGCGCCCGGTTGTACATGCCCATGGACGCAGCCACCAGCGGCACGTTGTCGACGATGGCGCTGACCAGTCCAATTAACAATACGATCACGTCCAGGCGGCCAATGGTCGCCTCCAGCCATTGGGCCAAAGACTTCAAAATATGCGTGTGCTCCAGGGTGGCAACGGCCAGCAGGATGCCGATGAAAAACACGATGGAACCCATGTCGATCTTGGTCAGGGCACGCACCAGTGTCAGGTGCTCCTTGTCGTCGTCTGTCTTGTCCCGGTGCACCAGGTCGCCCACGGCCCACAAGATGCCGAGCCCAAACAGGATGCCCATGAAGGGGGGCAAACCGGTCAGGCCCTTGAACACCGGAACGGCTACGAGAATGCCCAGCCCCATGTAAAACATCAGCACCTTTTCAAAGTGGCTGGCGTGGCAGGTGATGCCACCGGCATTGCGCGGTGGTGCCTCCACCAATTTGCCGCGCAGCATGCGCGCCGTGATCGCCAGCGGTACCAGCAGGCTGACGATGGACGCCAGAAACACCGATTTCATGATGTTCCACGAGGTGATCTGGCCGCCAATCCACAGCATGGTGGTGGTCACGTCGCCAATGGGTGTCCAGGCGCCACCGGCGTTGGCGGCAATGATGATGATGCCGGCAAAGAACAGGCGGTCCTCGTGCTTGTCGAGCAGCTTCTTCATCAGCGAGACCATGACAATGGTGGTGGTCAGGTTGTCCAGAATGGCGCTCAAAAAGAAAGTGACAAAGCCCACCATCCACATCAGCGACGACAGCTTGGCCGTGCGGATGCGGGACGTAATGACGTAGAACCCGTCATGCGCGTCCACCACCTCGACAATGGTCATGGCACCAATCAGGAAGAACACGATTTGCGCCGTGCCCATGAGCGACTCGCCCAGCTCCGCGCCCACCATGGTGGGCTTGCCCGACCCGACGGCATAGATGGTCCACAGCAAGCCCGCGCCGATGAGCGCGCTGGCTGATTTGTTGATCTTGAGTGGGTGTTCCAGCGCAATGGCAGCATAGGCGATCACAAAGATCACAACGAGCACGGTCAGCATAGCTTTGTTCCTCTTTTTTATAGTGCGTGCTGCGGAGTCTAAGGTTTATTGCCGGCTGTGTTGCTGAACAAACCCTTACAGGAAAACCATCAGTCCAGCTGACGGCGGATCCAGATTTTCAGACTGCGCACGCGGGCAGCGCTGGCAAGCCAGATGGGCGACTGCTTGACGCGCGCAATCAGCGCGTTCTTCCACAGCACCCACTGGCTGTATAGCCGTGCGAACCACGCCAGGCGCATCAGGGCCGGCTGGGTCAGCGCAAACAGGCGCGCTACGGCGGCCGTGCCCAGCAGCTTGGCGGCCAGCACCACCAAGAGACCCAGCACCGCGTGACCGCGGCTGATCCAGTACAGGGCCAGCAGTTTGATGGGCAGGAGCAGCAGCATGGGCACAAAAAACACCGCCAGGGCGGCGTAGGGCGGCAGGCGAACGATCAGCGCCTCCAGGCGCGCCCACAGCGGCAGGCGTGCCAGCCGCGCTGCCAGCCGTTGCAGCGGCTCCCAGCCCCATTCTTCAAAGATCAAAACCAGGGCTAAGAGCGGCCCTGCGGTGACATTGAACAGGGTGGTTAGCAGGCGTCGCAACAGGGTCATGGGGCGGTCTGGAGCGAATCTATAGATGAAAAATGGCTGCAGCCCGCATAGATATTACGAACGTAGCTACTGAAAATGTAGCAACTGCTGCGCACTCCAGATGCCGGCAATGGTCAGCAGCAGCGAGCCAAACAGGTGCAGGCCCGCCGTTCCCAGTGCCAGGGCATAGCGCTGGTGCATCAGCAGGTTAACCACTTCGGCGCTAAAACTGGAAAACGTGGTGAGTGCGCCCAGAAAGCCGGTGACCAGCGCCAGACGCCACACGGGGTCGAGCTGCGGCATGGCCTGGAACACCGCCACAGAGATGCCGACCAGGTAGCCGCCGATCAGGTTGGCGGCGACTGTGCCCCACGGAATGACGCCACCGGGGCTGAGCCACAGACCCAGGCCCCAGCGCGCCAGGGCTCCCGCGCTGGCGCCCAGACAGATTGCAATAACAGGCCACATGGGTGGCTAGTTTGCCATCTTCTGCGGCAGCCAGGTCACGATTTCGGGAAACACATAAATCAAGGCAACGGCCACGCACATCAGCCAGAACATGGGCATGGTGACCCTGGCAATCCAGGTGAGCTGGCGCCCCGTCATGCCCTGCAGCACAAACAGGTTGAAGCCCACCGGCGGCGTGATCTGCGCCATCTCCACCACCAGCACGACAAAGATGCCAAACCAGATGGGGTCTATGCCGGCGGCATTCACGGTGGGCATGAGCACGCCCATCGTCAGCACCACCATAGAGATGCCGTCCAGAAAGCAGCCCAGGATGATGAAGAAGACGGACAGCGCCACAATCAGTTGCCACTTGCTCAGACCCATTGAGGCAATCCACTCCGCCAGGTGGCGCGGCAGCCCGATGTAGCCCATGGCCAGGGTCAGAAACGCAGCACCGGCCAGGATCAGCGCGATCATGCAATACAGGCGCGTGCCGCCCATGATGGCGTCACGAAACGAGGCCCAGCTGAGCGACCCCTGCACACCCGAGAGCACCAGCGAGCCCACCACGCCCACAGCCGCCGCCTCGGTAGCCGTGGCAATGCCGGAATAAATGGAGCCCAGCACCGCGGTGATCAGCAGCACCACGGGGATCAGGCTGCGCGACTCTGCGAGCTTTTGGCGAAAGCTCATGCGGGCGTCTGCCGGCGGAACCTGCTCCGGGTGGCGCAGCGCCCAGAATACGATGTAACCCGAAAAAAGCGTGGCCAGCATGATGCCGGGCAGGACCCCGGCGATGAACAGCTTGGAGATCGACACCTCGGCCGCCACGCCGTACACGATCATGATGATGGACGGCGGTATCAGCAGGCCCAGTGTTGCGGCACCGGCCAGGGTGCCCACCACCATGTTGTCGGGGTAGCCCCGGCGAGTCAGCTCGGGCAGGGTCATCTTGCCGATGGTGGCGCAGGTGGCCGCGCTCGAACCCGACACGGCGGCAAAGATGGTGCAGCCAATCACATTGGTGTGCAGCAGGCGCCCGGGCAGGCCCTGCACCCAGGGCGCCAGCCCCTTGAACATGTCCTGACTCAGCCGCGTGCGAAACAGGATTTCGCCCATCCACACAAAGAGGGGCAGGGCGGTCAGCGTCCAGCTGCTGCTCGACCCCCACACGGTGACCGCCATGGCGTCGCCCGCTGGGCGGCTGGAAAACAGGGTTACCGCCATCCAGGCCACGCCGGTGAGGGTGAGGCCCACCCAGACCCCGCTGCCCAGAATCAGGAACAGGGCCACCAGCAAACCGCCGGTAATGACAAGATCATTCATGGGAGGTGCCTGTTCCTATTCGTTGCGCAGGGGCTCGTCGCTGCTTTGCACCACGCGCTGGCCCCGGATTTCAAGCACCAGGTCGTCGATGAACGCGATGGCCAGAATGACGGTGCCCACCGCCATGCCGATCTGGGGAATCCACAAGGGCGTGGCATCACTGCCAGTGGAAACATCGTTGAATGTGTGCGACTGCCAGGCCAGGCGGCAGCTGTAAAAAGCAAACAGGGTGGTTAGCGCCGAGGCAAAAGCCAGTGACCACACTTCCAGGCCCTTTTTCCAGCCACCCGACAGCGCCGAAAGGACCAGCGTCACGCGGATGTGCTCACCGCGCTTGAGCGTGTGCGCCAGCGCCAGAAAGCCGCTGGCCGCCATCAGGTAGCCGGCATAGGCATCGGTGCCCGGCACATAGAAGTTGAACTGCCGCCCGCAGACGGACAGCAACACCATGACCAGCAGGCCCAGCAGAAACAGCGCCGCCAGTGCGGCCGCGCCGTCGTACAGGGCATTGAGTGCCTTGCGCATGTCTGCTCCTGAATCCGGTGCTTAGGGCTTGCTGAAGGCGTCAACCACGGCCTTGCCCTCTGGCCCGGACTTATCCAGCCATTCCTTGACCATGGTGTCGCCGACCTTCTTCATATCCGCCTTGAGTTGGGCCGAGGGCACGACGATGCTCATGCCATTGGCCTTGAGCTTCTCGATGGATTCCACGTTGACGCGCTTGCTGGCGGCCGTGCCACGGGCTTCGGCGTCGGCGGCGGCCTTCAGCACCACGGCTTGCGTGGACTTGTCCAGCGCGTCAAACGCGGCCTTGTTGACGATGACCGCGTTCTTGGGCAACCAGGCCTGCATGTCGTAGTAGTACTTCAGGTTCTCGTACAGCTTGCTGTCCACGCCGCTGGCCCCGGATGTCATCGTGGCTTCGACCACACCGGTGGCAAAGGCTTGCGACAGTTCTGCGGCCTGTACGGTGACGGGCTGCGCGCCCACCAGTTCGGCAATGCGGCTGGTGGCCGGGCTGTAGGCGCGCCATTTAATACCTTTGAGATCTGCAGCAGAGGCCAGCGGCTTCTTGCTGTAAATGCCCTGGGGTGGCCAGGCCACGGCGTAGAGCAGGTTGATGCCCTGTTCGCCCAGCTTCTTCTCCAGCGCGGGCTTTTGTGCCTTGTACAGCTTGGCCGATTCGTCGTAGCTGTCGGCCAGGAAGGGCAGGCCATCGGTGCCAAAAATTTGCCATTCATTCTGGAAGTTCACCAGCAGGATTTCACCGGCCTGGGCCTGCCCGCCTTGCACGGCCCGCTTGATCTCGGGCGCTTTGAACAAGGCGGCGTTGGCATGCACCGTGATCTTGAGCTTGCCGCCGCTGGCCTTGTCCACATCGTTGGCGAACTGCTGCAGGTTTTCAGTGTGGAAGTTGGTGGCCGGGTAGGCGGCGGCCAGGTCCCACTTGGTCTGGGCAAAGCCTGCGGAACTTGCGACCAGTAGTGCCAGTGTCAGTGCATGTTTGATTTTCATCGGGGCTCCAGAATGAGAAGGGTTGAAAGTGTCGATAGGATACGAGCAAATACTACGCCAAGCCCATCGCTGTCCGGGCCACGGCCCAAAGATCATATTCCGCCATGAATCTGCGTTTCGTTGAAGCCTTTTACTGGGTTGCCTCGCTCAAGAGCATTTCGCGCGCGGCCGACAAACTGTTTCTGACACAGTCCGCCATGTCCAGCCGCATCGCTACGCTGGAGGACGAGCTGGGCGTGCTGTTGCTGGACCGGCGCGACAAGCAGTTCAAGCTCACCGCGGCAGGCGCCCGGTTTCTGGTCTATGCCCAGAAACTGCTGGAGCTGCAGCGCGAGGTCAAGGCCGAGATGGGCTCGGGCGCGCCGCTGGCGGTGTCCTTGCGCATCGGGGCCATTGAGTCGGTATTGCATTCCTGGCTGATCCCGTGGTTGGAGAAGCTGCGCCAGGACCAGCCCGGCCTGGAGCTGGAACTGACGGTGGAGACCACGCCCATTTTGATGGACCATATCCGGCGCGGCACGCTGGACCTGGTGTTCGCCGTGTTGCCTGCCTCCGCCGACGGGGTGCGCAACCGCGCGCTGCCGCCCATGGATATGGCCTTTGTCGGCAACCCCGCACTGCACACCAAAAGAAAATACCGGCTCGATGAGTTGGCCGAGATGGAGCTGTTGACCTTCCAGAAGGGCTCGCAACCCCATGTGACGCTGCTGGATCTGTTTCGCCAGCACCAGCTGGAGCCCAAAAGGGTGCACGCCATCTCGTCTATTTCGGCCATGCTGCAACTGGTGCAGGGCGGCTTTGGCGTGGCCATGTTGCCCAAGGCCGCCGTGCAGCGCCTGACGGGCTTTGCCAGTCTGAAACTCCTGAGTTGTGATGCCCGCTTGCAGGCCCTGCCCATACACGCCAGTTACCGCAACGACCCGACCTCGCAGACCGTAGAGACCGTCGTCAAGTCTGCCCTTGCGTTCGTCGAAGGTGCATCCCGTGCACCAAAAAAACCTGGCAAAAACCCCATAAAGGGTTAACCCTGTATATCAAAAAAATCGATGCCAGTAGCGAAAAATTTTGAATTTGCCGAACGCCATACTGCCTCACACAATTCGCCCATCGTCATCGAATTGACATGTGAACCGGGGAATTCAAGTGAGTCTTGCATCGCAATCCATCGCATCGGTCATCGGCTCTGAAAACGCCGGCAGCGCGCAGCATGTGCGCAAGCTGATCCGCCAGGGCACCTGGCATTCGCATACCAGCGGCCTGGCCAGCGACCATGTGCAGGGCAATGTAGTCATACTCCCCGAAAGCCTGGCCACTGATTTCCTGCGCTACTGCCAGCGCAACCCCAAGCCTTGCCCCCTGTTGGCCGTGTCCGAGCCTGGGCAGTCCAAGCTACCCACATTGGGTGGTGACATTGATATCTGCACGGACGTACCCCGTTACCGCGTATGGAGCAATGGTGAAGTTGTGGATGAGCCCTCCGACATTTCCGCGCTCTGGCGCGACGATCTGGTGACCTTTGTGCTGGGTTGTTCTTTCTCGTTTGAGCAGGCTCTGCTGGAAGCAGGTCTGCCTCTGCGCCACATCGACCAGGGTAAAAACGTTGCCATGTACCGCAGCAATATCCAGACTGCGCCGGCCGGAATTTTCAACGGGCCCATGGTGGTCTCCATGCGCCCCATGAAAGCCGCCGCAGCCATCCGTGCGGTGCAGGTGACCTCGCGTTTTCCCAATGTGCATGGTGCGCCGGTGCACCTGGGCGACCCAACCTTGATTGGCATCACGCGCCTGGACGCGCCCGACTACGGTGACGCCGTCGAGGTGATGGCCGACGAAATTCCGGTGTTCTGGGCCTGCGGCGTCACGCCCCAAGCCGCACTGGTCCAGGCCCGCCCCGCGTTCTGCATTACCCACGCACCAGGGGCCATGCTGATCACCGACCTGCTGAACCAACAACTCGCTTCTTTTTGAACGACCCTTTTTCCCTGCCCACTCTCCACCCACCCACCAAGGACTGACATGAAAAAACTCGCCCTGATTCTGAGCTGCACCGCCACCCTAGCCGCCCCGCTGGCCTTCGCACAGACCAAGTGGGATTTGCCCACCGGTTATGCCACCAACACCTTCCAGACCGAAAATGTGCAGCAGTTCGCCGACGAGGTGGCCAAGGCCACGGGTGGCAAACTCAAGATCACGGTTCATGCAGGCGCTTCGCTCTACAAGATGCCTGAAATCAAACGTGCTGTGCAAAGCGGCCAGACCCAGGCCGGTGAGTTCATTCTGTCTGCCTATTCCAATGAGAACCCCCTGTTTGGCGTGGACTCCATCCCGTTCCTGGCTACAAGTTATGGTTCTGCCCAAAGGCTGTATGTCGCTGCCAAGCCAGCCACCGAAAAACTGCTGGAAAGCCAGGGTATGAAACTCTTGTTCTCAGTACCATGGCCCGGCCAGTCTTTGTACTCGGTCAAGCCCATCACCAAAATGTCTGACTTTGCTGGCAAAAAAATGCGTGCCTACAACCCTGCTACGACCAAAATCGCGCAGCTGGTCAAGGCGCAGCCCGTGACCATTCAGTTGGCTGAACTGGGCCAGGCGCTGGCTACGGGTGCGGTTGACAATTTCTTGACTTCCAGCGCGAGCGGCATTGACAGCAAGCTGTACGAACAAACCAAGTTTTTCTACATCGTCAATGCATGGCTGCCACGCAATGCGACGGTGGTGAACAAGAAGGCCTTTGATGCCTTGGACAAGGCCACCCAAGATGCCGTGATAGCTGCTGGCAAAGCCGCTGAAGTGCGTGGTTGGGAGGCCAGCAAAGCGAAGGACGTTGCGTATGTGAAAGAACTGGGCAAAAACGGCATGACTACGGGCCTGGCTACTGACGAAGTGCGGGACGGCTTGGGCGCCATTGGTGACACCATGGTGAAAGAATGGATGGCCGCAGCCGGCCCCGATGGCATCGCGATCATCGAAGCGTACAAAAAGCGCTAAGTCACACACAACACACGTACCGGGCCAAGGTTGACGCTCTTTCCCGGTACCTGCCAAGCAGCCTGCTGCGCAGGCTTGCAACCCCCTTAAACCAAACTTGAGTTGCCCTTCAGGAGTACGCCATGAACACGCTCGTCAAAAATTTCTACAAGTTGCTGCTGGCCCTGTCGGGCGTGGCCATGGTTGCTACGTTTGGCATCATCATCTTGGGTGTTGCCGCCCGTCAATTTCTCTGGGACATACCCGGCCTTGACGCCTATGCCGGCTACGCCATTGCCGCGACCCTGTTTCTGGCGCTGCCAGCGGCACTGCGCCACGGTGACCACATCCGCGTCAATATGGTGCTGCAAAAGCTGCCCCCCCGTGTGCTCAACATATTGGAGTACTGGTGCCTGGGTGCGGCTTCGGCTCTGACTGTTTTCTTTGCCTGGTATGCCGGGCGCATGGTGTGGCAGTCCTACGTTTACCACGACGTATCTGCCGGTGCCGATGTCACCCCACTTTGGATTCCCCAAGTGTTCATGCTGCTGGGATGTATTGGCTTTGCGGTGGCGTTTATCGATGCCTTGATCAGCCGCATCCAGGGTCGCACCTTTTTTGAAGAAGTTGACGGCGAATCCGCCCGTGCCGAATAACCCCTAACCAACACCTAGCGAGAACACCATGGATATCTTGATTGCAGGGGCATTGATTCTGATGCTCTTTATTGTGTTGGGCTCCGGCCTGTGGATTGGACTGTCGCTGCTGGGGGTTGCGGTGATCGCCATGGAGCTGTTCACGCAGCGCCCGGTGGGCGACGCCATGCTGCTGACCATCTGGGGGTCAACATCGAGCTGGACCCTGACCGCCTTGCCACTGTTTTTGTGGATGGGTGAGATCCTGTTCCGCAGCAAGCTGTCCGAAGGGCTGTTCAAAGGCCTGGCGCCCTGGTTGGGCTGGCTGCCCGGTCGTCTGCTGCACGTGAATGTGATTGGCAGCACCATTTTTGCGGCGGTGTCGGGGTCCAGTGCGGCCACATGCGCCACCATTGGCAAGATATCGCTGCCTGAGCTCAAAAAACGTGGCTACCCTGACGATATTGCCATCGGCACCCTGGCGGGCGCCAGCACGCTGGGCCTGTTGATTCCGCCTTCCATCATCATGATTGTGTATGGCGTGGCAGCCAATGTGTCGATCGCCAAGCTGTTCATGGCCGGTGTGATTCCGGGCCTGGTGTTGGCAGCGCTGTTCAGTGGCTACATCATCGTGTGGTCGCTGTTCAACAAGGACAAGATACCAGCCGCCGATGCTTCCCTGAGCTTTGTGCAGAAGATTTACGAGGGCCGCAACCTGATCCCTGTGGTGTCGCTGATTGCACTGGTGCTGGGCTCCATTTATTCGGGTGTGGCCACTGCCACCGAAGCGGCGGCCCTGGGTGTGGGCGGTTCTTTGCTGTTGTCCGCCATTGAGCGGTCACTGTCCTGGTCTACCTTCAAGGCCGGTCTGTTGGCCGCCTGCCGCGTGTATTGCATGATTGGATTGATCCTGGCGGGTGCTGCCTTTCTGACACTGGCCATGGGCTTTATCGGGCTGCCGCGGCACCTGGCTGAATTCATTGGCGGCCTGAATTTGTCGCCCCTGATGTTGATTGTTTTGTTGATCGGTTTCTTTATCGTGTTGGGCTGTTTTCTGGATGGCATCTCCATGGTGGTGCTGACCATGGCGGTGTTGTTGCCCACGGTACAGAAGGCCGGGTTTGACCTGATCTGGTTCGGCATCTTCATCGTGCTAGTGGTGGAAATGGCGCAGATCACGCCGCCGGTGGGCTTCAACCTCTTTGTGTTGCAGGGGCTAACCAAGAAGCAATTGACGTATCTGGCCAAGGTGGCGTTCCCCTTCTTCATGGTGATGGTGGTCATGGTGTTCCTGACCTACTTTGTCCCTGACATCGTGTTGTGGATGCCCCGCAACATGAGTTGACGTTCCGACCCCGCCTGGGGTTGCCAGGCACCTCCCCCTTAACCTCTTCGGAGACTCCTATGAAACTGATTCTGATTGCTGCGCTTTGCGCGGCCACGGTAGCGCACGCCCAAACGTCCTGGAAACTGGCCACCGGCTACCGGGCCGAGTCGTTTCATACCGAGAACATCGCCCAGTTTTCCCGCGAAATAGCGACCGCGACCAAGGGCCAATTGGCCATGGATCTGGCCCCCAACGGTAGCCTGTTCAAGCTGGCAGATATCCGCCAGGCGGTGGAGGAAGGCAAAGTGCAGGCGGGCGAGACCATCATGACCAGCATGGTCAAAGACATACCGATTGCCGGGGCGGACTCCATCCCCTTTGTGGTGGGGTCCTACAAACGTGCGCAGCGGCTGTGGGAGTTGCAGCGCCCCGGCATGGAGCGCGAGTTTGCGCAGCGCGGCCTGAAGATTTTGTACACCGTGCCCTGGCCTCCCCAGGGGCTGTACACCACGCGCCCGGTCAAGACGCTGGGTGATTTCAAAAACATGAAGATGCGCACCTACAACCAGACCACGGTACGGCTGGCAGAGATGCTGGGCGCTACATCGGTGGACGTTGCCATGGTTGACGTGGGTAAGGCTGCGAACGAGGGTCGCATGGACGCCATGATCACGTCTGCCGTGACGGGTGTGGAAAACAAGGTGTGGGGCCCTATCAAGCACTACTACGAAATTAACGCCTGGTATCCCAAAAACATTGTCTTTGTCAACGCCAAGGCATTTGATGCACTGACTCCTGATGCCCGCTCCGCGGTACTCAAGGCGGCGGCTGAGGCGGAAGGCCGGGGCTGGTTGGCCAGCGAAGCGGTGGCCCAGTCTGCAACCAAGGAGCTGCAGGCCAATGGCATCAAGGTAGAGCGTATCTCAGGCGAACTGGAGAACGATCTCAAACGCATGGGAGAACGCTTTTCCCGCGAATGGGTGCGCTCTGTAGGCCATGCCGCGAGCGACATCTTCGTACCGTATTACTTCAACTAGACCTGTGGGTCACGCATTTTTAAAAGAAGCAACATCATGCAAACACCAAGCAACACCCTGGACCGCAAACTCTGGCAATTCTGGATTGACCGTGGCGGCACCTTTACCGACGTGGTGGGCAAACGCCCGGACGGAACCCTGGTCACCCACAAGCTGTTAAGTGAGAACCCCGAGCAGTACCGCGATGCGGCGGTGGCCGGCATACGCCATCTGCTAGGTCTGAAGAAAGGTCAACCTGTGACCCCCGATCAGGTGGAGTGTGTGAAGATGGGCACCACCGTGGCCACCAACGCGCTGCTGGAGCGCAAGGGCGAGCCCACGCTCTTGGTCACCACGCGCGGCTTTCGCGATGCGCTGCGCATTGCCTACCAGAACCGGCCCCGCATCTTTGACCGCAACATCATGCTTCCCGAGCTGCTGTACAGCGCCGTGGTGGAGGCGTATGAGCGTGTGGGTGCGCATGGCGATGTGCTGGAGGCCCTGAATGAGTCGCTATTAAAACAGGAGCTGCTTGCGCAATATGCATGCGGGCTGCGCAGCGTTTCTATTGTGTTCATGCACGGCTACCGCTACACGGAACATGAAAAGGCGGCGGCCCGGCTCGCCCGCGAGGTGGGCTTCACCCAGGTCAGCACCTCGCATGAAACCAGTCCGATGATGAAGTTTGTGAGCCGTGGAGACACGACGGTGGTGGACGCCTACCTGTCGCCCATCCTGCGCCGCTATGTGGAGCAGGTGGCGGGCGAGATGCCGGGTGTGCCGCTGTACTTCATGCAGTCGTCGGGCGGGCTGACAGACGCGCGCGCCTTCCAGGGCAAGGACGCCATTTTGAGCGGCCCGGCGGGTGGCATTGTGGGCATGGCCCGCACAGCGGAGATTGCAGGCATTGAAAGAGTGATTGGCTTTGACATGGGCGGCACGTCTACCGATGTGTCGCACTACGCGGGTGAATTTGAGCGCGAGTTCGAGACCCAGGTGGCCGGTGTGCGCATGCGCGCACCGATGATGAGCATCCACACCGTGGCAGCGGGCGGCGGCTCTATCCTGGCGTTTGACGGCGCACGTTTTCGGGTCGGGCCGCAGAGTGCGGGCGCCAACCCCGGCCCGGCCAGCTACCGCCGGGGCGGCCCGCTGGCGGTGACGGATGCGAATGTGATGCTGGGCAAGGTGCAGCCGCGCCACTTTCCCAAGGTGTTTGGACCGCAGGCCAACGAGGCACTGGACGCGGACGTGGTGCAGGAAAAGTTTGCGGCTTTGGCCGCACAGACCGGACGCACGCCCGAAGACGTGGCCGAGGGTTTTATTGCCATCGCCGTGCAACAGATGGCCAATGCCATCAAGAAGATTTCGGTGGCACGAGGCTACGACGTAACGGGCTACACCCTGCAGTGCTTTGGCGGTGCCGGTGGGCAGCATGCCTGCCTGGTGGCCGATGCGCTGGGCATGACGCGGGTACTGGTGCACCCGCTGGCGGGCGTGCTGTCGGCCTATGGCATGGGGCTGGCGGACCAGACGGTGATTCGCGAGCAGGCGGTGGAGGTCAAACTGGCGCCGCAGGCCATTGCGCAGATCAGCGGCCAACTCGATGCCCTGGCCGCTATCGCCCGGGACGAACTGACACGCCAACAGGTCAACCAGGGCGTGGTGACAACCCACTTGCGCGTGCATGTGCGTTACGAGGGCAGTGATGCGGCGCTGGTGATTGCATACCCCAACCCGGCTGAACAGACCGCACAGGATGTTGTTGCGCACATCGAAGCGGGGTTTGAAGCGGCCTACCGGCAGCGGTTTTCTTTCCTGATGCAGGGAAAGGGGCTGATCGTGGAGGCGGTGTCGGTGGAGGCCATTATTTCCGGCGACGCACCGGCAGAGCCGCGCCGCGAACTGCACGTACCCCGTGACCTGAATCTGTGCGGTGCGGTGGCTGAAACCGTGCGCATGTACTGCGATGGCCACTGGACGCAGGCCGCACTGGTGGTGCGCGAGGTATTGCGCCCGGGTGACGTGATTGCCGGACCGGCCATCATTGCCGAGAAGAATGCCACAACCGTCGTGGAGCCGGGCTGGACCGCAAGTTTGACGGAATTTGACCATCTGACCCTCGTACGCGTTGAAAAGCGTGCTATCAAATTTGCAGCGGGTACGACCGTGGACCCGGTTTTGCTGGAAGTGTTCAACAACCTGTTCATGAACATTGCCGAGCAGATGGGCCTGCAGCTGCAGAACACGGCCTACTCGGTCAACATCAAGGAGCGGCTGGACTTCAGCTGCGCGCTGTTTGATGCGCAGGGCAATCTGATTGCCAATGCGCCGCACATGCCGGTGCACCTGGGGTCCATGGGCGAGAGCATCAAGACGGTGATCCGCGAGAACCGCGACACCATGCAGCCAGGCAATGTGTATGTGCTCAACGACCCGTACCACGGGGGCACGCATTTGCCCGACATCACGGTCATCACGCCGGTGTATTTGGGCGACAGGGCAATGTTCTACGTGGGCAGCCGGGGCCACCACGCTGACATTGGTGGCTCCACACCGGGCTCGATGCCGCCGTTCTCCACCCGCATTGAGGAGGAGGGCGTTCAGATCAACAATGTGCTCCTGGTGGACCGGGGCGTGCTGCGTGAGGCCGAGATGATCGCGCTGCTGCAAAGTGGGCAATACCCCAGCCGCAACCCGCAGCAGAACATGGCCGACCTCAAAGCCCAGATTGCTGCGAATGAGAAGGGTGTGCAGGAGCTGCGCAAGATGGTTGACCACTTCGGGCTGGATGTTGTGCAGGCCTATATGGGCCATGTGCAGGACAACGCCGAGGAGTCGGTGCGCCGCGTCATCACACGCCTTAAAGACGGGCAGTTCACGCTGAAGCTGGACAACGGTGCGCAGATTCAGGTGGCGATTCGGGTGGATGCCACGGCGCGCAGTGCCGAGGTCGATTTCACGGGCACCTCGCCGCAGCAGACCAACAATTTCAATGCGCCGACCGCCGTGTGCATGGCGGCCGTGCTGTATGTGTTTCGCACCCTGGTGAATGACGACATTCCACTCAACGCGGGGTGCCTCAAGCCCATCAAGGTCATCATCCCGGCGGGTTCCATGCTCAACCCCAATCCCCCCGCGTCCGTGGTTGCGGGCAATGTGGAAACGTCGAGCTGCATCACCAATGCGCTGTATGGCGCACTGGGTGTGATGGCGGCCAGCCAGTGCACGATGAACAACTTCACCTTTGGCAATGCCCGCTACCAGTATTACGAAACCATCAGCGGTGGCAGCGGTGCCGGTGCGCTCATCGACAACGCAGGGCAGGTGGCGGGTGGATTCAACGGCACCAGCGTGGTGCAGACCCACATGACCAATTCGCGCCTGACCGACCCCGAAATATTTGAGTTCCGCTTTCCGGTGCGACTGGAAAGCTATTCCATTCGCCAAGGGTCCGGCGGGGCAGGGCGGTGGCAGGGTGGCGACGGTGGTGTGCGTCGCGTGCGCTTTCTGGAGCCCATGACGGCCAGCATTCTGTCCAACGGCCGCACAGACGGAGCCTTCGGCATGGCGGGTGGCCAGAGCGGGCAGTCCGGCATCAACCGCGTAGTGCGCAGCGACGGCACGGTGGTAGCGCTGGGCCATATCGGTCAGGCAGAAATGCAGGCTGGTGATGTGTTTGAGATCCATACGCCGGGGGGCGGTGGGTACGGAGCGCCCGAGGCAGTGGAGCATCCACTCACCGGGGTTGTGAGAGCGGCCTGACGGATGACCCGCTGCCAGCACCCGGTTCACTCACCCCAATGCAGCCTACGGTGTAAATACCACGCCCCTTGTCCATCACCGCTCATCACCTAGGCCTGCGCCCGACGCACCCGTCGCAACGCTATGGGTTGTGCTTACGGCGCTTTTTTATGGTG
>JBPOIP010000032.1:0-3079 GCA_052034395.1 Pseudomonadota bacterium
GAAATTCGCATCTTCACGTTCATTCCCAACTGGCCAATAGGCACTTTCCCATGTGAGCGTAAGCAGTGATAGACAAGCGCTTGATAGAACAGTTCTGAGCCAAGTACTTCTCTGCTCTGCGTAACGATTTCAGGCCAAGCAGCTTCAAGAGCTGCAGTTGCATCATGAATTGTTTGCATCGCTATGTGTGTGTGAAAGTAGAGTTGCGGCCGAATTCAATCGTGCGCAACAGTGGTCCGATGCGTAGAAATCAGTCCATGTGCGCATTTCATTTGGTCGTCCATGGTTCCCGCACGCGGGAAATCGCCAGCGGATTTCCGCTGAGTCAATCCATCCCAAAGGACGATCATTCAAAATCCTTCACCATCTGCAGCATCGCCTCGTTGGGTGGACCGTAACTCACCAGTCTTACATCAAGGCCGATACCACTCACCATTTGGAGCGCATTCCGGATGGCAAGGTGAATCCATTCTTCATCGTTCCCGAAAGCACCACCGCCGAGGCGCGTGAGAAAAACCACGTTTGATGCCCCTCGTTGTGCATTCAATACAGCCGCCCACATGGTGGCTTCATAGGCAGACTGTAAAACCAACGAAGCGAACGGTTTCCAATGCAGCGCCGGGATTGAACTGTACGCAACAGGTAGTGCTGAGCAAAAAGCCTGTGACACTAGCTGCGGTTGCGGCGCACTGGAATCTGTGACTTCGACATCACTGTGCACTCCAATGCGCAACTTGCCAGACAGCAGTTGGATCTTTTCCTTGCTCAGCGATCCCAGGTACCTGGAGATGGCTTGCAGTCCGGAGGGACTGCATATGGCATATCCATTTTTCATGCTCCAGAGGGTTTCGACCGATTGTGCCAAGGCGTCGCCAAGAACATTCCCCATATCCGCCAGTGCATTGAGTTGCCTGTCTTTGGTCTGTCCCTCCTGACCACTCACACTTGCGAAGTAGTTTCGGTAAATGGTTGCGGCACCGGCCGCTATTGCACAGGCAGGGCCTTGTGTGGGATCCCCTTCGTATCGCCCGACCCCCTGCTCTGGTGTTACCGATGGAGAAACCATCTCCAGCAAATTGAATTGCGACGCCACCTGAAACAGTGCGCCAGAATTCTCAGGGCGTTGGTGCATTGCGCGCACATCCCCGCACACCAAGCTCACTTTCAGTCGCCCCTGCAGTGCGTTGCCTGTCGACACCCTATCGCGCAATGTCTGAAGGGACACCAGTTCGAGTGTTCCGATTTCATAGCTTTTGCCGTTCACCAGCGAATGCAGTTGCTTGCCCTTGACATGAAGCTTGCTTCGCGTGTCGCTGTACTCCGCTTCGCGAAATCCAGTCAGTTTTTCAAACCAGTTCAATGAAGATCTCCCCTTTATCGATTTTGTGACCTTCGCAAGTTGAGTACATATTGCATTTGTTCGTGGGTCTCAATGGCGCCGGCTCGTGCACGGCGTACCAACTCGACCGCATTCTTTGGCTCAATATCAAACTCAATCAGCAAGCGTGCGGCCACGGTACCGGCGCGTCCGAGTCCACCTCGACAATGCACCAATACTCTGCCGCCCCGTCGAAGAATGCTGCGCAGCTCGGGGCCGCTTTTCTTCCACCCCTCTTCGAACCGGGCATCGGGTGGCGTCACATCTTTGATTGGCAAGTGATGCCAATCGATACCACGTGCACGGACCTGTTCTCCCAACAGGTGAACACCCAGCATTTCGAATTCATGGTCCTCAATTAGGGTCAAGACTGCGTCCGCACGCCAGTCTGCAATCACGTTCAGGTCCTTTTCAAGATCCCGTTCCCACTTGAAGCCGTCAAAGCTCTCGCCGCACTTGCCTGGGCAGAACGTGATGCCAATCAAGCCTGCAACACCGTGAATCCTCAATTCGTCGATTCGCAGGGGATGCGACAGGCTGGTGCGAACTGCGAGGTTATCGGAACTTCCGCCGAGCGCGCCGCTTCCAGAGAGAATTTGCTGCCGGGGTTCGCTAGGACACCGCATAGAATTTATTGCCCCACCCAATGAAACTTTTCCTGTTTCAGATCCTGTTCGCCGTCCCAACGATAAGCCACAAGTTTTCCGCCCTTTCCAATGCTGTAGTCCACGCAGGCCACCTTGTTCGATAGCACTGTGGGCACTCCTCTTGCCCAGTAGTGCCCAATGAATGTGGGCTGGCCACCATCATGGCCGATGCGAACATGTTCTGGAATCGGATCGTTTGGTAGTTCCTCGCGTTCCTGGCCTTCCAGCAGGGCTGCCTGTCTATATGACACCGCATTGGTGTCCCACCAACGGGTCCGAACTCGACTACGCCGATGGCCATCCTTGTCCACAAAGGTACGAGCCGCGGGCAATGGGATTTCGATGCCTTTCGTTATGGCCTCGATGGCCTTGAATACCGATGGCGTTGCTGTGTCCTTTTCAGCCTCATCTTCGGGTTCCTGGCATGCCTGCACCATCAGGCCCGCTGTTAAACGGTTGCCGTTGGCAATTTGCGCATGAAAGTCCATGAAGCGCTGGTGCCAGCAAGCATGTACCACCCGAATGCCATCGAGTTCAAGCCACAGTGGTAGCGTCAGAAACCAGTTGATGATCTCTTTGTGCTGCGGCGTTCCTTCGACCTCATCTAGAAACGCCTTGTGTTGAACGTAGTTTTTATCACCATACTTTGGCGAGTGATGTTGCCGCAAGTGCTCGCCAGGCTTATGCGGATTCGGTAGAAACCAAGCGATGGCGTTGAATTCGTGATTGCCCATGATTGCCTGTGCACAACCTTCTTCCACCATGCACCTTGCCAAGTCAACAACTGCAAGTTGATTCGGGCCGCGATCGATGAAATCCCCTACAAAAATCGCTTGTCGTTCGGGATGGCGCCAAGACCCATTGGTGTTGCGGTATCCCATGCTGTGCAGAAGGGCCTCGAGCGCCTTCACGTGACCGTGGATATCGCCAATGATGTCGTAGTTCATGTGGATCCCCCTTGAGTTTTGGTTAGTGTTGTTGTCAAGAACGCAATGCCTTTTTGTTTTCAATCCCGCGCCAACTCCCTGAATGGCGCGTTTGGAATCGTCTGGAC
>JBPOIP010000002.1:0-2882 GCA_052034395.1 Pseudomonadota bacterium
AGCACTCACTAATGACAAAGTTCTTAGGTTCCTCGAAGAAGCTAAGTAAATGAAAATTAAAAAACACGAGCATGATGCTCGTGTTTTTATGTACTCGCTATGTTTTCTTTAAAAAGAAAACACTTCGCCTTTTACGGTCGAAGTGTTTGTGTGCACAATCTGCCTACTGCTTAATGAAGCAGCTGTAGGTTGTGAATGTCATCCCGTTCGGAAATCGAACAGTGGTTACGGCTCCTCCTTTGGACTCACTGTGCTCGATATAAGTACAGTATCCTCCCTTTGAGGAACCTTTGATGATCGCAACGGTCTCCCCTTGTTCATCTTTGTGGACGAAGCAAGTTTGAGCACCATGCTCTTTTTCAAGAGCATCTTGACGTGCTACATGAGCACCGAGCCCAGCCTTGATGGCTTGATCTCGACTCATGTGTACGTACGATGTTGCGTATGCTTGAGTCACGGAAAAAAGAACGAGAAGAAATGCGATGAGTCGCATGATGAACCCTTTCGTGGTTATGGTTAAAGAATCTCTACAAACCCACCATCATGATTAATGATGAGCTTGATAAAGTCGAGAAGCGTACGCTTCTCGATTGCTCTTCTAGTCTTTCGACAAGAAAAGCGCTTGCTCCGGATCTGAGATGTCGTCTTTGCAGAAAAAGAGCGATTTCTTTTTTCTGACAAGACAATCATCACAGACAAGAAACAAAAGATAACTTCCATCGAGTGGATCAAATGCCGTACTACCGTAGTTGCCGTGTGTATGACACATGACACCTTGAGTTGGTTGCACAGAATTGAGTTCTTCAAATGCTGGAAGTAGGCCCCCGTCACACACAATGCAACGAAGTTTTGAGTAAGAGAGAGGCTCGTCGAGTTTTATTTCCGGCAAGGAGTCCAAAGACACTGTGCCGATAACTTGCTCAACGATGGTTGCGGTGCGTGCATGCTCGCGCTTGGTGAGCTTGCTCTTATCGCATCGACGCTTTTGATGTTTGTTCATGCTTCTTTCTGGTTATGTATATGCTTCGGGCGGCGCTTGTAATCACTTTTTTTATCGTGATGGCGACCGCCAGTTGCGAGTTTTTCTCGGGCTTCTTTGGGAAGCCGGGGACAAAAGGTTTTGTTAATCTTCTTCAAAATACTCTTCCTCGAAGTTGTAGGCATCTCGAACGATAGCAAAGATATTCTTTGCGCCAGCTGCGAGAGCCAGTCCCCCCATTACGTAGTAGATATCACAAGCTTGAAGGCTTGCGATCCCAAAGTAGTGCTTCGTGGCGGTAATACCAAGAATCACTCCACCTACAAGGACGAGAAAAATTGCAAAACGCAGATCGGAAAAATCACGACTGAAAAACATTTGAACTCTCCTGGTTGGTTTTTAAAGAACACATTTCTGATGTGTATATGATGACAGATACTTGTCACCGGAACATATCACAAATTACGTAGGCTATTTCGCTCTTTTGAGCTCGTCAGTACAAGTACACACTTGTAGATAGAGCAGAATAGTCATGTCTGCATTGATTGTATTTCCTTCTGAGTAAACAGAAGTTTGACGCTTTAGCGGAATTGCTTCCATCTTAGCTACAATCTTTGTGAGCTACTTCCTGGTGAAAAGAATTACTTCTTCTTCACCTGTTGACAGCTCTTCAACTTCGTCATCGCCGTAGCGAGATCACGCTCAGCTTGCAGCAGTCGCTGCTTTGCCTGCTCTTCACGCACGGCGTGCTGCTTCTTGACCTTGATTTCGGTCTCGAGGTCACGCTTTGTGGTTGCGAGGGTGGCGCTCACTTCTTTGAGTGACTTTTCGAGTTTTGCAACTCGCGCCACAAGCTTGTCACGCTCAGCGACAACTTCTTGATGCTCGGAGGTGTTGACCCCGCAAGCAGTCAAGGTCATGCTGACAACGATCAGGGGCAAAATGAATTTCTTCATTTTTTCTTTGCTCCAGTTGTTGGTGGACTGTTTCGTCCTTTCGGACTCATCAGTGCAGATACACATCTGCAGACAGTAGGAAGGAGCGTGGTGACCCCCTCCCCACACTAACCGATCTCCCGTATCACCAAGAGAAGGATTTAGACTCAACCATTCATTTTGCATTGGTCTCTCGTCTTCATTAAAGCATCACCACCTTGGTGGCAATGTTTAAGTTTAGGTCGTTTGGACCACCGTATTCCGTAGTGTTGGCTAAACGGAGACGCTAAAAAGAGCTTTAGTATGCAACCCTTGCTCCTTTCAACCCCTCATCATATAATCAGAGGCTGAATAAGAAGGAGAACGGTTTGGTTCTCCGGTTGCGTCCACTTACGTAGTGCGCTTCCCGGGTTGTTTCTGTTGCCAAGAAACCATACTCCGGTGGGCGCTATCCCAACCATACCAACGGGATTAACCGCGGTTGGCGGCAATGCACTCTTCACGCGAAGAGTGCACGAAGCCGTGCCTGTCTACGTAGTAGACCATGGGTAACTCCATGAAGTTCTGTCGACACGCTGCGACAGAGTCAGCTTTTTGTTTTTGTAAGGAGCATATTCTGATGTCTATCCGGAAGCGAATCTTATTTTGGTTCGCCGCCGAAACACATCAGAATTAGTTTTTGAGTATCGTTTATATTGCAACTACTAGATGGTGTGCGTATAAAATAAATTTTTGCCAGCCACGCTTCGTTGTTTTTACTAACGATGAGTGCATCCTATATTACTGATTAAATTTTGTCAAGTACTTTTGTCAAAATTTAAAATGAGTTGATTTTAAACATCAAAATATCCTTATAAAATAAGGTTTAAACGGAATCATAAAATAATTTTCTTTTTTAACAAAATAGAGTTTATTACTAATTTTGTATGTATATTATTGAATTACGTCAAACAATATTGACAAAATAT
>JBPOIP010000119.1:0-5126 GCA_052034395.1 Pseudomonadota bacterium
CAATTAATTTGATGGCTTCAGCTTTAAATTCTGTGGTGTAAGTCTTGTGTTTCTTGCTCATGGTAAACTCCTGATGAGTGTGTTTAGTTTACCAAGTTAAAACCTCCTGTTTTTTCAGCACACATCAAAGACGTTAAGCCATCCTAAAGCAGATACAAGGCTTAGGGATAAATTTATTCAGCAAGTGAAAGAATTAGAAAAAAACCACCCGATTATTTATCTGGATGAAAGTGGTTTTAAGTCACATGATTATAGACCTCATGGCTATTCACGAAAAGGAGTACCCTGTTTAGGGCAATATAATTGGCAATTAAAGAATCAGACCAATGCCATTGGAGCAATCCATAAAGGGGATTTATTTTCAGTCGGTTTATTTGATTGCAAAATCAATTCAGATGTTTTTCATTTTTGGATTGAGCAATTCCTGATACCAGCATTACCTGAAAATAGTGTAGTGGTTATGGATAATGCAGCATTTCATAAAAGAGCAGATATTCAGGAATTATTGGAACAACAAGGGCATAAAATTCTTTGGCTTCCTGCATACAGCCCTGATTTAAATCCTATAGAACAGATGTGGGCATGGGTTAAACATAAGCGTAAAGAATGGTTGATCGACTCAGTCGATGAGTTATTTCGAGTTTTTTTCGAATCCTGTATGAATAATAAAGTAGTTTGACTATATCAGAGCAATTTTATTTATGGATCAATCGACTACGCTGCCTGTAGGCAAAAATCAGCGTATTCAACGGTATAAATATCTACCATTGCAACAAGTGGTAAAAGCTCAATGGACTGGTTCTTTGGCTGTAAGCTACATTTAATCATGAGTCAGTCAGGCAAGATTGTCAGTACAGCTTTATCTAATGAACATACAGCAGACATTAAAATGATTGAGCATTTGGTAGAAGGCTTAAAAACAAAACTCTATGCTGTTCATGGATATATCAGTCAAGAATTAAAAATCAAATTTGAGGAATCAAGACATTTGGTTTAATTACATATCATCGTAAAAATATGAAAACTATTCGTTTATCCAAAGCAGATGAATACCACTTAAAACAACGCAATAAAAAGAAAATTTATTCAGCTTATTGAAAATAATTAAGCTATTAATCTAAATCTATCAACTAGATAAAATACTTTAAATTTCTACGCTTTTAGAAACTACGACCCTCTCCTTTTTCTTCATACGTTATTCCCTCACGAATATGATATAGTCGCTGGAAAGTCGGAATAATTTTATCGTCATGTGTAACAACAATAATTGCTGTTTGAAATTTTTCCGCCATTTCGTGCAACAAACGAATTACAGTCATGGCACGAACGCTGTCTAAAGGTGCCGTTGGCTCATCTGCCAAAATGACAGGTGGCTTATTAATCAAGCCGCGTGCAATAGCTACACGTTGTTGTTCACCACCCGATAATTGCCCAGGCATGGCATGAATACGATGCTGAACATCTAAAGCCGTTAAAATTTCTAAAGCACTTGCACGTGCTATGTTATTAGGAACACCTGCAAGCATAGGTAATAGCGCAACATTATCTAAAACATTCAAAAAAGGAATCAAATAAGGTGTTTGGAACATAAAACCAATTTTGTCACGTCGCAATGCACTTAAATCTTTTACCAACCAGTGTTGATCAAAAATCACTTCACTCCCTAAAGTCATACGTCCTTCAGTGGGATCAATCACAGCGCCTAAACATTTTAATAAGGTACTTTTACCTGAACCTGACGGACCAATCAGTCCAACAACTTCTCCTGGATCCACCCACATATTGACATCTTTTAATGCATAAAAAGCATTATCACCTTGCCCAAAACGTTTTTTTAAACCCTCAATTAAAATTCCGTGGGTCATGTGTTATCCTCCAATTGCTTCGGCTGGATCAATACGTAATGCCATACGAATAGCTACTAGACTTGCCAACATACAAATCAACATCACAGCAATAAATCCAAGAATAGAATCCTGAGGAATCAATAATACATACTTTGGAAAATATGGCGCAGCAAAGGTTGAAGTGATTTTACCTATAGTAAATCCAATTAGACCAAGTGCGAGCGCTTGCTGTAAGATCATCCAGGCAATCGTTCGGTTGCGTGTTCCAATTAGTTTCAGAACTGCAATTTCTCGAATTTTATCCATGGTTAGGGTATAAATAATAAATGCCACAATTGCCGCGCTCACCAAAGCCAAAATTACTAAAAACATCGCAATCTGCCTTGCTGACGTTGCAATCATCTTGCTAATTAAAATATGTTCCATTTGAAGACGCGTGTAGACAGTCAGTTGCTGCCAACGTTGGATGTGTTCAGCAGTATCTTCTGCGGAAGTACCAGTTTTAAGACGGACTAAAATTGCATTTACATAACGATTGCTGGTTTGAGCACTCAGAACACTGTCTAATAAATCTGGATAAGCAGGCCGATTGTAAATTGGATTTTGTGCGGTACGTCGGCGGTCTTGTAAAATTGCCGCATTATCTTTTTGAAATTGGGCTTGTTGTGCATCTTTAATCGGAATAAAAATCATCGGGTCACCACCTGATGACACCATTCGTCGAGTCAATCCTACTACAGTAAAATAATTACGACGGATTTTGATGCGATCACCTAATTTAAGTCCTGAAGTGATGTCTACAACAGCTTCATAGTGCCCTCGAGTCAATTGACGTCCCGCTAAAAGGTAAGGTGGCCAGCCTAAATTATTCCAGGCATGTTCACCTGTATGGATTCCAACCACCATCGCACGGATATCTTTATCTTTATAATGAACTTGTGTGGTCAGATAAGTAATATTTGAGGCATGTTCTACTTCAGGTGTAGTCATGACACTACGATATAAATCATCACGCACACTAGAAGGTTCAGCATATGGACCAAGCGTATCTTGTTGTACTACCCATAAATCTGCACCGCTATTATTTAATAAAGCCTTGGCATCATCCACCATACCACGGTAGACACCCGCCATAATTAGAGTCACGCCGATCAACAAGCCAAGTCCAAAACCAGTAAAAACAAACTTACCCCATGAATGGAATATATCCCGACCGGCTAAGCTAATCATTCAGATGTTCCTGCAAGATTTTTTACAATACGCAAACGGTTTTTCGCATTAAGTGGTTTTTCACTATATAAAACGATTTGATCATTTTCTGATAGACCATCGAGTACTTGAACATCACCCTCTAAATTAGAGCGACCTAGTTTAATTTCAATAAATTGTAGTTTTTGATCTGTCACTTTCCAGACACCGACTTGGTTATTGATGCGGTGAATAGCAGCATTTGGAATAGCAAGGCTGCGAGACAGTGGTGCTAGTTTAATTGTCACTTCTGCTAATTCACCTAAAGGGGGTAGAGGGTTAGGTTGTTGACTAAAGACTACTTTGGCTAAGATTTCTTCGGTAATAACATCTGCACGAGGCTCTACCCATAAGACTTGACCTGAAAGCGTGTTACTTTGACGCGAACGTAAATGAATTTGTGCAGGTAAACCTGAGGCTAAGCCAATCGCACTAGATTGATCGAAGCGTGTATTCAACCAAATAGACTTCGGGTCTACAATTTCCAATACGGTTTGCCCTGCAACTACAGTAGAGCCAGGTTCTGCATAACGGGCTGTGACTATACCTGGTGCTGTTGCCATTAAATTTAAATTGTCGCGCTGGGCTTGTAGTGTATTGAGGTCTGCACGGGCTTTATTAAGTTCTTGCTGCATTGAGCCAAGTGCCGTTGTAGCAAGATCAAGTTCCTGCTGCTTAATGGCGAGTGACTCTTGACTGGTGGCATTGATTTTGGTGAGTTGCTGATAGCGTTGAACTTGTTGCTGTGCAAACTTTTGACGAATTTGAGTATCTTGTTGCTGAGAGATGATTTTTTGGATAATGGCACGTTGCGCAAGTATTTTTTCTTCTAAATCAACGGGATCCATTTCCCCTAAAAGTTGTCCAGCTTGTACAGCATCTCCTATATCGACTCGAAGGTTTTTAAGACGACCTGCCGTTGTGGGACCAATCTTGTAATTATGACGAGCTTCAACAGTCGCTATACCAAATAGACTAGGCTGAATGGATTTATACTGAACTTGTATCAGAGTGACCTTGACAGGTGCAAAAGGTCCTGTACGCAATAGGACATAAACCAAAAATAAGATTAATGTAATAAGCACTACAAGAACGGAAAGAGCCCTCTTTCCTAATAAAAATGTTTGCATCTGTATTTTGCTTATCTTATTTAATTAAGAATAATATAATCTATTTTTAAGTATTATGTAAAACAATTCCTTCCTAATTTAGATACCTAATCGGTTCGGACTGCCACTATCTAAGCTCATTCCACTGAATCATCACTTTCTAATGAACTAATTCTTTCCCCAAAAAGGATTGTAGCAACCTCTCTAGTGAACACACTTTACCAAGCTATCCGATAAGCCTTAATTAAGTTCCCACTTAAAAATAAATGGGGACTTAATTCATGACTACAAATACCCATGCATGGGACGTAAAAACTGGCTGTTTTCAGGATCACTACGCAATGGCTAATGAGCTGTGAACATATGACGCTTACAGTCAGCGAAACTGAATGGACTGTATCCGTATCGTATGCCTATATGAGTGATTTATTCAGTATTGATGATGAAAAAATGACTTTATTGCACCAAACATCAACGTGACTGAACTGGATGAAGGCGCAAAACGATTTGATATCGTACTTGAAAAACGTGATGCAAAATTGAATACTGTGATGAGTAACAGTTTCGGTTTTGGCGGTGTAAATGCCTGTCTTCTTGTTTTCAAAAAATAGGAAGGCTAAGCTAAGAAGTGTTGATCATTCAGCCATGGATGATCAACTTCTGCCACACTGCCCTTTAAAAGGGTGAATGGATGGATGCTCCTTCTGATGCTTTCTTGTGGGTAAAAGCATTACATATTATTGCAGTCGTTTGTTGGTTCGCGGCATTGTTCTACCTGCCACGTTTATATGTTTATCATGCGATGAGTGAAGATGGCACGAGTCATCAGCGTTTCCAAATTATGGAACGCAAGTTGTACCGTGGCATCATGTGGCCGTCAATGCTTGCCACTCTCATCACAGCGCATTTTTTAGTGGATTGG
>JBPOIP010000114.1:0-10268 GCA_052034395.1 Pseudomonadota bacterium
GTTTGAGGGTCTCTGCGATCTTGAGCACTTGTTTGAGTTCGGCTTCTGTCTGCTCCCATGTCAGCAAAAAGTCTTTCTTGTGGGCATTTGATTTCAGCGCGCCTATGTCTTTGATCAGTTCTTCGATGGTTTTCATGGGAGGTCCTCTAAACAAGTCGGTTCAAAAGCGGTGGCTTGGGCTTCGCCCCTACCGCTGCTCGTGGATGTATGACACTACCTTACTCAATATTCGTGCCAGCGTCATTGGCGCGCGCCTGGGACTCTTCGTGTTTGCCGTACCTGCCGCAACGATGCCGGCCAGCTCTTCTGGGGCCAAGCAAAACCCTCCAAATACAGCCCAGACTGATAACATCGTTTGTATCAATTATCAGTTTGATAGTCTCAGCGCTCAGGAAGAATATGACCCAAACCCTGGTAACACCGACTTCCGAGTTGCAGTCCATTCAACCGACCGCCTGCCGCCCCTTTGAAAAACCCTATCCCGTTTCGGCGATGCCTACCGTGCTGGTTTTGGCATCAGGGCGTGGTGAGCGGTTTACTGCATCTGGAGGAACCACGCACAAGTTGCAGGCGCAGCTGATGGGCAAAACGGTTCTACAACATACTTTGGAGGCGGTACAGAACAGCGGCCTGCCGTGGCATCTTGAAGATGGTTGCCACCCCGGAATGGGCGACTCTATCGCCGTCGCTGTGCAAAAGACGTCGCAATCGAATGGATGGCTGATCCTGCCGGCCGATTTGCCACTCATCCACAGTGCCACCCTTAAAGCCGTCGCAGCCGCTCTGGTGGGACAAAGCGTGGTAGTACCGGTTTACCGGGGGCAACGAGGCCATCCGGTGGGTTTCTCCACCGTTTGCCTTCAGGCTTTATTGGACTTAAAGGGAGATAGAGGGGCAGCAAGCGTTGTTCGCTCGTATGGTGCGATGGAGTTGCTCTTGGACGATGCAGGTTGTGTGACCGATGTTGACACCGTCGAAGATCTGGAGGTCGCCGAACGTCTGCTGCGCCGCAACAGTCACGAATCAGGCGCAAGTCGGCGATGCTAAAAAAAGCTGCTGCCCGCTGCGACTCCACAAGCCTTGGCCCGCAAGACTACTTTGGCTGGCTGCGCGCCAGTCGGAGTGACATCACGCACCAGGCGCCGGTGCAGTTCAACCTAGCGCAATCTTAGCTGCCCGTGGCCAGCCATTCGGACTCCAGCGGAGCGGCTGCTGTGGCCTTCTCGCGCTCGCTGGCCAGGGCGGCCTGTTCGGCTTCGTCAATAACTTGAGACGGAATGGCGTCGGTCGCTGTCACCGTCACCATGCCTACGCTGACCTGTGGCGTAAACATGTGCGGCACGCCGTTTTCACCAATCACTTTTAGCGGCTTGCACATCAGCGCGCGCAGGCTGTCCCCAAAGTTGGCATTCATCCGGGGCTGACTCACCGCGGAGATCACCACGACAAAGCACCGTGGGTGGTACAGCCCGACCACACAGCGGAAACCCACCGCCCGGCGTAAGCGCGCCGACATGGCGGACAAAATTTGCTGGTCCACGCTGTGGCCAGCGTCTTCGCCAAGCGCATACAGGTTGCGCAGGTGCAGGCAGATCACGCTGCATTTGCTATTCAGCCGCGAGCTGCGCCAGAACGCATCGTCCACCTTGGACAGCAGCACCGAGCCACGCGGCAATCCGGTGGCAGGGTCCGCGCGGCGCGATTGGACAGCCATGCGCTCGAGTTGTCGAATCTGGCGGTTGCGCCGGATTCCGAGCGTGACCATCACCAGAAAAAAGGAAACCGTGCTGAACGCCGTGGCGATGGATTCCGGCACGGTGCCTGCTTCGTGGTAAATCTGGTGCACATACAGGCCGGCCACAGAACCCGCCATAAACAGGCAACCCAGAGCCATCAGGGGTGCCATCGAGTCGCCGAGTTGAGCCGAACGCACCGAAGCCGCGGTTGCCAGCAAAACAGCCAGCGCGTTAACCGCCGCGGCCAGCAACAATATCTCGCTAGTCAGGGTGTCGGCAAACAGGGTGGACAAAATGGTGATGATGACGGCTGACACCGCCATCGCGACCGAACCCCAGGTAAGGGTGTAGTGCACCAGCCTGTCTTCGGCTGCCACGCCCAGCCATTGGCTCAGGTACGACAACACCATGGCACCGCTGAGGGGTCCAAGGCTGGCCATCAGAATCAGCACCGGAACGGCGGGCAGGTCGGGAAAAAGGTACTCGGGCAAGCCCGACAGCAGCATGCAGCTGGAGCCGGTGACAATCATAAAAACCATACCCCGCCAGGCCGCAGGACTGCGGCTGCGCACCACGTCCACCACGGCCATGGTGCCAATGGTCAGCAGGCCTCCCAGCATGACGGACCAGACGACGATTTCCAGCGTACTCATATCCCACTATTTTGATACACCGTTCAGCCAAACGAACAAATATGCGGTTGCGCCCGTATTTTGGGTTGGGTAATCAAAACACCGGACGCAATGGCACTTTGTCCGCCAACATCTTCTCAAACAATTCCGACAGGCGCTCTTGCGAGATGCGCAGTACGTCCATGCAAGCTTCCGCTAACTTATCCCATTCAAGGGTATGGCTCTGTTGCGTTGCGCGTTGATGGAGAAACTCGGCCAGTTGTGAAATTGCAATCAAGTATCTCGAAACATCGGGAATTGAATTCGGTCCAACTCCCGCGATCTTCGACTGGTCATGATGGAACTCAATCGCGAAGCCATATTCTGGCGACAGGGCCCATTCTTTGGCTAGCTTCGAGCCGATGAGCGCATGGTTGACACCGAGCTCAAGGTCCTCGATGTCTGTAAAGGGTTGCACCGCTTCAGAGTTGGCAACCTTCAAGATATCGAGGTAATCAGAGAAATTGGACAGCAGGACGGGGATGCCTGCATCTCTGAACAAGCCAAACGTATAGACTTCGTCTGGCCTGAGCGTCTGCTCTTCGCAGGGAACTTGCAGCGTCAGCCAGGCTGAAATTTGTGCAATACAAGCTGATCCGTCCCAAAATCGTTCCAGGTTGGGCACCTTGGCAAAGGCTTTGCGCAGCGATAGGCCAGCAATCGCAGTACCGACGACTTTGAGGCCCAGGATTTGAAGCGCCTCCTTGATGGTGTTGACATGGCCGGAAGAAATCCCGAAAAAAGGGGAATTTGCAATCTTCAGCAAACTGGCTGCGACGCCTACGTCGAGGCTGATGACGATTTCAAGTCTCGAGAAGTCAGGTTCATCCTTGTGCATCTCGCGTTCAATGCTTTGCAAGATGACTGGCCTCGGCGGGATACCGATAGCGACGAGCTCATCCTTTAACGAAACGAAAAGCTTCTCCGAACTAGCATGGATAACGTCAGCGTCGGGCATGTGAGGGGATTCCTGCTGGTACATATGGAGCCCTCGCCACGGAGCCCCTGAAGCTATGTTACGCCTATCGTGAAGTGGTTGACCCTGACTTTGGCCATCGTGACCATCGCCATCGATTAGCCTCCTGCATTGCCGTCGGTCGCGAACGAAACATCCCGCACCGCAGCAGCCCTACTTTGCCAGCGCGCGCAGCGCCAGCTTGATGCCGTCGCTGACACCCACATCGGCCGGCAGCGCCTTGAGCGAAGCTGCTGCTTCCTTGTCGCTGTAGCCCAGGGCCAGCAGGGCCTGCAGAATATCGGCTTGGGCGTCGTTGACCAGGGTCGCAGCGGCTCCGATGTCGGCACCGAGCTTGCCCTTTAGCTCCAGCAAGAGACGCTCAGCGGTCTTTTTGCCAATCCCGGGAACCTTGACTAGGCGGCCAGCCTCTTGCAGCGTGATGGCCTGGACCAGCTCGCCCACGCTCATACCCGACAAGACCGACAGCGCCGTACGTGGCCCGACACCTGAAATCTTGATCAATTCACGAAACGCCGCGCGCTCGGGTTCCGCCTCAAACCCGTACAGAATCTGCGCATCCTCGCGCACCACAAAGTGCGTCAACAGGGACACCTTTTCTCCGCTGGCAGGCAGGTTGTAAAAGGTGCTCATGGGTACCTGCACCTCATACCCCACACCGGCGCAGTCCACCACCACCTGCGGTGGATTTTTGTCGCTCAAAATACCTGTGAGTCTGCCAATCATTGTGTGTCCCGGGTTTGCCTGCGTTTGTTGCCTATGATGGGGGCCTTCAACCCTGCCACCCACTGACCGGAATTATCAGCTTGATTCTCAGACACACCTTTACGCCGCTGAACAACACACGCCTGTCGAATCTGTGCGGCCCCACGGACGAGCACCTGCGCACCATCGAGACCGCGCTCGACATCCGCATTGCTCACCGGCACGAGCAATTCAAGGTGGAAGGGCCTAAGGCCAAAGCCCAGCGCGCCATGGACCTGGTTCAGGCGCTGTACGAACTGGCCGCCAGACCGATCAGCGCGGCCACGGTGCAGCTCATGCTGTCGGGTGACGGCTCGGCACCCGCAGGGGACGAGGGACCCAGCCTTTCCACCCGCCGTGCGGACCTGAAACCGCGCAGCAAGAACCAGGCGCTGTATCTGGACAACATTGCCGAGCACGACATCACCCTGGGCATTGGCCCGGCTGGAACTGGCAAGACCTACCTTGCCGTTGCTGCCGCCGTAGACGCGCTACAGCGCAGCGCGGTGCAGCGCATCATTCTGACCCGCCCCGCGGTGGAGGCCGGAGAGCGCCTGGGCTTTCTGCCCGGTGACCTGAACCAGAAGGTCGACCCGTACCTGCGCCCCCTGTACGACGCGCTGTACGACCTGATGGGTTTTGATCAGGTGCACAAGGCCTTTGAGCGCCAACAGCTCGAAATTGCGCCGCTGGGCTTCATGCGCGGTCGCACGCTCAACAACGCCTTTGTGATTCTGGACGAGGCGCAAAACACCACGCCCGAGCAAATGAAGATGTTCCTGACCCGTATCGGTTTCGGTGCCAAGGCCGTGATCACAGGGGATATCAGCCAGATTGATTTGCCGAAAACGCAGCTCAGTGGTCTGGTGGACGCCGAGCGGGTACTCAGGCGGGTGCCAGGCATTGCCATCACCCGGCTGACCAGTGCGGACATCGTGCGCCACCCGCTGGTGGCCCGGGTGGTGGATGCCTACGATGCCGCCCGCCTGGAAGAACTCCCCGCCATCGGCATACCCGAAGAAACACCCGAGCTGCCCCGCGTGGGCCTGCCAAAGACCCGCACCCCCGGGCGCCGCTCCATCATCAAACCCTGAACGCCATCAGCGCGCCACACCCATGCTGCCAGCCCTTACCCTGTCCCTGCAATTCAGCTCCGTCACCAACCCCGACAAACACCGCGCCGCGCTGGCGCGCCATCGGGTCAACAAATGGATTCGCCACGCGCTGCAGCATGACGCTGAAATCACCGTGCGCATTGTGGACAGCGAGGAAGGTCAGGCCCTGAACCGCGAGTACCGCAAGAAGGACTACGCCACCAACGTGCTGACCTTCGATTACACCCAGGATCCCGTTGTAACGGCCGACCTGGTGCTATGCGCCCCAGTGGTTGCCAAGGAGGCCAAAGAACAGAAGAAAACGCTGGAAGCCCATTACGCCCACCTGATCGTGCACGGTACCCTGCACGCACAGGGCTGGGACCATGATCTGGACGAGGATGCGCAAGTCATGGAACTGCGCGAAACCGAGATCATGGCGCGACTGGGTTTCAACAATCCCTATTAGTCAAATCGGCTTCTGCCCCTTGCAAAATATCAATAGTTAGCTACTATAAATATAGCAAAAATTAGCTATTCTCAGTCCTTGCGGCCAACGGTGTTCCATCCGCTGCCAGGGTTTCGCCTTTGCGCTGCGTGATCAGCCCGTAGGCCTGCGGCTGGCGATGCAAATCAAAGTTAAAGGTGGTTCGCTTGTAGATGGCGCAGAAGTTCAGATCACAGCGGGCAATGACCATCTCGTCACCCTTGGTCACGCTACGCGCAACGACCTCGCCCGACGGGGCAATGATGCAACTTCCGCCAATGCTGTCCACGCCCTCCTCTATACCGGCCTTGGCCACACCCACCACCCAGGTGCCGTTCTGATATGCGCCGGCCTGCATGGAGAGCTGGTTGTGGAACAGTGACAGATCATCGTGGTGCGGCGCGGGTGCGTTATGCACCGGCGTGTTGTAGCCTATCAGCACCATCTCCACACCCTGCAGCCCCATCACGCGATACGTCTCGGCCCAGCGCCGGTCGTTGCAGATGGCCATGCCCATCACGCCACCAAAGGCCTGCGTCACATCCCAGCCGGTACCGGGCGTGAAGTAACGCTTCTCCAGATGCTGGAAGCGCCGCCACGGCTCGTGCTCTTTATGGCCGGGCAGGTGCACCTTGCGGTATTTTGCGACGATGTTGCCGCCGCCGTCGACCAGGATGGATGTGTTGTAGCGCACATCTCTACCCGCTTCCTGTGCCAGCTCGGCGTAGCCGAGATAGAAGCCCACGCCGAGTTCCTTGCAGAGGTCGAACAGCGGCTGCGTGGCCGCGCTGGGCATGGAGCGTTCGAAGAAGCTGTTGATTTCGGTCTCATCCTCGATATACCAGCGCGGAAAGAAGCTGGTAAGTGCCAGCTCGGGGAAGACGATGAGCTGTGCTCCGACAGCTTTGGCCTGGCGCATCAGCGCACACAGGCGCGCCACGACCTTGGGGCGGGTGTCGGCGCGCTGGATGGGGCCAAGCTGGCCGATGGCAACGTTGAGATAGCGAGTCATAGGTGGTCAAGTAGAAATGTTTATAGAAGTCGGCTTTGACAGGCGCAGCCCGAACGGACAGACGTGCGCATCGTTATCCACCACCAGGACGGTTGGCCAGCGCCAGCACCACCTGCAGCAACACCTGTGCGCCACGCTGCAGGTCTGCGGGCTCGGTGTGCTCACGCACATTGTGGCTAAGCCCACCCGCGCTGGGCACAAAAATCATGGCTGCGGGGCAGATGCGAGCCAGCATCTGCGCGTCGTGTCCGGCGCCGCTGGGCATCCGCTGGTGGCTGCAGCCCAGCGCCTGCGCATGCTGCTCCACGAGGTTCACCACTGTGGGGTCAAAAGCGACTGGCTCAAAGCGGGCCAACGTGCGCCATGCCATGCGCACGCCCTCGGCCTGCGCGGCCTGCTGGGCATAGGCATGCAGATCCGCTTCGGCCTGCGCCAGTGCAGCACTGTCGGTGTTGCGCAGGTCTACGGTGAAAACCGCCTTGTGTGCAATGACATTGACCAGATTCGGGCTGAGCCGAACGGCGCCCACAGTGGCCAGTTGCCTGCCGCCCATGCGCTGGCTGAGTTCGCGCACAAACACAGCGACTTGCGCCGCCACCAGCGCCGCGTCGTGGCGCAGCGCCATCGGCGTGGTGCCGGCATGGTTGGACTGTCCCTCCACGGTGAACTCGGTCCACGAAATGCCCTGCACGCCTTCAACCACGCCGATCTGCAAGCCCATCTGTTCCAGCACCGGGCCTTGTTCGACATGCAGTTCCACATAGCTGTCCACCACCGGAGTGCCCACCGTAGCCGTGCCCTGGTAGCCGATGCGTTGCAGTTCGGCCTGCACGGAAATGCCTTCGGAATCGCAGGTGGCCAGCGCATCCTGCAGCGGCAAGCCGCCCACATAAGCCAGACTGCCCATCATGTCGGGCTGAAAACGTGCACCTTCTTCGTTGGTGAACACCGCAACCGCCAGCGGGCGGCGGGTTTGCACCCCCGCCTCGCGCAGAGCGGCCACCACCTCCAAACCGGCCAGCACACCATAGTTGCCGTCATACAGCCCACCGGTGCGCACGGTGTCGATATGTGAGCCCATCATCACCGGCGACAGGTCGTGTGTGCCGGGATGGGTGGCGATGATGTTGCCAATGGCGTCGACCTCCACACGCATGCCCAGGGCATGCATGCGTGCCACGGTCCAGTCCCGGCCCTTGCAGTCAGCATCGGTCAGGGCCAGGCGGTTGACACCACCGCCGGGCAGCGCTCCGATTTGGCCCAAGTCGAGCAGGCTGTCCAGAAGTCGCTGGCCATTGATCTGAGGGGTTGTCACGCTACACCTCCATCCTGCAACACCTGGGCCGAGCTGCAGCCCACCAGCAGCTGATACAAATCCGGGTCGAAAGCGCCTTCGATGCCGAGCCGCAACACGTGGCTTTCGGGTCCAAGTGACGAGCGGGCAGCTCTGTCCTGCGCGTTGAGCAGTGGGCTGCGATGGGCGCCGTAGGGCTCACCCGGCTGGAAACGGGAGCTGATCCGCACCGTGAAGGGGTGTTGGGTGAATGGAGACATGGATTGGGTGCGTTCAAAGGGGTGATTCAAGGTCGTCGAGTTGCGCATGGACCTGTTCGATGGTAGCCATTCGCGCGCGAGCCTTTTTGGGCATTTGGGCCAGCGTGGCGATGGCCAGGTAATGGATGAAGCTGATGGCGCCCACGTAGGAGTCAAAAATGGCCTCGTCCTGCAACGGGCAGATGAACAGGGCCTTCGCACGCGCCGCCAGCGCTGAAACCCGCGCATCGCTGACCAGCACCAGTGCGGCACCGGCATCGCAGGCGATTGCAACCACCTGGCTCAGGCGGCGCGTGCGACGGCGAAAGTCCATGGCCAGCAACACATCGCCCCGCTGGATTTCGGCCAGCAGTTCAGCGTCTTCACCTGACCCATCGTTGAGCAGGTGCACGTCAGCGCGCATCTGCGCCAACAGCGCCTGGCCGTAAAAGGCTGCCATAAATCCATTGCGGTATCCCACCACCCAGACGCGCCGGGCAACTGCCAGCAGCCCTGCGGCCTGCTGGACGCTGGCGTCGGTCAGACTATCGGACAGCGCCTGCAACTGCCGGGTGTCCTGCGCAATGTGCTGTTGCAAGGCACTCGGGCGTGTGCCCTGGTGCACCAGGTGGCTCAGCGGTGACGGCTGGGACGCGATTCTGCGCTGGTGCTGACGAAACGCCTGAAAATCCGAAAACCCCAGGCGCTTGAAGAAGCGCGCCGTACTGGCCTTGGATACCCCCGCCAGGGCTGAAAGCTCAGTGGCACTGTAAGCCAGCAGGTCCTTTTCACGGGCCAGCACCACGTCGGCCAGCTTGCGGTCCACCGGGGACAGCGCATCGTATTGGGCCTGAATGCGCTCGCGCAACGGGACAAATTGGGTCATGGCAGGTCAGGCTACGGGTTTTGGTGCCAGCATCCCCAATTTGGGGCGGCATGGGCACCAACAAGAAACATTGGTTTCACTTTCTTTTCATCAAGAAACAAATTTTCCATATTTTCCGTCATTCTTTTGCAAGGGCAATGCCAAGTCTGTGGGTGGCACACATCTTGCGCAAGGGTTGTGGTGTACCCTTCTTTTCATTGACAGGAATCCCCATGAAATTCAAAGCACTCTCCACCATGGCCGGGCTGATCACTGGCGCTGTTCTGGCTTTTGCTGCCCCCGCGCATGCAGATGACTCCCTCTCCTCCATCATGGCGAAGAAGTCTATCGCGCTGGGCGTGGCCTCCGACTTCCCGCCGTATGGCTATATGGGCTCTGATTTCAAGCTGACCGGTGTGGACGTGGCCACGGCGCAGCTGATTGCCGACAAACTGGGGGTGAAAGCCGACTTTGTACCGGTGAGCACGCCCAACCGGATTCCCTACCTGCAAACCAAGAAGATCGACCTGATCGTCTCCGCCCTGGGCAAGAATCCCGAGCGCGAGAAGGTCATTGACTTCACGGTGGCCTACGCGCCATTCTTCCAGGCCGTGTTCGGGCCAAAGGCGCTGACCATCAAGAGCTTTGACGACCTGGCGGGGAAGACCATTGCCGTGACCCGCGGCACCATCCAGGACGATGTGCTGCAAAAAGTGGCACCGCCCACGCTGAAGATCCAGCGCTTTGAAGACGACTCCACGACCGTTGCCGCCTTCATCTCGCAGCAAACCCAGTTGCTCGCCACTGGCGCGGCTGTGGCTGCCGCCGCGGTGCAGAAGAACCCGCAGGTGCAGGCCGAATACAAGCTGCTGCTGAAAGACTCGCCCAACTTCATTGGCGTGCGCAAGGGTGAGACCGCGTTGCTGAACAAGGTCAATGAAATCCTGCGCGCTGCCAAGGCCGACGGCACCCTGGAGCAGTATTCGCAAAAGTGGCTGGGTCGTGGCACTGGCGTGCTGCCCGACTATTGATCCGGCCCCAAGAAGTTTCAAGCCGCCGCATATTTGACTCTGGGGTCTTGGAAGAAGCTCTGGACGCGCTGGGGTGATTTCTCGAGCATGAACATGTGTTCATTTGCGGCGTCCCTCAA
>JBPOIP010000080.1:0-19016 GCA_052034395.1 Pseudomonadota bacterium
CAACAGCCAGCGGCGGCACATTCCGTCAGGTCGAATCCATGAAAGAAGCCTTCAAGGGAGCCGACATCGTCTACCCGAAATCATGGGCACCCTACCAGGTGATGCAACAACGCACCGAACTGCTGCGCGCGAGCAACTACGATGGACTCAAGGCCCTGGAGAAACAATGCCTGGCCCAAAACGCCAAACACAAGGACTGGCACTGCACCGAGCAGATGATGAAGCGTACAAAGGGTGGCAAGGCGCTGTACATGCACTGCCTGCCAGCTGACATCTCCGGGGTCTCATGCGCCGAGGGCGAGGTGCAGGACACAGTGTTTGAGCGCTATCGGATTGCCACTTACAAGGAAGCCAGCTGGAAGCCCTACATCATTGCGGCCATGATTGTGGCGCGCAAGTACGCCAAGCCTGCTCAGGTGCTGGCAAAACTGCTCCAGGAAGCTCAGCCTCGGGTCAAATAGTCACCCGGGGTAAAAGGATCCAGCCATGCCAGCTTTCAGAATGCGGATGGACGTTGCGGACAACCGCAACTTCACCGGAAAGCGCTCACCGGTGTTCTGTCGAGCGGAGGCTCAGAAGGCTCGGCACTTTCACAGCACGATCAAGGGATATCAACCAACACCCCTGCTGGCACTGGATGCATTTGCACAAACGCTGGGTGTCAGTAAAGTATTGGTCAAGGATGAGTCCCAGCGTTTTGGGTTGAATGCTTTCAAGATGTTGGGTGGGTCGTACGCGATTGCGCGCTTGCTGTGCGAACGCTACAACATCAACATCGCTGACTTCACCATCGAAAAGTTCCGCGCCCGCGGCTATCCGAAAACAACCTTCGCGACAACAACCGATGGCAATCACGGCCGCGGCGTTGCGTGGGCAGCACGGGAGCTTGATCAAAACGCTGTCATCTACATGCCGCAAGGTTCTACGCAGGAGCGCCAGGATCACATCACTCAGCTGGGTGCCGAGTGCATCGTCACCGACATGAACTATGACGACACGGTCCGCTATAGCCTGCGTGTTGCCCTGGAGCACGACTGGGAGGTTGTTCAGGACACTTCTTGGGATGGTTACACGCGCATTCCGACCTGGATCATGCAGGGCTATTCAACACTGGCCGACGAGGCGGTCGAGCAGATGCATGCGATGGGCATTGAGCGGCCGACGCACGTGTTTTTGCAAGCCGGCGTCGGTGCTCTCGCCGCTGGCGTGCTCGGCTATCTGGTCGATGTCTTCGGCGCGAAAAAACTCCACACGGTGATCGTTGAACCGGAGTTGGCGAGTTGCCTGTACCTGTCCGGTATCAAGGGGGAAATCGTCAAGGTAGGTGGTCGTATGGCAACGATCATGGCTGGCCTGGCCTGCGGCGAACCCAATCCGATTGGTTGGCCGCTGTTACGGGATTGCGTGTCACAGTTTGTCTCCTGTGCCGACAATGTGGCGGCATTGGGCATGCGGGTGCTGGGAAACCCCGTCGACGACGACCCACGCATCGTGTCGGGTGAATCTGGTGCGATCGGAATGGGTGTGTTATCGGCGGTTCATTTTGCTCCTGACCGCGAGGCGCTCCTGCGGCAGTTCAAACTTGATCGACATTCGGTTGTGTTGCTGATCAACACCGAAGGTGACACCGACCAACGGAGTTATCGAGACGTGGTCTGGGGGGGGCGCTATCCCTGCGCCTGAAACAGATGAAGCGCCTCATCAAGAATGGTACGGTGGTCAGCGCCGAAGGTGCGCTCAAAGCCGATCTGCTGATTGAGGACGGGCGCATCAGCACCGTCGGGCAAGACCTGGCAATTGATGGCGCTGAAGTGATTGACGCGGATGGCTGCTACGTGCTGCCGGGTGGCATCGATGTGCATACCCATTTCAACATCGACGTCGGCATCGCCCGCAGTTGCGACGACTTTTTCAGTGGCACACGTGCGGCGGCATGTGGCGGTACGACGACCATCATCGACCACATGGGCTTCGGACCTGCCGGGTGCAGTCTGCACCATCAGTTGGATGTCTACCACCGTGCCGCTGTCGATCAGGCAGTGATTGACTACAGCTTTCACGGCGTGATTCAGCATGTCAACGAAGAGATTCTCGACGAGATGGCCGCGCTGGTGGATGACGAGGGCATTTCCAGCTTCAAGTTTTACCTGACCTACGGCCACAAGCTCGACGATTCCGACGCTTTGAGGGTGTTGGCACGCCTTGGGCAGATCGAGGCATTGGCGACGGTACATCCGGAAAATGATGCCGCCATCGCTGCACGGCGCACGCAGCTACTGGCTTCGGGCCACGGTGCGCCAATCGACCATGCGCATAGTCGACCGTTAGAGTGTGAAGCCGAAGCCATCGCGCGAATGATCAATCTGGCCCGCCTGGCCGGCGATGTACCGCTTTACATTGTCCATCTGTCAAATGGGCTGGGGCTGGATTACCTGCGACTGGCGCGTGGTGCCGAACAACCGGTATGGGTCGAGACCTGCCCGCAGTATTTGCTGTTGGATGAAAGCAATTACCTGCGCGAGGACGGGCTGAAATTCATCCTGAGCCCGCCGCTGCGCCCGTATAGGGAACTGGAAAAACTGTGGGGCGGCTTGATTGACGGCAGCATCGACACCGTTGCTACCGACCATTGCACCTTCCCGTATCGACAGCGACAGCGGATGGCGAAGGACGACTTTTCGCGCTGCCCAAACGGACTGCCAGGTGTCGAAAACCGGATGACGCTACTGTTCTCTGAAGGTGTGATGAAGGGCAGAATTTCGGTCTCGCGCTATGTGGATTTGACCAGCACGATGCCGGCCAAGCTCTTTGGCCTGTGGCCACGCAAGGGCAATCTGGCCGTTGGTGCCGATGCCGACATCGTCATCATCGACCCTCGGCGTAGCCATACCCTGCGACACAGTGACATGCATGACAACGCGGACTACTCACCTTACGAGGGCATGTCGTGCCAGGGCATACCCGTGACAACCCTCAGCCGAGGCAAAGTGGTTGCCCATGAGGGTCAATTTACTGGCAATGCAGGTACAGGGCAGTTTTTGAAACGACTACCCTTTGACCGTGCACTCGTCAATCGTGGTCCATTCAAATCAACTCTTGAGGTCTGAACAAAATGGGTAAAAAGATTATCTTGGCGCTTGGTGGAAACGCACTGGGCGACTCGCTGGCCGAGCAAATGGCTGCCGTGCAGACATCTTCCAATGCGATTGCGGACCTGATCGAACAAGGTCATGAAGTTGTCATTACCCATGGCAATGGTCCCCAGGTTGGCATGATCGAGGTTGCATTCGAGGCGGCGTCCAAGACATCTGTGCATTCACCGATTCTGCCGATGTCGGTCTGCGTGGCACTGAGTCAGGGCTACATAGGCTACGACTTGCAAAATGCGTTGCGAGAAACGCTGTTAAGTCGGGGCATCAATAAACCGGTGGTCACCTTGATTACACAAGTCGTCGTTGACGCGAACGACCCGGCATTCGCCGACCCGAGCAAACCGATTGGCTCATTTTTTACCAAAGAAGAAGCCGACGCGATGATCGCAAAAGGCGCGCACATGAAGGAAGACGCCGGTCGCGGCTACCGCCAGGTCGTGGCTTCGCCAATGCCTGTTGATGTGGTTGAAAAGGAAACGGTGCGTGTGTTGATGCAGGCTGGGCAAATCGCCATCACCGTTGGCGGTGGTGGCATCCCGGTGACCCGCCAGGGTAATCACCTCAAAGGTGCATCGGCAGTTGTGGACAAAGACTGGGCAAGCGCCAAGCTCGGTGAGCTGATAGATGCAGACTTGCTGATCATCCTGACGGCAGTTGAAAAGGTTGCCATTAATTTTGGCAAGCCGAGTCAACAATGGCTAGACCGTCTGAGCGTTGGGCAAGCGCGGGAATATGCGGCGCAGGGTCATTTCGCCAAAGGCTCAATGTTGCCAAAGGTCGAAGCAGCCTTGTCATTTGCTGCCTCTCGGCCGGGTCGCCAAGCACTCATTACCAAATTGACAACAGCCAAGGATGGTATTGAAGGAAAGACAGGAACGTTGATTGGATAAATCACGGATCGGTTGCGGGCATCATCGTAATGTTGCGGAAATCGATACCTGACTATCAATTTAATCAAAATCACTCTCTCAAATTGATAGTCACCTTTTGGTGACCATCAAAGCAAGCGCAGGTTGTCAATCCTCGGACATCCGTGCCGCTGCAATACTCTCGGCTCGGTGATCCTCCGAACCATTGAAGAACAAGTTCAACAGCAGCGCAGAAATCGAAGTCAGCAGAATGCCGGACTCAATCAACGGATGCATTCCATGCGGCATCCACTGCTTGAAGTTCGGCGCTATCAGTGGAATCATCCCGATACCGATCGACACCGCAACCACGAAGCTGTTGTCGCGATTGGTCTTGAAATCAACGCTCGAAAGGATGCGGATGCCAGTCGCTGTGACCATGCCGAACATCACGAGTCCGGCTCCACCCAGCACGACGGTTGGCAACGCCTCCACCAGTGCCGCCAGCTTGGGCAGCAGGCCGAGCACCACCATGATGAGACCTGCCGCCACGCACACAAAGCGACTCTTGATCCCGGTGACACCCACCAGACCGACGTTTTGCGAGAAACTGGTATAGGGAAATGTATTGAAAATACCGCCGATCATGGTGCCCAGACCATCGGTGCGCAAACCGCGCGCCAAGTCGACCTGGCCCACTTCTTTGCCCGTCATGTCGCTCAACGCCAGGAACATCCCGGTGGATTCGATCATTACGACCAGCATCACCAGCGTCATCGTCAAGATCAGCATCGGATCGAAAATCGGTACGCCGAACTGGAACGGAAGAACCAGATCAAACCACGCTGCCTTTGCAACATTGTCGAAATTCATCATCCCGAGGGCAACCGCGACAACAGCGCCGATCACGATGCCCAGCAACACGGAAATGTTCTTGACAAACCCTTTGCCATATTTCGAAATCATCAAGATGGAAATCAACACCAAGGAAGACACGCCTATGCCCAGCAAGGTGGCGTACTTGGGGTTGTCAACCGTGCCAACCAAGGACAACCCTTTAGGTACGGCGGGAACAACCGTACCCATGAGAGTCGTGCCAGCTGCTGGCGTCACAGTTGCGTTGGCCATGGACGCCACGTCGGCAAGCCATTTGGCGTGCTCCGGGCTGACAATCTTCGGGGCGGTCGGCCCGAACGGGTTGCCAAAAATCCAGTTGATACCCACACGCATCAGGCTGATGCCGATGATGGTGATGATGGTGCCGGTCACCACAGGCGGAAAGAAGCGCAGCATTCGGCTAACCAGGGGTGCGATCAAGGTCGCGATCAGCCCGGCACCAATGATGGAGCCAAAAATCAGGCGGGCACCTTCGGCACCCGGGGTCGAGCTTGCCATGGCCACCATGGGCGCGACTGCGGCGAACGTCACCCCCATCATCACCGGCAAACGAATACCAAACCACTGCGTTGCGCCCCAGGCCTGAATCAATGTGACCAGGCCACAACAAAACAGGTCGGCGGAAATCAGCATCGAAACTTCTTGAGGGCTCAGTTTCAGCGCGCGGCCGATAATCAACGGAACGGCTACCGCACCGGCGTACATCACCAGCACATGCTGCATTCCAAGTGTCGCGAGTTTGCTGGTCGGCAGCATCTCGTCAACTGGGTGGACTTCACCGCGACCGGAAACCAAGTCTGACATAGCTCGCTCCAAAGAAAAACCTGCAAATTAGAAGATACTCGCCACGCTTTTCATGCAATATAGGTGCCAACAGGTTGCGAGCCGCTACCAAATGCGATTGAGCCAATTCTTGCGCAACGCCAATCGGTACGATGGCATCGAATATGCTTTCCGACTCATTGGAAAGTTTGGAGACTCTGGTGCAACCGGCACCCACGACAGGACGAATTCATGAACACCATGACTACCATTGAACCAGGCTCTGGCCCACATGAATCGGGAAAAGCCGCGAACTTCACCGTACTCGGCCACCGGGTTCCCCGGGTGGATGGCGCTGCCAAGGTGACTGGCTCCGCCTTTTTTGGTGACGATATCAAGCTACCCGGCATGCTGTACGGCGTTTGCCGCTACACGGATATCGCAGCCGGAAAGATTGTGTCGATTGACACCACAGAGGCAGAGAGGATCGAAGGCGTGGTGCGCATCGCGACCTACAAAGACATCCCGGGAAACCCGGTAGTGGGTGTCATTGTCAAAGACTACCTCCCGATCGTGAAAGACGAAATTGTTTTTCACGGAGATGTGATTGCGGTAATTGCTGCAAGCACTTACGAAGCGGCGTGCCTGGCATCTGACTTGATCAAGGTTGAGTACACACCTTACGAGCCCATTACCACCATTGAAGAGGCCATCAAGCCGGGCGCACGACGTATTCACGCGCACGCCGAGAACAACCAAATCAACCATCACCACACCGCCAAGGGTGATATTGACGCTGGCTTCGCTGCATCGGCCCACATTCTCGAACGTGATTACGAAGTCGGCTTTCAGGAGCACGCCTATATTGAGCCTGAAACCATCACTGCCTATATCGACCCCACGGAAAGAACGCTGGTCATTACCGGTTCGGTGCAAAACCCGCACCGTGTGCGCGGCTTTGTTTCGGGCTTCCTGGGCATTGCACAGTCAAAAATCAACATCAAACGCGCGGTGATGGGCGGATCGTTCGGCGGCAAGGATGACGTGATTGACCACCTATCCTGCCGGGCAGGGTTGATGGCGACCTTGACCGGGCGACCCGTCAAATTCACGTACACGCGTGAACAATCCATACGCGAGAGTTGCAAACGCCATCCGTACAAGATGAAGTACAAAGTGGGTCTGGATGACCGTGGTCGTATCCTGGCCATCAAGGTCGATATCCTGGCAGACGGAGGTGGTTATGCTGCATCAACGCCCTTTGTGACCTGGCGTTCCGTGATTCAGGCAGCAGGTCCCTACAACATTGCCAACGTGCGTGTTGATACCGCCGGCATCTACACCAACAACAGCTACACGTCAGCAATGCGCGGCTTTGGGTCGCCGCAGATCGTTTATGCCAATGAGTCTTTGATGGATGAAATTGCCCGGCATTTTGGTATGTCGCCCATCCAAATCCGTCAACTCAATATGCTCAGGCAAGACGACCAAAGCATCACTGGGCAAGCTTTCACCCAACACGTCGTTTCGACTGGCGAAGTGCTGAACCTCGCCGTCACGAATGCGAAGTTTGAAGAGAAGCGCGAACAATGCATGAAGCGCAATGCCGAAGGTGGCACGATCAAGTACGGCATCGGCTTGGCATTGAGCTACCGTGGCTGCTCCATGGGAGCTGAGGGCGTGGACACCGGCACCGCGCTGGTTCAGGTCAACCACGATGGCAGCATCAGCGTGTCGACTTCGGTAGCTGAAAACGGACAGGGGCTGCAGACCACCATGTCCCTGATTGCCGCTGAATCGTTTGGCGTCACCCTGAAGAATGTGGTTTTCAGCGAGCCCCCGACATCGGTCATTGCTGACGGCGGCCCGACCGTTGCGTCACGTGCAACCCTGATGGGTGGGCAAGCGGTGGTTGATGCCGCCGAGAAAATCAAAGCGCGCATCGTGGGTGTCATCGGCGACACCATCAAAGTCAAGAGTCTGGCTGAAACCGAATGGCGAGACGGCCAAATTTTCAACAAAGCGCATCCTGAGCACTGCGTTTCATTCGTGTCAGCCGTCAACACCAGCAAATGGGCGTCTGTCAATTTGGCTGACTATGGCTGGTTTGCCGCGCCCGACATTCACTGGGACGAGGAAAATGGCAGCGGTAGCCCTTACTTCACATGGGTTTACGGCTGCAATATCGCTGAAGTCGCCATCGACACCAGTACCGGCAAAGTCACCTTGCAGCGCGTCACGGCCGTACACGACGTTGGCAAGGTCATCAACCCGGTGGGGTTCGAAGGGCAAGTATGCGGCGGCATCGCGCAAGGCTGTGGCTACGCCGTTCTGGAAGATTTCAATATAGAGCACGGCATCGTCAAATCGGAAAACTTTGATTCGTACCTGTTGCCAACGATCAAGGACATTCCGCCCATTGATGTCTATGCCGTTGAAAATCATGACCCGCAAGGTCCGTTTGGCGCCAAGAGCATCGGCGAGCCTGCGACAGAATTGGCAGCAGCGGCCATCAACAATGCAGTCAATTTCGCTTTAGGTACTGCCTTTAACAAACTGCCGCTCACGCTGGAACAGGTCTTCTTGGGCTACAACCTGAAGAAGCCGGTACGCCAGAGCGAGCTGTTGATCTCCTCTACTGTGAAGAAGCAGGTTCTGCGATTGAATAACATCAGTATTCGCAGCCCAGCTTCTCTTGATGAAGCGCTGAAGATGTTGGCAGACGTCAACGTGACCGCAGTGGCTGGTGGTACCGACGTGATGGTTCAGGGACGGATGAAGACCAAGGCGCAAGACCTGATCAATATTGCGAATCTCCCTGGTCTATGCCACATCGAAGAACGTGATACATCGGTGGTGATTGGTGGTGGTGTTTGCTTTAACAAACTGACCGAGCATCCTTTGGTACGAGAGCGCTATCCGCTACTGGCTCAGGCATGCCAGAAGGTGGGGTCGAACCAAATTCGTAACCGTGCAACCATAGGCGGGAACATCGTTAACGCAGCGCCTTGCGCGGACTCGGTTCCGCCACTCATTGCTTATGGTGCTGAACTCGTGTTGCAATCGGTGGCTGGTAAGCGACGCATGTCTGTTGCCGATTTCATTACCAATGGCTACGAAACCAAGCTCGAAAGGGGCGAACTGCTGGTTGAAATAATTTTGCCGGCACCACCACCCAATTTGATTCAAAACTACGATCAGCTGGGTCGCCGTAACGCGTTGAACATCACACGACTGAGTTTGACCAGTCTGTTTTCAATCGACGACGATAGCAAGATCAGCTTGTGCCGACTGGTCGACGGCGCGCTTCTGAGCAAACCAGGGCGCCTCACTGCAGTAGAAAATGCTTTGCTAGGGAAAACGCTTAACGACGCAAGCGTTGCGGAAGCCTTGAAAGTTCTGGAGAAATTGATTGAAGATGAGATTGGCGGGCGCTGGTCTGCCGTGTACAAACAACCTGTTTATCTCAACATCTTCCGCGACCAGGTGAACAGAGTTCGCGCGCAAATCGGACAATAACCCAAGGAAAAGTGATGAGCAAAATTTCTCTACGAGTCAATGGTCAAGCCGTCAGTGGCGATGTTGATGGAAGTACTCGCCTGCTTGACTTTGTCCGCGACTCGCTCGAACTGACTGGCACAAAAGAAGGGTGCGCCGTGGGTGAATGTGGTGCTTGCACCGTCATCCTGAATGGTGATGCTGTCTGCTCTTGCCTTGTCTTGGCCGCACAGTGCGATAACGCAACGGTCACAACCGTCGAAGGATTGGCATCGGATAGCCTGGGTCAAGCGCTGCAAACGGCTTTCGTCGAGCATGGCGGCGTTCAGTGTGGTTTCTGCACCCCCGGCGTGTTGATGAGCGCCAAAGCATTGCTGGATAAGAACCCCAAGCCCAGCGACGAAGAATTGCTTGACGCACTAGAAGGCAACATTTGCCGCTGCACGGGGTATCAACCTATATTGCAATCACTGCGCGCCGTTATCGACAAGTAGTCGCCGACAAAATCCTGCCGGCGAATAGCGAACCTTGATCGGTTCAACTCGACGTGCCACAGCAGTGCGACAACCAGAGCATCAGCTTGCCTCAGGGTGCTTTTGTCCAACCGAAAATCCGACCGCGCGCAGCGCGCGCTCCAGCTTTTCCTGCGTCACATTCTCTCCGTCACCCTTCACAACCACGTGACCGGTCGACATTCTGACCTCCACGTCATGCACGCCATATAAGACATTCAGAGCCTTCTTGACACCCAGAACGCTGCCACAGCAAGTCATGCCATCTACTTCCAGTTGAATGATGGTGGGCAGTTTCCCAGCGCTCGGGGGCGGCATGTTTGGTGGATCAGTCAATCTATTCATGATGAGGCAGTCTCAGCTTTACGAAAGCTGCATACCGCCATCCTAGCCCGCTTCAAGCGGTCACACAAGTTATCAAACTGATCTGTCGCTATTGATTTGATCCTGAACGTCCCCGCGCCCGGGTGGGTCGGAGGTGGTGTTTCTACTGCGCGCCAGTGCAGCGATGCGCTGACTTCGACAGTGCGCCAGACACGGCTCTTTCTCGATAGCCTTTGGTCCGAAACTTGCATGTATATCGCGAAATATCACACTTCGCTTTTCCACCGCAATAACTGAGATATTGGAGATCATCATGAGCGACATCATGCGGCCTGTCCCGTTCGAGGGACTGTTGCAACGTATCTTTGACGAGTTTCGGGTCAGCCGCTCAATCTTCGATATTGCTGAGAGTCAGTTCTACCGCAAAACCGATGAGCGCCTCATTGAAGTATTCGGCGAGACCTGCGAGACACCGGTTGGTCCGGCAGCCGGGCCACATACGCAATTGGCGCAGAACATTGTGGCCTCCTGGCTGGTAGGCGGACGCTTCATTGAGCTGAAGACAGTACAGATCATGGACCGGCTTGAAATCGAGAAGCCGTGCATCGATGCCGCCGATGAGGGCTACAACACCGAATGGTCATCGGAATACACCTTGCCGAAAGCCTTTGACGAATACTTGAAAGCCTGGTTTGCACTGCATTTGCTGGAGGCGGTGTTTGACCCGCGCGATGAAGGCGAAGCCAATTCGTTCAGTTTCAACATGAGCGTGGGCTATAACCTCGACGGCATCAAGCAAGCGCCGATGCAAGCCTTCATTGACAACTGCATCAATGCGACCGCGCATCCGAAGTTTGTGGAATACCAACGCATTCTTGAAAAATGGATCACCGATGACAGTTTCATTGAAAGTCTGGGCCTGCAAAGCCGCAGGGCGCAGCTGCAAAGCCTGCCCGGACGCATCTCCGCGCGCCTGGTCAAGGGGGTCACGCTGTCGACGATGCACGGTTGCCCACCCCAAGAAATCGAATCGATCTGCCGCTACATGCTCGAAGTTAAGTCGATCAATACCTTCGTCAAACTCAATCCGACCCTGCTGGGTTTCAAGCGGGTACGCGAAATTCTCGATACCTGCGGCTTCGACTATCTGATTGTCAAGGAAGCCTCGTTTGAACATGATCTCAAACTCGATCAGGCCTGCGCGATGCTGCGCCGCCTGCTGGAGTTGAGCCAGGAAAAGAACCTCAGCTTCGGTGTCAAGCTGACCAATACGCTGGGTGCAGTCAACCATAAGGGAGCACTGCCGGGCGAAGAAATGTACATGTCGGGCCGCGCACTGTTCCCGCTATCGATCAATGTGGCGGCAGTGCTGTCACGCGAATTCGACGGGCGGTTGCCGATTTCATACTCTGGCGGCGCCAGCCTGTACAACATTCGCGAGATCTTTGAGACCGGCATCCGTCCGATCACCATGGCCACCGATCTGCTCAAACCCGGCGGCTATCTGCGACTGCTGGAGTGCGCGCGCGCGCTGGACGCATCGGATGCCTGGCAGATGGGTCAGGTCGATGTCTCCAAGCTTGAGCTGCTGGCGGCCAAGGCGATCACTGTTGATTACACGCAAAAGGCCTGGCGCTCCAAGGACGAAATTGACACCGGCAGCCCGTTACCGTTGACCGATTGTTACGTTGCACCCTGCGTGTCGGCATGCGCCATCCACCAGGATATTCCTGAGTACATTCGCCTGGTCAGCGAGGGGCGCTACGCTGATGCGCTGGATGTCATCTATCGCACCAATGCGCTGCCGGCGATCACCGGGCACATTTGCGATCACCAGTGTCAATCCAACTGCACACGACTCGATTACGAAGGTCCACTCAACATCCGCGACTTAAAAAAAGTCGCGCTGGAAAAAGGCTGGGACGAATACCGCCGCCGTTGGCACAAGCCAGCGGGCACCGGCTCGCGCAACGCCGTGGCCGTCGTTGGCATGGGCCCGGCTGGCTTGGCCGCCGGGTACTTCCTGGCGCGTGCGGGCCACGCGGTGACGCTGTTTGATCGTGAGCAGACCGCCGGTGGCGTGCCATGCCACGTCATTCCGCGCTTTCGCAGTCCGGGCGAACTGGTGCAGCATGACATCAACTTCGTCGCTGACCACGGTGTGAAATTTGTCTACGGCTGCGATCCGCAACTCACCGTTGACAAACTCAAAGCTCAAGGGTTTGAATATGTCCTTGTCGGCATCGGCACAGACAAAAACAGTGGCATCCAACTGGATGGTGACAATCGCAACCTCTACAAGTCGCTGCCGTTCTTGCGCCGCTTCAACGACGGTGAAAAGCTCGCCCTTGGGCGTCATGTAGCTGTCGTTGGTGCCGGCAATACCGCCATGGACTGCGCACGTGCTGCGCTGCGCGTTCCGGGTGTGGAGGATGTAACCGTCATTTATCGCCGCAGCTTCAACGAGATTCCAGCTTATCGTGAAGAGTACGAAGAGGCGGTTGAGGACGGCGTGAAGTTTCACTTCCTGACGAATCCGGAGCGTTTTGATGCCGACGGCACGGTCACTTGTCGCGTGATGGAGCTTGGCGCGCCTGACGGAAAAGGCCGCCGCCGTCCATTGCCCACAGACCAGACCATTGCACTGAAGATGGATGCTCTGATCACGGCGATTGGCGAGCAAGCCGATTGTGATGCGCTCAAGGCAATGGGCGTTCCGCTGGGTGCAGACGGTTGGCCAGCCGTCAACCAGGCATCTGGTGAGACTGCGCGGGAGAACGTCTTTTTGATTGGCGATGTGCAACATGGGCCGTCGTCCATCGTCGCAGCCATCGGTGATGCCCGGCTAGCTACCGATGAGATTCTGAAGCGCGAGAACCTGAAGAGCCACCATGGTCAAAAATTCTGGTCGAACGCCAACCCTAACGAGATCACCCAACGCAAGGGTGCAGTAGTAGTGAATTTTGTCAAGAAGGACGCGTTCGATGCCTTCGTCAAGCAGGAAGGCCAGCGCTGTCTGGAATGCAACTATGTTTGCGCCAAATGCGTTGATGTGTGTCCGAACCGCGCCAATATCTCGATTGCAGTGCCCGGCTTCAAGGATCGTGCACAGACACTGCACATTGATGCCTACTGCAATGAATGCGGTAATTGCGCCCAGTTTTGCCCATGGCAAGGCCGTCCGTACAAGGACAAGATCACGATCTTCAACTTGCCGCAGGACTTTGCCAACAGCACCAATTCAGGCTTTATGGTGGACGCAAGCAAACTCAGAGTGCGTCAAGACGGCAAAGTGTTTGAGCTGGCCATCGACGGTGCTGGCACAGTGAAGGATGTACCACCAGAGCTGGTGGATATGTGTCGTATCGCCAGCCGCGTGGTCAGCCACCACGGCTATCTGCTGAGTACGGTCGAAGAATAAGGAGCAAGCACCATGCTGATCCTGAAAAACCTGACTGCCCTGCAGTTCGAGCCGGCCAAACTCCTGGGTGACGTGCAGATCGCCATTGATGGCACACAGATCAAGGAAGTTGGTGCTGACCTGGCCGTCAAGTACCCGCAAGCGCAAGTGCTTGATCTCAAAGGAAAACTGGTGATGCCGGGCATCGTTTGCGCGCACAACCACTTCTACTCCGGGCTGGCGCGCGGCATCATGGCCAATATCAAGCCCTGCCCCGACTTCATCTCTACCCTGAAGAACCTTTGGTGGCGACTGGACCGGGCGCTCGACGAGGAATCGCTGTACTACAGCGGACTGATCTGCTCGCTGGAGGCGATCAAAAGTGGCTGTACGGCCGTGATCGATCACCACGCTTCACCCAACTACATCGCCGGGTCGCTGGCAACGCTGCGCCAAGGCTTCCTGAAAGCCGGCTTGCGCGGCATGACCTGCTATGAAACCACCGACCGCAATGGCGGCGAAAAAGAGCTTCGCGCAGGGGTTGACGAAAACCTGGCATTCGCGCGCCTGATCGACGCGGCCAAGGCCAAGGGTGAAGAGCCTTACCTCATGGAGGCGCACATGGGCGCTCACGCGCCATTCACCGTCTCCGATGCGGGCATGGAGATGCTGGGTGACGCAGTCAAAACGAGTGGTCGAGGTCTGCACATTCACGTAGCCGAAGACCGCTACGATGTATCGCACAGCCATCACCACTACAGTCAAGACCCGATGGAGCGTCTGGCCGCGCATGGCCTGATTGACGGTAAAACGCTGATCGGACACGGTTTGTACTTGTCCGATGCTGACATCGCCATTCTGAATGAACAGGACGCCTTTCTTGTTCATAACGCCCGTTCAAACATGAACAACAACGTTGGGTACAACCACAAGTTGTCTGCGATTCGCAACCTCGCTCTCGGTACGGATGGAATCGGTGCGGACATGTTTGAAGAAGTGAAGTTCGCCTATTTCAAACACCGCGACGCTGGCGGCAGCCTGTGGCCCGACGCATTCACGCGTTTCTTGTGCAATGGCAACACCTTGCTAGAGCGTAACTTCGGCGCAAGTTTTGGGCGCATAGAGGCGGGTTACCAGGCTGATTTGACGATTTGTCGTTACGACAGTCCAACGCCATTGGTGGCACAGAATGCGGGAGGCCATCTGGCGTTTGGCATGAGCGCTGGCAGTGTCGACACCGTGATGGTCAACGGCCGAATGGTTTATCAGGATCGTGCGTTTCCGTTTGACGTGGAGCCGATCTACGCGCAGGCACGCATTGTGGCAGCGCAGCTTTGGAAGCGCATGGACGCATTGGACTGAGTACCTACAACGGGCGACGACTATTTCTTGGACCCTTAGCCGAGGCACCGCAACTCGCATGGATGGTAGCTTGAACAGTGTTCATTTCATGTCTTCTCCACGCCACGGCGAATTCGTTGCACGTTGCCTTGGTGCCGAATCGCCGTCCGTAGTAAGCCTGGTCGGGGCAGGCGGCAAGACCAGCACGCTATTCTGGCTCGCTCAGGTGCTGGCCTGCGACGGTCAGCGGGTCCTGGTGACAACCACAACACGGATGTTCATGCCTGATCCGAAACATGGTGCAACGGTGCTGATTGAGCTAGAGCGCGCGCAGCGGTTGGCCGCCTTGCAGGCCTTGCCCATTGCGCCGGGTATCGTGGCGCTGTTCAGCCTCTTCGATGCAACTGACGGCAAAGTGGCGGGCTGCGAACCTGATGAAATTGATGAACTTAAGACCATGGATGTTGCGGACGTGATTTTGGTGGAGGCAGACGGTTCCCGCCATTGCGCGTTAAAAGCACCCGCAGAGCACGAGCCCTGCATACCCCGTGGCAGCACCGCCGTCATTGCGTTGACCGGTGCCTCGCCCTTGGGCTGCCCTGCCAATCCGGACAATATCCATCGTTGGCCGCAGTTTGCTGCGATTACGGGGCTTTGCCCCGGCTATGTGATCGACGAGGTCGCCTTGAGCCGACTGCTTGGGCACCCTGAGGGCATGTTCAAGAACGCGCCTGCTCAGGCCTCACGGCATTGGTTGGTCAACACACAGGGCGCAATCGATGCTTCAGTCCCACCCATGCTCGCACTGCTGGCTGAGGACCACCGGGCTCTCGACGGTGTCTGGATCGGTGACATGCAGCGATGCAATCCTTTCAGTCACGCCTGGGTTCGTGGCTAGGCTTTCCATGGGAATTTCCAGGTTCATGAAACGCTTTCGCGAAAGCGTTTGTTGCACAACGCTGAGGACTACAATTTTGCGCAGTTTGAGCGGTTTCGCCCGCAAGACCTATGAGGCGATGCTGCGGGCGGAATCGAGAGATGCTGCGGCTCAATCAACGCGGGGATCATCGTTGCCGTTCAGCGGGTCGGGCCTACGTCATTCCTTGAACACAGCAATCTTGATTGACTTCAAGCACAGAGACACCAACGTGTTAAACGAGTGAGTGGTGGAAGGAACTGAACATGAAATGGTTTTATCGTTGTTACCAGTGTGGCGCGCACTACGACCTGGTGCCCGGCCGCTACCTGTGCGATGTTTGCGCCACGAGGCAACAAGTAGATCGACCGCTCGAAGGCGTCCTGGAGCTGGCCTGGGAGGGTGTGCCTGATCCGCGCAGCATTCCGCTGCCAGTGGAGCCGCAGTGGTTTGCTCCGATCCCGGTTGGAAATACGCCTTTGTGGGCGCCCCAGCGCCTGCGAGAGCAATTTGGTTCACCCAAGTTATGGATTAAAGACGATACCTGCAACCCCTCGGGGTCGTTTAAAGATCGCGCTTCATGGCTGGTCGCAGCGTTTGCACGCCAGTACGGCGTTCGGGAAATCGTGCTGGCTTCCACCGGCAACGCAGCATCGAGCATGGCGGCCGTGGGCGCCGCCGCCGGTCTGAACATCAAGGTCTTTCTGCCGGCACTGGCACCGGTTGCCAAGCGCATCCAGGTGCTGCAATACGGTGCTGAACTGGTCTCGGTCGATGGTAACTACGACCAGGCGTTTGACTTGTCACGTGACTACTCGGATCGCACCGGTGCCATGTCGCGCAATACGGCCTACAACCCGTTGACCATTGAGGGGAAAAAGACCGTCGCCTTCGAAATCATCGACGACCTGACCCGAGCGGGTGCCAGCGCACCAGACCATGTATTCGTCCCGGTCGGCGACGGTGTGATCATTGCCGGCGTTTATCGGGGCTTTGAGAACCTGCTTGAGCTTGGCCGGATCGATAAGATACCCACCATCTGGGCCTGCCAGGCGCAGGGATCGAGCGCGATCGCGCGCGCTTTGACTGCACCACATGCCCCCGACGATCCCTTCGGCCCGCCCCGATCATCGGCAACCCTGGCCGACTCGATCGCGGTGGACGTGCCGCGCAACGGCTTGCATGCCTTGTCCAAACTGAAAAAGCATGGTGGCAAGGCGGTCGTTGTGTCCGACGATGAAATTCTGGTGGCCCAAAAGACACTGGCCAGCGGCTCCGGGCTGTTTGCCGAACCATCCTCCTGCACAGCGTTTGCCGGCTGGATCAAAGTTCAGGCAAGCTTGCCGCGTGAGGAAAGTTGCCTGTTGCTGATTACCGGAAACGGCCTGAAAGACATCAAGGCAGCGGCGCAGGGCCTTGGATTAACCCTTTGAAACAATACGGAGAAACACCATGATCGACCTGAACGTCAACCCCGACCAACGCAAAAAGAACATCCAGCGCTGCCGCGACAACGGCATTCTGCTGCCAACCTATGCGCAAATGCGCAACCCGGCGCTGGTTCCCGATGCCATCAAGCAAGAGCTGGGGAACATCGGCCTTTGGGATGTGCATGTGCGCAACCTGTTTCGCATCAACTGGCATAACGAGCCGACCGACAAGGGTGGCAAGTTTGGCGGTGTCAATTTCATCGAACTGCCGCAAGCCATCACCGGCACCAAGGCGCGCATCGTCGGCATCGTCGGCAAGTGGTTCCCGACCGGCGCGCACAAGGTCGGCCCGGCGATCTCCTGCCTGCTGCCCGAGCTGGTAACCGGCCGGTTCGATCCAACTACCCAAAAAGCGGTTTGGCCCAGCACCGGCAACTATTGCCGTGGCGGTGCCTACATTTCCCGATTGCTGACCTGTCCCTCAGTCGCCATCCTGCCGCAGGGTATGTCGCAGGAGCGCTTCGACTGGCTGCGCACCATGGCCGAAGAAGTCATCGCCACACCGGGCTGCGAGTCCAACGTCAAGGAAATTTTCGACAAGTGCATCGAGCTGGAGCGTACGCGCCCTGAGGCTGTCATCTTCAACCAGTTTGACCAGTTGCCCAACTCGCTGTGGCATTACAACGTGACCGGCCCGGCAATGGCAGAAGTGTTCAAGCAGATCGCCCGCCCCGGCGATGTGGTGGCCGGCGCGGTGCTGTCCTCGGGTTCGGCTGGCACCATGGCTGCGGGCTCTTACCTGCGCGACACCTTTGCTGGCGCGAAAGTGGGCGTTGCCGAGGCCCTTCAATGCCCGACCATTCTGGAGAACGGGTTTGGCGATCACCGCATCGAAGGCATCGGCGACAAGCACATTCCGTGGATTCACAATTTGCGCGAAACCGATGCGGCCATTGGTATCGATGACGAACTGCCAATCCGTTTTATCCGCCTCTTCAACGAGCCCGCCGGTCGAAAATTGCTGGCTGAGAACGGTGTTGCGCAGGAGGTGCTGGATAAGCTGGAATGGATGGGGATTTCGTGTGTTGGCAACATGATCGGTGCCATCAAGTTCGCAAAGTATTACGAACTGGGTGAGAACGATGTTGTGTTCACTGTGTTTACCGATTCGATGGCGATGTACCAAAGCCGCTTGGCTGAGCTCAACGCCGAACGCGGTCCCTATGATCAGCGCCAGGCCGATCGGGACTACGACCGGCTTTCGGGAATCTCGCTGGACTATGTGATGGAGCTCTCTCACGTAGACAAGCGGCGCGTGCATCAGCTCAAGTATTTTTCGTGGGTTGAGCAGCTCGGCAAGTCCGTGGAGGAGTTGCGCGCCCAATGGGATGACTACCGAAATTACTGGGGCTGCCTGCGCACCCAGGCTGCCGATCTTGACAAAATGATCGAGGAGTTCAACGCCGAAGTGCAGTCCGGTTGAAATCCCTGCGGATGCTTCAACGGATCGGCATTTGACCATCAGCTGGCGCAACTCCAAATCCGATCGCTTTGCAGACAATCAATCTGATAATTGATAGAGGTAATCGTATCGCTTTGGGCCGTTTCGGATTGCTCAAAAGGGGGCGCAACCATGTTGCAGCCCCCTTTGCAACAGGGACGACAAGTGTCAACATCCACAGGCGGCCTGTAATGACGCTGGCACGAATATTGAGTAAGGTAGTGTCATACATCCACGAGCAGCGGTAGGCGCGAAGCCCAAGCCACCGCTTTTGAACCGACTTGTTTAGAGGACCTCCCATGAAAACTATCGAAGAACTGATCAAAGACATAGGCGCGCTGAAATCAAATGCCCACAAGAAAGACTTTTTGCTGACATGGGAGCAGACAGAAGCCGAACTCAAACAAGTGCTCAAGATCGCAGAGACCCTCAAAC
>JBPOIP010000088.1:0-12216 GCA_052034395.1 Pseudomonadota bacterium
AGGCCAGCAAATTCGTTTGGGCTGCGATGTCGTCAATGATGCTGATCTTCTTGGCGATCTGTTTCATGGCAGAGACGGTTGCGTTCACCGACTCGCCACCATCGGCTGCGTCTTGTGCGGCCTTGGATGCCATGCCTTCGGTCACCTTGGCGTTTTCGGTGTTCTGGGCGATTGAGGATGTCATCTGCTCAATGGAGGCTGAAGTTTCTTCCACACCAGCAGCCTGTTCGCTGGCTGCCTGGCTCAAGGCCTGGGCGGTTGCGCTGACCTCCTCAGAAGCGCTGGCCAGGGCTTGGGCTCCACCGTTCACATCGGCAACCACTTCGGAGAGCTTGCCCACCATTTGCTTCATAGCAAACAGCAGGCTGGAGTCGTCTTTGGGGTGGGTTTCAAGCTTCATGGTCAGATCACCTTCGGAGAGACGCACCACCATGTCACGGGCGTAGTCGGGCTCACCACCGAGTTGCTTGGTCACGCTGCGGGTGATGAACCAGCCAGCCAATATGGAAAGAATGGAAGCGGCGATGCCCAGTATCAGGATAAGCTTTTCGGTAGATCCCACCAGCTCGTCCGCTTCCTTACCGGATTTTTCCATCGCGTCGGTCTGAAACTTAATCAAGGCGTTAACACTGGCCAAATAGTCGGCCTGGGTCTTGCGCAGTTCGCCTTGCATCAGCGCCACAATTTCAGCCTTTTTGTCGGCCTTCAGCAATTCCAAAAATTTATCCTGTGATATGACATAGGCTGCACGAGCGTTGCCAATGTTCTTTAGGATCTCCCTACCTTTTTCACTTTTGATGCTTTTGTCCAGTTTTTCAAGGTTCTCAGTAATGACCTTGCGAAGCGGTGCGATGGCGTCTATGGACTTTTGCTGCTCGGCACCCGAATAAATGTAGGCATTGCGAAGCTGCCGTGCAATCGAGTTGAGCGCATCGATCATGTCGTTGGCTTGTACTGTCTTCGGAAAACGGTCATTGACCATCATCTCAATGTTGTCATTGAGTGCTCCAAGCCGCGAATAGCTTGTAGTCGCGATCACGATCAGCAGGACCAGGGTAATGGCAAAGCCGATGCCCAGTCTGACTCCGAGTTTGAGGTTGTTCAACATGGCTTTACTCCTGAGGGAAAAAACTGACTAAATCGATTAGCGTGTTCATGCGGCCTGCCCTTGGCTCGCACTTGCCGCGGCTTTGGGCTGACTGTTGACCGAACGGCGCACCAGCTGCGGCACATCCAGAATCAGCGCTACATCGCCACTGCCCAGAATGGTGGAGCCGCTGATGCACTGCACCTGGCTGAACATCTGCCCCAGCGGCTTGATGACAGTCTGGAACTCGCCCAGCAGGGTGTCCACCACCAAACCGGCCTTTTGCCCGGCGTACTTGAGCACCACAATGTTTTCGCCCTTGGCGGGCGGTGGTACCTGGATGCCAAACAACTCACGCAGACGGATGAAGGGCAGCACCTGGCCACGCAGGTTGGTGTAGTCGTGGTCGGGCTCGGCGGTGTAGGCCACGCACTCTTCGATCATGTCCAGCGGTATGGCAAACACGCGTTTGCCCACTTCCACCAGAAAACCATCGATGATGGCCAGTGTGAGCGGCAGCCGCACGGTGACCGTGGTGCCCACGCCTTCTTCGCTGTCCAGGCTGACCGTGCCGCGCAGGGCGGTGATATTGCGCTTGACCACATCCAGCCCCACACCGCGGCCCGACAGATTGGTAATCTGCTCGGCGGTGGAGAAACCCGGCTCAAAGATCAGCGCATAAATTTCAGAGTCGCTCAGGTGGTGACCGGCCTCCACCAGACCGCGCTCGATGGCCTTGGCCAGAATGCGGTCGCGCTTGAGGCCGCCACCGTCGTCCTGCACGGTGATGACAATGGCACCGGAGTCGTGGAAGGCATTGAGCTTGAGGGTGCCGCGCAGGGGCTTGCCGCGTGCGGCACGCAGTTCGGCGGACTCGATCCCGTGGTCCATGGAGTTGCGCACCAGGTGCATCAGCGGGTCGCCAATCTTCTCCACCACGGTCTTGTCGAGTTCGGTGTCTTCACCGTCCACGATCAGGGCCACGTCCTTGCCCAGGTCGCGTGACACATCGTGCACCACGCGCTGGAAGCGGTTGAACGTGGCACCAATCTTGACCATGCGCAGCTGCAAGGCGCTATCGCGCACGTCTTCAACCAGCATGGAGAGCTTGGAGGTTGCCTCCTGCAGCTCGATGACCTTGGCGCGGTGCGCAATCATGTTGACGCTGGCGCCGGCAATGATGAGCTCGCCCACCAGGTTGATGAGCTGGTCAAGCTTGTCGGCATCCACGCGCACCGAGCGGCTTTCCTGGGCCTGCACTTCCTTGACCTGCTTTTGCTTGGTCAAAGCGGCGTCCACCACGGCGGCAGGTACCGAGCGCTGCTCCACCAGAATCGAGCCCAGCGGGCGCGGCGGAATGGTGTCGGCCTGGGCGTTGAGCGCGTTGTCCAGCTCCTGGCGGGTCAGCGCGCCGCAGCGCACCATCATTTCACCCACGCGCTCGGTGATCTCGGGCGACTCCTTGATCAGGCGGATGTAGTCTTCGATGCGGCTGTTGGGCGGCAGGATGCGCAGGCGCACATCGCCCTGCACAAATTCAAAAGCCCGCTCGATGGCTGCCTTGTCGGCCTGGGTTTCCAGCGACAGCTCGTAGGCCAGGTAGCAGACCTCGGGCTCCATCTCGGGTGCGGCTGGCAGTTTGTCGGGGATGGTCAGAATGTCCACAATGCGCCCCAGCGTGGCCAGGTAGCGAATGAAGGACAGGGGGTCCATGCCCATGCGCAGCACTTCGGGACTGAATTGCATGGAGAGGTGCCAATGGTCCGCCCCACCCTCCTGTGCGCCAATGCGCTGGGTTGCGTCAACATCTTCCTTGGCCACAAGCGCAGCACCGCCACCGGGTGTGCCCAGCACGCCATGCAATGCAACGAGCAGGGGGGCACCGGCTTCGGCAGACGCTTCATCGGCCTCGGTCTGCCCGGCGGCTACGCCGTCGATCAGTGACTTGATGTGGTCGCAGCACAGCAGCAGGGTTGCCACCAGTTCGTCGCCAATGGCCAGCGTGCCGGCGCGCACGCGGTCCAGCACGTTTTCCACCACATGGGTGAAGGCCACCACATGGTCCAGGCTGAACAGTCCGCTGGAGCCTTTGATGGTGTGGGCCGCGCGAAAGATGGAGTTGATCTGCTCGGTCTTGTCCTGTGTTGCCTCCAGGGCCAGCAGGGAACTCTCCATGTCTTCGAGCAACTCGCGGCTCTCGGCGATAAAGATGAGCAGGGCTTGGTCTAGGTTCATGATGGACTTCCTGATGGGCGTCTTTTGACTTATTACTTGCCAGCGGCGGTGGGTTCGATCACGAGGTGGTCGCCAAAGAAGGCGGCCACATTGAGCAGTTCGAACACCTCAATCACAGCCGGGCTGTGCCCGACCAGTTGCAGTTCGCTGCCCACGGTGGCGGCTGTGCGCTTGGCCAGCATCAGCAACTGCAGTCCGCAGGTGTCGAGCTCGGTGACCTTGGCCAGGTTCACCACCAGGCGGACACCGCTTTGCAGGGGCTCGATCAGGGTTTGCTTGAGTTCATCGGCACGGTAGATGCTGAATTCGCCTTCAATGGCAAGGTCAACCTGGGTCATGGTGGTTTCGCTGGACATGGTGCTCTTTCGTTGGGTGGCGTTCAGGGCAGGCACAGGCGCTGCACGGCGCTAAGCATTTGCTCGGGCTTGAAGGGCTTGACCACCCAGGCCTTGGCGCCGGCGGCCTGGCCTTCGCGCTTCTTGGACTCATCGCTCTCGGTGGTGAGCATGATGATGGGGGTGAACTTGTAGGCCGGCATGGTCTTGACGTTCTTGACGAACGTGATGCCGTCCATGATGGGCATGTTCACATCGCTGATGATGAGGTTGACCTTTTGACCGGTGAGCTTGTTGATGGCGTCCTGGCCATCTTTGGCCTCAATCACCGTATAGCCTGCACCCCGCAAGGCGATACCGACCACGGTCCGGATGGATGCCGAGTCGTCCACAATCATGATGGTTTTGCTCATGGTATTTCTCGCTTCAGTGCAGGTGGGTTATTGCTTGTTGAGGAAGGCGGCTACCTGGGCGTCTTCTTTAGGGATGTGGTTCAGCCCCCAGTCGCGCAGAAAGGCTGTCGCAACTGCCGGGTCGATGGTGTTGTTGCCTATGGCCTGGCTAACGGTGTTGAGCCCGAGCAAAATCCGGTTGTGCGAGTCCACATGCGCCTGGTAACCCGGGAAATGGACCATTTTCATGAGGGCTTCCTCGTCGGCAAAGTGCTCGCGAACATGCTTGTAGAGCTTCATGGCGCACAGGCGCATGGCGCTCTGGTCTGCGGCAGCAAACATGGCATTGGCCAACTGAAAAAGTTCACGGTGCTGGCGGTCGATGGACTCTTCGCCAATGCAGTAACTGTCTTTCCATTCGATAGTCATGATGCTTCTGCTCTGTCGTGGGTTAGGTCAAAAGAAGGTAATTTCGTCGTCTGCAGCGGGTGCCGCCTGTACGGTGCCGCCCGAATGCACCACGTGCTGGTCTTTCATCACGTAGGTCTTTTTCAGCTCGTCCAGAAACTCGTTGGGGTCCATGGGCGGAACGGTTCCGTCCTGCTCATACTGGTCCTGGCGGCGCTGCAGAAAATCGGGCCAGCTTTCGATATTGGTGCGCAGCAGGTTCAGGATCTGGCTCACGCGGTCCTGGAACTGCAGTTGCACCAGTGATTCGCCAATTTCAGACTGGATGGCAACGCTTTCCACCTTGAGCAGCTCGCTGGAGCGCTCCAGGCCGCTGGCCATTTCGTGGATCTCGGCCAGCACGTGCTTGATGCCGCCCTCGGTGGCTTGCACCCGGCTTTCGCGCTGCTCTACGGACTCGCGCACCACGTCACAAGCCTCGGCGATGGCCTTGCTGATGACCGCAACCTTGGCGGCAATATTGCGCCCGGTGTCGCCTGACTGGTTGGCCAGCATGCGGAACTCTTTGGCCACCACGGCAAACCCGCGCCCGAGTTCGCCGGCACGGGCTGCTTCGATGGCGGCGTTGAGCGACAGCAGGTTGGACTGCTGGGCAATCTTGGCCACGTCATAGGCCATGGACTGCAGCTCGCCGGTGAAGCGGTCCAGGCCATGGACCTTTTCCAGCATCACGGACATGCTGCTCATGGCCTCTTTCTGGGCGTCGATCACGGCGCTGAGCTCCTGCTCGGCGCGGGTGAACACATCAATCAGGCTGGTAACACCACCCTGACCGGAGCCACTGGCAGTCTCCAAGCTGGCGTTTTGCAGGGTTTCGCCCAGCTTGTCGACAATGGCGGCGAAACGCAGGGACAGGTCGGCAATGGCGGTCTCCATCTGCTGGCGCGAAGACTCGATGTGCCCGCCCCACACCGGTGCCACTTCCATACCAAAGCGCTGCTGATCCGCCATGAACTGGTCTTTGACCAGCTGCGCTGCTTTTTGCTGGGCCAGTTGGGTCATGCCAACACCCACACCGGCACCCACAAGCAGCAAAGCACACAGAATGGCCTCCCAATGGCCGTCACCCACGACCAGCATGGCAACGGCTCCGCCCACGGCGAGAAAAATGGGGTACATCAGCGCCGACCGGAATGCAGTGTTTTGTTTCATAGTGCACCCTTTGTACCATCGGCCGCCTGGACCTGTGGTCCAGCGTTTGCATGGGCCTGTGGCGTCTGCGCCATTTGCACGATTTGGTCGAGCAGCGGCACGAGGCCCATGACAAAGTCACCCTTGCCAACGTAGCCAAAGGCATTCAACTCACGCGCAGCGGTGCGGTAGGTTTCGCTGTCGTGCATTGAGAGGAAAACAATGCGTGGGGGACATGCGGAGGCACCGAGCGCCTGGGCGGCTTCAAGCCCATTCATTTCAGGCATGACGATGTCGAGCAGCACCAGGTCAGGGTGCAGCACACCGGCCATCTCCACAGCCGCCGCACCGTTGTGCGCCTCGCCCACGACTTCGATGTCGGGCAGGGTGTGCAAAAAGTTGCGCACCGCAGTCAGGAAGGTCTTGTTATCGTCAACAAGCAGGGTTCGAACAGTCATGGGCCAACTGTAGGTCGTTACAGCGCTGCGGGCCATCAGGCCAATACCCTAAACACCCAAGAGAAACACCTGAGTGGTGCGTTGGCCTCAGCGGGCGGGTCGGGTATCGCCCGCGTTGACGATGGCAAAGGTAATGGCAAACGAAGCCCCGCCATGCGATCCGACGTCCAGCGTGCCACCCAACTGGCCTGCCAGGTCGCCTACCAGCTGCAACCCCAGGGAATGGATACGGCGGTCTTCAAAGTCGGCGGGCAAGCCGACACCGGTGTCACTGACCCGCAGGCACCAGCGTTTGCCACCGCCACCCATGCCGGCCAGCGGCTGCAGCTCCACCATGACCTGGCCGGAGGCGCCCTGCGGAAAACCATGCTTGATGCTGTTGGAGATGAGTTCGTTTACCAGCAGGCCACAGGGCGTGGCCTGATCCAGGCTGGAGCGAACTGAAGCCAGGTTCAACACCAGCCGCACGCCGCCGTTGGTTACCGACTGCGCACGGAACGCGGCGGTTGCCACCTGGCGAATGTAGTCGTTGAGCTGCACGGACGCAAAGGTGCCGGAACGGTACAGGGTTTCATGCACCAGCGACATGGACCGGATGCGGCCCTGCATGTCCACCAGCACGGCGCGGGTCGCCGGCTCAATGGCCCGGCCCGACTCCAGGCGCAACAGGCTGGCAATCACCTGCAGGTTGTTCTTGACGCGGTGGTGCACTTCGTTCAGCAAGGCGGTTTTTTCTTGCAGGGACGTCTCCAGCTCGGACTGGCTGCGCTTTTGGACGGTCACATCTTCCTTGAGCGCCACGTAGTGGGTGATGGCACCCGACGGATCCAGGATGGGTGCTATCACGGCGCGCTCGATGAACACGTCGCCGCTCTTCTTGCGGTTGTGGAATTCCCCGCGCCAGGCCTGACCACCCTGCAAACAACTCCATAGGTCGGCATACACCGCGGCTGGCGTGTTTCCGGACTGCAGAATGCGCGGATTACGGCCCAGCACCTCTGCGGAGGTGAATCCGGTCACGACTTCAAACTGCGGATTGACGTACTCGATGATGCCGTTCAGATCGGTGATCACGATGGCAATGGGAGCCTGCTCCGTGGCACCGGAGAGCTGGCGCAGTTTTCTGTCGGTCGTGTTGCGCTGGGTCACATCACGCATGACCATCTGGCTGGCCGGTTGGCCTTTGTATTCGATACCAATACTCTGGACCTCCACCTCAATCTGCCGCCCCTGCAGCGTGACCAGCGTGTACTGTCTTTCGCCCAGCTCGATACCGGAGACCAGTGAGGCACGGGCGCGGGTTGCTGCGAGCGCGCGGAAATCGGGGTGCACGATGTCCTGCAGCAGCTTGCCCACAAGTTCAGCCTGCGACGATGCGTCGAGCATGCGCACGGCAGCAGGGTTTGCGTACAAAAGCCTTTCGCCGTCGTGCACGGCAATCGATTCAGGCAGCCACTCGACCAGCGCACGGAAGCGCCTTTCACTTTCGGCGACCTCGGCTTCGCGCCGATGCAGCACTTCAAGCAGCCGGTTGAAGCCCGTAAGGAGTTGACCCACCTCGTCTTGGCGGGTGATGTCCAGCGCCTTGGGAAAGGATTCGCTTTGGCTGAGCTTGGCCAGCCTGCGCACCGCAGAAAACACCGGCGCCAGTTCACGACCCAGAATCCACCAGGTAAACAGGCTTGCCAGCAGCGTCAAGACGCCCGCCAGGGTGAGAAAACGGTTCTGAACGGACTGGATGGGAGAAAAAGCCTCGTTCGTGGGCAGCATCGCCAGCAGATACCAGCCCGGCACCGTGATGGGATGCGCAGCCGACATGTGCTCCACGCCCTTCGAGTCCACGTAAAGTCCATAGCCCCGATAACCGTCGGCATAGCGGTCACTCATGGGGTTGGTGCCGACAGCGGGCAAGGGTTCGAGATTGAAGCGCTTGTCGGTCGCCGTCACAACAATTCGGTGCTTGGGGTCTACCAGCCGGTAACCGCCCCCACGCCCGTAACGGTGCGCAATGATTTCATCGAGGAAGTTATTCTGGCTGAGATTGGTGACACCGGCGAGCACCCCGGTGATGCGGCCCTGCCCATCGCGAATGGGGACTGCCATGGACAGGACCGGCTGATTCAATACTTTCCCGACGACCGGTTTGCTGACTTTGGGCACTCCCGTGGTCAGGACTTCAACGATGTAGTCGCGGTCGTAGTAATTGACCCCCACACGCCCGACTGACTGCGGAACGGATGCCACCGCTACACCATCCAAGCCTGTGACAAACGCACCGGCATTGAACAGCTCCTGCAGCAGCGGGCTGCCGTCAAAAAGCGCCTGCACCCTGGCCGGCTTGGCCATGTGCGAAGGCGTAATTTGCTCTGCCACCAGTTTCAGCGCATGCAAGCGCTCTTCGACCTCCTGGTCGATATCCGCCGCCACAATTTCAGCGGTCGAGAACTGCTGCTCGCCCACGAGTTGCTGCAGGTCCTGGCGCAGCATGCGCACACCCAGGAAGGTTAGCGACCAGAGGCTCACCACAAAGGCGGCCAGCACCATCAACGTGACACGCGTCTGGAGGGATCGTCGCCGTGTAGGCTTGAACTGCATAGGCGCCTGTCGTGCAAAACGCTATCGTATTGATAGCTACAAAACCATATTGTATAAGGGCTTTGACGTCTTTTCTTCTAAAGAAATCGGCAAATCCCCGGCTGGCAGCGGTTTGGCGAAGTAGTAGCCCTGGAAGGCATCGCAGTCGATGTCGGCCAGCAGGTCGCGCTGGTCCGAGGTTTCAACGCCTTCGGCAATGACCTGCAGGCCCAGACTGTGCCCCAAAGCCACGATGGCCTGTGCAATCACGGCATCGTTGGGGTCGGTGAGCAGATCGCGCACAAAGGACTGGTCAATCTTCAGCTGGTCCAGCGGCAGGCGCTTGAGGTACGACAGTGAGGAGTAGCCGGTGCCAAAGTCGTCCAGCGAAAACTTGACATGGTGGTCGCGCAGGGCATTCATTTTGGCGATGACTTCCTGGATGTTGTTGACCAGCATGCTCTCGGTCAGCTCGAGCTTGAGGTTCGCTGGCGGGGCGCCGGTTCCCTCGATGGCGGCGAGCACACTGGCGACAAAGTCAGGCTGGGAAAACTGCAGGGCGCTGACGTTGACCGACAGCGTCCAGGCACTTCGGTCCGGATCGAGCGACCACTCGGCCAGCTGTGCACAGGCCTGCTCCAGCACCCACTCGCCCAACGGCAGGATCATGCGGGTTTCTTCCGCCAGGGCGATGAATTCGGCCGGAGACACCATTCCACGCTGGGCATGGCACCAGCGCACCAGGGCCTCGGCGCCGATGGCTTTGCAGGCCCGGTTGACCTGCACCTGGTAGACCAGGGTGAACTCCTTGCGGTCCACGGCGTCCTGCAGGGCTGCGACCCGCTCGGCATGCGCCAGGGCAGCCGCCTGCATGTGCTCGTCGAAAAACCGGAAGGTGGTACGCCCGGCCTTCTTGGCCTGGTACATGGCAATCTCTGCATTCTGCAGAATGGACTCCAGACTGTGGTCCGGCGCGAGAAACACGACGATGCCCAGGCTGGGCGTGTTGTTGTGAATGTGTCCGTCCAGCAGGTAAGGCTTGCCCAATTCATGCAGCAACTTGTTGGCGGCGGTCTCTGCCTGTGTAGCGGCCTCCTGCGCACTGGCACTCAGCCCCCCGAGCAGGACCACGAATTCATCGCCACCCAGTCGGGCCACCATGTCACTGTCGCGCACCGTGGACTTGAGCCGCACGGCCACCTGACGCAGCAGCTCGTCGCCCAGGGCGTGACCCATGGTGTCGTTCAGGCGCTTGAAATGGTCCAGATCGAGCAGAATCAGGCCCCCGTGCTGGCCGCTGCGCGCCGAGTGGGCCAGTGCCAGCTTGAGGTTATCCAGCAGCAGCCGCCGGTTGGGCAGCTCGGTCAGGCGGTCATAAAACGCGAGGTGGTAGATTTCTTCGGCGGCCTGATGCTGCTGGCTCATGTCTCGCGCCAGTGCAATGAAACCCGTGCTGCGGTCGTGCTCGATCACGGAGAGCGTGAGGCTCAGCGGAAACTCGCTGCCGTTCTGGCGCAAGCCCGTCACATCGCGGCTCTGACCCATCGGGTGCGTGGCGTGGTTTAGACCTACGTAGCGCAACAGGCTCTGGAACTGGTTGCGCGTGGCGGGGTGCATGCGTTCGGCAAACGGTTGCCCCAGTGCCTCTTCACCCGCAAAACCAAAAATGCGGCTGGCCGCCAGGTTGCAGCTCTGGATTGCGCCGTGTGCATCGAGCGTCACCACACCGTCGGCCATGTTGTCCAGCACGGTCTGACTGTACTGCGCGGCCTCGCGAAGCCGGGCTTCGGCCTGGAACTTGTACAGCGCCATTTCCAGCACGGTGCGCAGTTCGCGTTCAGAAAATGGCTTGAGAATATAGCCGTAGGGCTCGGTCAGTTTGGCGCGTGCCAGTGTGTCGTCCGCATCAAAGGCCGTCAAAAAAACAATAGGGACGCAATTTTTGGTGCTGGCGCGGATGCGGTGGGCGGCGGCGATGCCATCGATTTCCCCGGCAAGCTGGATGTCCATCAACACCAGGTCGGGCCTGTCCCGCTCGACCCAGGCTACGGCGTCCTCGCCGCGCGCCACGTGTCCGGGCACGACATACCCCATGCTGAGCAATTGCGATTCAATATCCCGGGCAACGATAGCCTCGTCTTCCACAACAAGGATTCGGGCGGGTGTGGTGTCGGATGGTGTTGACATTGAACCAGACGATAGCCGCTTCCATGCCAGAACAGAATCAGGCCAACACCTGATTGGGCTGGCTAAAACACCTGAGTTGCGGTTCTGAAAGGCTCAGTCGGTGGCAGAAACCAGGCCGGCGCGGATGGCAAACCGGACCAGGCCGGCGACTTCGTGGATATCGAGCTGCTTCATCAGCTGAGTGCGATGGGTTTCCACCGTCTTGACCGACAGGTCCAGCCGGCGGGCTATTTCCTTGGTGCTCTGGCCCTCGGCAATGAGCTGCAACACCTCGCGCTGGCGCGGTGTCAGGGCATCGGCGGGTTGCTCGTCGCTGCGCAGGCGGTGCACGTAATCGCTGACCACACCCTTGGAGACAGCCGGGCTGAGGTAGGTTTCCCCTCTTAAAACGGCCTTGAGAGCCAGCTCCAGCTCCAGCGGCGCGGAGTCCTTCAACAGGTAGGCCATGGCACCCTGGCGCAGGGCCTGGCGCACATATTCGGCATTCTGGTGCATGGAGAGAATGAGGATGCGGATGTCGGGCCAGGCCTTGGTCATGCGACCCGTGGCCTCCAGACCGTTCAGGCCGGGCATGGCAATGTCCATCAGCACCACCTGGGGTTGCAGTTTGGCCGCAAGATCGAGCAGGGTCAGACCGTCGCCGGCCTCCCCCACGACGTCCATGCCGTCGATGGATTCGAGCAGCTTGCGCAGTCCCGCACGCACCAGGGTGTGGTCATCCGCCAGCAGTACGCGTACAGGTGTCAAGGGGTGTCCTCATGGTTTCGCCAGGGGCAGCTCAGTAAAACCGTGGTTCCTGCACCGGCGCTGGATTCAATCAGCAGTTCGCCGCCAATCAGTGTGGCACGCTCCTGCATGCCAAGCACGCCAATGCTGTTGCCAGCCAGCGCCCGTGCGCGCATTTCGTCCAGGTTGAAGCCGCAGCCATTGTCCGTGATGCGCAGCATCAAGCGGTCTTTTTCGTGTTCCAGACGGATCTCGACGTCGCTGGCCTGCGCGTGGCGCGCGATATTCGTGAGCGCTTCCTGAACGATGCGAAAACAGGCGGTCTCGATGTCGGGGGCCAGGCGCGCCTGGGCGCGGACGTGGAAAAAGCGCACTGAAAAGCCACTGCGGTTGGCACTCTGTTCGGTGATCCATTGCAGGGCCGCGGCAAGGCCGAGGTCATCGAGCATGGACGGGCGCAGGTTGGTGGCCAGGCGGCGGACCTGCTTCAAGGCGTCTTCCACCACGCTGATGTTTTCCAGGTTGATGTCGGTCAGGGCCTGCCCGGTCAGCCGCTGGCTCAGCTGCAGGTTGATCTTGATGGCGGTCAACGACTGGCCCAGTTCATCATGCAGCTCGACCGC
>JBPOIP010000175.1:0-7552 GCA_052034395.1 Pseudomonadota bacterium
CAAGAGCGCCAAGCAACTCAAGGGCCAGACCGTTTGCGTTCAATCCGGCACAACCACCGAGAAGAACCTGACCGACTACTCCAAGGCCAATGGCCTGAACGTGAAGCCCGTTGTGTTTGAAAAGCTCGACGCGGTTGAAGGCGCCTACTTCTCCGGTCGCTGCATTGCCTACACCACAGATGCCTCTGGCCTGGCTTCCGTGCGCAACAAGTCGGCAAAGAATCCCGCCGACCACCTGATCCTGCCGGAGCTGATTTCCAAAGAGCCACTTGGACCACTGGTTCGCCGTGGTGATGACGAATGGGAAGCTATTGTCAAATGGACCATCTACGGCCTGCTGGAAGCAGAAGAGTATGGCGTGACGGCAGCCAATGTGGATGACCTGAAAGCCAACAGCAAAGACCCCGTTGTCGGACGCATTCTCGGCACTACAGACGACACCGGCAAACTGCTGGGCCTGGACAAGGAATGGATGGCGCGCGCTATCAAAGCCACGGGCAACTATGGCGAAATTTTCGAGCGCAATGTGGGTCCCAAATCTGCACTGCAACTGCCACGCGGCCTGAACAACCTGTGGAACAAGGGCGGCATCCAGTACGCCATGCCCATTCGCTAAGCTGTGTTCACCCGGGGTCAGCAGACCCCGGTATTTTCTTCGCGGTGGAAACCCACAACGCGCGGTTTCTGTCTGATTCTTTGGTTTGTTGACTGCAACAAGGCCGCAATGACTACTCCATCATCATCTCCACCCAAAAAGACCTGGTCGTGGCGTAGCCAGGCATTTCGCGCCCTGGTCTACCAGGTCGTTGCGGTTGCAGTCATCGTACTGACAGTGCTGTACCTTGCCAACAACACCGCAACCAATATGCGGGCACGTGGCATACAGAGCGGCTTTGACTTTCTGAACAGCGCCGCCGGATTCGACATCGGCGAAAGCATTTTTCCCTTTGACTCCGGTGAAAACTACTGGCAGGCCTACTTCATCGGCATGACCAACACGCTGCGTGTCGCCGTGTTGGGCATCGTGATGACAACCGTACTGGGAACCCTGATCGGGGTGGGCCGCTTCTCGCGCAATGCGCTGATACGCGGACTTTGCATCAGCTATGTAGAGTTCTTCCGCAACATTCCGGTGCTGCTGCAGTTGCTAATGTGGTACCTGCTGTTTACGGAAATGCTGCCCCCCGCAACGGAACCCTGGGTGCTGGGGCCCATGTTTTTAAGCAAAGGCGGATTGAACTTTCCGATTCCTGTGTGGGCGACCGGGCAACTGGTTGCGTCGTGGGGCTTGCTGCTCGGCCTGCCGGTTGCGTGGTGGTATCGCCGTTACGCCATCCGCTCGTTTGAGCTGACCGGCAAGGTCAAGAGCCTCTTTTGGGCACCCCTTGCCATTGTGGTGGGCTGCAGCCTCGTGGGCTGGGTATTGGGTGGAGCGCACTCGGAGTGGAATTCACCCATGCAGGGCGAGTTCGCCATTGAAAACGGAGGCTCGCTCACACCCGAGTTTCTGGCGCTCCTGCTTGGGCTCACGATTTATACCGCTGCTTTTGTGGCAGAAGTGGTGCGCGGTGGCATCCAGGCTGTGTCGCTGGGTCAGTCTGAGGCCGCCAGCGCGTTGGGTCTGAGCCGCGGGCAAACGATGCGCCTGGTCATGCTGCCACAGGCGCTGCGCGTGATCATTCCGCCCATGACCAACCAGTTTTTGAATTTGACCAAAAATTCATCGCTGGCAGTTGCGATTGGCTACCCCGATGTGGTGTCGATTGCCAACACGGCCATCAATCAGACGGGGCGTGCCGTGGAGTGCATTGCCATCATCATGGTGGTGTACCTGAGCACATCCTTATTCACGTCGCTGTTGATGAACTGGTACAACGCGCGCGCCGCGATTCAGGAACGTTGAGGAACCACCCATGAGTGCACAAACGTTTCAAGCCATCGCTCCACGCCCTGCTCCCGTCAACACCGACGGATTCGTGGCATGGTGCAAGATCAATCTGTTTCGGGACTGGAAAACGTCCCTGGGTACTGCCATCATTGGCGCCATTTTGCTGTCCATACTGCCGCCGCTGTTTCGCTGGGCAATCGTGAACGCCGCATGGGTGCCTGACCATGAAGTCTGTCACCAGGCCGCAGGCGCTTGCTGGGGCGTTGTCAGGGAGAAGTTTCGCTTCATCATTTTCGGCCGCTACCCTTTCGATGAACACTGGCGCGCATTGATCGCAACGGCCATGCTGCTGTCGCTCATCATCGCCAGTTGCATGCGAGTCTGCTGGAAAGCCTGGCTGCCCGTTCTGTGGGCGGCTGTGCTCTCAGTCTATTTCACACTGATGTACGGAGGCGTGCTCGGGCTGGCCAAGGTCGAAACCGATATGTGGAGCGGCTTGCCGCTGACCATTTTGCTGGCCTCGCTCTCCATGACCATGGCCTTCCCGATTGCATTGCTCATCGCCCTGGGGCGTCGCTCGGGAATGCCCGCTATCCGCAGCCTGTGCACCGTGTATGTGGAGCTGATTCGCGGAGTGCCGCTCATCTCGGTGCTGTTCATGGCGTCGTTCATGTTCCCGCTGCTGATGCCGCAAGGTTTCTCCATCGACGTGCTGATTCGCGTGCTGGCGGGCATTACCCTGTTTGCCGCCGCCTACATGGCAGAGGTTATTCGCGGTGGCCTGCAGGCCATTCCCAAGGGTCAGATTGAAGCCGCAGCCACACTGGGACTGTCGTACTGGCAGACCCAGCGCAAGATCGTGCTGCCGCAGGCATTGGCCATGGTGGTTCCGGGCATCATGAACAACTTCATTTCGACCTTCAAGGACACTTCGTTGGTAGCCATCGTGAGCTTGTATGAGCTGACCGGTGCCATGCAAATGGCCATGAACTCCGATGCGAACTGGCGGCCGTTCCGTATTGAAGGCTACCTGTTCATTGCACTGATCTATTTTGTGTTCTGTTTTGCCATGTCCCGCTACAGCAAGTGGATTGAGCAGCAGGTCAACAAGTCAAAACTCCGATAAAAGTACGCCAGGAAACAACATGTCTGAACCCATCATCACTTTCGACAAAGTCAATAAATGGTATGGCAACAACTTCCATGTGTTGCGCGACATCGACCTGTCCGTTGCCAAGGGCGAACGCATCGTTATCTGCGGCCCTTCGGGCTCGGGCAAATCCACGCTGATCCGTTGCATCAACCGGCTGGAGGAACACCAGCAGGGTCATCTGATTGTGGATGGCATTGAACTGACCGACGACGTCAAGGCCATCGACCAGGTCCGCAAGGAAGTTGGCATGGTATTTCAGCAGTTCAACCTGTTCCCCCACCTGACCGTGCTGGAAAATCTGACGCTTTCCCCCATGTGGGTGGGCAAGATGCCCAAGAAAGAAGCCGAAGAAAAAGCCATGGAGCAGCTTAAGCGGGTGCGGATCGCTGAACAAGCGAAGAAGTACCCCTTGCAGCTCTCAGGCGGCCAGCAACAACGTGTGGCCATTGCAAGGGCCCTGTGCCTCAAGCCCAAGATCATGCTGTTTGACGAGCCCACCAGCGCACTGGACCCCGAAATGATCAAGGAAGTGCTGGACGTGATGATCGAGATGGCCAGTCAGGGCATCACCATGCTGTGCGTGACGCATGAAATGGGCTTTGCCAAGGCGGTGGCCGACCGGGTGATCTTCATGGACCAGGGACAGATCGTCGAACAAAACAACCCGCACGACTTTTTCAACAATCCGCAAAACGAGCGCAGCCGGGACTTCCTGTCCAAGATTCTGGGGCATTGATTGCACCATTGAATTCAGCTTGGTCAGAAACTTGTACCGATAGACAGTTCATCTACTGAGACGAATGGCATACGGTGCGCAACGGCGCGAACTGGTTGCCTCTTCCCGTTCAGGTGGCAGCCTGGTCGGCAATGTCAGGCGGCAAGCCAATTTGATAGTCATTCTTGCAACGCTGGAGTAGCTCAGAATTGTCATGCTGCCAAGGATGAAAAGAAGGTCGGAAATACGCGAGGTATGGACGCAATATTCCATTCAATAAACCACTACCGGCCAATAAGGCCTCGTCATTGGAGTGATTAGAATCCTTACGTATTCTCAGACTTGGGCCGTCTGCTCTTGAATTATCAATCGTCGACACATATGTCTTTTTGGGAAAATCAAAAACTATTGCGACCATGAATCCAATAATAATTACAAACAGTACAATCAGCGTTGTAAAAATCATTACGATGCACCGCTCAATATATCCCAATATGCCCCCGAAAAATAACTGATAAACATCAAAGCAAACCGCTTTATGTTCACTTTCTTCTATTGCGTGCCATATCCATAAACCTGCGTATACCGGATTTGCATAATTGTAAAAAATGGATTTGCGCAGCATTTGATCAGCCCATAGAGCTGTGAAGTGCTCCAACGCACAGGTGACTGCCAACTGGGTACGAGCCGGCAATACTGCACTGACTATTTTCAATATAACTTCCGGGAGTTTTTGGTATATTTTTGCATATTTTGAATGCGATTTAAGCAGTTTATTGCATCCCTGATGTTGCCGGGTATGCATGGATTCCTGGGCTATAAAGGCCACCACATCCCGTTGAAGTTCGGGATCTGTTATTCGACTTCTGTAGCGCCTGATCGAATCTATGAAAAATCCTTCCCCTGCAGGAAACATAAGAGATGTAATGTCACAAAGTATTTGCAGTGCAATCTTCTCGGAAAACCAATTTCTAGGTAATGAATCATCAAATCTGAAATCTATTTTTCTTATATTTATATTCACACCACTGGGTCTATGTAACATCACTTGACTCCTGACGCATTTAATTTATACAAAAGCAAGATCATCATCTACAATGCTTTGCTCTCATCAATATCATTAAGGCACTCCGTCTGCAATCTCCACTATCAGCAATGAAACCGCCTCAGCATTGCCGTTATCAAGTACGACATCCGCCTACTCTAATATTTAAAAATACACCATTGATCATTCTTCCATGTACTCGTTTAGCAAGAATAATGAAACAACACAAAGTGCTTGACGATTTCATCGCCATTAACCTTCGTTTGAAAAATAGATGATTTCACAAAATCAGACAGATTTCTTAAATACAAAAGCACTGTAACTTAACAGGTTCAAACGCGTAACCACTTCAACCACCAATGTAGTAACCCATCCAAATAAATTAAATAGACTAAACTTATCTTTGCCAAATATTACGGATTTTAATATAAGATAAGTTGGCAAAGTATTTCTAGTAATATTCTTTTCATAGCTCACTTCAAGATTATATTTTTTAGCCAGTTTTTTATATTTAGAATGTGAAAACTTGACATCGCACACACCGAAAAAGCCGGTATTGAACTTTCGGGGAAGCCAAAATGCCATGTACGGGTTGACCAGAAAATCAGATACAGCGAGCGATCCACCGGGCTTCAATACCCTTTGAGCTTCCCGAAAAAATAACTCACGGTCAGGAAAGTGAAATATGCATTCAACAGCGGTTACAACATCAAATGACTGATCGGCAAAGGGCAATGCGCATGCATCACCCTGTTGAAAGAGAATGGTATTTCCTGGACTTGCAACGACTTGCTGCCGCGCCCGCTCAAGTTGACGCTCGTCAATATTCAACCCTGTCAAATTCATCTCTGTGAAGAGTTCATTCATACTGGCGATCGTTCCACCAAATCCACATCCAACGTCAAGCACCGCGTGGCCATCGACAGCTCCACTTAACTCGATCATGAATCGGCTCATATTTTCGGACGCTAATGCAAGATCATCGACCGTCAGCTTCGCCTGGTTGGGATCCTCCCAATAGCCCCAATGAACATTGCGGCCAAAGGCCTTTTTTACATTTACATCGTCTTGCTTAAGAAACTTTAGGCAATAATCAAAATATGGCATCCTTTTCATAATGATTCTTCCCATTCAGGCCGTAGCCCTTGGCGCAACATCAGAATACATGCCATTTTCAAAATCAATCTTGCGTCGCTTCAGGAGCTCCGAATTATCGTGTTGCCAAGGATGAAACGAAGGCAGATAATAAGCAAAGTATGGACGCAATATTCCATTCAATAAACCGCCTTCGGCCAAAAATGCAATGTAATAAGATTTTATAAAATTCTTTACCCGTTGCAGGCTAGAACCCTGCACACTGGATGCTTCCAACTGCGTTGTTCGTTTGGTTTTTGAAGACCCGAACACCATCGCTACTATAAATCCGAAAAATATAACAACCAAAAAAAATAACGAAGTAAACAACATTACAATACTTCGCTCAATATAGCCAAACACTCCTCCATGAAATGTCTGATAGACATCAAAGCAAACCGCTTTGTGCTCACTCTCTTCTATCGCATGCCAGATCCACAAACTGGCATATACGGGATTAGCAAGCTTGTGGAAAACTGAATTTCGCAGTAATTGATCAGCGAACAAGGCCGTGAAATGCTCCAATGCACAGGTCACCGCCAACTGGGTTCGTGCGGGCAATACAAATTTCGCAGCCTTCAATAGATATTCGAGAAACTTTTCATAAACTCCCGCATACTTGTAGTGGGATTTCAATAATTTATTACAGCCTTGGTGCTGCCGTGTATGCATGGACTCCTGTGCGATGAACGCGGCCACATCGCGCTGAAGCTCCGGGTCTTTTATTCGACTTCTGTAGTGACGCACTGAATCTATGAAGAACCCCTCCCCCGCAGGAAACATTAAGGATGTAATATTGCATAGCATTTGCACTGCACCATTGGTAGAAAACCAATTCGTCGGCAAGGCATCTTCAAACTTGAAATTGATTTTTCTTATATTTATATTCACCCCATTCGGTCTTTGTAATCTCATTTCTTTGCCCAGAAGTATTTAATAAACACAAACAATAGTTCAATAATACTGATCTGCAATCATTTATTAAATCTAAAAATTCTCATCAACTCAGTGTCGGATTCATGATTATCGGCCAGATGTATGCCGATTTGCTGCCAAAAACTTCATTCAGTGGGCACAGTTGAATAGTCAGCGGCTGTAGTCACCCCCGGCCCCAAACGCTCTGAAGTCCAACGCAGCAAGTCAATCCACATCTGGCGAATCTCAGCTTCCATTGGAGTGCGTGATGCATTCGGCAGCTCGATGGTGACAACCGGAACACCTTTGTGGATACCACCGTAGTTGCCCAGCGAACCGGGGAAAATTCCAACCTGATCCAGATACAGACGTCCAAGCTTGTTCGGTGGAACGGACGGGCCATCAAAGTCGAGCACTCCGTAGGGTGCATGCACGCTGACAATAAGGTTGGGCTTGAAACTGTTCATCTGTTCCAACAGAAATTGTGTCTCTGGTTCAGATAGCGGCTTGTTACCCGGCCATCGCCTTGGGTCGCGACGTGTTCGTGTTTCCCAATAAACGCGGGCATCGCGTGCCCAGTTGGGAGTTGGAAAATTGCGATTCAGATCCACGCCGCGTGCATTCACACGTCTGGCAGGTCGGGCGAAAAGTCCGTCCGGATTGAGCGCTGGAATAAAGCGCCAATGAATGGGCACGGGCATG
>JBPOIP010000194.1:0-42959 GCA_052034395.1 Pseudomonadota bacterium
TGCGTGTTCCAATTTCTTCGGTACAGTTTGGCATTGGCAGTCCTTTGTTGTGATTGGCGTCAGATACCAATGACAACGTGCCCACGGGCGGGGCTGCCTACCTATAACGGTGAAATATTCGGGCTAGTGCGGGAGCATTCGAGAGCATGGAGTGCAGTGTAAATCCAGCAGTCCTGTATGAAAAACCGGCATCCAGCCTACATGGAATATGCTTAAGCAGCTTCCAAAAACGTAGCAAACTAGTTCTAAAGCGCCGATACCTTTTCGTGAAGGGATGGCAGATCGTTCTGGATGGTCTGCCACACGACGGCAAGGTCCACCGTGAAATAACCGTGCGCCAAGGCATTGCGCATTTCGTAGGCAAAACCCCAAGGAATTGCAGCGTGTTGCGATGCAAAGTCGGGGTGGTTTTTGGCAATGTTGTTGCAGGCTTCGCCAATGACTTCCAGATTGCGGATCACGGCATCGCAGGTCTTGCGGTCTGCGATGAATCCGGCCATGTCTAAGCCTTTGGTGTATTCCTGAATATTGCCAATGGCCTCCAGAATGTGCTGCAGGTAATCCGCCTCCCGCAGCGGGTGCGCACGGCTCATACGGCCAAGGCCTCGCGCAGCACCTGATCGCGAAAGCTGGCGGGCAGGCTGTTGGGGGTGAGCACATCCACATCCATGCCCAGAAGCTGCTTCAACTCAAAGCGGATGGCGCCAATGTCCATCAGCGTGGTTTGTGCGGTGGGCTCCACCAGCAGGTCCAGATCGCTGCCCGCAGTGTCGTCGCCATGCAGCACAGAACCGAAAACCCGCACACCACTGACGTGGTGGCGTAGCGCAATCTCGCGGATTTGCGTGCGGTGCAGGGTCAGTGCTTCGGAAGGGCGCATGGGTTGAAGTTTAACGGAGTGTGCCGGTTGTGTGGAAAACCGGCCTCCAGCCCTCGTGGAATGTGCGTAAGCAGCTTCCAAAAACGTAGCAACTGCAAGACTGAAGCCTAGAACGAAGACCCCGGCTCAGCCAGTAGCGCCGCAGCCACCAGCGCGGCGTCTTTGACGAAGTGCTGCCAGGGGATTGCGGGGAACATGGCGTTCAAAGCCGGTGGGTCGAATACATTCGGCTCACAAACTGCAACGCGGGGCGCTGTTCCCAATCTTTAATCGCATTGCGTACGTTGTTTGGAACGAAGATCTTTTCTGTCAGGTGATGCTCTTTGGGCGTTGCAAGCGGGCCCAACAGTGCGGCAGCTGTGAGGTCGGCGCGGGTCCATTGGCTTCCATGCAAATAGGGCCGCCCGTCTGTCAGTAGGCCATCGAGCCAATCCAGCTCGGCTTCGACCACCGCGCGGGACTGCAGACCTTGCTCAATGCCCAGATCCATGGCTTTGATCATGAGCGGCACTATCCGCGACCAGCCCAACGTCACTGCGGCGCGCTGAAGAATCGGCAACCCATTGGAAAAAATCGGGCGCACGGAGGCTGGTGCGTTGATGAGGGCATCGGAATAGTAGAAGCGCCGCACATGGACGCCCACCATGTCATCCAGCCGCTTCTCTGTTGCACGCACTGCGTCAGGGTCTGCGCCTGACAGACTTGGCCGCTTGTCGGCGTTGTGAGCCTCGCACCAGTCAATGATGGCGGAGGACCCTGCAATCACCCCATCGTTCGTCTGAAGGAAGGGGACCGATCCGCGTTTTGCGCCCAGCTTTTTTGCAATACGGCGATGCGCGCCCACCATGACGTGACGCGTCTCGTGTTCAATACCAAAGTAGTCCAGCGCCCAGAGTGCCTTTTCGCAGTAGTGCGAAATGTTGAATATGTAGAGGATGGGTTGGGGTTGCATAAGCAAATTATGCCTCTAGCCCTCGTGGAATGTGCGCAAGCAGCTACCGAAAGCGTAGCAACTGCAGGGCGGAAACTAGAACGATGACCCCGGCTCACTCAGAAACGCCAGCTCTTCCGTGCTGGAGGTGCGCCCCAGAATCGCGTTGCGGTGCGGGTAGCGGCCAAAGCGGTCGATGATGGCCTTGTGGCGCAGCTAGAAGCTCAGGCGCTTTCTGTGGCTGTCCATGCCTCAGCCTTGGTCTTGATGCTGACTGTCCAGTGTCCGCCTTCTTCAAGCTTCAAAGTCAGCAGGTCATACGTCTTGACCATGTTGAGCAGTCCGGAGTGTCCATACGCGTTGGGAGAGAAGCCCGGGTCCATGCGCTTGAGATACTGTCCCAGTGGACCCAAACCGACTTTTCCTTCGGAAGTGTCGCCAGCCAACAGAGCGACTGCTTCAATGATGAACTTTGGCCTTCGTTTGATGCTTGGTTTTTGTTGTCCGTCTTTAGACGGCTCTGTCTTTGCAGTCGCAGCTTTGGGTTCCAAAAGCTCTTGTGGTTCGGGCGCAGTTTCCGCCGGCTTCCATTCATAGAACTGGTCGCTGGCATTGCGCAATGCGGGCGGCGTTTTGCTTTCACCAACGATGGTGACTGTGGCACCACGTTCCCGCAGTTTGCGGCAGAGATAGGCGAAGTCAGAATCGCTAGTCACCAAGCAAAAGGTGTCAGCCCTGTCATCAAATAGGGCTTCCATCGCGTCCAGTGCGAGGGCAATGTCGGATGTGTTTTTGCCTGCTGCGTACTGGTATTGCAGGCAAGGCGTGAAGGCAAGCCGTACCAAAGCCTCCTGCCACTTGTTCGCCAACGTGGTGTGGTTACCATAGCCACGTCGGAGAACCACCCGACCGTATTTGGCAACCACCCGGAGGGCAAATTCAAGAATTTCCGGGGTGGTGTTGTCGCAATCGACGAGGACGGCCACGCGACTGTCAGATGCTGAATTGGAACCTTGACTCATTTGGAACTCCCTTTTTTGAGTCGATCATAAGTGCCTACGAGGTCAGTGAATGCGAGGTGCTCCGTTTAACACTCAAATCGGCCTCCAGACCACGTGGAATATCCGCAGGCAGCTACAAGAGTAATAGCATTTACAAGCAGAAACCTAGAACGAAGACCCCGGCTCGCTTAGAAACGCCAGCTCTTCCGTGCTGGAGGTTCGCCCCAGAATCGCATTGCGGTGCGGGTAGCGGCCAAAGCGGTCAATGATGGCCTTGTGGCGCAACTCGAAGCTCAGGTTGTTCTCTATGCCCAGCTGGGTAAACAACGCTACTGCCTGCACATGCACCAGCGCGGACTCGCTGTGCATGTAGGGCATGTAGGCAAACACGCGCTGCGCTGCGGGCAGGCTGCGGTCCTGCCCGCTGGCCACCAGCTCTTGCGCCAGCACCAGCGCCAGCGCGTCCTGCGCAAAGGCGCGCGGTGTGTCGCGGTAGACGTTGCGCGACAACTGGTCCAGCACGATGACCTCCGCAAGCCGTCCCTCAGCCGTTGCGCGCCACGCAAACAGCTCACACCGCGCCGCTGCCTCCAGCGTGTCGCCAAACCGCGCGCGGATGGTTTCGTCCAGCGCGGCGTCTTTGACGAAGTGCTGCTTGGCGGCTAACTCTTCGAACCAGAAGTGGAGAATGGATTGGGGATGCATGAAGGGCTTATGAGGCGCCATTGCTCAACCGCAGGTGATCAACCGGCTTGGCGGGAACTGTGGGGCGCTTTGGGTTTGATGCTTGGCACTGCGACGCCAAAAGCATCGGCTAGGCGTTGTGCTTGTTTGGCGGATTGCTCCAACGCCTTCTGCAGCGCCTTGGGAGAGGGTGTCAGGCGGCTAGGCTGATTTTTTGTAGTTTGTGCCATGTTGCAGTCTCCATGATGGTGAGTTGGTTGTTAAGCGATGTCGCCACGGTCAGCGCATGGGGTGAAGTGGAATTATCGAACATCGTCCATTCGTCAGCCAGCTGCAGGTAGAGGGTGAAAAAGTTATTCAAACTCCGTACAAACCGCCGCCGCACCACGTCTGTCGGAACATCGTGGCCGCCCAGCGTCACGCGCAGTTTGACACGACGTATCGCCAATTGGGCGTTGGCCAGCGCGAAGTAATAGATGGCGACCACATAGCCATTGCGCTTCAACGCACCCAAGAATGCAGCAAAGGTTCGGCTGGACAGCGTGCTCTCAAACGCAAAGTCCGCCCCGGCATCACTTAGTTGCCGCAGCCGCTTGAGCATGATGCGGCCCGCCTCGAAAGCGACCGCATCGGTGTTGCGCCCCGACAAACCGCGCGCAATGTAGTCAGCGTTGACAAACGTGTCTATGCCTAACGCAGCAAGGATGGCATCGGCGTGCGTTGATTTGCCCGCGCCATTGGGACCGGCAAAGATGACAACACGGGGAGGTGGTTTGAAAGTACTGGGCATCGGTGTCAATCAAACGGGGTGGAAATCCTGTGGCCATAAAAAGTATGGGCCAAAGCGGCCTTTCGCAACGAACTCCACACCTGCCTTTTCACCCTTGGGTGCCAATACATGTTTGTCGCCGGTGAGGATCAAATAGCCTTGCTCAGTCGCCCGATTCAGGAGATCGGCAGTTTTCATCCCAAGCTTCTGCGCTAACTTACCGGATGGCAGTTTTTCGCTGATCGCGTCTGCATCGTCGCCTGAGTCAACCGCCGCGTTAGCAATCGGAGTTACATTGGCTACCCGCTCCAGCGAAATACGCACTTCCTCGCTGATGCGAATGATGCGCTGCGCCTCTTCATAGGCGTCTTTGTACAGCTGACTGTCTTCACTGCGCTGAATCAGGATGCCCATCTCGTTGTTGTTGACCTGGCTGAACTCGTACAGGTTCAGGCTGGTGATGATGCACAGCTCTTCGTTCATGTAGCACTTGGCGTGCAGGTTTTTGCAGAAGCTGGTACGGATGTATGTCAGCCCACGCAGCCATTCAATTTCTTGCGGCTGCAATTCACTTTTGCCGTAGACGATGCGCACGTCAATCTTCAGCCGGTTCTTGTCGGCCAGAAGTTCCTTCATGCGGTCATTGAGCTTGAGAAAGGGGCTGATCAAAATGAGGCGGTCTGATGCGCCTTTGATCAACTCCTCCAGGTGGTAGTTTGTTGCCGTGGTGGTAAGAAACTTTGCCATTTATGTTTTCCCTGATTGAATTATTAAGTTACCCAAGTTTTGCCTTAGCTTTAGTCCACCTCGTCCACCATTTGCCGCTTCAACTCGTCCAGCGTCTTTCCATTGGCGGCCTTCCACTCCAGCCATCCGTTGGCAGAGCGGCCCATGACCGCCAAGGCGGCCATGCTCGGGCTAGAGAACAGGTGATCACGGGTAAAAACATACGCTCCATCCTGTGCGACCATGATCCCCTCCGTCACCAACTGATCACGGTAGCGTTCGTGTGATTTGCCCTGAATAGACGCCACGTTTTCGATGCGCCCGCGTGAGCCCTTGAGTACCACAAAGCCTTCAGACGTGTACTCTCCCACGCCATCTGCGCCTGGGCCTTTGCAATAGAACAACTCCTTCTCGCCTTTGGCAGTAGTCCCACTGGTCAGCGGCTCGAAGATGGGCTGCCCCAAGGTGGCAAGCAGCGTGGCCGCGGTTTCGTGTATCTCGTGGCAGTCCGCCTCCAGCGGGGCAGGCGTGTGGGGCCGCGCGCCGGTGTTGCCGTTCTCCAGGCTGTAGCGCCCGGCCTTTGTGGCCTCTGCAATTGCAAACCATTCCAGAAACAGCGCATGTGTTTGTGTCATGCTGTTCGTGAGCGAAATGACCACCATCGCCCGGTTCCAGAAGTCTTTGCCTTGGTTGTGCTGCACAAGCCGGGATCCTACATTGCCGGACTGTCCGATGTAGGACCGTGGCAAGCCTGCTTCAGACAACTCGCCCATTAAAAAGTACACGCCCACCTGCTGCGCCTCGGGCATCTTGAGGAAGTCTGCCAACTGGCTGCGCGGCACTTCGATCACGCGAACAATGCGCGTCGTGATCTCAGCCACGCGCATGCCGCGCGGGTCACCGGCTGGGAGGAATATTTGGATGGTTTGGGGGCGCGACATCACTTCCCCCAAGAATCCTTTAACCCCACAGCTAAATTAAACACCGGCTTGCTGCTTTGAACGTGATCCACCCGATCCGCTACAAAGTACCCGTGCCGCTCAAACTGGAACTTCTGGTCCGGCAGCGCGTTGGCTAATGAAGGCTCCACGATGGCGGTGACGACTTTCAGGCTGTTGGGGTTCAGGCTCTCGATGAAGTCTTTGCCGCCCGCGTCGGGGTGCGCGTCCAGGAACAGGCGGTCGTACATGCGCACTTCGGCGTTCACGCCGTTGGCCACGCCTACCCAAGTGATCGCGGCTTTCACCTTGACGGCGTCGCTGCCCGGCGTGCCGCTCTTGGTGTCGGGCACCACGGTGGCCAGCACATCGGTGATGACGCCGTTGATGTCCTTGATGCAGCCGGTGCACTCGATCACATAGCCGCCCTTCAGGCGCACCTTGTTGCCGGGGAAAAGGCGTTTGTAGCCCTTGGGGGGCACTTCTTCAAAGTCTTCGCGTTCAATCCACACTTCTTTGCCAATGGTGAAGTGGCGCATGGGCACATCCACGCCCTCCGCCGCGTGGGGCAGGGCGGGCTGGGTGCAGGGCTCCAGGTGGCCTGCCCCCATCACTTCGTCCCAGTTGGTCATGATGAGTTTGACCGGGTTCAGAACAGCCATGGCGCGGTGAGCCTTGGTCTCCAGGTCGTCGCGCAGGCAGCCTTCCAGCACCGAGTAATCGGTCCAGCCACCGGCCTTGCTGGTGCCGGTGCGCTCGTGCATCAGGTGCAGGCTCTCGGGCGTGTAGCCGCGCCGGCGCAGGCCGACGATGGTTGGCATGCGCGGGTCGTCCCAGCCGCTCACCCGCTTGTCGTACACCAGTTGCGCCAGCTTGCGTTTGCTGGTGATCACATAGGTCAGGTTCAGCCGCGAAAACTCGTACTGGTGGGGCGCCGGGTGGGCCAGCAGGCCGCCTTCGCACAAGCGGTTCATCAGCCAGTCGTAAAACGGGCGCTGGTCTTCAAATTCCAGCGTGCAGATGCTGTGGGTGATTTGCTCCAGCGCATCCTCAATCGGGTGCGCATAGGTGTACATGGGGTAGATGCACCAAGTGTCACCCGTGTTGTGGTGCGTGGCGCGGCGGATGCGGTAGATGGCCGGGTCGCGCATGTTGATGTTGGGGCTGGCCATGTCGATCTTCGCACGCAGCACCATGGCGCCGTCGGGGTAGAGACCGTCGCGCATCTGGCGAAAGCGGGACAGGTTTTCAGCCGGGGTGCGGCTCCGGTAGGGGCTGTCGATGCCCGGTTTGCCAAAGTCGCCCCGGTTCACGCGCATTTGCTCTGGCGTTTGCTCGTCCACGTAGGCGTGGCCGGCTTCAATCAGATACTCCGCTGCGCGGTACATGAAGTCAAAGTAGTCGCTGGCCTGGTAGGGGGCAGCGTCTTTGGTGCCGTTCCACTCAAAGCCCAGCCATTTGATGGCGTCAACAATGCTGTTGACGTATTCAATGTCTTCCTTCTCGGGATTGGTGTCGTCAAAGCGCAGGTGGCAGACGCCGTTGTAATCCCGCGCCAGGCCGAAGTTGACGCAGATGCTCTTGGCGTGGCCTACGTGCAGGTAGCCATTGGGCTCGGGCGGAAAGCGCGTGCGGATTTTGGCGGGGTCTGGCTGCCCTGCAGCATGGTGTGCGGCGTCGCCGGGGCTGCCAGCCCACTTGCGCTGGGCGTAGGTGCCGTTAGCTAGGTCAGACTCGATGATCTGGCGCAAGAAATTGCTGAGTTTGGGGGCTTCTGGGATGTTGCTGGTGGGGGTGGACGTGCTCATGCGATTGATTTTAGACGCGGCCCCCATTGCGCGGACCGCAAAGTTGGGTGGGCGTGGGGCGCGGTCTGGGTAATATGCGGTTCATGAACATTGCAGACCGATCGGGTGATGACACCCCCACAGGGCCCCCCACCCAGCCCATGACCGTTGTTCTGGAGCACCAGGACTTGATGGACGCTGCCCGGGCCGGTGTGATCAGCGCGGCGCAGGCGCAGGACTTGTGGCAGCGATGGGCCTTCGGCGCACAGAGCCATAGCACGGCACCGGGGCCTCGTTTTGGCTTTGTGAATGTGTTGTATTACTTTGGCGGCATGGTGGCCATTGGTGCCATGTCGCTGTTCATGACGCTGGGTTTTCAGATCATGGGTGCAGCGGGCTTGCTGGCGATTGCACTGGGCTATGCGTTCGCTTGCCTGAAGGTTGCAGACCATTTCAAGGCAAAGGGGCTGGTGGTACCGGCGGGCATTCTGGCCACACTGGCGGTGGTGTTGGTGCCGCTGGCATTGTGGTGCGTGCAAAACTTGCTCGGGCTGTGGCCTGAAGGGGGCAGCCGTGTTTTCGCGGCGTACCACACACGCATCGACTGGCGCTGGCTGATGCTGGAGTTTGGCACGCTGGCCGCAGCTGCGGTTCTGTTGTGGCGCTACAAATTGCCCTTCATGGTGATGCCAGTGGCCGTGACGCTGTGGTACATGAGTATGGACGTGGCCCATGGCCTGATGCAGGGCGCTGGATGGGATTACAAGTTCATGCGCGATGTGTCCCTGGTGTTTGGACTGGGTACCTGTGCGATGGCCATGTGGGTGGATATGCGCAGCCGTCTGTCACGCTCTGTGGAGTGGCGGCAGGACTTCGCCTTTTGGCTCTATATTTTTGGGGCCATCATGTTCTGGGGCGCTTTGAGCCTGCGTGACTCGAGCAACGAGTGGGGCAAGTTCCTGTATGCGCTGCTCAATATCGCGCTGGTGCTGTTTGGCGCTGCCATCGGTCGGCGGGTGTTTACCGTATGCGGGGCATTGGGTGTGTCCGGTTACCTGGGCTACCTTTCGCACCGGGTGTTTCAGGACAGTCTGCTGTTCCCGTTTGTGCTCACCCTGCTGGGTCTGGGGGTGGTGTGGCTGGGTGTGAAGTGGCAGCGCAACGAAGTGGCGATCAACGCGCGTTTAAGCCGCTGGGTTCCCCAAGGGTTGCGTCCGCAATGAGACAAAAAAAACGCGCCCGAGGGGCGCGTTTTTTGTGGGCTTTGAGCTATTAACGGATAACAGCAATCGTTTCCAGCTTGCCGGTCCGCACGGTCTTGAGGGTGAGCGCGCCGTTCTTGATGTCGCCCTTGTTGTCAAAGGACACAGAACCCGTCACACCGTCGTAACCAGAGGTTGCTGCCAGCACGGGCAGGTACTTGGCGGGATCAGAGGAGCCTGCCTTGACCATGGAAGCAACCATGATCTTCACAGCGTCATACACATAGGGTGCATACACCTGGACATCAGCACCGAACTTGGCCTTGAACTTGGCCTTGAATTCGGTCTGGACTTTTTCGTACTTGCTGCCAGCTTCCACGCCACCGGCTTCAGCACAGTAGACCTGGTCGTTGGCAATGGCGTCGCCACCCAGCTTGACCAGTTCGGTCGAGCAGATGCCGTCGCCGCCCATGAACTTGGCGTTGATGCCAAGAGACTTCATCTGGCGCAGCATGGGGCCAGCAACAGCGTCCATGCCGCCGAAGAACACGACGTCAGCCTTCTTGCCCTTGATGGTGGTCAGGATGGAGTTGAAGTCGGTAGCCTTGTCGGTGGTGAACTCTTTGGCAACCACGGTGCCGCCAGCAGCCTTGACTGCCTTTTCGAACTCTTCTGCCACACCCTGGCCGTACGCTGTACGGTCATCGATCACGGCAATGGCCTTGCCCTTCAATGTGCTCACGGCGTAACGGCCCAGCGTGCCACCCAGTTGTGCATCGTCAGCAACCATGCGGAACGCTGTCTTGAAGCCCTGGCGTGTGTACTTGGGGTTGGTGGCGGATGGGGAGATCTGAGGAATGCCAGCGTCGCTGTAAATTTTCGATGCAGGAATTGTTGTGCCGGAATTCAGGTGGCCGACCACACCAGCAACCTTGGCGTCAGCCAGCTTTTGAGCGACTGCAGTGCCTTGCTTGGGGTCAGCAGCGTCGTCTTCGGTCATCAGCTTCAGCGTGACCTTTGCACCACCAATGGTCACACCGGCTGCGTTGAGTTCTTCAACAGCCATCTTCGCGCCGTTTTCATTGTCTTTACCCAGGTGAGCAATAGCGCCGCTGGTAGGACCAACGTGGGCAATGGTGACAACGGTTTGGGCAGAGGCAAAACCGGCAGACAGGGCAACGACCGCAGCCGCAACAACATTCAACTTCAAAAGCATAGTTTCTCCAGTAAAAAGAAGATGTGAACACAAAGTGTCACTCCCTACACGATACCGCATCTGGGAGGCCCCTCGCATAGGGAAGGTACCAATATATCCCTGCAATTCAAATGGCTAATGCGGAATTAGTACTGCTTATAACCAAAAAAGTGCATGAACAGGGTGGTGCACCAAATTTGATGGTTGGACGCACTAAATCAGGGTCGCACTGAACGCATTGATTGCCATCACGTCGGATGGCAAAACGGTGTAGGGAAGCTCTTCGCGCTTGAGCAATTCCAGCATGCCGCGATCAATGGCACGGGCATGCTCTTCGTCCTGAAAGCGGCCGGTGCGAATGTATTTGCGGTCACCCCGCTCAACGAAGATGTTGATGTTGTTGCACTGGTTGTACCACTCAAGAATTTGCGTGCGTGTCTTCTCGATATCGCAAATGTTGTCCAGATAGTTTTCGTTGTAGTACAGCACCTGCGGCAGCGAGCACTCGGTGATCAGAAATTTGACCTGTCCATCCAGCAGGCTCAGCATTTCGAACTGGCGCTGGGCGATGAAGTACTGGTTTTTCAGTACCTCAAAGTTTTGCTGCCAAACCAGCGACTTGGCAAAGTCGGGGATGACCTCAATCGTCTGTTCCCGCAGTTTCAGGTAGACGATGATGGCCGATGTAATGAGCGACTTGTCACAGCCAGGGCCGCCGATGACGTTGATTACCTGCGTCGGATACAGACGCATCTTCGTTTCAGGCAGGTAGTTTGCAACGGAGGTGTATTGAATCGCCATGGGTGAAATCCTGTTGAGAGAGGGGCAATCAGCGGAAGCGCCAGGTCAGACCCATTGTGGCCGTGGTCGTGCTGGTTTGTGGGGTCGCGTTGTCGTTATTGCGAAGAATGCCCATTGCAAGGTCGAGATCCTTGCCGGGTGAAAAGACGGCGCCTAGCTGCGCAAACTGACTGGTTGTCGTGTCCCCCGCGCTGGAGACCGACTCATGCCCCACTTCAAGCGCGAGTTTCCATTGTTCGCTCAGGTCCCAGACCGGTGCGATGGATACACGCCGCGAATTGACTTGGGGACGCCCGCTGGCGGCCAGAAACTCGTCGCGCCCCCCGGCCAGGTTGAAATGAACGGCTCCAAACGAAACGTCCTGAGAAAGGATCAATGTCAAACCATACGATGTCGCCCCTGCGCCGAGACCGGCCGCTTCATCGCCGGAACTGACGGGCAAGCGAACCTCGGGTTTGACTGCCAGACTGGTGCCACTTTCCTTATTCTCAAGGAATCGCCATTTGAGCCCCATGGCGGTATTGCCCAGGCCGTCCGCGTCCACGCCAGGAACATTGGAGCGGATCATGGTTGGCGTGACACCCACGTAGAAATCCAGTGTCTCGGTAACACCCACGGTAAACACCAGCGGTAGCGTGGTGGTTCGCGTGGTGTCACCCTCCAGGGATGCCTGCTTGTCGACAAAGCCCACTTCGATCTGTTTGCCAGCGGCTCCCTGCGTTCCCGTGTCATCGGTGATCAGGGGCTGAAATGCCAGCGAAGCGCTGGACAGGGTTGCGACCGTGGCCGCAGCAAGGCAAGAGCGAACGAGTAGCATGATTTTTCCCGGCGAAGTAGTTGGATGTAACGCCGTAAAGATGATACCGCCGCTTTCAGATTACATGGCCTTGAATAAATGGGCGTAAAGCCGGCTCACCACGAACTTTTCCTTCAAGCCGCGCAGGGTCAGCGTGACCTTGCCGGCTTCGTCCCGGTTCACTGATTCAATCGCCAGCGCGCGCACTACCGTGCCACGGTGGATTTGCCAGAACACCTGGGTGTCGAGTTGCTCAAGCAGCTCTTTGAGCGGCGTGCGAATCAGGTACTCGCGCTCGGACGTCAACACCCGCACATACTTGTCAGCCGCTTCAAAACACAGCACGTCAGCCACCGGCACCATGCGAATGCTGTTTCCCACGCTGGCCTGTATGACGGTCAGGGGCGCAGTGCCCGTGCTGCCGCCAGTCTGTGCCAGCAGCCCCCGCAATTGACTCAGGGTAGATTCAAAATTCATAGCGCCTGGCCCGGTTCTGGCGAGGCTTAGCTGCAGTTTTTCAATGGTCTTTTGCAGGCGCGGCGCTTGCAGGGGCTTGAGCAGGTAGTCCACCGCCTGTGCTTCAAAGGCCTGCACGGCGTACTGGTCGTAAGCCGTCACAAACACCAGGGCCGGAAACGCCTTGCCGTCTGGCGGCCATTGCTCGGCGAGTTCGGCGGCGGCTTCCAGCCCGCTCATGCCTGGCATGCGGATGTCAAAAAACAGCACATCGGGGCGCAGTTCCAGCGCCCTGCGCACGGCCGATGCGCCATCGCCGACACACGCAACAATGCGCAGCGCAGGCCAGGCGCGAGTCAGCTCGGACTGGAGCGCCTGCGCCAGTAAAGGTTCGTCCTCTGCAATCAGGGCGGTGGGCGGGCTTTGGCTCATGGTTGATAGGGAAATCGGATGCTGGCCCGCACACCCATTATGCGACCAGCTATAAATTCGATAGTGCCTTTGGATCCATATACGGCATCAAGGCGGTCTCGGATCTGTTGTAACCCGAAGCCTTTGTCAGTCGGTGCCGGTGGGGTGAGCGCCTGGTCTGTGGGGTCAAAGCCCATTCCGGTATCCGCTACGTCCAGTACCACGCTGTCGCCGTCACGGCGCGCACTGATGGTGAGGCTGCCGCCTTCGACCTTGGGCTCCAGCCCGTGCTGGATGCTGTTTTCTACCAATGGCTGGAGCAGCAGGCTGGGCACGGGGTGTTGGGCCAATTCAGGTGGCAGGTCCAGCGTATAGCGCAGTCGTGGACCCATGCGCACGGTCATCAGCTCCAGATAGTCGTGCAGACGATCAAATTCGCGCTGCAGTGGGTGGGTGCTGGCGCGCGATGCGCTCAGGGTGGCGCGCAGGTAGGCAATGATGTGGTCCAGCATGGTCTGTGCGCGGTTGGGGTGCAGCCCGATGAGCATGCGCAGGTTAGCCAGAGTGTTGAACAGCATGTGGGGCTCGAGTTGGGCTTCCAACAGCTTGAGGCGGGCCTCGGTGGCTAGGCGGTTGGCCTCGCTGACCTTTTGTTCCAGATGCGCACTTTTGCCGCGGCTATAAAAGTAGTAGGTCACGACGGTGCCGATGACGGCAGAAATCAGGGCCGACAGCATGAGCTGCCGCGCGGATGCGCCGGACCAGCTGGAGCGGCCAAGCCAGTTGTCTGCCAGGGTCACGCCGATGGCATAGCCCGCCACAATGCCCACCACCGGCAGCAGTTTGCCCCAAAGTCCGCTCGGCCAACCCGTGGCACGTGCGGAGGGCGAGAGTTCAGCTCCGAAGTCAATCAGAAGCCACGTTGTCAAGCCAATGCACAGGGAGTAGACGAGGGCGGTTTCGTAGGCAATGTCCGGTCGAAATGCGAAATGCATGGCGGCAATGGCCAGGCAAAAGGCGGTGGTTTGCAGACCGTTTCGAAGCCTGGACAGCCAGTCTATGGTCATGGCTGGTCGCGCCGGTCCTGGGCGCGCTGAAGACTTTCACGTTCCTTTTGTACCATGCGTTCGCGCAAATCCCCGCCTGAACCGATCAGCCAGACCGATGCCCCGTGCAATGCTAGCCCCAGGCCCCAGCCCAGGAGGGGAAAGATGGACCACGAACGGTGGCCAAAGCCATATTGCGACATGGCAAAGACAAACAGGTTCACAAGAACATAGACCGCGGCATGGAAATACCAGCCTAGTTTTGCGCCTGCCCGTTTGCGGGCGATGCGATCCATCTGTTCGGGAGTCATGGGGTTAATGGGTGCCATAGTGGGTGGAATTCTAGGACAGGGTGTTTGACGCAACCTGCAGGGCATGTGGTTGCTGGATGGCGATGCGCCACAGTCTGGCTGTGCGTGCGAGCAACGCGCCGCTGAACGCCCCATACAGCGTGCTCACCGCCAGTGCAAAGCCGAGTTCACGTGCCAGTGCGGGTTGCATGCCCAGGCTCACGCCCACTGCGTACTTGGTGAAGAAGATGCCCATGAACAGCGCCAGCGGCACGACGCTGCCGGGCAGGTCGAAGCGGCGGTTGATAGCGTCATAGCGAATTGTGCTGGACGGTGGCTGCTGAAGGACTGCGATGAAGACGATTGCTGCACCCCCTAGCCAGCCCAACAGGGCCATGGGCATGTCCCCAAAGGCAGACGTTACGCCATACAAGGACAGCACCGTCATGGCCACAGGTGCCAGGGTGGCACGGTTCAAGCCTACCGTGCGTGGCAACATTTGTTGCATCCCGAGCCACAACAAGGCGACGAACAATGCAAAAACCCATTTGGGTGTGCCGGTGAAAATCTGCATCAACATGCTAAAACTCCTGGTGGTCGGTTGGGAATGGCTGTACTGTGACCGCCATCCTGCCCCAGGAGAACTGCATTGCGACGGGACACGGGCTGTGCGGCGCCAAACGCCGTTTCGGCGCGCCAGATGCGCCACCGCCGGTCAGTATGGCTATGCCTAGTAGCGCACCAGACTGCGGAAAACCAGTTTGGTAGTGCCTTCGGCGGGGACACTGACCTTCCAGACTGCGGTGTTGCTGGCGCCTTTGGTGTGAGGGTGGCTTTCACTGAGCATTTGCCAGTCGCCGGGCATGGGCTCCTGCACGGTCACAACGACAGCTTCCTTCTTGGCATTCTTGAGCACAACTTCGTAGCCGCTTTCAAACTGGTAGTTGTATTTGCCGCTACCGCCGAGCTTCTTGAAGTCGGTCTGTTTCTTGTCGGCGGTCACGTCAAAGGCGTCACCGAGTTTGAGGCGCACTTTTTCGTTTTTGGGTGTGTGGTCCACCCGGTCTTCGCCGATGAACTGGGCATTGCCCGCGCCGTCCTTTTTGTAGACCCGGATGATGCCTTTGGGCAGGGGCATGCCCAGATGTGCACTCTCCTTGTTGTCAAATTCGACGAACACGCCGACCTTCATCTTCTGGCCCAGCTCGCCGTAGCTGCTCTGGTAGTAGTAATCATTGCCCTTGAGCAGCAATTCTTTGCGGGCAGGCACTCCCGATGCGCTCAGCAACGCTACCTGCTTGGTCTGGTTCTCCGCAATGGTGGTGGGTCGGCCCAGGGTGTAGAGGTGGTACTCAAAGAGGGATTCTTCCGCCACGTCCCGGGCGACTTTGGCCATCGCGGGCGCCGGAGCGGCCATGGCGACCATGCGGCCCTGCATCACCGGGGCAACCTGGTTCACATCCCCAGCAACGAGCTGCAGCTTGGCATTGCGGTAGGTGGCGCCACTCGTGTTGGTGAGGGTCACCCAGCCCGAGATGTCGAGCTTGTCATCGCTGGCGTTGAGCTCGACCACATAGTCGGCCTTCCAGGCCAGCCCTCCGGTGAGGTAACTCATTTCCACGTTTTGTTGCACGGAACCGGTGTTGTCCAGCGACATGACCAGGGTTGGGCGGTCGCGCAGGTTGGGTGGCACATCACCGTACACGATGCGCCCTGGGATGCCGGTTTCGATGCGTTGACCGATTTTCATGACCACGCCGTTGTTGGCCGACAGGACTTGCGCCGTTTCGGTGGTCTCAACGCCAGTGGCTGGGTTGGTGCGGACGATGCTGACCGTGCGGTTGACATACTTTTCCAGCAGCTTTTGGGGAGTGAGCAGATCGAAGTCGAAGTTTTGTTCCAGCACCGACAGGCTGCCCGGCGCGTTGATGCTGCGCAGCAGAGCGGTCTCGGGACGCATGCGCGCGCTGACGTCGCGAAACGCCAGCGCGGACGTGCCGCGCGGGAGTTGCAGCTTGCGCTGGTCCTTGATCAGGGCCAGGTTTTCGTTATAGATGGTGACGGCCACTTCCTGCTGGTCGGCCAGCGTGCTGCGCTGCTCTTCCGTTTGTGCAGCGGCATGCGCCACGCCGGTCAATAGAAAAATAGATGCAATCAGTGTGCGGGACATGGTCTTTTTGGGTGCTGGTTGGATGGGGTTGTAATGCTGCAATGTATGCCACGCTGGATGGCTGCGCAACGCGCGATTTGTTACCGATTGCACCCGGCTGGTTGATGCTATTAAATTAGGAGCTAACTGCGTAGATAATACGGGGGCTGTTGCCATTATTTATCCGGGAGATTGTGTTGGATACCGTATTGCTGATCAAAGCCGCCATCATGGGGCTTGTGGAGGGATTGACCGAGTTTTTGCCCATTTCGAGTACCGGTCACCTGATTCTGGCGGGCGCGTTGCTGGGCTTTGATGATGAGAAGGCCAAGGTGTTTGATATCGCCATCCAGACCGGCGCCATCTTCGCAGTCATTCTGGTGTACTGGCAAAAAATTCGCACCACACTGGTGGATCTGCCCACGCAGCGGCAAGCCCAACAGTTTGCACTCAATGTGCTGATAGGGTTTTTACCTGCAGTGGTGTTGGGTCTGCTGTTTGGCAAAGTTATCAAGGCGCATCTGTTTACGCCGGTCGTCGTGGCGACAACCTTCATCGTTGGGGGCTTCATTATTTTGTGGGCTGAAAAGCGCCAGGCCGCCGGCGGCACAGCCGTGCGGATCACCGATACCGACAGCATGACCTGGAAAGACGCGCTGAAGGTCGGTTTGGTCCAGTGCCTGGCCATGATTCCTGGCACCAGCCGTAGCGGCGCCACGATCATTGGCGGTATGTTGCTGGGACTGTCGCGCAAAGCGGCAACGGACTTTTCGTTTTATCTGGCTATTCCGACGCTCATCGGAGCCGGGGCATACAGCCTTTACAAGGAGCGCGCCCTGCTCAGCATGGCAGACGTGCCCCTATTTTCGGTGGGGCTGGTCGTGTCGTTCCTGAGCGCCTGGGTCTGTGTCCGCTGGCTGCTGCGTTTCATTGCCAGCCACAGCTTTGTCGGTTTTGCGTACTACCGCATTGCGTTCGGCATAGTGGTGCTGCTTACGGCCTGGACCGGCATTGTTCAGTGGGCCGTGTGAGTTGGCAGATGCGTTTTCATTTCATTCCCAAATTCAAAGAAAACGAACGGCTGACGCTGCAAGACCGATGATCCCATGGCTTCTGGAAGCAGCGCGCATTCCGTGACCCCGAGTCAACATCAACCTGTTGACAAATGTCATGGTATTCACCTTATGACTGACCATACTGCTCGTTGACATACCGAATTAATGGTCACGTTGTGACAGCGAGCAGACGCCAAAGGCGCTGCGAAGTTGCGATCGATCATCAACTTGCGACGCACCAGTGGGAAAACGTGCAGATCTCCGTGCCCAACAAGGGCGAAGGTACTTGGCGGCTCCAGCTTGGTGCGTTGACGAGGACGGTATGGCTGTTCACTATCAGGAGAGCATCATGCGTAAAGGTCCTTCAGTCCTGTTTCGATGGCTCACGTGGGTGACATTGTTGCTCTTGGCAACCGCGGCCCACGCCGTGACCGTCAGTATCTCGCCTTCGGGCAATGTCACCACCAACAATGTCAGGGTCATTGTGACCGTCACCACAACGGGTGGTGGCGCGCCAGTTCTGGCGGTTAAGGTGGACGATGTGGACGTCAGCAGCTACTTCAACCAAGGGGCTACTTTCAGCACCAGTGGCAACACTACTACTGCCAGGGTTGAGTATCTGTTCGGTGGCGGCACCAAAACTGTGAGCGCCACTGCTACCGTTGCAGGTGAAGGTAGTGCTACTGGTACCACAACTTTTGTCGTTCCCGGTGATTTGCAGGAGAGCCGCAAGAACAACGTGATGTCCAAGGTGAACCAGTTCATCCACCAGTGGGATGCGTATGACTTCCATCGCTGGTCCAGCGCGGGCGACTATTCCACGTTTGTCAACCGCATTTGGGCTCCTGCCATGCAGGTTTATGTGGACCCCGGTTACCTGGCTTCCAGCGGAAGTGCAGCAGAGTATGTGGAAGCTTACATCTGGAAATACATCTGGACCATTTATGAGCAGGACTTGGTCATTTCCGCAGAGCCGGAGACCGACGCGGTGGGCATGCAGACCCTGTGGCACGAGATGATTCATGCCGTAAGCCATGGCGCGCAGGCTGCTGGCGGAGCTGGTCTTCCGGGCGATGACCATGTCTACATCGGCTGGGCCGAAAGCTGCACTTATGGCTTCAACAAATTACGGATCTTCGAAACCAGGGCCAAGGCTTATGGTATCGGCAGCCCTACTACCGCCCAGGCTTCCGAGGTGAGAGCCTTCTGGAAGCAGTTCATGACCGAGTACAACGGCTCCTCCTACTCCGAACTTGGCAAGATCACCGATGCGCAAAAAGCCACGCTGCAGGCATTGGTCGGATTCAACTGTGACGCCAATGTAATCAAGTCCAATTACCTGTCAGCCGGTTATTCGCCAATGTACTTTGCTGACATCGCGGTCACCATCACCAGCCCGGCCAGCGGCACACAGACCGCTGACAACCAGACACCGGTCTCAGCCAGCGTGGTCAACAATGAACCCACGGTTACGCTGACACGTGCCGGCTTTGCGGTCAACGGCGTGATCCAGGAAACGGCGCTTTCCGGCACGACGTTCAGCACGACAGCCGTGTTGAAGACCGGCGACAACAGCATCATTGCGGGCGTTGCGGACACCAACGGGCAGATCTACCAGAGTACCCCGATCACGGTGAAGAGCACGGCGCTCAATAACACCTACCATGCACGCATCTCTTGGGACAAGAATGACACGGACGTGGACCTGCACTTCTCTTGGAGCGGGGGATCGGAGTGCTACTATTCCAATAAGACACCCACATGGGTATCCGCTGCAACGTCACCCCGGTTGGACGTGGACAATAGGAGTGGTTATGGACCCGAAAACATAACTATCGGCGGACTGCCTGGTGCCGGAACATTCAAGATTTTCGTCAAATACTACTCCGACCATGGGAAAGGACCCACAACGGTATCCGCTGCCATTTATGAAAATGGCGTGGCAAAGTTCAGCGGAACAAGGACCATGAGTACAGGCGAGAATTGGACTCTGATGGAATTTACTATTCAGTAATTCACGGTACGGTGATCCCCCGGCTTTGTCGGGGGATTCACACCGCAGGTATGGGCCGAAATGAGAATCGGGGTTGAACCCGTCTATCCCTTTCCTACAGCCAGCAGGCCAGGGGCAACTTCATTCAACTTGTTTTCTGTTGCAGCCAGTCCTATAACGGACGGTTGCGTCGCCAGTATGGCGCGTGGCTGGCCATTGGCGTCAAACTGACTCAAAGCCTGTGCCAAGTGAGTCGTGGAATGGCTCAGTGTGGCTTTGTCAATCCTGTCGATGCTGTTGAAGCTGGTTGCGGCCTTGAATCCATCTCCATAAAGATCGAAATTCCTGGAAGCCTCACTTTGACCGAATGCTGCCATGGCGTCGACCAAACCGAAGACGCCTGCTTGCATGGGTGTTGGCTCAACAGTCAGGATGGGCTTTGCAGCAGTCGCAGCCACATTTTGCTTGTCGGTTACAAACCAGACGTCCGCCATGGTGCGGGAGGTGCCTGACGTATCTTCAAAACTGGAAATGAGACCGACGGTGTTTCCGTTGTCCTTGATTGACGTGCTGGTGGTCTGCAGGTCTAGGCTGGAAATACCCCAGTCCTGCAAGGTGAGCAGTTCACCCGCATCGGTAAGGCCGTTCGAATTGGTGTCAGTCCAGACCTTCAGTTCGGAGAAGTTGATGTCCGAACTCGATATGCGCCCGTTGTGATCGCTGTCCAGTTCTGCCAGGGCTTCGTAGCCGTTGCTGGCCCTCTTGCCGCTGGACATAAGCGTTGAGTCGCCAAACAACTCGGAGCCATCGTTGATGCTGCCGTCGTGGTTGCGATCCAGCACCAGGAATCCGTCTCCCGGATCAGTCCATCCGGTGGCGGTTTGTTGCCCGCTGGCAAATAGGTCAAAGTGGACTCCCGATGCAACGCTTTGCGACAGGACTCCGTTGTTATTGAGGTCCAGAACCAAGGGTGTTCCAAAATGCAATTGCTGGAATTGCGGCGTGCTCATGGAATTGATTTGTGTATTCGAGAGAGCCTCAACCTGGAATGGCGTCAGGGCAAAGACTTGGTCGGTCGACATGACAACGATCTGATCGGTTCTCAGACCGGAAATGGATGCTGTGGCCAGCGCCGCAATATCCTGTGTATGAAGAGCCACGATGGCATCAGTCGACAGAGCGTGGACTTGCCCCGATTTCAGCGCGGCAAACTGGTGTGTCGTTAAGGCATTTATCTGGTCCGTGTTCAATACGGCGATGTCCTGCGTTTCGATAGCGGCAATTTGGCGTGATTCCAGCGCACCAACCTGATAGGTCGTCAACGCTGCAACCGCATCCGTGCGCAGGGCCACGATCGCTGCCGTGCTTAGCGCTGCAAGGTCAGCGTTCTCGAAAGCACGCACTTGGTCGGTAGTGAGCGCGTCCACTTGAGCGGTTTTCAATGCGCCCGTCTGAGCCGAAGTGAGCGACGCAATCTGAAGCGTTGAAAGTGCAGCAACTGCGGACGTGTTGAGTGAGGCAAAAGCGGAAGTGCTCAGCGCGCCCACGTCGGAGCCCAGCGCAATCACTTGGTCTGTGGTCAGTGCGCTCATCTGCGCAGTGGACAGGACCATGATCTGTGTAGTGCCCATTGCCATGAATTGGTCGGTACTCAATACCGCAATGTCGCGTGTTTCGATGGCGGCGACCTGCGCACTGGTCAGTGCCCCAATCTGGCTCGTGGTGATGGCTGCAAAGTCGCTGGTACTGAGAGCCACAATGGCTGCGGTTCCCAGTGCCTTGATATCGACTGTCTCTATGGCCGCTACTTGATCGCTCGTCAGGGCAGCAACTTGGGACGTCTTCAAGGCAGCAATTTGGCTGGATGTAAGCGCCACAATCTGATCCGTTGTGAGCGCTGCAACTGCATCGGTTTTCAGTGCAGTAACGCCGGTCGTGCTCAGGATGCCAATGCCATCCGTACCCAGCGCGATTGCGCCATCGGTTGTGAGTGCTCCCAGCTGAGCGCTACCCATAGCCCCAATTTGTGCGGTATCAAAGGCGGCTATCTGGGCCGCGCTCAGCACCGCAATGTCCCGTGTCTCAATGGCTGCGATCTGTCGGGTTTCAAGTGCGCCAACCTGATTCGTTGTCAGCGCGCTGACTCCCAAGGTGCTCAGTGCAGCGATCTGGGCTGTAGTCAGTGCAACAATCTGTTGCGTTGACAGGGATGCGACTTGCGTTGTCCCCAATGATTCGATCGATGTTGTCGTCAGTGCCGCAATGGCAGACGTTGTAAAGCCGCTGAGGGGAAGTCCCCCGGTCGACAGGACGGTCGACAGCTGTGCTGCGGTCATTGCGCTGATTTGATCCGGCGTCATTGCCATGACCTGATCACTGCTCATGACGGCCAGATCGCGCGTTTCAATGGCCGCGATGGACTGGGTTCCCAATGCGACGATCTGATTGGATGAGAGGGTGGAAAAGTGGGCGGTATTCAAAGCGACGATGGCAGCTGTTCCCAGTGCTGCCAGGTCGCTGGCTTCCATGGCAATAACCTGATCGGTCGTCAGGGCTGCAATCTGGCTTGTTTTGAGCGCAGCAACCTGATTGGACGTCAGTGATACGATTTGTTCACTGGACAGAGCCGCAATTCCCGATGTGCCTATGGCTCCGATAGCCTGTGTGCTCAGGACCGACACTCCAGCGGTCCCCAGCGCAAGAAGTGCGTCAGTCGATAGCGCTGCGATTTGCGCAGTACCAAAGGCACCCAGTTGTGCAGTGCCCAGGGAGGCCACTTGGTTGGTGGCCAGAACCGCAACGTCGCGCGTTTCCATCGCGGCCAACTGGCTGTTAGAGAGGGCATGTAATTGATCGGTGGTCAGGGCTTGGACTGCAGCGGTACTGAGCGCCACAATGCCTGCTGTCCCCAGCGAAGCCATGTCACTGGTCTCGATGGCCGCCACCTGACTGCCTGTCAACGCTGCAATTTGACTGGTTTTCAGCGCACCTATCTGGTCGGAACCCAGCGCAACGATCTGGTCGGTGCCGAGGGCATTCACGCCCGCTGTCGTCAGAGCGGCAACCTGGTTTGTCTTGAGTGCGGCGATCTGGTCTGTCGTCAGTGCAGCTAGCTGACTGGTCGTCATTGCCGCAATCGTCATGGTTGACAGGACCGATATTGACGCGGGTGACAGATTGTTGATGGACAATGCGCCACTCGTCGTCAGCGCGGTCATCTGGGCTGGTGTCAGCGAGGCAATCTGGTCGGGCGTTAGTGCGCCAATTTGATCCGAACTCATCACGATCAGGTCGCGCGTCTCGATGGCCGCAATCTGAATGGATGTGATCGCAGCGATTTGATCCGTGCTCAACACGGAGAAGTCAGCGGTATTCAGCGCCGCAATGGCCGCAGTGCCCAGCGCGCTGAAATCGGTCGCCTCAATTGCAGCTACCTGATTGGTGGTGAGCGCTGCGGCCTGCCCGGAAGTCAGCGCGGCAATCTGGCTGGAGGTGAGTGCTGCGATTCCGTCTGAGCCAAGCGCTACTATCGCTGTGGTCGTCAAACCTGCAATCCCGGATGGCGGTAGTTGCGACACACTCAGCACGCCGTTTCCGGTCAGAATTTCAATTTGTGCGGTGGTCAGCGCCGCCAGTTGGTTGCTCGAAAAGGCCGCAACTTGCGCACTGCCAAGAACTGCAATGTCGCGTGTCTCTATGGCAGGGATTTGACCGACGGTCAAGGCGGCAATCTGGCTAGTGCTGAGTGTGGCCACAGCAGCGGTCGTCAGTGCAATGATGGCCGATGTGCTCAGCGCTGCGAAATCGGTGCTTTCAATCGCCGCGATCTGGCTGGTGCTCAGGGCTGCTACCTGTGCAGATGTCAGCGCCGCAACCTGTGCGGAGCTGAGCGCTACGATTGCTTGTGTGCCGAGTGCAGCGATGGTCGACGTCGACAGGCTTGCAATCCCGGCTGGGGGGAGCTGCACAATAGAAATCGCTCCGGAGTCGATCAATGTCCCAAGCTGAGAGGTTGTCAGTGCGGCAATTTGCCCAGTCGACATCGCCGCCACCTGTTCGCTGGTGAGTTTGGCCAGGTCTCGCGTTTCGATCGCCAGTACTTGGGCTGTCGTCAGTGCCGCAATCTGGCTGGTATTAAGGGCAGCGAAAGCAGCGGTTGAAAGTGCAACGATGGCTGCGCTGCTCAATGATGCCAGGTCTTCGGTCTCCATCGCAGCAATCTGGCCGCTGGTCAGTGCGCCCGCCTGGTTGCTGGTGAGTGCACTGGCCTGAGCGGTTGTCAATGCTGCGATCTGGCTGGACGACAAGGCCGCAATGCTGGATGTGCCCAGCGAAGCGAAAGACGAAGTGCCCAGAGCGCTGATGGCCGCCGTGCTCAGTGCCCCGAGGCTGGAAGATCCCATTGCGCCCATTTGTGCGCTGGATAGAGCACCGATCTGGCTGCTCGACAGCGCGGCAATTTGTGTCGTAGACAATACCGCAACATCGCGTGTTTCGATGGCAGCGACTTGGCGCGTCGTCAAGGCACGGATCTGATCGGTTCCGAGTGCCGTGATGCTGCTGGTGCTCAGCGCCACAATGCCTGCCGTCGAGAGTGCCGCCAAATCGGCCGTTTCCACGGCGGCAATTTGCCCCGTGCTCAGTGCTGCGACTTGCTTGGTGGTGAGAGCAGCAAATTGCGCCGTCGTCATTGCAGCCACCTGGGAAGTCGACAACCCCGCGATGCCATCCGTGCTCAGCGCCGCAGTCGCTGCAGTTCCAAGGGAACTGATTCCCACAGTTCCCAACGCTGCAAGGTCATCGGTTCCCAACAAGGCGACCTGGCTGGTGGTCAGCGCTTTGACTTGGTCGCTGCCGAGCGCAGCAAGTTGGTTCGACGTCAATGCGCTAATCTGTGCGGTCGCCAAGGCCGCAACGTCTGCGGTTTCCAATGCTGCAATCTGGTTGGTCAGCAACGCTTCGATATCTGCCGTCTCGATGGCGCGAATTTGGCGTGTGGTCAGCGCAGCAATCTGGGCAGTCGTGAGTGCCTGGATCTGGTCTGAAACCAGACTTGCGATTGCCGCAGTACTCAGTGCAGCAATATCCACAAGCTCAATTGCCTGTATCTGACCGGCCGTCAGCACAGCGATATGGGAACTGGTGAGTGCACTGACCTGGGCAGTCGTGAGTGCGGCAATCTCGTCTGCCGCCATCGCAACAAGCTGTTCAGTGGTCAGGGTTGACACGGCCGTGGTGGACACGGTAGTTGTCGGTGTGGTGGTTGTCGCAGCGGTTGCGGCCGAGTCGGACGTCAGGGACGTTTTGTCACGTACCTTGGTATAGACACCAACGGCTGCAAGGACGAATAGTAGAGCGAACACGGCTTAAGGTTCTTCTGGGTTACCAACTCCGACCGGCGGCGTGGCCGGATTGGACCGGTCCCTTCACTTGCCGAACTGAAATAATAGTACCGGCTTTATTGAATATCGGGCAGTTATTGACGGAACTTGAGACCGCTTTTGGCCAAGTGGCCGGAAAAACCGCCTATTTCAGGCTTTTTGAGTCGAAGTTGTGCAACGCAGCCTCTATGGCAGCGGCCGTCGCACGCGGTTTTTCCATCGGGAACAAATGGCTTCCGTCGAGCATCATGATGCGGCCTTTGGTGATTTTTTCGGTGGTTGCCATGCCTACCTGCTTCATTTCCAGTGAGGAAAGTCCCCCGATGAAGGCGACCGGACATTTGACCGGGTGGCGTGCCAGCAAGCGTTCCAGGTTGTCGGGGACGGTGTTGTAGAACAATGTCTCCACGTGCCGGTCAAAACTCAGGATACGCTTGCCTTGGTAGTCCAGCGTGCCATGGGTCACATAGTCCCTGAGTACTTCTTCATCCCATTTCGCAAACGCCTTCTTGTGCCGGAAATGTTCAAAGGCCGCATCGATGGATGGCCAGTTGTTGCGACGGTGCCGGCTGACCGCACCCGGTGACAGCGAGCCCATCACCTGGGTTGTCTTCATCACGCCCACTGCTTTGGAGCGCCATCCGCCCAATATGGGAGAGTCCACCAGAATGACGCCGCGTGCAAGTTCAGGATTTCGCGATGCTGCCATGAGGCTGAGAAACCCCCCCAGTGAATGTCCTACCAGCCAGGCCGGCTCACCCGATTGCCGGACGGCAACCTGCGCAAAGTCCACAAGTTGCTCAACAACGTCTGGCCAGTTGTTGCTGATGGGATAGCGCGGGTCATGCCCGTACTTCTCGATTGCCTTGACGCTGAACCCACGGCTGCGTAAATGCCTGAACAGCACCCGATAGGTGCTGGCTGGAAAGCTATTGGCGTGGGAGAAGAGGATCAGGGACATGGTCTTGCGGCGGGGTGCCGCTTCGGGCTCAGATCAGCTTTTCCTGCGGTGTGGAAATTTTTCTCAATGGCAGACTGCGCGCCGATGCCACCAGCAAAGGCACATTGGTCTGTCCGCCGTTCCACATGGGTTCTTCAATGCTGTCAAACACCTCGCGCAGTTTGACCCCCCAGTTGTCATGCAGCATCTTGAAGTAGGGGTTGTGCTCGTCGATGCAGACGATGCGGTCGGTCTGGAACTGGTTGGCCTCGTACACCACCATGTCCAGAGGAAGGCCCACCGACAGGTTGGATTTGAGCGTGGAATCCATGGACACCAGCGCGCACTTGGCTGCTTCGTCCAGTGGGGTGTTGGGCGTGATGACCCGGTCCAGTACGGGTTTCCCGTATTTGGACTCTCCGACTTGGAAGTAAGGTGTCTCCGGTGTGGCTTCGATGAAGTTGCCTGCCGAATACACTTGGAACAGGCGCATGCCTTCGCCCTGAATTTGACCGCCGAAAATCAGCGAGACGTTGAAGTCGACGCCTGATGACTTGAGAGCGGCGCCATCGCGTTCCTGTACACGGCGGATGGCCGATCCCAACACCCTGGCCGCGTCGAACATGCTTTTGGCGTTCCAGATGGTGATTCCTTCGTCGTTCTCGTGGTCCTTGAGCTTTTCGATCTGCAGGATTTCTCGCACGGACTGCGAAATGCTCAGGTTTCCAGCGGAGAGCAGCACCATGAAGCGCTCACCCGGCTTTTCGTAAACGATCATTTTGCGGAAGGTGCTGATCTGGTCGAGCCCGGCGTTGGTACGGGAATCGGAGAGGAACACCAGGCCGGCGTTCAGTTTGATGGCGACGCAATAGGTCATTATTCGACGGATTCGGTGGAAACCCTAGAGTGTATCGGGGTGTGGCGCGCACGCGCGCTGCGCCTGCGGGATATCAAGGCAATCGTGCGAGCGCTGCAGCGAGTGGTTGCGCCAACTGTGCATTGACAGAGGGATCATTGAGCTGGGTCACGAGTGACTGTATTGCCCGAAGAAATCCCTTGGTATTGTGCAACCGGGCCAAGCCCGCCTGTGAACCAAATGCATCGCCCCAGGTTGCGAGCGGCTTGCTCGAAGCCACCGCTTCCACGAAGCGCAACCAGAAGGCAATGTCCAGTTGGCCCCGGCGGGCTGCGTATACGATGGGTCGTGCCAATCGGTCACTTTCTCCATAAATGTAGAAGTGTGCCTGGGCGGGAACGATCTGTGCCTGGGCAGCCTGAACGATGGCTTCGAGTTGCTTGGCGCGTATCGCTGGGTTAAGCGCCAGTTGCATCAGCAGATCGGCTCCATGTGCCACGCCATGGCGCCAGCCTTCTCCAGCGATGAATCCACGGAAGTCGGTGACACCCCGCACGTAAGTCGTGGCCGCGTTCACCAGTGTGTCGAGGTCTTCAGGCACCAGAAAGGGCTGCATGCGTTGCGCACGCGCCACTTCAGAAAGTGTCAATGCGGCAAATGGTTTGGCAAAACCCGATGCATCCGTGCTGTTGGCTTGAAGTTGGGCAAGTTGTGTCCGGTACAACTGGTACTGGGTTTCCGTGGTGAGCAGTTTGCCGCGCAACAATGCGCTCAAGCCGTCAAACGCCAGACCATCGCGCAGCTCCGGGTCCGCATGGGAAAGACACGCCATCAAACCCAACGCCAGGGTCTGGCCACTGGCGGTATCGGGCACAGCCCATCCCTGCGACTTCAACTGGTGCAGGGCGCTGAGAGGAAAGGTCGCAGGCGGGCAGTCTGACTGGGCGAGCGTCGTGCAGGCGCTGCCTGCAATCAGAAGGCCCGACAGCCATCGAAGCAAGGCTGAGCGTCGCATGGTGCTGGTTTTATCCGGTAACCCGAACAACGGAATCCGCCAGCGCCTTCAGCTGGTACAGCGCCTCCAGGGCCTCACGCGGACTGAGCGCATCCGGGTTGATGGCCGCGAGCCTGGCGTCGAGTGCACTGGGCGCATGGGTTTCCACCGTCGGTGGTGGTGCGAACAGGTCCACCTGCGACTGGGATTCGGTCGCCTGCAGCTCAAGCGCATTCAGCGTAAGGCGTGCCTGGTTCAGCACGGCCCCGGGCATGCCAGCCAGGCGGGCAACTTGTATTCCGTAGCTCTTGCTGGCGGGGCCACTCTGGATTTCGTGCAGAAACACAATGTCGCGGCCTGACTCGGTGGCGCTCACGTGCACGTTAAGTGCGCCATGGTGGGTGGCCGGGAATTCGGTCAATTCAAAGTAATGGGTGGCAAACAGTGTGAAGGCCTGGGTCCGGTCGTGCAACTGGGTCGCAATCGCACTGGCCAAAGCCAGACCGTCAAAGGTGGACGTACCCCGCCCAATTTCGTCCATCAGTACCAGAGAACGGGGCGTGGCAGCGTGCAGTATTTGTGCTGCCTCGGTCATCTCGAGCATGAAAGTCGACTGTGCATTGCTCAGATCGTCGGATGCACCAATGCGGGTATGGATGGCATCAATCGGCCCCAGTCGGCACGCTTTCGCCGGAACATAGCATCCCATGGAAGCCAGAAGCACGATCAGCGCCACCTGGCGCATGTAGGTCGACTTACCGCCCATGTTGGGTCCAGTAATGATCTGCAGGCGTTGCTTGGGTCCCAGACGGGTGTCGTTGGCGATGAAGTTGCCGCTGCTGACTTCGGCCAGTCGGGCCTGCACCACGGGATGGCGTCCCTGGTCGATCTCGATACAGGGCTCCACCGCGAACTGCGGCGCGCACCAGTCCAGCGTCAGAGCGCGCTCGGTCAGCGCACACAGCGCGTCCAGCGCGGCCAGCGCGCGCGCTGTGCGGGTCAGCATGGGCACAAAGGCCTGCAACTGGTCCAGTACCTGCTCGAACAGCCATTTCTCGCGGGCCAGCGCGCGCTCCTGGGCCGACAAAGCCTTGTCTTCGAATGCTTTCAGTTCCGGAGTAATAAAACGCTCGGCATTTTTCAGGGTCTGGCGACGGCGGTAGTCGTCAGGCACTTTGTCGGCCTGTCCCTGGGTGACTTCGATGTAGAAACCGTGGACCCGGTTGAACTGCACGCGCAGATTCGGGATGCCGGTGCGGGCGCGTTCGCGGCCCTCCAGGTCCAGCAAAAAGCCGTCGCAATTGGTCTGGATGGCGCGCAGCTCATCCAGTTCAGCATCAAACCCGGTGGCTATGACGCCGCCATCGCGCACCAGGGCGGCGGGCTCGGGTGCAATGGCCCGCAGCAGCAGGGCGGCGCAATCGGGCGGAGGAAGCAGGTCGTGTGCAATGTGCGCCAGCAAATCCGCAGAAAGGTTGCGCGGCCGGAAATTCTGCTCCGTGTCCCCCGCCCGCTTTCCGGGCTCCGCCTTTACCTGCGCGGAATTCCCAGCCCCGCAGCCTTCCAACCCTCGCAGAATATGCGCAAGCAGCTCCGTTTTTTGTAGCGTGTTAACCAGCGCAACCAGTTCCCGGGGACGCACTTGGCGCAACGCCATGCGGGCGGTGATGCGCTCCACATCCGCGCTGCCCTTGAGCTGCAGGCGCAGGCCTTGCCACAGCCCCAGTGATGACGACGGCATTGCGCTGCCCTTGAGCATGGCAATGGCATCCAGCCGCTGCTGTGCCTGCGCGCGATCACGCCGGGGTGTCAGCAGCCAGCTTTTGAGCACGCGGCTGCCCATGCCGGTCATGCAGGTGTCCAGAAGCGAGAACAGGGTCGGTGCGTCTTCGCCGCGCAGGGTTTGGATCAGTTCCAGGTTGCGGCGGGTCGTGGGTGGTAAATCGATCAACTCGCCATCGCGCTGCACCTGTACCGCGCTGATGTGGGTCAATGCGCGGCCCTGCGTGTGCTCGGCGTAACCCAGCAGCGCGGCACATGCGGCGTGGGCCAACGGCAGGTCTTGCGCGTTCCAGCCGGCCAGGCTGGCGGCTTGCAGTGCGTCCAGCAACTTTCGTTGACCCAGTGCCGCATCAAACTGCCATTCCGGGCGGGCGGTGGTGTAGAGCGCATTGGCCCCGGTTCCGCCCATGCGCAAGCGCTTGAGCCGATCCTCAAAGGCCTGCGTGGCACCCGCGCTGTAGGCCAGCTCACTGGGGTTGACACGGGCTACCCATTCGGGCACGGCGTCAGGCGTGCATTCCGCCAGATGCACGACGCCCTGGGTTACGCTCAGCCACGCAAGTCCGCAGCGGTTACGGGGACCCTGGTGCACCGCCATCAGTACGGATTCGGTTTTCTCGCCGAGCAACTCGGCATCAATCAAGGTACCCGGGGTGACGATGCGGACCACTTTGCGTTCGACCGGACCTTTGCCAGCGCCGACCTCGCCAACTTGCTCGCAAATGGCAACCGACTCGCCGTGGCGAATCAGCTTGGCCAAATAGCCCTCCATCGCATGAAACGGAACACCCGCCATCACGACGGGCTGTCCAGCGGACTGGCCTCTTTGGGTTAACGTGATGTCGAGCAGGCGTGCCGCCTTCTCCGCATCGGCATAAAACATCTCATAGAAATCGCCCATGCGATAGAAAAGCAGCGTGTCAGGGTGGGCTGCCTTCAGTCCAAGGTATTGGGCCATCATCGGCGTGTGGCCGATCAGTGGCGTATCGACTGCGCTCGACGGAACGGTGTCTTTTTGCATCAACGACTTGCCGCAGGAGCCCGCGCGATCCGGTTATTCAGCGGCTGACGCGCTGCCGCTTTGTCGCAAGGCCGCTTTTTCGCCAGCGCTGGCGAACTTGCTGTATTTGCCAAGGATGGGAACAAGCTGCCCGTAAATGCGCGGGTTGCCGGCCAGACATTCCTGTTGATCCAGAAACTCGGCTTCGCCCGTAAAGTTGCCAACCAGTCCGCCGGCTTCGGTCACCAGCAGCGAGCCAGCCGCCACATCCCAGGCCTGGAGACCAGTTTCAAAAAATCCTTCCGTGAAACCCGCTGCAACATAGGCCAGATCCAGTGCCGCGGCACCCGGTCGGCGCAGGCCCGCAGTTCGTTGCATGACGTCACCCATCATGGTCAGGTAATTGGCAAAGTTGTCACCAGGACGGAAGGGGAATCCGGTGGAAATGAGTGCGTCTTTCAGATGGATGCGCTTGGATACCCGGATGCGGCGATCGTTGAGGTAGGCACCGCGGCCCTTGGTGGCGGTAAATAAATCGTTTCGGGTCGGGTCATAGACCACAGCTTGCTCGATCTTGCCCTTGACGGCCAGCGCAATGCTGACACAGTAAACGGGAAGGCCGTGGATGAAGTTGGTCGTGCCGTCCAGCGGGTCAATGATCCAGACAAACTCGGAGTCTTTTGCTCCATGTTCGCGTCCCGACTCCTCCGCCCAGATGCCGTGGCCCGGATACGCGGTCAGCAGGGTTTCTATGATCGCCTGCTCTGCCGCCTGGTCGACCTCGGTCACAAAGTCATTGGCCTGCTTTTGTGAAACGCGTACCGACTCGATATCGAGGGCCGCGCGGTTGATGATGGAGCCGGCGGCGCGCGCAGCCTTGACGGCCACATTGATCATGGGGTGCAGATTGGTCGACATAGATTGTGGTGAAGAACTGGTAGGACCAAGTGACGATGCACGCGGCGACAATACCGGTATTTTAACGGTTCCCATGCACACCCGCTTTATTCTCATCAACACCAGTCACGCCGGCAATGTGGGTGCGGCTGCCCGCGCCATGAAGACCATGGGCTTTGATGATCTGGTGCTGGTTGCGCCGCGCTGGGCCAATGTGCTGCGCCGTGAGGAGACGGTTCAGCGGGCCAGCGGTGCGCTGGATGTACTGGAAAAATGCCGCATTGTCGGAACGCTGGACGAGGCGCTGGGCGGATTGACCCATTTGTGTGCCACGGCGATGACTCCAAGAGATTTCGGCCCGCCTACCGTGACACCGCGCGAGCATTTTTGTTCGCTATCAAAATCAGAGCATCAATATCATGATATGCAAGGCCCGGATGGCAATTCTTTGCCTGATGGCGTAACTGGTATGCCATTGGAAGCACCGAGTCCGGAAGGCTCAGGAGGCGTACACCAGCGGGGTGTCGGTTTCCTGTTTGGCTCGGAGCGCTTTGGGATGCGCAACGACGATGTCTACCGATGCCATGTGTGTCTGAGCATTCCCAGCAACCCCCAATTCGGGTCACTCAATATTGGTGCCGCAGTGCAGGTCATTGCCTATGAGTGGCGGCTGGCGCTCGGTGGTTACGCCGTGCAGTCTGCAACGCAATCCAGTCTACTTGCCGATGCTGCGCAGGTCGCGGGCATGCTGACACATCTGGAGCAATCGCTGGTGGCTCTGGGTTTTCTGGATCCGGCGGCACCCAAGAAGCTGATGCCGCGTCTCAATGCACTGTTTAACCGTGCCGGGGTGACGCAAGAGGAAATCCACATCCTGCGCGGCATTGCCAAAGCCATCCTGCAGTCAGGATCACAGCGTAACGGGTAGACTGCGAGGCATGTTTTCCCGCCTACGCTCCGATATTCAGTGCATCCTGGACCGCGACCCCGCCGCGCGCAGCATTTGGGAGGTGCTGACCTGCTACCCGGGACTCCATGCGGTGGTCCTCCATCGGCTGGCACACTGGTGCTGGACCCACGGGCTCAAATGGCTGGGGCGCTTTATCTCGCATGTGGGGCGTTGGGCAACCGGCATTGAGATCCACCCGGGCGCGGTCATTGGCGAGCGCGTGTTTTTTGACCACGCCATGGGGGTGGTGGTGGGAGAGACGGCCGAAATTGGCGACGGCTGCACCATCTACCAGGGGGTTACGCTGGGCGGAACGTCTTTATACAAAGGGGCCAAGCGCCACCCCACGCTGGGCCGCGACGTGGTGGTCAGTGCCGGCGCCAAGGTACTCGGTGGCTTTGTGGTGGGGGATGGTGCAAAGATCGGCAGCAACGCGGTGGTGATCAAACCGGTGCCTGCGGGGGCCACGGCGGTGGGTATCCCGGCACGCATTATTCCGAGCAAGACCGGTGAGAGCGCGGATGTAACGCACTCTGAACCCAAGTTCACTGCCTATGGCATTACCCAGGAAGACGATCCGGTGAGTCAGGCCCTGCGTGGGTTGATTGACTCGGCATCCGGTCAGGACCACCAGATCGCTTTGTTGTGGAAAGCCATCGAAACGTTGTCAGCCAACCGGACCAGCCCGGATATGGCCTCCGATTGCATGCCTGGTGACGCCGCGCGCAGCGAATGTTTTGAGGCTGAACGGCTCAATCAGCTGGTGGGGAAATAGGGCACACCCCCGTGGCGGCTGTGCCGCCTCCCCCCTTGCAGGGGGCAACACCAGTGGTCCGGCAAAGCCGGTCCCACGGTGTTCCTGAGCTTATTCACTTGCTCCTGGTTGCGTTCTTGGGCCGGAAGGCTTTGCACACCGACTCATGCGTTTTCAGGTACGGCCCACCAATCAGATCGATGCAGTAGGGTACGGCGGAAAAAATGCCGTTCACCAGTTGCTTGCCGTCGCCGTCCTTCAAACCCTCGAGCGTTTCGGCAATCGCCTTGGGCTGACCGGGCAGGTTGATGATCAGGCTCTTGTCGCGGATCACTGCCACCTGGCGTGACAGGATGGCAGTGGGCACAAATTTCAGGCTGATCTGGCGCATTTGCTCGCCAAACCCCGGCATTTCCTTGTGTGCCACGGCCAGCGTAGCTTCGGGGGTCACATCGCGCAAGGCAGGACCCGTGCCACCGGTGGTCAGCACCAGGCTGCAACCAGCGTCCACCAGTTCAATCAACGTGGCGCTGATGCCACTTTGCTCGTCCGGTATCAGACGCGCTTCAAAGCTGAGGGGGTTTTGCAGGGCACGGGTCAGCCAGTCCTTGAGGGCTGGAAGGCCTTTGTCTTCGTAAACCCCGGTGGATGCGCGGTCGCTGATGGAGACGATGCCAATCTTGACGGCATCCAGCGGTGGCAATGTTGTGTTGGTCATGTATCGGCTCCGGGGTTGGGCGGGAGGTCGTCGTTGCCCATGCTGTTGTCAGGATGTATCTCGGGGTGCATCAGGTGCTCGCGCACGAGTTGGAAAATATCCCGGTAGGCGCGGCCATGCCGCACGGCTTGACCGGGTTTTTCGGGCTTGGCGTCCTTGCGTGCCTGGCGGATGAGGGAGCGCAGTGACTGAACATCGGTGCCTGGGCAGATGTTGACCCATTGGCCCAGCGCGTCGTCGTCGGCAATCAGGCGGTCGCGCCATTGCTCCGCCGCGTGCAAGGTCATGGTTTCCAGCGCAGATGGTGTGTGTTGCTCGATCAGCGCTCTGCGAATGGCGTCCAGTGTCTCAGGCTCCAGCTGGCGCATGCGCTTGCCAATGAACTGCATCAGTCGGCGGCGACCCTCAAAGTTCGTAATGCGCTTGATTTCGACAATGGCTTCGATCAGCTTGTCGGGAAGTTCCAGACGCACCAGCAGGTCCGTGCGCAGGGTCAGCAGATCCTCGCCGAGTTTTTGAAGCTCGGTGCTTTCGCGCTTGAGGTCTGTGCGGCTTTTCTCGTCGGTTCCCTTGAGTTCGCGCTTGAGTTCAAGGTCCAGTTCACTGCCTTCCGTCACGAATTTGCCTTTGACGAAATAGCCTTTTTTTAGTTTGCTCATATGTCCAAGTATCATAGCCTCCGCTATGAAGAACCCCCATCCCAACCCCAAGTCCGCCTCAAAAGGCGCTGCGCCAACCCCAGCGGCCGAGAACGGCTTCGCCTTTAGCCGCCCCTTTTTTGAGTCATTGACTGAAAAAGCCCTGGCACACGCCAAGAAACTGGGTGCCACCGATGCCGGCGCTGAGGTTTCTGAGGGCTGCGGCCTGAGCGTGTCGGTGCGCAATGGCGAGCTTGAAAATGTGGAACGCAACCGCGACAAGTCGCTCGGTGTGACCGTTTATGTGGGTCAACGGCGGGGCAATGCCAGCACATCGGATTTTTCCGATGCGGCCATTCAGCAGACCGTAGCAGCCGCCTACGACATTGCACGCTTTACTGCAGAAGACCCTTTTGCCAGTCTGCCAGACGCACAAGACATTGCACCCATAGCCGATCGAGGGCGTGATCTGGACCTGTTCTATCCATGGGGCATTACCAGCGAAGAAGCCATGCGGCTTGCACTGGAGTGTGAAGCAGCGGCCCTTTCAACCAGCAAGCGGATCACGAATAGCGAAGGCGCTGCGGTGTCGGCCCAGCAGTCGCATTTTTTCAGCGCGCATACGCATGGCTTTAGCGGTGGTTATGCCAGTTCGCGCCATTCCCTGTCGGTTTCTCCCATTGCGGGCAAAGGCAAGGACATGCAGCGCGACAGCTGGTACAGCTCCATGCGCCATCCCGATGCGTTGGCAACCCCGCATGCCATAGGCCGCTATGCCGCCGAGCGTGCACTAAGCCGACTGAAGTCCCGCAAGATCGCCACGGTGGAATGCCCGGTGTTGTTTGAGTCTCCACTGGCCGCCGGGCTGGTGGGTGGCCTGGTGCAGGCGCTGAGTGGGGGTGCGCTGTATCGCAAGAGCTCCTTCCTGCTCGATTCATTGGGGAAAATGGTTTTACCGCGCCATATCGATTTGATGGAGGACCCCTTTGTGCTGCGGGGCAAAGGCAGCTCGCCATTTGACGGTGAGGGTGTGCGTGTGCAGGCGCGCAAGGTGATTGATTCCGGGCGGGTGCAGGGCTATTTCTTGAGCAGCTACTCGGCACGCAAACTCGGCATGAAGACCACAGGAAATTCTGGTGGTTCGCACAACCTGATTTTCCAGTCACGCCATACGAAGCCCGGTGACGACCTCGATGCCATGTTGAAAAAGCTGGGTACGGGTCTGTTTGTGACCGAGCTGATGGGGCAGGGCGTCAACTACGTGACCGGCGATTACTCGCGGGGCGCCAGTGGCTTCTGGGTTGATAACGGCCACATTGCCTTCCCGGTGCACGAGATCACCATTGCGGGGAACATGAAGGCCATGCTCAAGGGCATTGAGGCCGTGGGGTCGGATACCTACAACTATGGTTCCAAGACCGTTGGCTCCATTCTGGTGAACCGGATGAAGGTTGCCGGGAGCTGACTTTTGCACTTGTCAGCGGCGCTAGGGTGTCACTGACTTTGACAGCGTGTTGAGAACCACGACACCTGCGGCAATAAGCGCGATACCGATCAGTGCTGGTGTGTCGAGTTGCTGGTCGTAATAATACCAGCCCGCAAGGGTGACGAGAATGATTCCGACCCCAGACCACACTGCATAGGCAACACCCACCGGGATGGTTCGCAGCGTGAGCGACAAACAGTAGAAAGCTGCTGCGTAGCCAACTACCACGATCACGGAAGGCCACAGTCGCGTGAAACCCTCAGAGGCCTTGAGGGATGAGGTCGCAACGACCTCGCAGACGATGGCAACGCCGAGATAGAGCCAGTTCATGCGTGCGCGAAGGTCACGGCGCCAGTGCAGCCTTCACAGCAGCAGAAACCGCAGACATCTCCGCCTTGCCAGCCAGACGTGTCTTGACAACGCCCATGACCTTGCCCATGTCGCCCGGGCCTTTGGCACCCAGCTCGGCCACGATCGCCTTGACTTCGGCCAGCACCTCGTCCGCGCCCAGTCGCTGCGGCAGGTAATGCTGCAGCACCTTGATCTCGGCCGACTCGTTGTCGGCCAGATCCAGGCGCTCGGCTTTGACGAAGGCTTCCACGCTGTCCTTGCGCTGCTTGATCAGCTTGTCGACGATGGCCACCACCGCGACATCGTCCAACACGATACGTTCATCCACTTCGCGCTGTTTGCAGGCGGCGAGCAACAGGCGGATGGTGCCCAGGCGCGCACTGTCCTTGGCACGCATGGCGGTTTTCATATCTTCGGTTATCTGGTCTTTGAGTGACATGGTGCGGCTTCCTGGGATGCGAACGGGAGGGACTCAATAAAAAAGCCCGCCGGAGCGTCCCCTGGCGAGCTTTGTTGGCCTTGGCAGGCGCTGAATCCTGAAAGGATCAATACATTTTCTTGGGCAACTGCATGCTGCGAATGCGCTTGTAGTTGCGTTTGACGGCAGCAGCCTTCTTGCGCTTGCGCTCTGCAGTAGGCTTTTCATAGAACTCGCGAGCGCGCAAGTCAGTCAGCAAACCCAGTTTCTCAATAGTGCGCTTGAAACGGCGCAGGGCGACGTCAAATGGTTCGTTTTCTTTTACACGGATGGTTGTCATTACGTAATGTTGTCCAAAATGTGCTGCCGCCAGTCATGGGGGGAGATCGGGCCCCACATGCCACGTTCAGCGATTTCCCCCATCTGTTATTGCTTAACTAGTATTGGCCGATGGGAGTTATTGCCAGAAAAGCCTTGGATTATAGCGTTTTCGCAATCAGACACGCCGTCTTGTGCAGCCACGCAGGAAATAATCGTCAGGGCTACGAACGTTATATCGCGGCGGCAAGACCTTGTGCGCAGGCGAAGCCGCTTGCCCATGCCCACTGAAAGTTATAGCCACCCAGCCAGCCGGTTACATCCACCACTTCACCGATGAAGTACAGACCGGGCTGGTGCGATTCCATGGTTTGCGAAGACAGCACCCGCGTGTCCACCCCGCCGGTCGTTACCTCTGCCTTGCGGTAGCCCTCCGTGCCAGCAGGTGTCAGCTCCCAGCGGCAGAGGTGGTCAGCCAATGCGCAAAGCGCCTTGTCGGATGCCTCATTGATGGGGCGTGTCCAGTTGTGCCCCAATGCAGCACCCTGTGCCACCCAGGTGTCCGCCAGGCGCCCCGGTACCAGGGATACCAGTTCGTTGGCGATCAGCTTGCGGGAAGTTGACTTGGCCTGTGCCAGTCGCGCGGCCACATCGGTATCAGGCGCCAGGTTCAGCCGAATCGGTGTGCCGCTTTGCCAGTAACTGGAAATCTGCAACACAGCGGGGCCGCTCAGGCCCTTGTGGGTGAACAGCAGGTCTTCGAGGAAGGCAATCTTGTCTTTCTTCCCGCCAGTTTCTATCTTTACGGGTAATGACAGACCCGAAAGTTGTGCAAATGGAGCCCAGTCTGATTCATCAAAAGTCAGCGGGACCAATGCGGGTCTTGGGGTGATGATGGGCAGATCAAACTGCCTGGCGACGCGGTAGCCGAAATCCGTGGCTCCGATCTTCGGGATGGACAGTCCACCTGTCGCAACGACCACGGCGGCGCAATGGATGGCTCCGCGATTACTATCAATTTCATAGCTGCTGGGGCACGTTCCGTAAGGGCTGGAGGCCAAAAACCGTATGGACTTAACACTGCAGGGCTGCCAGCGCGTGACGTTGCCCGTATCACATTCGGCCAACAGCATCTGGATGATGTCTTCGGCCGAGTGGTCGCAAAACAGCTGTCCCTTGTGCTTTTCGTGGAATGTCACACCGTGCTTTTCCAGCAGGGCGATGAAGTCGCGCGGGGTGTAGCGTGACAGGGCTGATCTGCAAAAACGCGGGTTGTCGCTGATGAAGTTGGCGTGCGTTGTGTCGCGGTTGGTGAAATTGCAGCGGCCGCCACCCGAGATCCGGATTTTTTCAGCCACCTTCTCGCTGTGGTCGACAACCAGAACCTTCAATCCGAGCTGCCCCGCCACCCCGGCGCAAAACAGACCGGCGGCGCCTGCGCCGATGATGGTGACGTCAAAAGTTTGCATGGCAAGCAGTGTAGGCGGTGTCGCGATTTACAACCCGCACCAGATCAGGCGGGCTGGGTGTTCTGAGCAGGTCAAGGAGGAGCCCGCAAAGCGGGCGGGGGACACGGAGCAGAGCACCTGGCCCGCCTGATCCCCCTGCAGCGCGCGACCGTGGGCGGCAAGCCGCTATCCCATGCAGAACACGTTGAGCTTGTTGCCGTCCAGGTCACGGAAGTAGCCTGCATAAAAACCGTCGCCGCGCGGTCCGTTGGGGCCTTCGTCCTGTGCTCCGAGTTCGATTGCCTTCTTGTAAACACGGTCGACTTTTTCCCTGGAATCGACCACGATGGCTGCCATCACCCCATTGCCCACGGTAGCTGGCTGTCCGTTGAAAGGTTTCATGATCGCCAGACTGCACTGTTGCATGGTGACGCCCCAGGCAATGCCGGTGGGAAATTCCATCAGGCGCTTGGCTCCAATTTCAGCCAGCAGGGTGTCGTAGAAAGCCGCCGCACGCGGCAGGTCGTTGGTTCCGAGGGTTACGTAGCCGATCATGGGGTTCTCCGTGGATTGAAAGGATTATCAGTTTAGGACGCTTTGGTGGTGCCTGCATTACAGTGTGTTGCACGGCGCCCGTCAGGGCGGCGGGCGTCATTCATCACAAGATTCATACGAGGAGACAACATGAAAGACAGGGCTATCCCGGCGCGTGGCGTCGTTGCCGGCATTGTGTCGGGTGTTTTATTGGCAGGTTGCCAGAGTCCGCCTGCGGCGCCTCCCACCTCACCGGAAGTCGTGGGCGAATTTCGGGCAGGGTCGGGTTATCTGCGCGGTTACCTGGATCGCAAGGCGCTTCCGAACAGCCTCGCACTCTTGCCCAAGCCCCCCGCTGAGGGCTCAGCCGCGCATGCAGCGGATCTGGCCGTGTACACGGCAACCCGCGCGCAGCGCGGTTCACCACGCTGGAACCAGGCAGCGCAGGACGCCAACCTCAAGTTTCCGTCAGCGGCGTCCACCTTTGCATGCAGTATGGATTTGCCGATATCCCAGGAGCAAACTCCCCACCTGAACATGCTTTTGCGGCGCACGCTGCTCGATGCAGGGCTGTCCACCTACGCGGCCAAGGACAGCTACAACCGCAAGCGTCCGTTTGTCGTTCAGGGAGAGGCATCCTGCACGCCATCGGAGGAGGCTACCCTTGCGAAGGATGGTTCTTACCCCTCAGGTCATGCAGCACTGGGCTGGGCCTGGGCGCTGGTCCTGAGTGAGGTGGCACCCGAGCGCAGCATCGCGTTGCTCGCCAGAGGATATGGCTTTGGGCAGAGCCGGGTCATTTGCGGTGTGCACTGGCAGAGCGATGTCGATGCGGGCCGCCTGATGGGATCAGCCGCAGTGGCTGCATTGCACGCCGACCCGACGTTTACCGCGCAACTCTCAGCCGCCAAGGCCGAAGTGGCCGATGCCCGCAGCAAAAACCTGAAGGCCGCTGGCGACTGCAAGGCCGAGGCGGCTGCGCTGGCGCCCTGACGAGTTTTCAGGCTGAGAGCGAGTGCGCCCTTGCGCCGTCAGTGCTGCTATACAGCCCGGCGGCCAGCAGCCCCTGCAAAGCATCGCCCACCACAATCACGCTGGGGCTGGCGAGTTGCGCACGTACGATGGTGGACTGCAATTCAACCAGGATGCACACCGCCTGGCGCTGGTGGTGCAGGGTGGCGTTTTCGATGATAGCCACGGCCAGCGCGCGCCAGTCGGTCCCGGTTGACCCGGGTTTGGCATGGCCTGTGACGAATACGACGCCATGCGCGTGGTCACGGTGTGTCAAGGGTACGCCCAGCGACGACGCTGCAGCCAGCCCGGCCGTAATGCCGCTGATGACGTTTACCGGCCCCCAACCAGCGTGATATCGCCACGGGCGGACGCACTGGATAAGTCGTGCTTCATAGTGCCTGCACCAAATGCAAGATGCGGGCCACCTGTTGGGCTATGGGCTCTGGTACGGGTTGCGTGCCGGCGAGCACCTGGCGAATGTAGGTTGCAGTGCTGTCGGCATCCATATTGGCTGGCAAGTCTGGCAGGTTGGTAAGCGTGCCGTGCTGGTGCACCTGCTGTTCAACCAGCGCACCCTTGATAAAGCCCTGCATGGCTGGCGTCCGGCGGGCATCGGCCACTGGCTCGCCTTCAGTGCCGCGCAACAGCAGCGCGTTTGCGCCCGTCAGCGCCAGCGTTTGTGCCATGGACACGGCGTACTCAGGATGGGTGTAGCTGGTGACCAACAGGTTCTTGCCCTGCACCGGATGCATTCGCTTGACCAGGCTGTGTGCCGTGTTGCGCAATCCCGCCACACGCCGAACATCCAGCAGGCGCTGCAAGCCGCCATGCAGCAATGATGTTGGAACAAATGCCACAGACGATTGTGCTATCGTATTGATAGCTGTTTTGGCAGATACTCCAAGGGCTAGAAGCACTTCTGACGTGTAAACCCGGCGGGATTCAGTTGGTGTGCCGTGCACGAGCACCGGCAAGCCCTCGCGGGCCAGAAGCAAGGCCAGCAGGGGCGTGAGGACCGGCAGTTTGCGCGCGCCGTTGTAGCTCGGGATGATGATGACGGGCCTGTCGCTGGCGGGCAGCGTTTGCAGGCGCTGGTGCGTGGCGTCCAGAAAACCCGCCATCTCCGGTGCCGTCTCACCCTTGATGCGCATGGCCAGACAGAAGGCTCCGACTTCCAGATCTGTTGCCGATCCGTCCAGCAGTTGTCCGAACAAATCGGCTGCCTGTTCGCGTGTCAGCGAGCGGGCGCCATCTTTGCCGCGGCCGATTTCCTTGATGTAATGTCCGATCGCCATATGTCTGGTACTAAAGGTCAATAGTTGCCTTGCGTGACGTCAGATAGACGCCCAGCGGCTTGTCTGCGTGCTGAATATGCCCCAGTAGCCAATCCTTGATGGACTGCAACAGCCGCAGTTCCGCACCCTGGTTGAACTCGGCGGCAATCTCCTGCAGTTCGTGCACCAGGTTTTCATGTTGCGTCTTGTGCTCGTCCATTTGCGGGTAGCCGTAGCGCGCCATCAGTGCTTCCTCGGTTGCGAAATGGGATGCAGTGAATGTCAGCAAGGCTGCAAAAAGGTGCTTCAGTTCAGCGTCGTCGCGGCCTTCTTCCAGGGACCTGTTAAGGTCGTTCACCATCTGGACAATCTGTCGATGCTGGTCATCAATGATTTTCACACCGGTCAGGTGCGCTGCGTCAAACACCACCCAACTGCCATTGAGCGCTTGAGAGCGGGCCTTTGCGTCCGACAGCGTTGCCTTGCCTTGCGTACTGTGCTTGCTCTGGTACATGGCTGAGTCAGCCGCTGCAATGAGGGAGTCCATTTCTGTTGCGTTGTCCGGATAGATGGAGATCCCAACGCTGACGCCAACACTGCATCGATGTCCGTCAGGCAGTTCGATGGGTTGCGCCATGGCATCGATCAGCTTTTGCGCGATGGCCAAGGTTTCGGTTGTCAACGACAAGTCGCCAACAATCAAGGCGAATTCGTCACCGCCCAAACGGGCCAGTGTGTCGCCAGAGCGTACGCATGCCAGCCACCGGTTGGACGCCGCCCTCAATACAAAGTCACCTGCTTCGTGCCCAAACTGGTCGTTCACCGGTTTGAACTTGTCAAGATCCATGAACAGCAGACCGACATGCCGACCCGCGCGCCGTGCACGGGAAAGATCCTTCGCCAGTTGCTGAAAGAACAAATGCCGGTTTGCCAACCCGGTGAGCGTGTCGTAGTTGGCCTGGTGAAACACCATCTCTGCGGAGTTTTTGAGTTGCGTGATGTCGTGGTAAAGGGCAATGCGCTGGTTCGCCACGCCATCAGCGCCATAAACGGTGTTGATGGCGACCTGCTCCGCGACCAGATTGCCACTATGGTGCCGGTTCCAGATTTCGCCTTTCCACTCGCCTTTGGACAGAACGTCACCCCACAGGCGCTTGTAAAAGGCGTCATCCTGCTTGCCCGACTTCAGAATCCGCGGAGTCTTGCCAATGGCTTCCTCTGCGCTGAAGCCCGACAGCGCAGTGAACGCCGGATTAACTGACGTGATGACACCTTGCGCATCGGTCACGATCATGCCTTCACTGGAGTTCTGGAAGAACAGGGCCGCTATTCTCAGCTCTTCTTCGTGCTGTTTGCGTTGGGTCAGTTCTTGGTCCAGTTGCTCCTGCAGGTAGTGCACAGAAAGCAAAACATGCAACACGGTGGCTACGACGCTGTGCATCATTGCGACGATGTAAAACTGCACGACTGCCCAATTTCCAACAAACATATCTTGCAGGTCAACGGAGTAGGTGTATTGCGTTTTCACGATATTTGCGGCGGCCATCAGCAGCAAAGTTGCCGACAGCACCCGCAAAGTTGTCTTTCGGTACGCACCTTTGTATTTCAGGCATGCAAGCGCGACGTAGAGGTCGAAAAGAATAGGTGGCGTGCTGACAACCACCGTCCGCAATGCCAGATCTGGCGTAATAAACCAGTACCAGAAGCACCCTGAGACTGCGGTCGCTGCGATCAGGATGCCCCATTTCAGCGGCACATGCTGTTCGGCTGCCTTCAGGGTGCCGACCGAGATGACCAACCAGCCCAGAATCAATAGTGTTTGTGCCAGCAACACGGTCAACACTTCCGGCGCAACACCGCGCAGCGTCAACAGCATTGCACCCACCGCAACCAGTGCAGAGCCCACCATCCAGGCTTTTACCGGCGGAAAATACCGGGTGATAGTCCAGATGTAGCCCATCATCAACGCGCGACACACCAGCACGATGGTGATCACGAGAATCAGCGTCCGGACGTCAAGGATGGGGCTCATGGCGGTCAATATCCTTGGGGAATGGGTATCTTGCACCCAATGTAGCACTTCAAAGACGTCAAACC
>JBPOIP010000045.1:0-2956 GCA_052034395.1 Pseudomonadota bacterium
TGCGTGTTCCAATTTCTTCGGTACAGTTTGGCATTGGCAGTCCTTTGTTGTGATTGGCGTCAGATACCAATGACAACGTGCCCACGGGCGGGGCTGCCTACCTATAACGGTGAAATATTCGGGCTAGGCATGTTCGTGTAGGGCGGGGCCGCTGCACCGGGGGGATGGGGGTGGTACTCAGTCCCAGCTCGCGCAGCCCACGCGGTCACTATCGAGCCCGGCCAGCATAGCAGCTTCCGAAACGATGGTATTCGCCCAAAGGCTGGCGGGCATTTCGTCCCAATCATGTTCAAAAGCATGGTGGGTGGCTACGGTGATGCAATCCGAATAAGAAGACATGGTGAAGTTCCTTTTTGGTTAACGAAAATGACGGAGATACAAAGAGACGCCCACAAGTCCCAAGATCGGGAAGATCAGGTGTGGGTAGATATATACGAGCGCGGCAATGGCAGCTATGGCCATGCCCCTCGTGCTTGAAAAAGACAGGCCTAATACGCCTGCTGCTACCAGAGCTGCCGTTACACCAGCGGTAATGCTTGCTGCCAATCAGCCCTCCTTCGCTTTGCGGCGTGGTGGTTTCACGACTTGCCCTGACGTTTCAGCGATACGCGCCATAGCCACCTGCTCGAACGTGGTCGTGGGCGCGTGCTCGTGCAAACGGGTGTTTTGCTCGTTGGTGCGTATGAAGCCCAGTTCCTTCAGCGCCGCCAGGACGAACCCGCCGGTATTGATGCTGCGGCCTGCGTGCAATACGTGAAAGCTTTTGGCCGTCAGTTCGCCTTCACCAACAACAACGTCCTGAATGGCACTGGCAGAGGCCCAGTCTTTGCACCACATGCCGCCGCCACTATTGCCAACGATTGCAAGATGCAGTGTTCTGTCTTCGGTGTGGCGACCGATGGCATACGTCAGGGTTGAGCGGCCACTCAGGCTCAGACATTCGCCTTGGTAAATGGACTTGATGGGATCGATGACCTCTTCTTCCGGTGCGAACTCAACAGCTTCGTTATTTTCTATTTCAGACATGGATAGTTCCTTTGATTGATGATGAAAAATGAATGACCGATTGGCCTTTCAGATAAGGTGGTTGCGGTTGCGCAGTTGCGCCTGGCTCAAAAGCGGAAGAACTCCGACAGGATCCACTTGGCGATGACCCAGATTGCGGCCCAAGCTGCACAAAACATTGCAAGGTAGACGGCAATTCCCACCAGCAACACGGCCAGCCAGATCAAGGCAGCCGGTGCCAGCAGCCCCGCCAGACTGCCAAGGATGAATCCCGTGATTCCGTAGGCCACTGCCGCCGCGCAGGCGCACACGACCACGGATATGGATATCAAGATGGGCCACTGTCTGAAGTAGCTGGGAATGTCGGAAATCCCAAACTTGGACATAAGCGCCTGAAATGCCAGGGTTACAGCGTTTGTCTCGGCGCGTGTCCAAACCGGCAGGATTTCGGAAGGGCGTAGCTTTCGCCAAGGTGCTTTGCGATATGCCATCAGGACTGATCCTTGAAGGCATACCGTTGGCACATGGCAAGCAGGTCCGGGATACCAATGTCCTTGGGCACGAATACCTCAACGCCAAAACCGTCATCACTGAGCACAAACACCATGTCGTAGCAGGATGGAAACTCCTCCACGAACTCGAACGACGGCGTGAATCCAGGCTGCTCATATCGGATTCCGGTGACGCGATTGGCCAGACTGGAAAAGCCCAACTGGGTATCGATGGCATCCAAGGTGTCTCCCGGCTGGATCACAAGGAGGTAACCCAGCGCGGTTGTGTCGAATGCCTCGCCGCCGAGTTCATCGATGCGCTGTTGGACAAGCTGGCGGATTGCTGGGTTGCTGATTTGCGCAGTGCTGGCAAGATCACGAATGATTTGCATAGGGTGTCTCCAAATAGGGGCGTTGCTTGGGTTTGGGGAGATAAGGGTTGCGGTGCTGGCGAATGTCGCGGGGCATGAATCCGGCGGTCGTGATGTACGTAAAAGCCATGTGGAGATCCTCTGGGTTGGTTTGGAAAGGGCAAAAAAAAACAGCACCCAAGACGGTTAGGTCAAGGGCGCTGCGAGATGGGGCCAAATGAAGGCTGCCCCGGTGGCCTACGACGTTGTCAGTTTTTTGCCCACACAATGTCGTCAACTAGGCTTATGTAAAAAAAAGCCTGCATCCGGTAAAGGACACAGGCATTGGTATTGGCGGTTGGCTGGTAAAGAGTCTGAATTGAACGACTGATTAAATTAACGAGGATGTAGCTGGGTGTGACAGTTCGAGCGCAGACGGATCGTGCCCAGCGCCCGGAATGTGCCCTCCCTTGCAGAACCGCCGGAGTTTCCGAAGGGCATGCCGGGCAATGAACCTGTGGGGCTTAGGGCTAGCGCTTCCGCAGTAACCACACAGCGAGAGCGGCAAGGGTGATGCACAGAGCAGCCATGGCGTTGAGGGCCATGGACAGTACGCTGATTTTTACGGACATAGCGCCCAAGGTAGTGAAGGCGGCGGCGATGACGGAGGCGGCGAGGAAGGGGATGAACATGGATTTCCTTTCTTAAAACAAAAAGGCCCCGATGGCGGGATTGCCAAAGGGGCCCTGTGGGGGTTGAGCTTGAGTGCTATTCAGCCGGAATGGCTGAATTTCAGATTGAAGGTGCGTGCGGTTTATGTCAGGTATGTGGCGCTAAGAAAGAGGGTGTGTGTGACGGGTCTTGGCCAGAAGCAGCCCAAACGTTTCGACAGCTTCCTTGTCCACGCAACCTTCCTGAGGACAGTGCATATCAAGCATTGGACCGACGGCTGTCCAAATGAGCGATGTCTCGTTAAGCGACAGACTAAGAACTTATCCGTAAATAAAGGATAATGACTTTCCATGCGCGTTGTCCGCGTGTGGAGTGAGCATGGCAAAAGCGAAAGCATGGGAAGTCACCGATGAATTTTGGAGCCGCGTTGAACCACTG
>JBPOIP010000231.1:0-18527 GCA_052034395.1 Pseudomonadota bacterium
TCCCGCATCGATAGACGTTTTGGCCCTTAGCCCCCGTCGATACTACCAATATAGCTATAAAAAGCAGAGCAATTGACAGACTCTTGTTCACTGGATGCCTTTCAGTTCGGTTGTTCGGTGACTGGCGCCGGGGTGTGGGCTCGTGCCGGTTTGATCGTGTGTATCAGCAAGGTTGCCTTTTGCATATCGCCTGCGATGAATGCCGGCAAGGCTTTGTGAGAGCGGTCAATGGACTGTGCAATGGAGATGCGGTCATCCGGCGAGGGCTTTTTGAGGACCCAGTTGACGACCTCGCCTTTGGTTCCCGGATGTCCTATGCCCAGACGCAGTCGCCAGTAGTCTGCGCTACCCAATTGCGCATGGATATCACGCAGCCCATTGTGCCCCGCGTGGCTGCCACCGAACTTCAGCTTGGTCTGGCCTGGCGCGATGTCGAGCTCGTCGTGTGCCACCAGAATTTCATGGGGCGCAATCTTGAAAAAACGGGCCAGCGCGGCGACGGATTTTCCGGACAGATTCATGAAAGTCTGGGGCTCAAGCAGCCAGATAGTATTTCCATGGACCGTGGCGCGTGCCACCAGGCCATGGTAATTCTTGTCCATGGAAAGGGTTATCTTGAATTCGCGTGCCAGAGAATCGATCCACCAAAACCCGGCATTGTGGCGGGTCGCGTCGTATTCCGCTCCAGGGTTACCCAGGCCAACAAACAGTTTGATCATGAAAAGTAAGGGAGATATTGCCGTGAATGGTAGGCGATTTTGGATGACGATCCAAACGACAACGGCCCACCGAGGTGGGCCGTTGTTGGCTTGCGCCGAAATCAGGGTTTGATCTGATTACTTCTTGGCAGCTGGCTTGGCGGCCGCTTTGCCGCCCTTGCCAGCGGCGGCTGGCGCTGCAGCTGCTGCGTCCGCAGCAGCCTCGGCCGATGCTTCCGCAGCCGACGTAACGACCGACACAACCACGGGATTTTCACGGCCCTTGACAACAGCCTTCACGCCGTTTGGCAACTTGATGTCGCTCAGGAACAAGGATGTGCCTTTCTTCAGGCCGGTGAGGTCCACTGCGATGAACTCGGGCAGGTCCGCAGGCAGGCAGGAAATGTCAATTTCGTTCAGCACGTGGGTGATCAGGCAGTGGTCGACCTTGAAGGCAGACGACTCTTCCTGACCGTTGAAGTGCATGGGAACCTTCATGTGCAGCCGGGTGTTTGCATCAACCCGCTGGAAGTCAATGTGCACAATCAGTTGCTTGTAGGGGTGCATTTGCACATTGCGCAAAAGGACCTTGCTTTCCTTGCCATTGATCTCCATGTCCAGAATGGATGCGTGGAAGGCTTCCTTCTTGATGGCATGCCAAAGGGCATTGTGGTCCAGCTCGATGACAAGGGGTTCACCCACGCCACCGTAAACGATACCGGGCGTGCGACCGGAATTGCGGAGACGGCGGCTCGCACCCGTACCCTGCTTGGTGCGCTCAAAAGCGACGAATTTCATACTCTACTCCTGTTGGAGTCCACCGCGACCAGTGCGACTCCGGTTTAATAAAGACGCTGAATCACTGCCGTGTGCAGTGCGCGCCTGCTTTTTGTCCCGATCAAAACCTCAAAAGAGATTCTCTTGATCGGAGAACAAACTCATGACCGACTCCCCTTTGGCGATACGCTGAATCGTTTCTGCAATCAGCGGAGCCACGGAAAGCTGGCGAATTTTTTGACACGTTCGGGCGACCGGGCTCAAAGGAATGGTGTTGGTCACCACGACCTCGTCCAGTGCCCCTCCATTGGCGATACGCTCAATCGCAGGCCCCGAGAAAATGGGGTGTGTACAGTAGGCGTACACCTTTTTTGCACCACGTGCCTTGAGCACTTCAGCCGCCTTGACTAAGGTGCCGGCCGTGTCAATCATGTCGTCCATGATGACGCAATTGCGGCCATCAATTTCACCGATCACGTGCATGACCTCGGACACGTTGGCTTTGGGGCGGCGCTTGTCGATGATGGCCAGATCACATCCGAGTTGTTTGGCCAAAGCACGTGCGCGCACCACACCGCCAACGTCAGGTGAAACCACGATGAGGTCATCGTAATTTTTCTGGCGCAAGTCACCCAGGAGAACCGGAGACGCGTAAATATTGTCCACCGGGATATCAAAAAAACCTTGAATCTGGTCTGCGTGAAGGTCCATGGTCAAGACCCGCGCAACGCCAACCGCCTGTAACATATTCGCTACAACCTTGGCAGTGATAGGCACCCGGGTCGAACGCGGCCGGCGATCCTGGCGTGCGTATCCAAAATAGGGAATGACGGCGCTGATCCGCTCGGCAGACGCGCGCTTGAGTGCGTCAACCATGATCAGCAATTCCATCAGGTTGTCATTGGTCGGTGCGCATGTGCTTTGAACAACAAACACATCGCGTGCACGGACATTCTGGTTGATCTCCACCGTTACTTCGCCATCGGAGAAGCGACCAACCGTGGCTGCGCCCAGCGAAATGCCCAGGTGTTCAGCGATATCTGCAGCCATGCCAGGGTTGGCATTGCCGGTAAAAACCATGAAATCTGGGGGAGGTGAAGCCTGCATGCGAAGTCCAGCGAGTAGAGTAGGTTTAGGCCTGTTCGTTGCGCGTACCGTAGCCGGACTGTCCCGGACAACAGATTTGGCAGGGGAGGAAGGATTCGAACCTTCGCATGCTGGAATCAAAATCCAGTGCCTTAACCAACTTGGCGACTCCCCTACACGGGTCGACAGCTAAAGGCTGCCTACCGATAAACCATCGCTGGTTGCCCAACCCAACAACGGGTGAGCATCCAAGTTGCTGCACAGCCTGACTTGAAGCGCCTGGGGCGCATTACTCGTATCAATGTCATGCAACAGTTGCGCAAACACAGCACTTCCAGAGCCGGTCATCCGTCCATTGAGACCCTTGGACTCCAGCCACTCAAGGGCTTGGGAAATACCGGGGCACAGCTTTTGGGCAACAGCCTGCAAGTCATTGCGGCCATACCCGAAAACATTGCCGGATGTGTCTGCAGCGAAGCCTGAAATTATAGCAGTTTCAGTGTCCCGTTTCAATTCGGGGTCGGAAAAAATCAACCGGGTTTCCAGTCCTGCTTCCGGTTTGACTACAACAAAGCGCGCGCTTGGCAGTTCAACAGGATGCAGTTGCTCACCTATTCCCTCAACCCATGCGTGATGCCCACCGAGAAAAAAGGGTACATCGGCGCCGATGGATAACCCCAGCTTTTTCAGGACCTGAAGTGGTACGTTGAGATTCCAGAGCCTATTGAGCGCCAGCAGGGTCGATGCGGCATCGGACGACCCGCCGCCCATGCCCGCCTGTGCGGGGATGGATTTGTTCACGCCAATGTGTACGCCCAGCGGGCATTGACTGAGCTGCTGCAAAGCTTTGGCCGCACGCATGACAAGGTCGTCTTCTGGAAGTGCCCATGTCAGGTCTTCACGGCTGATCTTGCCATCGCTGCGAATCTGGAAGTGCAGCGTATCGCACCAGTCAATCAGCATGAAAACGGATTGCAGTAGGTGATACCCGTCCGCACGGCGCCCGGTAACATGCAGGAAGATGTTGAGCTTGGCGGGAGCGGAGATGTCATAAAGTGACTGCATGCGGAGCTATCCAGTGGCTTCAACGGTCCAGCGTGATTTTAAGGTCGACTGCGGTTTCAGGTGCCAGTCGTTGCGCCAGGATTTTTCCATCGTCAAAGCCCTTCAGGTCAACTTCCCAACCCGGCGTGGCGGCATTGATCCCTTTGAGCCATGCAAACATACTGGGAATGGGCAAAGTGGCTCCTGTCGTGTGGCGGGTCAGCGCATCTACGGAGGCAAACTGTTGCGGTTCGCCCGTGGTCTGCAATTGGGCACCCTGCGGATTCCATTCCAGCCGGGCGGCCGTACTGCCTATGGGCGTAAAAAAGGTAAGAACGCCAGCCTGTGCGTCCCCCTGCAAGTCGAAATAAGCCGAAAAAGCCTGAACGGGTTCGCTGTGAATCTTGAGCGCAAGGCGCCCTTGCCAATTTGCGCCATGAGCGGGCATGGGTGCGGCGGGTTTTGAAAGACTGGCACAACCTGCAAGAAAAAGCAGTGCAATCGCCGGTGCCCATCGTGCGGTGACCCAAGACATTTTGTTCACGGATTGCCGCGCAGGCGCCGAATCGTCTCCAGCAAGGTTTCATTTTTCGGGTTGATCGCCTTGCCTTCCTTCCACACGGCATCGGCCTGTTCACGCTGCCCGGTTGTCCACAATACTTCTCCGAAATGCGCGGCAATCTCGGCATCGGGGCGAGCTTTGTAAGCCATCTCCAGCAGTCGCAGGGCCTCTGTGAAGTTTCCTGAGCGATATTCCACCCATGCCAGGCTGTCAAGAATAAAGGGGTCCTGCGGCGCGGTTTCCAGCGCCTTGACAATGAGTTGACGGGCCTCCGCTAAACGAATGTTCCGGTCTGCCAGTGAATAGCCCAGCGCGTTGTAGGCATGGTGGTATTGCGGTTTGATTTGAATAACCTTGCGCAGCAGCCCCTCCATTACTTCGAGTTTTCCGACTTTTTCGGCAACCATGGCCAGGTCGTATACCAGTTCCATGTCATCGGGAAAACGAGCCGATGTTTCTTCCAGAAGTTGATAGGCGGCCGCGAACTCACGGTTGTCGCGCAACAGCTGGACTTCGGCATTGATCTTGTCGAGCGCATCCGATGCATGGACCTCGGGCACTTTGCGGATCACAGCGCGCGCTTCGTCCATCTTTCCCTGACGAGCCAGAATTGCGGCGTGGCGCCTCTGAATACGCAGGGAGTCCCCCGGGCTTTCGATCTTGTCCAAATAGGCTTTGGCATCATCCAGTCTATCCCCCTGCTCGGCGACCTGTGAAAGCATCAGGAAGGCCTGTACCAAACCGCGCCCCATGGGTTGCGCCGAGCCAACTCCCGCGTCCTGCGTGCTAAGCGTTACATAGGTCTTGAGTGATGACTCTGCGTGTATCAGGTTTGCATCCTGCAATTCGAGCGATCCGCGCATCAACCACGCTTCCGGGTAATCCGGTTTTTCTGCAGTCAAGATCATGGTTTGGGCATAGGCTTCCGCATACCGCTGGCCCGTGATCAGTCCCCGTGCATACGCCATGCGCACTTCGATTGTTGGCCTGTCTGACAGGTACTTGAGCACCATGGCCTCGGCTGCAGGCGTCTTGGCTCCCATGATGGAGACCGCCAATAAAATCGGTTCTTCTGCGCGGGCATCGAGTGCGATACCGCGTCGCGCCGCTTCCTGTGCGCCGATCACGTCTTCGGCCTGGAGCCGCATGGTCCCAATGGTGGCCCAGGCTCTTGGTCCCGTGGTGCGACTTCCGAGTTCGGACTGGAGTACTTTTTCCACCACACTGGCTGCAAGTTTCTTGTCGGTGGTGCGTGCAAAGTAGCGGGGCAACAGACTGATGGCCATCGCACGTTCTTCAGTAGACAGGCCAGCAAGCTCGCGCTTGAGCGGTTCGTGGGTCTCCGCAATCTTGTTGAGCCCCAGCAAAATCTGAAACTGAAAACGGTTAGCCTCCTTGGATGAGGGAAACGCGCGTGCCCAGGCTTGCGCAGCAGTCAGCGCTGCATCTCCGTTGCGCGCGTGCAAGGCAATTTCGACGGCACGCTCATAGGCACGGGCGGAATTTGACTTTCGGGCAGCATCCAGCATCAGCGCGTAAGCTGAGCCATTGTCGCCCGACTGCGCCGACATTTCGCTCACCAGCAGCTGGTAGAAAAGCTCGCCATCAAGGTTGGAATTGCCGTGGTTATCCGGCTGTGGCGTGCCCATCGCGGGTCCGCAGACGCAGGCCGTCATTAGGACCAGAGAGATGAGTCGGTTGATTCGTGACATCGGACCATAATAATCCAACATGAAAGCCACGACACATGCCCGAGCTACCTGAAGTCGAAGTCACGCGCCTGAGTATTGCTGATCGCATAGCGGGTGCGTTGATTCTGGACGTACGTCTGGGAAAGCCGCTGCGTTGGCCGTTACAGGTGGAGCCCGAAAGTTTGGTGGGACGGCGCCTTGTTGCAGTCAGACGGCGAGGCAAATACCTTTTGCTGGACATGGATCAAGGGCTGCTGCTGATGCATTTGGGTATGTCAGGCAGCCTGTCGTTTACCGCCAACGCAAGCGAAATGGGCAAACACGATCATTTCGATTTGCATACAACGCAGGGCATATTGCGTCTCAATGATCCACGCCGCTTCGGTGCGGTTGTGTATGTCAGAAATGAACAAGACCCGGTTGCAGAGAAATTGTTGGGCAGGTTGGGTATGGAGCCGCTGGGCAGTGAATTCGATCCGCTGCGGTTCTTTCAGGCCTTGCGGGTGCGAAAGACGTCGATCAAGCAGATTTTGCTCGCAGGTGATGTGGTGGTAGGGGTCGGAAATATCTATGCCTGCGAAGCCCTCTTTCTGGCCGGCATCCGGCCCACGGTAACCGCTTCACGCCTGTCGCGCCGCCGCACAGACAGGCTGCATCACGCCATATGTGAAGTTTTGCTGCGTGCCGTTGCAATGGGTGGAAGCACCCTGCGCAACTTTTCCAATGCGCAAGGACAGGACGGTCATTTCCAGCAGGAGGCGATGGTGTATGGTCGCAAAGGGCAGGAATGCAAGGTCTGTAAGACACCGGTTTGCGCCATCCGGCAAGGTCAGCGTTCTACGTTTTTCTGTCCGAAATGCCAAAAACCGTGAGCACGGGAGAAGGGTGCAGTGCTATATTGGCAACTTAGACGGGGGTGCTCTTGACAACTTCATTTAACGAACAGTTTGACCAGCTCGGCGTATGGCGGCGTGAGTTCGCACTGCGGTTGAAATTGCTGTCCGAGTGGATGAAAGACAATGAATTGCTGGACTCGGCGGTCGAGGAGCGGTTGCGCCGGTTGGGCACACAGGTCCGTTCGGACAAAGTCATGGTGGCCTTTGTCGCTGAGTTCTCGCGCGGCAAATCCGAAATGATCAATGCCGTTTTTTTTGCTGGCTATGGAAGAAGGATCATGCCAGCCAGCGCCGGTCGCACGACCATGTGTCCTACTGAAATGGGCTATGACGCGGATGTTCCCGCCTGTCTGCGTCTCTTGCCCATTGAGAGCCGTCTGCAGCCTCAAGCCCTTATGGAATGGCGCATGGTCCCGGAAAAGTGGACGCGGATTGATCTGGATGTCAACAATCCGCAACAGCTCGCGTCTGCTTTGGAGAAGGTCGCAGAGACACGTAAAGTGACCCAGGATGAAGCCCGCGCGCTGGGGTTCTGGAGTAACCAGATGCCTGAGGACAATCCGATGGTGGATGCGCAGGGCATGGTGGAAGTCCCCAGGTGGCGCCACGCGCTCATCAATATTGCGCATCCCCTGCTCAAACAAGGGCTGGTCATACTGGATACCCCCGGCCTGAATGCCATCGGTGCGGAGCCAGAATTGACCGTGAGTCTGATTCCGCAAGCCCATGCCGTGGTTTTTATTCTCGGTGCCGATACGGGTGTCACCAAATCCGACCTGGCCATTTGGCGCGAGCATCTGACCACGGAAACCGATACGTCTGAAACCAGGCTTGTTGTTCTTAACAAAATTGATACGTTGTGGGACGACCTGAGCACGCCAGCCCAGGTTGAGGCACAAATCGACCGGCAAAAGTCCAGCACGGCCCAGATTCTGGGCATCGCGCCTGACAGGGTCATCGCCGTTTCTGCCCAGAAAGGGCTGGTTGCCAAAGTTTCCGATGACAAAGAGTTGCTCAGGCGCAGTTGTCTGCCGGTTCTGGAAACTGCGCTCGGTCGTGGAATGATGGGCAGGCGCCAGCGCATTCTGGGTCATGCAATGGCAAAAGCCATCACGGATTTGCGTGGCGAGACTGCACGCGTCATCAACATCCGAAAACGTGATCTGACTGAGCAAATGATGGAGCTCAAGGGGTTGCAGGGAAAGAATTCGTCCGTCATCAAGCATATGCGTTCGCGCATCTCGCAGGAGCAAGCGGAATTTGACCTTGGCGGCGCCAAGATTCATGCAGTGCGCTCGGTTCACCTCAAGTTGCTGCGTGAGGTTTTTAGCATTTTGGGTTCCACCGCTCTGAAAAAAGAACTGGCCCAGCTGAGTGGGCGGCTGTTGGAAAAGGGCATCAAATTGGGTGTTGGCCGGGCTTACGGTGAAACCTTTGGGCGCCTGCGAGCCAATCTGCAAAATGTACAGACGCTGTGTGCAGAGATTCAGGCCATGCTGGCTGCTACGTTTCGCCAGCTTAACGGCGAGTATGGCTTTTCATTGCAGGCGCCTGTGGAGCCACAGATGGCGCAGTACCTGTCTGATCTGGATTCGGTCGAGCGAACCCACGTCCAGTACGTCGGAATTGGCAATGCCTTCAAGTTGGCGCAGCCTGATTTCGCCGACAGGCTGGTTCGGGCACTGTCTTCACGCATACGCAGCATTCATGAAATGGCTTTGGGTGATGTCGAGTTGTGGAGCAAGTCGGCGGCCGCACAGCTTGATGCCCAGCTTCGCGAACGCCGCCGCAATTTCACACGCCGCATTGAGGCTATTGATCGGATTCAACAAGCCGCCGGAGGCTTGGAAGACCGCATTCAGGATATCGTTCAACAGGAAGCAGCACTGGGCCAGGTTGAACTCAAGCTGATCGAGCTGACCGACTATCTGATCGCTTCCAACCAAACAGGCGCAGATTCCCCCGCAGAGATCGACGTCGAGTGCGTGTGAGTCTTCGGCGGCCCGGGCCGACCTTTGCAGACCGCGTGGTTGACTGGCAAGCGCGTGATGGACGAAACCATTTTCCGTGGCAGAACACCCGCGATCCATACCGCGTGTGGCTCTCGGAAATCATGCTTCAACAAACCCAGGTTGTAACCGTTCTGGGATACTTCGCGCGCTTTGTTGAGCGCTTTCCCGATGTGTTTTCGCTGTCGGAGGCCACGTTGGACGACGTGATGGGATTGTGGAGCGGACTGGGGTATTACAGCCGGGCACGCAACCTGCACCGATGCGCCATTGATGTGGTCCGTATCCATGGGGGCGTGTTCCCGCAGACCGCGAAAATCCTGGAGACCCTTCCCGGCATAGGGCGCTCCACTGCTGCGGCAATTGCTTCCCTGAGTTTTGGCGAACGGGTCGCCATACTGGATGCCAATGTCAAGCGTGTCGTAGCGCGCGTTACCGGCTTTGAAGCGGACATCGCCCAGGCTGCCAACCTGCGAGCGCTTTGGGAAGCGGCGAACGCCTTGTTGCCAAGTGAACAATCCGCGCCGACCGCTATGCCGCGGTACACACAGGGGATGATGGATCTGGGCGCAACGGTGTGTCTTCCCAGGCGGCCTGACTGTGAAAACTGTCCGGTTCGCTCTGATTGCGCTGCGGCTCGTGCTGGTGAGCCGCAGCGCTATCCGGTTCGCACACGCACGCTTAAGCGCAGCAGTCAGTCCGTCTGGTTGCTGTTGGCGCGCACAGATGATGGTTGCGTCTGGTTGAGCAGGCGACCCGATCCTGGCGTATGGGCCGGTTTGTACTGTCTGCCGCTATTCGATAGCGAGCATGCGCTTCACCAATCCATCGCGGCAGGGCTGCGAAAGCAATTGCATCCCCTGACCGGGTTCACGCATGTTCTTACCCACAAGGACTTGCACTTGCACCCGTGGAAACTGGAGGTGTCGACACGAACCCTGGTTACGACACAAGGAGACCAGGGAAAATGGGTTTCTGCGGATGCCTGGCCAGCCCTGGGTCTGCCGGCACCGATTCGAAAGCTGTTGCAGCAGTAATTACCGCTGACGCCCATGCGTCACAACACGTCAATTTCCCGGTGGCGCCTGAGGGTGACCCAATCAGTTGAGAACCGCTGTGCAAGGCGCTCAACCAGATACACCGAGCGGTGCTGGCCACCGGTACATCCAATCGCCACCGTGACGTAACTTCTCTGGTCTTTGGCCATGGCATCCAGCCAACTTTCCAGGAAATGGGTGATATGGTGCAGCATCGTTCCGACAACTTCCTCAGCCTGCAGGAATTCAGCGACCGGCTCATCCCGCCCCGTGAGGTGGCGCAATGCCGGTTCATAGTACGGGTTGGGCAGCATGCGCACGTCAAATACATAGTCTGCATCGGTCGGTGCTCCGCGCTTGAATGCACACGACTCGAATACCAGTGTCAACTGCTCTTGGGGAGCAGAAATCAAGTCCTTAACGTACGTTCTTAGCTGGGACGCCCGGATGATGCTGGAATCAATCACATGGGCCTGCTCGCGCAGTTCGGCAAGCAGTTTGCGCTCAAGTTCGATGGCCTCAGTCAAAGCGCGCCGGGTATCCTGCTTTCCATGGTCCGGTTCGGATTGCGACAGAGGGTGTTTACGACGGGTTTCCGAGTAGCGCCGCACCAGTGTTTCGGTATTGGCATCCAGAAAGACCAGCTTGACGCGGATACCGCGTTGGCGCAAGGTTTTCAGCTGGTTGGGCACAAGGGGCAGCGAGGTTGCACTGCGCACATCCATGGCAATGGCGACCCGCTTTGCGTAGTGTTTTTGCTCCAGTTCAACCAGAGGCAACAGCAACTCGGGTGGAAGATTGTCAATGCAGAAAAAGCCGGCATCTTCCAGGGCATGCAGCGCCACCGATTTGCCGGATCCCGACATGCCAGTGATCAATGCAATTTCCATAGTTGGCATGTTGTCATTCATCACATCAAGCTCCAGAGTGCAGCATTTCCCGGGCGTGGGCCAATGTCGTCTCCGACAGCATCTCTCCACCCAACATGCGACCAATTTCAGTTACCCGCTGCGCGTTTTCTACCCTGGCGACCGCACTCAGCGTGGTGCCACCCGTTACCTGCTTCGACACAACTAGGTGATGGTCTGCACAGGCTGCGACCTGCGGCAAGTGCGTCACAGCCAGTACCTGCCGGTCACGGCCGAGCTGGCGCATCAGTTTTCCGACCGTCTCGGCAACCGCCCCCCCAACGCCGGCGTCTACCTCATCAAAAATCAGGGTTTGCGCTGTTCCCAACTGGCTTGTCGTCACGGCTATGGCCAATGCCATGCGCGACAGTTCACCACCCGATGCAACCTTACCCACGGGCCGTGGCGTGCTTCCGGCATGCCCGGCAACCAGAAAGCTGACGTCTTCCATCCCGCTCTGCATGGCAATTGCGCTGTTTTGGAGTACCACCTGAAACTGCCCGCCCTGCATGCCCAAGCCCTGCATGGCCTGTGTGATGGAATGGGCCAGTTGGGGTGCGGCATGGTTTCGGGCTTTTGTCAGGACTTTCGCCTCCTGCAAATACGCAGCTTGTGTTGTTCGTTCGGCGGTCTGCAGAGCCTCCATATCCGATGCAGCGTCAAGTTGCGCCAACTCGTTTCGCCAGGAATCGAGCAATGCAGGCAGGTCTTCCGGTGCGCGCTTGTAGCGTCTTGCCATGGAAACCCAGAGCGACATGCGTTCGTCCAGCTCAGACAGGCGCTCCGGGTCCAGTTCCGTTCGGCGCAAATACCCGCGCAAGGTCCGCACCGTGTCTTCCACCTGCGCCAGACTCGAAGTCAGGATGTCCAACGGCGCACTGAATTCTGGTTCCAGATGCGCTTGAACCCGCAGTTGTTGTGTGGCACTGTTAAGCAGGGTCAGTGCATTGCGGTCATCGTCCTCCAGAACCTGCAGAGCCTGCTGGGCCGCATCCAGCAACGCCTGGCCATTGGAAAGCCGGCTGTGGCTACTTTGCAGTTCATCCCATTCGTTGGCCTTGGGGTTGAGTTTTTCCAGCTCACCGATTTGCCAAGCCAGCCGTTCACGCTCGCGAAGCAATGAGTCCTGTGCGCTTTCAGCCTTTGCGAGAGCGGTCTGCGCTTGCCGCCACACCTGCCACCGGGTTGCAATTTCAGCCGTGGATACTTTGGCAAATGCGTCGAGCAGCCCCCGCACGGCATCGGGTCGGGTCAGGCTTTGCCAGGCGTGCTGGCCGTGAATGTCGAGCAATTGTTCACCGCACGAACGCAATTGCTGGGCAGTAGCCGGGCTGCCGTTGATCCAGGCCCGGCTTTTGCCCGTGAGGTCCACCGTGCGGCGCAACAGCAGGGTGTCCCCACAGTCAAACCCGGCTTCCTCCAGCGCTCTGTGCATGTCGGCAGGCGCATCAAACTCGGCGGTTACATCCGTGCGGCTCGCACCCTCACGGATGACGCCAACGTCTGCGCGGGCGCCGGTTACCAGTTGCAGCGCATCAATCAGGATGGACTTGCCTGCGCCGGTTTCTCCCGTCAGGACCGTGAAGCCACCGGCAAGATCGAGCTCAAGCTCGCTGACGATCACAAAATCACGTAAAACAATCCGCTTTAACGCCATGGCCGATGTTCCTGCGCACGGTAGGTTGTGGCCCGATTGCCCACAGTGTGGCGAATTGCAGGCCGTTTTCGGTTCGGTTTTCTACGCACTCAGGCCACCCCTTCATTCCAGTGCAGCTTTTGGCGCAGCGTATCGAAATAGGTCCAGCCTTTGGGGTGCAGAAACCGGACCTGGTATTGGGATCGTGTCACGACGATGCGGTCGCCGTGCATGAGGGACGCCAGTGACTGCATGTCAAAGTTGGCACTTGCATCCCTGCCTGCTACTATTTCAATAGCAACCTCTGAAGCATTGGCGAGGACAATCGGGCGATTCGACAGGGTATGTGGTGCGATCGGCACCAATACCCAGCCCGGGATGGAGGGGTGCATCAAAGGCCCCCCCGCAGACAGTGAATAGGCTGTTGAGCCTGTTGGTGTGGCGATGATCAGTCCATCAGCACGCTGGTTTGCGACGAAATGCCCGTCCACTTCCACCCGGAGTTCCACCATGCCGGCAGTGGCTCCACGGTTCACGACCACATCGTTCATCGCCTGGGCGGAAAAAACGCAATGACCGTCCCGAATGACGCGCGCCTGCATCAGGCTGCGGTGATCTTCCTCGTAAAGCCCGGACAGCATGGGCTTCAATGTCGTCTGGAAGTTCTCCAACGGTATGTCGGTGATAAATCCCAGGCGCCCCTGATTGATCCCGATCAGCGGCACACCGTACTGTGCCAATTGCCTGCCAATGCCCAGCATGGTCCCGTCTCCGCCCACCACGACACAAACATCGCAGGCTTGGCCGATGCCTGCAACATCCAGCGTGGCATAGTCACTAAGCCCCATATTGGCTGCGGTGTCGGATTCCACCACCACCTCACAGCCCTGGTCCATCAGGAAGTGCGCGATGCGATCCAGCGCCTGACGCGACGATGCCCCGGTTGCTCCGCTGGAAACGGCTTGGTATTTGCCTATAAGGGCGACATGACGAAATGGAATCTGCATTCGCAAATTACATCACTAAAATGTCCCGATGCTCGATGATCGTTCCAAGTTGTTGTTGAAAGCGCTGGTAGAACGCTACATCGCGGATGGCCAGCCCATTGGCAGCCGCACACTGTCTAAGGCGTCGGGTCTGGAGCTTTCACCGGCCACCATTCGCAACGTCATGTCCGACCTGGAAGAACTGGGGCTGATCGTCAGTCCCCATACATCGGCGGGGCGTATTCCGACAGCACGTGGTTATCGTCTTTTCGTGGACACCATGTTGACAGTGCAGCCCAGTCAGTATGGTGCACATGTGCTCGCGCCTGACCAACCCCAGAAAGTCATATCCAACGCAGCCAACCTGCTCTCCAACCTGTCGCAATTTGTTGGGGTTGTGATTGCACCCAAGCGCACATCGGTATTTCGTCACATTGAGTTTTTGAGACTTTCGGACCGGCGGGTGCTGGTAATTCTGGTGTCGCCAGACGGAGATGTGCAAAACAGGGTCATTTTTACGGAACTGGACTATTCGCAGAGCCAGTTGGTGGAAACGGCGAATTTTCTCAACAGCCATTACGTGGGCATGGACATCGATACGGTGCGCGAACGGCTTCAAGGCGAGGTGGAAACCTTGCGCTCGGAGATCGCCACCTTGATGCAAGCGGCCGTTACGGTGAGTTCCGAGGCCATGACGGAGGCGCAGGACGAAGTCATCATCTCGGGTGAGCGCAATCTTCTGTCGGTATCCGACTTTTCCAGCGACATGGGTCATCTACGCCGTGCGTTTGAACTGTTCGAACAAAAGGCCCAACTCATGCGGCTGATGGACATCGCCGGGCAGGCTGAAGGTGTGCGTATCTTTATTGGTGGCGAGAGTCAGGTAGTGCCCTTTGAAGATCTCTCCATCGTCAGCAGTCCTTATGAAGTGGACGGCAAGGTGGTTGGCACCCTGGGTGTGATAGGCCCCACGCGCATGGCCTACGACCGAATGATCCAGATTGTGGACATCACGTCCAAGTTGGTGAGCAACGCGCTGAGTCACCACAAGTAGCACCCTCCAAGGCCATTACAATCTGCGCTGGTTCGGGGCGTTAGCTCAGTTGGTTAGAGCAGAGGACTCATAATCCTTTGGTCGAGTGTTCAAGTCACTCACGCCCTACCATTTAAATCAAGGACTTATGTTGGGCATCTGGCACATGTAGTGATGCCGCTGTCAACGGAGTGTCAACGCGAATTCGTTCTCACGATCTGTTTCGCGTGCGTAAGGGAGAACTTCAGAGGAAGGTTCTTCCAGGTTTTCACAGGCGAGTTTGGTGTCTTCGGCTTCGTGTTGGGAAATACCTTCGGCGTACCTGCTTGCCATTCGCCGAAGATAATGATCTCGTCGCCGACTTGCAGCTCGTCGATCAGGGCCGCTTTGCTGGTGGTCACGTAGGTATCCACTTTGGTGACTACCCCTTGTTCATCTGGCGCTGTCTTGGGAACAACGAGCTGCACTACCCAATAGGGACGGGTAGCGTCGTACTGGCTTGTTCTCTCGTTGATGCTTTGGACTGTGCCTGCTATAGCCAGGGGGTAGTCGATGCGCCCTGAGTTGAGCCTTTCGTAGACTGTCGCGTATTCGTCCTGCTCAATGTAGAAGTCCGACCATTGCACCATTCGGCCATCGAATGAGAGCACCAGGTGCTCTTCGATATCTTGATGGTCTTCGCAGTAGTTGCGTACCTTCAGAATGCGTGCGGCGGTATTGAGGTACGAGTTCAGCTTGCCAACGGAAATGAACTTTCTGCCTCCGCTGTTCGATCCATGGGAATCGTCGAACTTGTCTGACGATTCATTGGACGGTCGAGCGGTCTTGAAGCTCTCAGGGAACATAAGCCGCAGTTCGTAAAGGCCCTTACCGAGCTGGTGCACGGCTTCCGGGTCGGCATCGCGCACCGCCGTTTTAATTTGAGCTTCGATGTTGTATGGGCAGTCGTCGGCATGGCTGTGCTTTTGCCGGAGTTTGAAGTAGTGTTCGACGATTATCGAGACACCTTTTCGGATCATCTCGTACCCGGCGTTGTAGCGAACCTCAGAGGGACAGTGTTCGCACAGGTATGGCGTTCCACCTTGAGCCACTTCGAGCCCTATGCGCGCCTTGCTCTCGATAATGCGCGCCCATTTCATCTTTGCTGCCATCATTTTCCCTTTTCGCGATGGTTCGCATTATGTTGTGTTCGGCAGTTGTACCAGCGGATTGAGGACACGAGCCTCTTGCAGATGCTCGGGGGCCAAGTGGGCATAGCGCATCGTCATCGTGAGACTCGCATGACCGAGTATTTTTTGCAGCGCGAGGATGTTGCCACCGTTCATCATGAAGTGACTGGCGAACGTGTGCCGAAGAATGTGTGTCATCTGTCCGTCTGGTAATGTCAGCCCCGCTCGATCAACAGCATCGCGAAAGGCTGAGTACGCGTAGGCGAATAGTTGGCTGCCGGTTTCTTTCGGTTGATGGTGTTCGCGCAGCTCGTCGACAAGTGCTTCGGGGATGGGAACAACACGAACCTTTCCCGACTTCGTACCGGCGTATTGGATTTGTCCATTCCTCACGTGCTTCTGATCGAGCGATTCGGCTTCGCTCCATCGTGCGCCAGTGGCGAGGCAAATCTTGGCGATCATGGGCGCATGTCGATTTCGACCATTCGATAGTTCTGCGAGCAGCGTACGGCACTGTTCGAGTGTCAGGTATTCGAGTTCGCGTTCAGGTATCTTGAATTGTCGTAGGTGAGCAAGCGGGTTCTCGCGCTTCCATTGACCCAGTCGGCGCAGTTCGTTGAATACAGATCGCAGATAGGCATGCTCACGGTTCACACTGTTCGCTTTGATGCCTGCAGCTAGCCGCTCGGTTCGGTATGTGGCGAATGTGTTTACAGTGAAGCGGTCGGCTACTGGGTTTCCCATGGCCTCGCATGCCAGCTTTAGGCGGCTGTAGGTGTTCACGCCTGCTTTCAAGCCTGATCCATGGTGTGAGTACCAGACGTCAATGAGTTCGCGCAGCTTCCGAGTGTCCCGTTTCTCTGGTTGCCATTTAGCGTTTTGATTGACCTGCGTTGTCAGCCACGCCTCGTAGGCTTTGGCTTCGGCTTTGGTCGAAAAGGTTTTTCGGAAACGCTTGCCACCGCGTCCTCCGGGCTGGGAGTCCACCTGCCAGCCGCCACTGTCAAGCTGCTTGATCGCCATATTTCTCTCGTAGTCGGATGGCAAGTTCTTTTGCTCGCAGCCTCATCAGCGAGGCAAGCTCTTCCGCTTCAAGCTCAGACCCCACTTTAAAGCCATCGAGCCCACCTTGCTCGCGGTAGTGCCCCGCCTTTTCCGACATCCTGCGCAGGAGGCGTTTCGCGTGGTGAGGTGTCCAATCTGAGTCTGGACCAAGTTGTCCGCCGAGAGAGTCGTGAATGCCTGTCATCAGCCAGAGTGCATGCTCTGGAAATGCAGCACAGGTGGCTGCCAGTATTTCAGCACTCGGACGCGCACGACCAGCCCACCAGCTTGCCCATTGGCTGGGCTCCACGCAAGTCATCTGAGCCATCTGCGAGTTCCGCCTTGTCGGTGTCGTGTAGAGCCCAACCAAAGTCCTCAGTCGCTGGTCAAGCGCCTCCACAAGATTGAACGTGGTACTGGTCGGCTCCGTGCTGCGCGCTTTATCGATATTGCTGTCTTCTTGTGAATCCGTACCACCCAGCTTTGAGGGATCAAAGCGGGCAGGTTGCCTTGTCGCCATTGTTAGCTCCTTTTTGTTAAAGACCTCGATGCTACGCAACTTTGCACTCAATACATAGTTTCAATGCTTGCATTTCGTTTTTGCTTCGAATACATTACTTTGAACGTAATTCAAAGTTGCTTCGAACGAGGTGCAAAATGAGCGATAAGACAGCTGTTCCGACTAACTCACTGGGTGTGCCAGTTCTCTTGACTCGTGAGCGTTTTGCAGAGTGGATCGGACTTCCTGTTGGAGTGCTACAAGCGCAATGCGAGCGTGGCTATTGGCCGCAGCTGACTATTGGCAAGCGCGTTTTCATCAATGTCGAGGCATTGCGCCGTTTGGCCGCTGAAAAAGCGCAGGAGTTTGCGCTGTGAGTCACCTGACCCGACCCAAAACCCTAGCCGAACGCCTCCAGTGGATGGCCGACAACCTTCCCGGCTTCCGCGAAGAGCTGGACGCTGTCAACGAAATTTCGCGGCGACAACTCGCCAACCGTTGCGCACCGCCTGCCCGCAGCGAAGCGAGGACAGCCGGGGCGCAACGCGCCGCGTACACCCCACGAGTAATACGGGGATAAACAGAATGAAAAGTTACCAGACAGACGAACGGCTGGCACTTGAAGGCAAAAAAGTAAAAATTGTTTGCGGTGACCGTGCTGTCAAAGCTGATTCCGGCGTGGTGGTGGATTACTTCCGGTGCACCGTGACGCGGGAAACCTTATTTGCCGCTCAGATTCCAAGCAAAGGGGAACTGATTGTCGATGGTCTCCAGCTTGACAGTGAGATCGTGGCTGATTTAGCCGCCCACTTTGCAAACTTGCTTGGGTTTCACCCCGGTGAATCCCGTTCAGGGCGTGACTACTACGAGCACAGTTTCACGATCAACAACGAACACGGACAAGAAGTAGCCAGCGTTAGCGGTGGTGGCGAAACCCAGCGTGGAACCTTTTGCTTCAGCGTGAAGGGTAACGGCTGCACCTTTGCCAAAGCGGGCTGGGAACAACGCCTTTACGACTTCTTCGCGCCACTGGCGGCGAAAGTCACCCGCATCGATTTGACCCGTGATTTTTTTGAAGGCCAATACGGGTATCAGCAGGCCGTGCAAGCCTATCACGATGGTGAATTTAGCTATCGGGGCCGCGCACCTTCAAAGATGGCTATCGGCGACTTGATCGACGGCCACAGCACCACATTTCAAGTCGGCAAGCGAGACAGTGGCAAAGTGTTTCGGGGCTACGACAAGGGCCACCAGTTCAAATTAATGGATGACAGTTGGTGGCGTGCAGAAGTCGAGTTGCGCAGTAACAACCGAATCATTCCCCTCGAATGCCTCATTCGTCCCGCCGCCTACTTCGCCGGGGCGTATGGCTTCTGTGCTCGCATTTTGGAAGATGTCGAACCCCAAAGCATCCCCACTGGGCAAAAGGTCGCTGAGGCCAGCGTAGACCGA
>JBPOIP010000209.1:0-9922 GCA_052034395.1 Pseudomonadota bacterium
GCATCCATCCCGACGATGCACCCGGCGTGTATGCCGCGCTGCAGCCCTACATGGAGGGCAAACCCGGCTCCGCGGCCGTCGAATTCCGCATGCAGTGCAAAGATGGAAGCTGGCTGTGGACGCTGGGCCGCGGGATGGTGGTGGAGCGCGATGCCGATGGCAAACCGCTGCGCATGATTGGGACCAACGCCGATATCAGCGCACGCAAGCAGGGCGAAGAAAAAATCCAGTTGGCCGCCAGCGTGTTCGGCCATGCGCGCGAAGGCATCACGATTACCGACTTGCAGGGAACCATCGTCGACGTCAACGACGCCTTTACGCGCATCACCGGCTACAGCCGGGACGAAGTGGTCGGCCAGAACCCCCGCATCCTCAACTCCGGGAGGCAGGACAAGGCGTTTTATGACGCCCTGTGGCACGAGTTGCTGAACGAAGGGCACTGGAGCGGCGAAATCTGGAACCGGCGCAAAAGCGGTGAAGTGTTTGCCGAACTGCTGACCATCAGCGCCGTGCGAGATGCAAAGGGCCAAACGCAGCACTATGTTGCCCTCTTTTCGGATATCACGGCGATCAAGGAGCACCAGAACCGGCTGGACCACATGGCGCACTTCGATGCGCTGACCGGCCTGCCCAACCGCCTGTTGTTCGCTGACCGCCTTCAACAGGCGCTGGCTCAGGCGGCACGGCGTCATCAGACCGTTGCGGTGGCCTATCTGGATCTGGACGGTTTCAAGGCAATCAATGACCGGTACGGACATGACACGGGCGACTCCCTGCTGATCAACCTGGCCCAGCGCATGAAGCAGGCCCTGCGCGAAGGCGATACGCTGGCCCGCATTGGTGGTGACGAGTTTGTGGCGGTGCTCTGTGACCTGACCGACGCGCAGGCCTGTGCGCCTCTGCTCACGCGGCTTCTGGCCGCAGCAGCCCAGCCGGTGGGGCTGATCAATGGCGAGGTCCAGGTTTCTGCCAGCCTGGGCGTAACCTTCTACCCGCAAACGCACGCCGTAGAGGCCGAGCAGCTGCTGCGCCAGGCCGACCACGCCATGTACCAGGCCAAGGTGGCGGGCAAGAACCGATACCACATCTTTGACGCAGAGCATGACAGCAACCTGCGCGGCCACCACGAGAGTCTGGAGCGTATCCGCCTGGCGCTGGAGCAGGGCGAGTTCGTACTGCACTACCAGCCCAAGGTCAACATGCGCAACGGCGTGGTCGTTGGTGCCGAGGCCCTGATCCGATGGCAGCACCCCGAGCAGGGACTGCTGTCACCCGCCGCGTTTTTGCCGGCCATAGAAGACCATCCGCTGGCCATTGTGGTGGGCGAGTGGGTGATCGGCACGGCGCTCACGCAGGTCGAGCAATGGCAGGGCGTGGGTCTGGATCTGCCGGTCAGTGTCAACATCGGCGCGCGCCAGCTGCAGCAGCGTGACTTTGTGGACCGCTTGCGCGCGCTGCTGGCCGCCCATCCGGGTGTCAAGCCCGGGCGTTTGCAGCTCGAAGTGCTGGAGACCAGTGCCCTGGAAGATATAGCCCAGGTATCCCAGGTGATCGAAGACTGCGCACAGATCGGCGTCAACTTTGCGCTGGACGACTTTGGTACCGGTTACTCGTCTCTGACCTACCTCAAGCGCCTGCGCGTCACCCTGCTGAAAATTGACCAGAGCTTTGTGCGCGACATGCTCGACGACCCCGATGATCTCAACATTCTGGAGGGCGTCATTGGCCTGGCAGCCGCTTTTCGGCGGGAAGTCATCGCCGAAGGCGTGGAAACGATTGCTCATGGTACCCTGCTACTGCACCTGGGCTGCGAGCTGGCGCAGGGCTACGGCATTGCCCGCCCCATGCCGGCGGACCAGTTGCCGGCATGGACCGCGACCTGGCAGCCCGATGCTGCCTGGGGCACGCCCGTAACGCCCGACGCCGGAATTTGACGTTCTTATGCGCAAAACTGGCTCCATGCCCTCGTAGAATATAGATACTTTGCTATCACTATAGGAGTATTCATGCGCATCCAACCGATAGCAGCTTTCCTGCTGGCGGCGGCACTTTTCGCGGGCCAGGCCTGCGCGCAGCAGTATTTGCGCATTGGCACCGGGGGTACGGCCGGCACCTATTACCCGATTGGCGTTCTGATGGCGTCGGTTGTGTCACAGCCGGACAGGATTGTTGCCACCGCGCAGAGCAGCAACGGATCGCTGGGCAATGTCATCAGCATCACCAGTGGCTCGCTGGAATCGGGCTTCAGTCAGGCCGATGTGGCGAGTTGGGCGTACCACGGAAGCGGCATTTTTGAAGGCAAACCGCGGCTGGGCAGCCTGCGCCTGATCGCCAACCTGTACCCCGAGAGTATTCAGATCGTGGTCAAGCGGGGCCTTGGCATCAAGACCGTCGCCGACCTCAAGGGCAAACGCGTGGCGCTGGACGAAGCCGGCTCGGGCACGCTCATCAGCGCACGCCAGGTGCTCAAAGCCTACGGGCTGGGCGAAGCCGACCTGAAGCCCGAATACATCAAACCCAACCAGGCGGGCGACCGGCTCAAGGCTGGCACGCTGGACGCCTTCTTTTTCACCGGTGGCGCACCGGCCAAAGCGATCACGGACCTGCTGACAACCGGTATCGATCTGCTGCCCATCGACGCCGCGCAGGCGCTAAGGATGCGCGCAGACAGTCCGTTTCTGGTCAGTGACACCATTCCTGCCGACACCTACCCTGGCATTGGTGCCACCCCGACGCTTTCGGTGGGCGCGCAATGGGTAACCCGGGATGTGGTGGACGCCGAACTGGTGTACCAGGTCACGCAATCGCTGTACAGCGCATCAGCCCAACAGGCGCTCGCCAAGGGCCATGCCAAGGGGCGTTTCATCACACTGGACAACGCTGTGCAGGGCGCGGGCATTCCGTTTCACCCAGGGGCACTGCGGTTTTACCGCGAGAAGGGCGTATTGAAATAGCATGAAACCCGGATTTCGCCTGACCCCGGCGCTGGTGGCGCTCATCAGCGGGGTTCTGATGCTGGTATTCACTGCCTATGAGACGCTGCACGAACGCGTCGACACGCTGGCGCGCGCCGAGTTGCAGACCCAGAATTTCTCCAAGGTTCTGGAGGAGCATGCGCGCCAGACGCTCCACCGTGTGGGTGCCAATCTTGCCCGGGTGGACGCCGAATTGCTGCCCCTGCGCAACGCCGGTGGGCTCGATGTGGTGAAGGCGCGCCAGCTGTTGACCCAGATGCTTCCGGCCGATCAGCTGATTCAACAGGTCGCATTGCTGGACTCGACCGGTGCATTGGTGGTGTCCACACAGGCTGACCAGCGCCTGGATGGTGGGCCGCAAATGGAGCGCGACTACTTTGCGCCCCATGTACGCGGTGCCGACCGCGAGCTGGTGTTTGGCCGACCGGTGAAGGCCGGAAGCGGCCAATGGTTGCTGCCGGTCAGCCGCCGGGTTGGCAATGTAGACAGTGCGTTCGAGGGGGTGCTGGTGGCCATGGTCCGCACGGCCTATTTCCAGTCGTTTTATGACTCCATCGAGCGCGGGCCGGATGGTTTGGCAACCCTGTTCCTTTCCTCCGGAGCGGCCGTGGTCACTTCACCCGCTACGGAGGCCGTGATGGGCAGGAACTGGTCGGACTCTCCGATGTTTCGCCAGCATCTTCCGGCATGGCCCACCGGTACCGTACGCCAGGTGGTTGTCAAAGACGGTATTGAACGTATTTACAGCTACCGGGCCCTGAACGACTACCCGGTGGTGGTGACCTATGGCCTGTCCATGTCAACCATTCTGGCAAGCTGGAGAGAAGGGGCCAGGCACGATGCCATTTTGCTGGCTGCGGCGCTGGTCTTGTTGGTGAGTGCAACCCTTGCACTGAAGCGCCAGGAGGCCCTGCGCAGGGCCGCGACAGCCGACCTGGAGGCCAGCGAAGTGTACCTGCGCTCCATCATCGAGGCCGAGCCCGAATGCATCAAGATTGTCGATGCGCACGGCAGGCTGGTGGAAATGAATCCGGCGGGTCTGGCGATGATCGAAGCCGATTCGCTGCAGCAGGTTGCTGGCCAGCCGGTGCTGGACCTGATCGCGCCCGAGCACCGCGGCCCATTCAACGAAATGCACCAGCGTGTCCTGGCCGGTGAAACGGTCGCAATGGCGTTTGAAGTCCAGGGCCTCAAAGGTGGGCGGCGCTGGCTCGAAACCCATGCCGTGCCTTTGCAACACCACGGTGAGACCGTGCAACTGGCGGTTACCCGCGACATCACCGAGCGAAAACTTGCCGAGCAGACGCAACGCATTGCCGCCACGGCATTTGAGTCGCAACAGGGCATGACGGTCACCGACGCACAGCGTGTGATATTGCGGGTCAACAAGGCGTTTACCACCATCACAGGCTACAGTTCCGAGGAGGCCGTGGGTCAAACCCCACAAATTCTGTACTCCGGCCGTCACGACATCGCCTTTTACGCAGCCATGACGAAAACCCTGGAAACGGCAGGAACCTGGCAGGGCGAAATCTGGAACCGGCGGAAAAACGGCGAAATCTACCCTGAGTGGCTCACCATCAGTGCCGTCAAGGACGATGCGGGAGCAACCACCCACTATGTATCCATCTTCAATGACATCAGTGAGCGGGTCAACGCGCAGGCGCAAATTGATACGCTGGCTTTTTACGACCCCCTGACCCAGCTGCCCAACCGGCGTCTGTTGCTTGACCGGCTGGAGCAGGCATTGCATGACAGCGTGCGCCGCGCCCACCAGAATGCCTTGCTATTTGTCGATCTGGATAACTTCAAGACCCTCAACGACACGCTGGGGCACTTTCAGGGTGATGCTTTGCTGGTGCAGGTGGCGCACCGGCTCAAGGCGTGCGTGCGTGACGGAGATACCGTCGCGCGCCTGGGGGGCGATGAGTTTGTCGTGATGCTCGAAGATCTGGGCGACAACGCCATGGAGGCCGCCCGCCAGGCAGAAGCGGTGGGCGAAAAGATCCTCGACGCGTTTGTGCCCACTTTTGCAATCGAGAATGCTGCACACCATAGCACGCCGAGCATCGGCGTCACCCTGTTCGGAGGCGCCCTCGTGGAGGGCAGCGAGCAGCCGCTCAAGCGCGCCGAACTGGCGATGTTCCGGGCCAAGGCGGCCGGGCGCAACACGCTGCGTTTTTTCGACACGCAAATGCAGGCCGAGGTGTCCGCCCATGCGGCGCTGGAGGCTGACCTGCGCGCAGCCGTGCAGCAACAGCAGTTTGTGCTGTACTACCAGCCGCAGGTTGTGGGTGCTGATCGCATTACAGGCGTGGAAGCGCTGGTGCGCTGGCAGCACCCCAAGCGCTGCATCGTATCCCCCGCCGAGTTCATCCCGCTGGCCGAGCAAACCGGCCTGATTCTGCAGATCGGGCACTGGGTGCTGGACACGGCCTGTGCCCAGTTGGCTGCATGGTCCCAGCACAGCGCGTTGCAGCATCTGACCATGGCGGTAAACGTGAGCGCACGCCAGTTTCAGCAGCCCGATTTTGTCGACAGCGTGCTGCAAACGCTTGCGCGCAACGGCGCATCACCCAAGCTGCTCAAGCTGGAACTCACCGAGAGCATGCTCGTCAATGACGTGGAAGGCATCATCGAAAAAATGAGTGCACTGAAGGCCAAAGGCGTCAGCTTCTCGCTGGACGATTTTGGTACCGGGTACTCGTCCCTGTCCTACCTGAAACGCATGCCCCTGGCACAGCTCAAGATTGACCAGGGTTTTGTGCGCAACATCGTTACCGACCCCAATGACGCGGCCATCGCAAAAATGGTTGTGGCGCTGGCCGAGAGCTTGGGGCTGGCCGTGATTGCGGAAGGCGTGGAACTCCAGGCGCAGGGCGACTTTCTGGCCCACATGGGTTGCCACGCCTATCAGGGCTATCACTTCAGTCGACCGCTGCCGCAAGCGGAGTTTGCGGAATTCGCACAGGGTTTTGGTCCGGCCCGAAAACCGGTGCCAGGCAGCTGACAAAATACCGCCATGGCCAGGAAAGATCATGTCAGCGAAACCCCTGCCACCCACATGCTCAAGGCAAACCGGGTGGCCTATACCGAGCACCCCTACGAATACCTCGAGCACGGGGGCGCACAGCACAGCGCACAGGTGCTGGGGTTTGATCCGTTCATGGTGGTCAAGACCCTGGTGATGCAGGATCAGGACGCCAAACCCCTGCTGGTGCTGATGCACGGCAACCGCAAGGTTTCCACCAAAAACCTGGCGCGGCAAATTGGAGCCAAATCCATCGAGCCCTGCAGCCCTGAAGTGGCCAACCGCCACAGCGGGTATCTGGTTGGAGGCACTTCGCCCTTCGGCACACGCCGCGCGATGCCGGTGTTTATCGAGGCGACCATACTGGATTTGCCACGAATTGTGATCAACGGCGGGCGCAGGGGTTTTCTGGTGGGCATAGACCCGGCGGTATGCGTGCAATTGCTGTCGGCAAAGCGGGTACAGTGCGCTTTGGCTGATTGACCTCAGGAGAAATGGTTTTGGATTCCCTCGTTGCTTTTTATCCCTGGCTGGCGGTGCTGGCTGCGTATCTGGTGGGCTCACTGTCGTTTGCGGTCATCGTCAGCCGCGCCATGGGTCTGAGTGATCCGCGCACTTTCGGCAGCAAGAACCCGGGGGCCACCAATGTTCTGCGGTCGGGCAGCAAGGCAGCCGCCATCGTCACACTCTTGCTGGATGCTTTCAAGGGGTGGTTGCCGGTGATGCTGGTCAAATGGTTTGGGGCGACTTACGGGCTGGGTGACGGAACCATGGCCATGGTGGGTCTTGCGGCGTTTGTGGGTCACCTGTTTCCGGTTTTCTTTCGTTTTGCCGGTGGCAAAGGGGTTGCCACCGCGTTGGGCGTGCTGCTGGCAACGAGCTGGATGCTGGGGCTGGCCGTTGCGCTGACCTGGCTGGCCGTTGCGTATGCCTTCCGGTATTCGTCGCTGGCGTCGCTGGTTGCCGCCATCCTGGCGCCGCTGTATTACATCTTTGGTGATGGTGTCGTCTGGGCCATGAACAAGAGTGTTGTTCTTTCAACCTCGGTGATGGCACTTTTTCTGGTCTGGCGCCATGCGGAAAACATTTCGCGTCTGGTCAAAGGGACCGAGTCCCGGCTGGGCCGAAAGAAAACCTGAGGCGCAGTACCTGTTCGCGGGACTAGAGTTGCTTGGCTGCCTCGGCGCCGAGTTGCAGCAGGTGAAAGTGGTTGAGTCTGGCCCGCACCGCGGAGGCGGCCAGCGCCTGGCGTATGTGGGGCTTGGCCTGTGTGGCGTGCAGCCAGGGGGGTGAAACCAGTTCGCCGGAGGCTTTGGTCAGAACGGCAACAAATGGATGGTTGTGCTGGCCACTGCGGCGCAGGACCACGGACAGTTCGTCGCTGTCCAGGCGCACGTAGGTGCCGGGTGGGCACAGCCCGACGGCGCGCACCAGTGCGTGGCCCACTTCATCGGTTATTGGAGAAGCATGCGCCAGGATGGACCGCGCAGAATCGGTGGCAGTGCGCCCCGAACGCGACATCCGCGGGCTGATCATCGCGGCGTAGCGATCCACAACTTTAAGGATTCGTGTAAGTCGCGCCTCGGGTGGTGCCGTATGCAGGTCGGCATGCTCCGCGTCGTCGTCGTGGTGGTTGGACACAATGTCAAGCCAAACGCCGTCATCGACGCCCATGTTGGACAGCATCAATGCACTTTTGACGGCGTGGGCACGGATGATGTCCTGCTGTGCCGCAGTGGGTTTTTCTGCCTGTGTGGCCAGTTGGTCCTGCATCGCCGTCATGGAGATATTCATGGTCAGCGCTGCATGGACCAGGCTGTTGCGCTCGGGTTGTTCAATGCCCAGTTCGGTTGCAATCAGGTGACACAGCACGGCACATACCAGTGAGTGTGACGCGCTATAGCCTACCGGCGAATTGCTGGCCAGTTGAAACAGCAGGTACAGACCGACGTCGGGGTCACGTTGCAGCAGACCCTGCATCCACCGGTCATATTGCAACACCCGGTGTGCAAATTCCTGTGTGCTCTCCGGACTGCCCAGGATGACACCCAGACCCGACTCCAGGTCGGACCACTGCGACAGCAGGTCTTCGTATTCGCGCTCACTCTGAATGCTCACGGCAGGCTCTCAGTAACGTTTTTCAAGCACCATCTGGTCGTTGGTGCGGGTCATCTGGAAATGGGTCAAAAAGCTGTTACCCAGCAAAACATACGGCATGGACCCGGACGACACAATCGCGTCCACGCCATGCACCACCACGTCGCCGACTTTGACAGTCCCCAGCTTGATTGTCCAGCCAGGAATCACGCCATTGGCCGTGCTCATTTGCACGGGCTGTCCACTGGTGTAGTTTATGCCCATGCGCTGGGCTTCTGCTGTGCTCAGCGATACAGCGGTTGCGCCGGTATCCACCACCATCTGGGCGGACTTGCCATTGATTTGCCCCAGCGCAAAAAAATGTCCGCCATTTCCAGCCGTCAGAACCACACGGCTGCTGGTCGGTGTAGCCCCACCGCTGCCGCCGACGCTGGCAGGCGCGTCGCCTACACGCAGGCTGTGCTGGCGACCGGCTATCTCCACCACGGCAATGTCACCCTGCGTGGATACAACCCGAACACCCTTGAAGGTTTCGCCGACAGCCACCGACTTGGGCGGGCCACCATCCACGATCACCAGCGCTTTCCCCCCCAGCATGCCGGACAGACTGACCGATTGCGCCTGTGCGGTGGCGCCCAGGGCCAGCCCTGCAGCCAGTGCAACAAGCCAGATACGCATCAATCGCGGAAATTATTGAAACTCAACGGCAGATCCGCAATGTCCTTGCGAATCAGGGCCATGGCCGCCTGCAAATCGTCGCGCTTGGCGCCGGTTACGCGGACCGCGTCGCCTTGAATGGCCGCCTGCACCTTGATCTTGCTGTCCTTGATCAGGCGCTGAATTTTCTTGGACACCTCGGTTTCAATCCCATTGCGAACCTTGATGACGACTTTGACCTTGTCTCCGCCCATCTTCTGTACATCGCCGATATCCAGAAACCGCACATCCACTTCCTGCTTGGTTAGCTTGTTGCGCAGCACGTCCTCAATTTGGGTCAGTTGAAATTCGGCGTCACCGATGAGTGTGATTTCCTTGTCCTTGAGCGCAATGCTCGCCGCCGTACCCTTGAAGTCGAAACGGGTGGCTATTTCCTTGGTGGTGTTGTCCACTCCGTTCTTGACTTTGCTCAGGTCGGCTTCGCAGACAGTATCAAATGAAGGCATGGTAGGGTTCAGAGGTTGGTGCAGCGCCCCTCGGACCCAGGCGGCATGCGGTTGTAAACAGGGGGGCCATGACCGATATGGCCTGCAAGCGGTGCGGCAACACCCGAATGCGACAATCCCGTCATGTTAGTCGAGAAAAACGTCCCCCTCCAGTCCCTCAATACCTTCCACATCGTTGCCAGGGCTCAGGCGCTGGTGCGCATTGGCAGCGAAGCCGATGCGCTGGCCCTGCTGGCCGACCCCGAGTGGGGTGGGAGCCCCAAATTTGTTCTGGGCGGCGGGAGCAACGTGGTTTTGACCGGTGACGTAAAGCCTGTGGTGCTGAAAGTGGAAATCAGGGGCCGCCGGCTGGTTGGGGAAACGGCGAAGGCTTTCATTGTCGAAGCCGGCGCGGGCGAAAACTGGCACGACTTTGTGGCGTGGACGCTGGATCAGGGCTACCCCGGCCTCGAAAACATGGCGTTGATTCCGGGTACCGTGGGTGCTTCACCGGTGCAGAATATTGGTGCCTACGGTGTGGAGTTGCAGGACCGCTTTGACACGCTGGATGCCATGGATCTGCAGACCGGCCAGGTCTTCACACTCAATGCGGCGCAGTGCGCGTTTGGCTACCGGGATTCGGTCTTCAAGCATGGTGGTGCAGCAGGGCCTCACCC
>JBPOIP010000102.1:0-21334 GCA_052034395.1 Pseudomonadota bacterium
GCGATGAGTTCGTTCTGATTCTGGATGGAATCGATTCGCGCGGCGAGTGCGACGTGATTCTGCGCCGCGTTGCCGTGGCCATTGCCGAACCCATTACCTTGCAATCGGGGCAAACCATCACGATCTCGCCGAGTATCGGCGTGGCGGTTTTTCCATGTGACGCCAGAGAAGCAGAGAAACTGCTGCGCTACAGCGACGCTGCAATGTTTGAAGCCAAGCGTTCCGGGGGGAATTCAGTGCTCTTTTTCAGAAGGAACTGACTTGCAAGGAAGTTCCAAGTGAAATTGGCCTGCAGGCCTTGTGGAATATAGATTCATAGCTATCAATAGCATAGCTACCTCACAAATGCCCTGACTCGCGGCCCAGCCGGACCACGGGTGCTGTGCGCACAGGGCGCGGCGGCGGAGTCTCTTTCGGGGCAAAGCTGTCCTTTGAGATTCGGGGTCTGACGTCAGACCAACTTGTCCTGATGCAATCCATATGCCGGTAGTGATACGCTGGTCTCACCATGAAAGATCACCCGGCAACCCCGAGTTTTCAGTCGAACCTAAAGAGTTGGTTCATTGTGGGTGCGCTGCTGGGCAGTGCCACCCTGGGCGGATTCCTGCTCGATCACCATATTTCGCTGACCAGCCAGGCCATGGTTTATGTCCTGGCCGTGGTTGTGGCGTCCTACCGCCTGCGATGGCAATACTCCGTGGCGTGTGCGATTGGCGCCGTTACGGCACTCAACTTCTTTTTTGTTCCACCGCGCTGGACGTTTGAAGTCGATAGCCAGGAACACTTGATAGCCCTGTTCACCATGCTGCTGGTGGCCTTGGTCATCAGTCATTTGGCTGAAGGATTGCGCCGTGAGACCGAGATTGCCCACCTCAACATGCGCCGTGCCCGCCAGCTACAGGAACTGGCGTCCGGCTTGTCGGTTGTGACAACACCGCAGGAAGTCGAATCGCTGGGGCGACACGCCCTGGATTCTGCATTTGACGGGCCTTGCGTGCTGGCTCTGCGTGGGACCAACGACGAAATTGTGTTTCAACCCGATCTGTCACCAAGCGACGCGGACGGCATGCGCTGCTGTCAGCGCGAAGCGGCAGTTCTGGGTCCAGGCACCGGACGTTGGCCCGGTCTGGATGCCTGGTTCCTGCCCCTGGGCAACACAACGCAGGCCCATGGGGCAGTCATCATCCGACCCGCTCCCGCCAGTGACACGGCCGGCAGAGAACACGCGCAAGCGCTCTGCGCACTGTTGGGGCAGGCCCTGCAGCGTCTGCGTATGACCGACACCATGCACGCTGCCCAGAATGAGGCACAGCGCCAGCAACTCCAAAGCACCTACCTGGCTGCGATTTCACACGACTTGCGCACACCCCTTGCCACGGTGCTGGGCGCCGCGTCGTCACTCCAAACACAGGGTGACAGGCTCGACCCGGCGGAACAGCACCGGTTGCTGGGCAGCATCGTCCGTGAAGCCACTTACCTTTGCACCGTGACCGAGAACACCCTCCAATTGGTTCATCTGGCCAACGCAGCACAGGACATTCGGCGTGATTGGGAGTCCATGGAGGAAATTGTGGGTGCTGTCCTGGGTCGCCTCCGCCAGCGTGATCCTGCCAAACGCATCAAATCCAGGGTTGCGCATGCACTGCCGCTCATCAAGGTCGACCCTGTGCTGCTGGCGCAACTGGTTGGCAACCTGCTGGACAACGCCCTCAAATACAGCGCAGACAGTATTGACCTGAGTGTCGATGTGGTCGGGCAGGCCTTGCAGTTGGCAGTCAAAGACCGTGGCCAAGAGATTTCGCCGGAGAAATATGACAGCATTTTTGAGCCTTACAGCCGCAATGATTTGTCGGGGCAACGCGGTGCCGGATTGGGTTTGGCACTGTGCCGAGCGATTGCCACAGCGCATGGAGGTACTTTGACATTGCGGCGGCGAAGCGGTGGCGGCAACAGCTTCATTTTCAGCATGCCGCTGGAGGCAAACCAACCGCAGGGAGCACAACCATGACGTTGCGGGTTTTGGTGGTCGAAGATGATCCCGGGATTCGGGCATTGATCCGGTCGACGCTGTCGGTTGAGGGTTATGCCGTGCAGACAGCGGTATCGGTCAGCGAGGCGCGCGCATTGTTGAGCCATGCGTTGCCTGACCTGTTGCTGCTGGATTTGGGTCTGCCCGATGGCGACGGCGCTGTCCTGGTTAAGGAAGTACGCGAGCACCACAGCCTGCCCATTCTGGTGGTGTCGGCCCGCCATCAAGAGGCGCAGAAGATTCAATTGCTTGATGCCGGCGCAGACGACTATTTGACCAAACCCTTCAGCGTGGCCGAACTCCTGGCCCGCATCCGGGTGGCATTGCGGCATCGGGGCACAACGGTGGCCGCTGCAGTCACGGTGCATGAGCTCGACGATTTGCGGGTTGACCTGGCGCTGCGCACGGTGGTGAGCCGCGGGCAGGAATTGCATTTGACCCCGACCGAGTTCAAATTGCTGGCGCGCCTGGTGCGCAGTGCCGGGCGTGTGGTGACTCACCGGCAACTGCTGACCGATGTTTGGGGCGCTGAGTTCACCGAGCATACCCACTACCTGAGGCTGTACATGGGCCAGCTGCGTGCCAAGATTGAAGTGGAGCCGGCCGAACCCAGGCATTTGCTGACCGAAACCGGCATCGGCTACCGGCTGGCCTCTTCCTGAAGTTTCTGAGGCAGTCATCCTTATGCGTTCCTGATGCGTGAGGGTTGACAGTGTGGACCTGCCAACTCTCAACCACGCTCCATGAATCATTCTGCCAGCCGCGAAAGCCTTGCCGCCCTGACCCTCGGTGCCATGGGTGTTGTCTACGGCGACATTGGTACCAGTCCCCTGTACACCATGAAGGAAATATTTAGCCCAACCACCGGCATACCACTGGATGCAGTACACCTGATTGGCGCGGTGTCGGTGATCTTCTGGGGCCTGATGATGGTGGTCACGCTGAAGTATGTGCTGCTGATCCTGCGTGCTGACAACCGGGGCGAGGGCGGCATCATGGCGCTGACTGCGCTGGCGGTGGAGGCTGCCGGCACACACCCCAAAAAGCGTCTCATTTTGTTGTTGTTCGGGGTTCTTGGTGCATCCCTGTTTTATGGTGACAGCGTGATTACGCCGGCGATATCCGTACTCAGCGCCGTCGAAGGGCTTGAAGTGATAGCACCTACGCTTAAGCCTTATGTGCTGCCGATCTGCGCGGTGGTGCTGACAGCACTGTTCGCCATGCAGCGCTATGGCACCGGGCTGGTCGGCAAGCTCTTTGGTCCCATCATCGTGGTGTGGTTTGTGGTTCTGGCTGGATTCGGGATGGTTGAAATCGCGCATCAACCTGCGATATTGGCAGCGCTCAACCCCATCATGGCGTTACAGTTTCTGGCGGAGCGGGGCTGGCATGTGTTTGCTGCGGTCGGTGCCATTGTGCTGGCGTTTACCGGGGCAGAGGCACTCTATGCCGATATGGGTCACTTTGGCAAACGCTCCATCCAGTTTGCCTGGGGTGGCCTGGTGTTGCCCGCGCTGGCGCTCAACTACATGGGGCAGGGCGCATTGCTGATGCGAGATCCGGGCGCTATTGAAAACCCGTTCTATTACCTGTTTCCGGATGCGCTGTTGATGCCCGCTGTAGTGCTGGCGACTTGCGCGACCGTGATCGCTTCCCAGGCGGTCATTTCAGGTGCTTACTCCATGACCAAACAGGCGATCCAGTTGGGGTTGTTGCCGCGCATGGCAGTGCTGTACACATCGGCAAAAGAAGTCGGGCAGATCTACATGCCGGAGGTGAACTGGCTGCTGCTGGCAGCGGTATTGCTCACCGTGGCGGGGTTCGGCAGTTCGTCTGCGATGGCTGCTGCCTATGGCATTGCCGTAACGGTTACCATGTTGATCACCACCCTGCTGACCTTTTTTGTGGTCCGCAACGGGTGGCGCTACCCGCTGCCGGTGGCGCTTGCTGCAACCGGCGTATTCTTGGCGCTGGACCTGATGCTGGTTGTGTCCTGTGCCATTAAGTTCTTTCAGGGTGGATGGTTTCCACTGGTTTTGGGTGGTTTCATTTTTACGGTCATGGCAACCTGGCGTCGTGGTCGGGAGATGCTGATGGACAGCATACGCAGCAATGATCCTGAGCTTCTGCCATTTATCACTGCGCTGTCGGTCGACCGTGTGCACCGGGTTGCACGCACGGCCGTCTATGCAGTGGCCAATCCGGGCACGGTTCCGCAAGCGTTGATGCACAACCTGAAGCACAACGCCGTGTTGCATGAACGCAATGTCATTCTGACGGTGGTGTTTCACGAGATACCCTGGATACCATTTGAGAACCGGGTGCAGGTTACGCCCCTGGTGGCAGGCTTCTGGAAGGTACAGGTGAACTATGGATTTAAAAACACCCCGGATATTCCCAAGGCGCTGGAGCTCTGCAAGGAAAAAGGCTTACCCATCAACCTCTTTGAAACATCGTACTTTTTGAGTCGGGAAATTATTGTTCCGACCAGCGGGTCAGGAATGGCCCACTGGCGCGACGCCCTGTTTGCATTGATGTCGCGTAATTCTGGCAGTGTGGCGGGGTTCTTTAGGCTACCCGACAATTGCGTGATTGAATTGGGTACCCGGGTTCAAATTTAGTGTGGGTTGGTGTGTGGGTTCAAAACCTGGAATCAAGATCGCCACCGACGAGACGGATGCCATTAAGATTTCCATAGCAACCTTCCATGAAGCGCTTTGAATTCCATCTCGACATTTCCGCGCAGCGGTACTTGGCCTACTACCGTGGGACGGCCCAGCAGGTTGTTGCGCAATGCATGGACGGAACATCGGTGCAGTTCCCGGCATCCCTGCTGACCCAGTTTGTGGCCGTCAATGGCATTCATGGGGATTTTGTACTCACGTGCGACGACAACTTCAAACGATCCGAACTCCGCCGGCGGTAGTGCTGACAGAACACGGTTGACGCGCAGCTTTCCACCATGCTGCGCGGCTCGCGTATGGCAAGCGACGCAGAAATGGCACGGAAAAATGAAACGCTTTGTCAGCTTCGATGCAGCAAGGTGAATTAAAAACGGTGAACTTGAAAGAATTCCGCCAACCCCACACTGCAGGAAACATGCACACGATGAATCCCGTCGTCCACTTTGAAATGCCGTACCGTAACCGTGATCGCGCAGCCAGCTTTTACGCGGCCGCATTTGGGTGGCAAACGCAGAAATTGGGGCCAGAGATGGGTGACTACCTGCTGGTCACAACAGCGCTGACTGACGCGCGCCCGGGTGCACCTGCAGGGGCAATCAATGGCGGGCTCTTCCCGCTCAAGCCGGAGTGGCCCGCGCAACATCCCTCCGTGGTCATTGGTGTGGAAAATGTTCAAGCGGCCATGGTGCGGGTCATTGATGCGGGAGGTGAAGTATTGGGTAAGCCTCTGGTGATTCCTGGTGTCGGACATTACGTGGCATTCCTGGACACCGAGGGAAACCGAAACAGCCTGCTGCAAGCCCTGGAGGGCTGATCAGGACGCTTGAATTTTGCGTCGGGCACCTCAGCTACCGGCCATGTTGAAACATGCGTTCAATTGGAAGCGTCCACTCTTCTACTGCCTCATTCCAATTTTCATCTTTCTGGCGTTTGTCGGATTCCCGCCGCCATTTGCGCCACCCGCTGGCACCAAGCCGGCGCAGGAGCAATCGGTGCCGGCAGAAGAGAAGTCGGGTAGTGCCCGTTCGTGACCACTATCACGTGGCTTGTGGCTTTTTGGTATTGGGCGTTTCTCAAGTCCGCACTTCCGGCTCACTGCGGTCGAGGTGAATCAGGGCGACGACAAGTCCGAGCGTGGCGACCACAAGAAATACCGGACCAAAAAGCCAAAAAACGAGCGGCACAGCAAAGAAAAACGCGCGCATGCCCGCTGCAAACATGTTGCCGGCTCTGTTCAGCCGGTTGGCAACTGCAATCGGGGTCAGGTTGTGGAGCGCATCCGCGGCAGGCGCGTTGATCATGAAGACCACGTGATTCACCAGGCGCACGGACATGACAAATGCAAAAAACGCGAAGATAAAGTCCGCCAGCAAACACAGCACCTTGACGATCCAGAGTTCCGCAGCATGGGTGCCGCCGACGTTTAAGACATGCCAGCTCTTGGAAATGGATTCCGCCTGCCCGGAGAGCGTCAGGGTCCCAATGATCAGGAGTGTGGCAGTGGATGCCATCAGACTGGCACCCATGATGAAGTTGCGCAGGGTCTGCACGGCCATGATGTCTTTTGCGGGATTTCTCATCACGTTCGCAACCCACAATGCCCGCGCCAGCTGATTGACGCCGTGAATGGTATAGGTCGGATTCACCTTGACCTTGGCGCCTAGCCACACGTAATACAGCATGACGAAACCAAGGCTCAGGGCGAATGCTGCCATGTCACTGCCAAATTGATTGATCCATTGTTCGATGTTCATGTCAGTGGTGCTTTCAATGGGTGTCGCTGTCAATCGCATATGCCACATGCTGCGTCAACACACGGTGGGTATGCTCGTCGGCCGCAAACATGTGCTCCACGCGAAGGGAAGTCAGCGTGATGTCGCGCGGCGAGCCAAACGTGCTGAACATGCGGAAAAATGCCAGCTCGCCATGCGGCGTGTCAAAGCGCAGTGTCAGGAGTGGGCTCGGCGCTTTCATTTCTTCACGCCTGCCGGGCGCAGGCAAGTACGGTGCCAGCTTTTCAGCAAGCGCCTCGACTCGCGGTGCGAGTTGTGGCTGGTCCAGGAGGTCAGCACGTAATTGCGCCAGAAAATCGGCGCCTGCTTCACCCACATTGACCAGTCGGCGCATCAGGCCTTCGGGATGCAGGAGCAAATCCAGCATATTGGGTGGCGCAGCGCCTTTGGAATTCAGCGCGCCCGGCATGAGTGTCTCTGCCAGCCAGGCAGCGCCGCAATTGAGGTGCAGTATGTCCCATTGCGGGCCGATCACCAGCGCTGGCATGGGCTCGTGGGTGCGCAGCAGATGCGCCAGGGCCAACTGGATGTGCGCAAGCTGCGGATCATCCATGGCTGTGGCAGCAAAAGCAGGGGCAAAGCCCGCGTGTTGCAAGGCCGTATTGCGCAGGGACAACGGCACGTCCAGCACCTGCAGCCATCCCATCAGCAGGGGCCGACTGGGCCGCGAGCGGCCGCTTTCAACAAAACTCACATGCCGTTGCGATACGCCCAGGCGCATGGAGAGCTCCAGTTGGCTCAGGCGTCGTTCTCTGCGGGCTTGTCGCAACAACGCTTGAAGGTGCTCTTTCGTTGGGTTCATGCAGGCATTGAAACACAGTCGCTCGTCGATTCAACTACCTGTCAGGTAATTGCGGTGTTTACCTGGGCCACCCATACTGCCATTCCAATGCAACTCTCGGAACCGTCACCATGTCCCTTCCAGCCATCCTGTTTCCCTTGTCCGCATTGCTCTTCGTGGGCTATCTGGTCTATGCCAATGGGCATGCCAGTTCCCAAACCGCACCTGGCCGCTGGAAGGTGCCAGCCATACTGTCCCTGTTGTTTCTGCTCTTTTCGCTTTACACCGTTTGGACGCAAGGACCTTTGGGCTTCCTCGATGAGCACACCCGTACGCTGTGGAGCAGCCAGATCTGGTTTGACCTTTTGCTCGGTGTGTCTGTTGCCTGGTGGTGGATGGCACCACTTGCCCGTGTACAGGGCATGCGCCTGCCACTCTGGATGGCGCTGGTTATTGCCACCGGCAATATCGGTTTGTTGGCCATGCTGGCCCGGCTCTGGTGGCTGCAGGAGCACACCCAGGGCAAACTGGCGTCATGAGCGCCCCTCGGGCGCATTGCGCGCCTGAAAGGCACGCTGGTAGCGCTCCAGACTGTTGACCGAGCCGCACACAAACAGCGTGTCCTCAGCGTGGACCCTGAAGTCAGCAGAGAACTCCACCAGCACCTCGCTCGCGCGCTCCACGGCCACAATCTTCGCGCCGGTGCGCTCCAGCACTTCGCAGCGCCAGGGGTGCTCGCCCACCAGGTTGGCGGCGTTGACGCGGATGAATTTGACCCGGTTCTCCACTTGAATCGTCTGCTCACCCAGGAGGTGGTAGGCCAGAATCTGCCCGGCCACCTGTCCGACCGAGATGGCAAAGTCGGCCCCCGAGCGATACAGGCGAGCCGTGTTGTGCGTGCGCAGCACCCGAACGATCAGGGGAATCTCTGGCGCGTAGTCGCGCACCACGGCGGTGGCAAAGACCGACTCGCTGTCGTCACTGAGTGCCAGTATCACCGCGCTGGCTTCGCGTACTTTGGCCCGGTCCAGGCTGGACCACTCCAGCACACTGCCCACCACATCCACGCCGGGTGCGGCCACGCAGTCAATCACCGTGCAGGTTTCGCCTGCGTCCTGTAGCAGTTCAATCACCTTTTGGCCGACCGCCCCAAAACCAGCCACCACAATCGGCCCCTCACGCCGGATTGGCATGGCCATGCGTTCGACCTTTTCCAGATTGGCGTGGCCACCCACAACCACCAGAATGGCGCCCGGCTCGACCTGGGTGTCCGGTCCCTTGGAAGTAATAAACGCGCCCCCCAGCCACTGGCCAATGACCGATACACCGTGCTGTTCACGCAAATGCAGGTCGCCCAGCCGTTTGCCCGCCAGCGGGCTGCCGGCCCGCACACGAAACTCGGCCATGCCGACCTGGTTGCCCAGCAGGTGCATGCCTTCGGCGGGCGGGCTGATGCGGGTGCTGGCGCGCGACGCCAGGGCCGCTCCCAGAACGTGCGAGGGGGTAAACACCTCGGTGGCACCGATTTGAACCATGGGTGCCCGGTAGATCGGGTCGTCCGCCAGCGCGTAGAGCGGTCCTGCAAAGCCGTGCTCGCGTGCCAGCAGGGTGCATGTCGCGTTGGCATGGTCGCCCGCGTTGAGCACCAGGGCACGCGCCTCATGGATGCGGCCGATGACCGTGGGGTCTTCACCCATCTTGCCAAACACCACGTTGTAGCCCCGGTCCCGCAGGCTGCGTGCCAGCACGGCGTCCTCCTCCAGAATGACAAAGGGGCTGTTGGCGGCGTCAAACTCCACGATCACCGATTCAATTGCCGGTCCGTAGCGATAGAACAGCACCTTTCCGGTCATCGGCGGCAATTCGTGTTGCAGGCGAACTTCAAACTTTTCTTCAAAGTAGGGGAGCACCAGCACCGGAAAAACCAGGAATACCAAAAATTGGCCAATGAAAGGCGTCACGATCACGAACGTGGCCATGACCGGGTGGTTCCACCGGTTGTCGGCCCCGTAGCCGGTGTTGGTCATGGTCTCGGACGCCCATTGCAGTCCTTGCAGGAAGGTTCGGGGCTGGCCCTCGAGATAGGTCATGCCCGTCATGTAGAGAAGGCCCAAAACCACCACGGCAAGTGGCATCAGGGTCAACAGGGTCAGGAGTCTGCGGGCTGAACCCTTGGCTTTTGGTCGCATAAGATGAGGCTGGCTAATTCACGGTAGTCCCAAGTATCGCCGCGACGATTCCCGTGGGTCAAATCGGGTGCTGCGCCAAGGGGGGTGGATAGAATGCGCACCACCGATGCCGCCCGATGGTGTCCACCAGAAAGACCGCGTTTGTTGCACTTTTCTCCCACTGGTTTCCTGCATCTTTTGCCGTTGATGGGCCGGTTGTTGCGCACCTGTACGGTAGTCATGCTGGGATGCGTCGCCACGATGGCCCAACCGGCAGAGCTGCGCGTGCTCACGCATGCATCCTTCGCCCTGCCCAAGCCGCTCTTGGCGCAGTTTGAAAAGGACGCGGGTGTCACCCTGCGCATCACCAAGGCAGGTGACGCGGGCGAAATGCTCAACAAGCTCATACTCACCCGTGGCAATCCGCTGGCGGATGTGGTGTTCGGAATTGACAATGTGCTTGCTGGCAAGGCGCTGGCCGCGCAGGTGCTTGACCCCTGGGATGGCAGCCCGCCCCAAGGTACCATCACGCTGCCTGCGGGGCTTGTTCCTGTGGACTACGGCTATGTCACCGTGAACTACGACAAGGCCTGGTTTTCCAAAAAGGGCTTGGCTCTGCCCACGTCGCTGGATGATCTGGCGCAGCCTGCCTACGCGCGCTTGCTGGTCGTGCAAAACCCGGCAACGTCGAGCCCCGGCAACGCCTTTATGCTGGCAACCATCGGCGCAATGGGCGAAGCCCGGGCGTTTGAATGGTGGCGCCGCATGCGCGCCAACGGGCTGAAGGTCTCCAAGGGGTGGAGCGAGGCCTATTACACCGAGTTCAGCCACAACGGAGGTGCGTACCCGATGGTGGTCAGCTACGCCAGCAGTCCGGCGGCCGAAGTGTTTTACAGCAAGGTCAAGCTTGCTGAGCCACCCACGGGCAGTCTGACGCTACCTGGCGGTGTGTTCCGCCAGGTGGAGGGCGTGGCACTGGTGAAGGGTGGCGGACAGCGTGCCGCAGCGATGCGCTTCATTGATTTCTTGCGAACACCTGCCGTGCAAAAAAGCCTGCAAACCGACATGTGGATGTTTCCGACGGATGCCACCGTCCCCCGTGTCGACGCCCTGCGCTTTGCGCAGGAGCCTGCGTCCTTTGACAGCCCCGGCGCGCAGGACATTGTCGGGAAGAATGCCCAGTGGGTTCAGCGATGGATTCAGGTGGTGTTGAAGTAATGCGCGCTGAGATTGCAGCACAAAAACCCTTGTTGGCCCTTACTGATACTGCGTAAGCAGCTATGAAAATCAGAGCAAACTGGATCCTCGCAGCGGTGCCGCTGGGCTTTCTGCTGGCGCTACTGGTGGCACCTGCCGTGCGTCTGCTGGTGGAAGGTGGCCAGCTTTCGCTGTGGGCGCCACTGCAGGATGCCTATCTGCGCTGGCGTCTGCTATGGTCCTTCATGCAGGCCGCGCTCACCTGCGTGCTGGCCCTGGTGCTGGGTTTGCCGGTGGCCTGGATGATGGCGCGCTTTGAGTTCACAGGCCGCGTCATCGTTCTGCGCGCCCTGATGCTGCCCTTTGTAGTGCCGACCCTGGTCGCTGCAATGGGCGTGCTGGCGCTGCTGGGGCCGCAGGGGCTGTTGCATGGCTGGTGGGGCGTCAATCTGCAGGGAAGTCCCTGGCTGCTGATTTACGGCAACCTGTTCTTCAATCTTTGCATCGTGGTGCGCGCTGCAACCGAGGCACTGGGGCAAGTGAGCGCCTCAGGCATCGCGGCCGCGCGCACGCTGGGTGCATCGCCCTGGCGCGCTTTCTGGCGGGTGGAGTGGCCGGCCATCGCACCCTGGTTGATGTCGGCACTGTGCCTGGTGTTCCTGTACTGCTTTTCCGGCTTTGGTCTGGCGCTGGTGCTGGGCGGGCAGGAGTTTGTCACCGTGGAGGTCGAGATTTACCAACTGGTTGCCCATGAGCTGCAACTGGCGCAGGCGGGTTCGCTGGCACTGTGGGTGCTGGCGCTGACGGGCATGGTGGCACTGGCCTATGCGGCGGTCGAGCGGCGTCTGTCGGTGCCGACCCGCGCCGATGTGGTTGTGCGGCGCAGACCGCAGGGAGCCTGTCAATGGGCCGGCGTGTGGGGTGCCCTTGCCGTGCTGCTGCTATTTTGCGCAGCGCCCTTGATGGCCATCGTGTGGCGTGCGGCCCAGGCGGGAGTGGGCGCCTGGGGTGTCCTGATGGAAGAGTCTACGCTGGCCGCCCTGTGGAACAGCCTTCGCTTTACCGTGCTGGCGGTCGCACTGTCGACTGCACTCGGGATGGCACACGCGCTGGCGGCCCGCCGGTCGCTGCTACTGCGCACGCTGGCGTTTTTGCCCTTTGTGGTGTCGCCGGTCATGGTGGCCTTCGGATTGCTGCTGCTGTACCCGCAATGGACCGCAAGCTTTGGGCTGCTGGTCTGTGCCTATGCGTTGCTGGCCTACCCCTTTGTGGCGAAGTCCGTGGCTGCCGGTCTGGATAGCGTGCCTGTGCATTTGGCGCAGGCGGCCCGCACGCTGGGCGCCGGGCCGTGGCGGGTGTTCTGGCAGGTGACGCTGCCTATGCTTCGTCCGGCACTGCGCCGCGGCATGGCGTTTGCAGCGGCCACTGCGGTAGGGGAGTTTGCCGTGACGCTGTTTCTCTCGCGCCCGGAGTGGTCCACCCTGACCACGCTGGTGTACGAATATCTGGGCCGCCCCGGTGCTGCCAACCGCGACGCCGCATTGGTGCTGGCCTGCCTGTTGATGGCGCTGGCGCTTCTGGCATTCATGCTGATTGAGTGGTCAGCACCGAACGCGGCCCAAGCCCGTGGGGTGGTGGTCAAACAGGACAAAGGCCATGCGCCGAAGGAGTTGACGCGTGCTTGAATTGAGCGGGGTTTCCAAGGACTGGCAGGCACGCGTGCTGCTGCGCGAGGTGAGTCTGTGCGTTGCCGCAGGTGAAACGGTGGCCATTCTCGGGCCTTCGGGCAGCGGCAAAAGCACGCTGCTCAAGATTGTGGCGGGGCTGGAGTCGCTGGACGCAGGGCGCGTCCTGTTCGATGGGCAGGACATCACCGCCCTGGCACCGGAGCACCGGCGCTTTGCGCTGATGTTTCAGGATTTCGCCCTTTTTCCGCATCTGGACGTGCAGGACAACGTGGCGTTTGGGTTGGTGGAGCGGGGCATGCGCAAGTCTGACGCCAGGGGTCAGGCGCGCACCATGCTGATCCGCTTTGGTCTGCAGGCTTTTGCCGATGCGCGGGTCATCCAGCTGTCGGGTGGTGAGCAGCAGCGCGTGGCTCTGGCCCGCGCGCTGATCACGCAGCCGCGCGTGTTGCTGCTCGATGAGCCGTTCTCGGCGCTCGACGCCGAACTGCGGCTGCAACTGCGCGATGAATTCCGCCACCGGATTGCCGAGTTCAACATGGCGACCCTGCTGGTGACACACGACGAAGCCGAGGCCCGTGTCATGGGCGATAGGGGTTACCGGGTGTTGCAAGGGGCGTTGGAGCGGGTCTGGTAGACAATGTTTGTGTACGGTTGTTATTGTGAAATTTCTGCATTGGCTGGCAGTAATTGCATGTTTTAATAGGAATTAACCTCTAAACGCATGTCTGTTGCTTGAATTATTGTGTACGAACGTACACAATATGTGCAGTCTTCCAGTGTGATTGGGAGACACACCATTTCAAGGAGACAGCATGGCCACCGTGAAGAAGTCCACAACCCAGTCCGCCGCGGCACCCGCGGCCAAGTCAGCGCCCGCAGTCAAGGCAGTGCGCACCACCAAGGCACCGCGTTCCGCCAAATCCGGCGCGGCGAGCGAACCGTCCATGCGCTTCTACCACTCCCACGCCCTGCGCCAGAAGACGGTTGACGTGCTGGACGCGTTGGATGCGCACCCCGGGCGCAAGAACCACGGCGAGGAGATGGCGGATCTGGTGTCTGATCTCGTCGATGCCGGCATGAACCATTTCTTTCTGAAACCGCTTGAAGCAGCGGATATGGGTTTTATTGCCGAGCAGTCGGCCAGGCTGGGCATTTCCGGAGCGGTCAAGCTGATGAACTCGGTAAGCCGCAAATTCCTCACCCGCATGGAACACGGCCAGTTGATCGTGGTTGCCACCCACATTCGCTCGCTGGCGGTTGCGTAACTGCGCGCTGCACATCACCATAATCTGCATTGCTGGAAAGCACATGAAACAACCGCATATTTTTCTGTCAGACATCCAGGGCGCAAGCCGGCTCGTGGTGGATGCGGCGCTGGGCATCATCAACATTGTGGAGACTATGCACCACACGGTGCTGCACTTGCCTATGCCTTTGGGCACGATTCGAAGTGAGCCACCGCCCGGCATGCATGGCGTGGTCTACAAGACCCTGCAGGGGAGCAGCGCGCGGGTGTATGGACTGGTGCGCCGGGTGACACGCACCGTTGGACGCGGGCTGGACAGAGCCCTGGAACCCCTGCACCCAGCGCGCAATGGGGCCCAATCGTCCGACGCCCGCACCGCTGCCGTGTCCATTCTGAACGGGGTTTTGGGCGACCACCTGCAGGCACATGCAAACCCGCTGGCATTGGGCATGACATGGCGCAAGGATGGCCTGGTGATGGAGATCACCCGGGCGGCGCTGGAGACCGCCATCCCGCATCCATCCGGAAAAATTCTGGTGATGCTGCACGGCCACTGCATGAACGAGTTGCAGTGGTCGCGCAACGGGCACAACCACGGCGCGGCACTGTCGGCAGCCAATGGCTACACGCCCATGCTATTGCGCTACAACACGGGCTTGCACATATCGCAAAATGGCCGCGTCCTTGCCGACCTGTTGGAGCAACTGGTGTCCCAATGGCCGGTGCCCGTGCAGGAGATTTGCGTGCTGGGGTACAGCATGGGTGGCATGGTGGCACGCAGTGCCTTTCATTACGGCCAGCAGGCACAGCACGGCTGGGTGCAGCATGTGCACAAACTGCTTTTTGTTGGAACGCCGCAGCACGGCTCCATGGTTGAGCAGGCGGGCAACCTGATCGACAAGGCGCTGGAAGCCAGCCCGTATTCACACGCGCTGTCACGCCTGGGGAAAATTCGCAGCGCTGGCACAACCGACCTGCGCCATGGCAACTTGATCGACGAAGACTGGCAGGGGCATGACCGCTTTGCGCACGCGCGCGACCGGCGTCAGCTTTCACAACTGCCGGCCGACGTCAGGTGCTACGCCATTGCCGCCATGATTGCCAGGCAACCCAGTGAACTATGGGGACAGCTGATTGGCGACGGTCTGGTGCCGGTCAAGAGTGCCTTGGGCAGGCATCGCGACAGGAACCGTGCCCTGCAACTGCCAGCCACGTACCAGCGCATCTTTTACGGCATGAACCATCTGAATCTTCTCGAGAGCAGGGCCGTGTGCGACCAGTTGCAGGCCTGGATGAAGCAGTAGCGTCAGCCCCCGGCGATTCCGTCCATCCGCAGGTGCAGCACCCGGTCTGCCCGAGCCGTAGCCGCCTCGGAGTGGGTTACGAGCACCAGTGATGTGCCTTGAGCGCGTGTCTGCGCGACCAGCGCTTCCATCACCTTGGTGGCCGTTGCCGGGTCCAGATTGCCGGTGGGCTCATCCGCGAGTAGCAGGGTGGGGCGATGCACCAGTGCGCGGGCAATGGCCACGCGCTGCAGCTGTCCGCCGCTGAGCTGCTGCGGCAGGCGCGTGCCCATGCCTTCCAGCCCCACTGCCTGCAGCATGGCCTGGACGCGCGCATCGTCCGGCGTGTTCAGAAGCAACAAGGGCAGCGCGACGTTCTGCGTCACGTCCAGATGCCCCAGCACGTGAAATGCCTGGAACACGAAGCCCACTTTCTTTCGGCGCAGCAGGGCACGGGCATCATCGCTGAGCTGGCCGATGTCTGTGCCGTCCAGGTGCACGGTGCCGCTATCCCAGCTGTCGAGACCGGCCATGCAGTTGAGCAGCGTGGACTTGCCCACGCCCGACTCGCCAACGATGGCCACAAACTCACCCGGCCCCACGGTGAGCGAGACATTGGTAAATACGGGCGTGTCTCCGTAGTGTTTGCAAAGATTCTGGATGTGTAGATTCATGGTGGGGAGCCCCATGATAGAGGCACAATGGTGGCTATGAAACGCAGCACCTTCCTCCTCTCCGCCCTGGCCGCAGTGGCCAGCCTTGCAACCTGTGGCTCGGCCTGGGCGCAGACGCGCCCCATACGCCTGATCGTGCCCTATGCAGCGGGTGGTCCGCTGGATGTGACCGCGCGCGTGTTGGCCGAGCGAGTGAAAGACAGCCTTGGCACCGTGATCGTGGAAAACAAGCCCGGCGCTGGCGGCAACATTGGTGCGGATGCGGTAGCCAAAGCCACGCCGGATGGTTTGACCATTGGCATTGCCGCCACAGCCACCCACGCCGTCAATCCCTGGCTGTTTTCCAAAATGCCCTACAACGCGGCCAGCGACTTTGCGCCTATCACGCAAATGGTGCGCGTGCCCAATGTGCTGGTGATGAACGCCGAATCGGCCAAACGTCTGAACATCAACAGTGTCAATGACCTGATTGCCTATGCGAAAGCGAACCCGGCCAAGCTGAACTACGGCAGCGGTGGCAATGGCAGCGCGGGTCATCTCGCCGGTGAAATGTTCAAGGCACAGGCGGGTATCTTTGCCGTGCACATCCCCTACAACGGGGGCAACCCGGCGCAGTTCGCGCTGCAAAGTGGCCAGGTGGATTACAACTTTGACAATCTGGCGACGGCCGCACCCGGCATCAAGTCCGGCAAGCTCAAGGCGCTGGCCGTGACCACATTGGCTCGCTCACCGGCACTGCCCGATGCGCCGCCGGTGGCCGACACGCTAAAAGGTTTTTCCATTGACACCTGGTGGGGCCTGGTGGCGCCGGCGGGCACGCCCAGGGAGGTGATTGCCAAACTCAATACCGCCTTCGTGGCGGCGCTGAATTCGCCCGAAGCGCAAACCCGCTTTGCCGGCCTGATGGCCGAGCCGGTTCCAACCACGCCTGACCAGTTTGGTGCGCTGATGAAGGCCGAGCTGGCCAAGTACCAGGCCGTGGTCAAGGCGACAGGTGCAAAGGTCGACTAGGGCAAAAGCCGCTGTACAAGCATCAATACGTTTTGCAGCGTGTCTGATGCATCGGCCTGCACGACTTGCCTTTGTGGCATGGAGCGCAGCCAGGTGATCTGGCGTTTGGCCAGCTGCCGGGTGGCGATGATGCCCAGTTCGCGCGTTTCGGCCATGGGCAAGGGTGCGGTGGAACCCGAAGCCGCGTGCGCGTCCAGCGCTTCCCACACCTGGCGGTAACCCACGCAGCGCATGGATGGCAGGTCGGGGTGCAGGTCACCGCGTTGCCGCAATGCGCGCACCTCGTCTACGAAACCCTGTTCCAGCATGGCATCGAAGCGCTGTGCGATGCGCTGGTGCAGCCAGCTCCGGTCGGATGGTTCCAAAGAAATAAGGACACCAGGCCTTGTGGAATATGAATAGTTAGCTATCTCTTCGATAGCGGATTTGGCAGAGTGAAAGTGTGACAATGGCTTGCCGGTGAGGCGGTACACCTCCAGCGCACGCTGGATGCGCTGGCTGTCGGCCGGTGCCAGCCGCGCGGCAGTGACGGGGTCCACGCAGGCCAGCTCGGCATGCAGCGCGGGCCAGCCCTTCTCGGCTGCTTCCTGTTCCAGCACCGCGCGCACAGCCGGGTTGGCAGCAGGCATCTCGTCCAGCCCATTGAACAGTGCCTTGAAGTACAGCATGGTTCCGCCCACCAGCAGGGGCAGTTTGCCGCGCGCCGTGATGTCGATGATGAGGCGCCGGGCGTCCCGCACAAACTCGGCCGCGCTGTAGGCATGCAACGGGTCGCGGATGTCAATCAGGTGGTGCGGCACCTGGGCCAGTTCAGCCGCGCTGGGTTTGGCCGTGCCGATGTCCATGCCACGGTAGACCAATGCCGAGTCGACGCTGATGATCTCGCAGGCGTGTTCTCTGGCGATGGCCAGCGCAGCCGCAGTCTTGCCGCTTGCGGTCGGGCCAGCCAGGCACAGGTAGAAGGGCAGGGGTTCAGTGTTTGCCATAGCGCGCCACCAGTGTCCAGGCGGTTATTGCCGTTACTGCTCCCCAGAACCAGATGCCAAAAATCAGGGGATTGGCCGTGCCGTCCATGTGGGTTCCCAGCCACTGACCAGTGGCAAAGGCGCTGAGCATGGCAATGAATCCGTTGAGTGCCGACGCTGCACCGGCTGCCTGTGGAAAAGGGCCAACGCTGCCACTTTGACCGCAGGGGTTGTGAATGCCATGGGCCAGCATGCACAGCCCGAACGGAAGCATGATGGCCCATGCGGAGTGGACGCCCAGCAGTGCCAGCAGGCCCATGGTGCTGCCGCCGGTGAGCGTGAGCACCCCGGCAATCGCGACCGCACGGCGCACGCCGAAGCGGCCCAGCAGGTGCCGGCACAAAAAGGTGCCCAGCACGTAGATGAGCGAGTTGGTAAACATCACCAGCCCGTATTGGGTGGTGCTGAACCCGAGCACACGGATAAATACAAAGGACGAGGTTGCCAGGAAGGTGAAGAGTGCGCAGTAGGCGCCCATCGTGAGCATCGTGAACGCCAGAAATGTCGGGTTGCGCAGAATCACCCACCAGGTTCGGGTCAACGTAGCCGGGTGCAGCGCGTGGTGATTCTTGTGGTGCAGTGTTTCTTCAAAGCGAAGCGCAATCAGGCCCAGTGTCACGGCACCAAAAACAGACAGGGCGAGCAGGGCAGCGTGCCAGCTGAACCAAGCCGTCAGCAAGCCACCTGTCGGTGCACTCAGGCAAGCAATGACGCCCAGTCCACTGAGCCCCTTGGACATGACGCTGGCGCCCTGCGCTGGCGCATACAGGTCACGCACGATGGCGCGCGCGCACATGACGCCGGCTCCCATGGCGGCTCCCTGCAGGGCGCGCCACGCAATGAGGACCTCCATGCCGGGTGAAAACGCTGCCCCCACGGAGGCCAGCACATAGGCGGCCATTCCCGCGATCAGCACGGGGCGGCGCCCAAAGCGATCCGACAGCGGACCCCAAAACAGTTGCGACACCCCAAATGCCAGCAGCAAGGCGGTCAGTGTGCGCTGCGCCTGCGCCATGCTGGCACCCAACTCCTGGGTGAGGTCTGGCAGAGCGGGCAAATACAGGTCGGTGGTGATGGGCTGCAGCCCGAGCAAAAGGGCCAGCGTCAGCACGATGAGTGCCGGGTGCATGCGGGAATGGGGGCTGCGTGAAGGCATGTGTCAGTTCGGTGTGGGCACGCCAGCCAGCAGGTGGCGCCGGGATACCCGGCCCAGCAGGACGGCCAGGCCTGCAGCCGCCACGGTCAGCCCGACCACCAGGGCAATCCAGAAGCCCTGGGCCTGCAGGGGCTGGGCGGGGCTCCAGGGAAACCAGCGGGGTGCCAGCCCCAATATACAGCCCAGCGGCAGGGCAAAACCCCAGAATGCGGTGAGGTGGATGACCATCGGAGAGCGCGTCACCTTGTAGCCCCGGATGGCGCAGCTGGTCGATACCTGTGCAGCGTCGGACACCTGAAACAGCGCTGCCAGAAACAGCAGGCCAGCCGCCGCCTGCGCAACGGCTGTGTCTGTGGTGTATGCCGCGGCAATCGCGTGGTTAAAGACCGCCATGAATACGGCGGCGACGATGGCCAGACTGACCGACGCACCCACCCCCACGGCTGATCGAAAGCGTGCCGCCGCCGCATCGCCCGCGCCCAGTGCCTGGCCCACACGGGTTAGCAGGGCGATGCCCAGGCTCAGCGGCAGCATGAACGTCAGTGAAGAAAAGTTCAGCGCAATCTGATGGGCTGCGACCTGCGTACTGCCGAACTGGGCCACCAGCAAAGCGATCAGGCTGAAGGCGCTGCTTTCGGCGAAATAGGTCACACCGATGGGCAGGCCAAGCTGGAGCAACTGGCGCACCTTTTCGCGGTGGGGGGCTTCAAAGCGGTCAAATGGCCAGGTACTGCGGTAGGCCGCACTGCGGCGCATCCACCAGATAAGTCCTGCCATGTTGAACCAGATGCACAGCATGGTGGACCACGCGCAGCCCACTCCGCCGAGTTTCGGAAAACCCGCATTGCCGAAAATGAGCAGCCAGTTCAACAGGCAATTCAGCGCCAGGGCCAGCAGGCTGATGGCCATGATGGGTTTGGTCTGGTCCAGGCTTGCGCTGTAGCCATACAGAACGCGGTAACAGGCAAAGGCAGGCAAACCCAGGCTGGTAATCTGCACAAACCGCACCGCAATGTCGCGCACCACAGGTTCGAGGTCCATGTGATCAAAAATCAGGGCTGAGAGATTGGACAGCACCAGTGCCACCACGCCCACCGCCAGTGCTTTCCAGAGCGCCTGCCGTACCACATGGGGTACGCGGTCAAACTGCCCAGCGCCGACATAATGCGCCACCGTGGGATTGACCGACATCATGATGCCCATGAGTGTGACTACCACAATCATCCAGACCGATGAGCCGAGTGCCACGCCGGCCAGATCCTGGGCCGAGGCGTGCCCTGCCATGGCGACATCGGCCACCGCCATGCCCACATTGGCGAGCTGTCCCACCAGAATCGGCCAGGCCAGCCGCCACAGGGCGGAGATTTCGGATGTGATGCGCTCGCGTAGGGGTGGTGGGAGAAGGTCGGCAGGTGGCGCAGTCATGGGCTGCCCATTCTACGGCCGCGCTATCCGGTTGCGACGGTCACCGGCCGTTCAGAAAAAGTCGACTTCCTGTGCGTCTTTGGCTTCGTCGGCGAGGTCGCCCGATGCCACGAGGTCGGGATAACTGCACACCTGATTGCGACCGTTGGCCTTGGCAAAGTAGACCGCCTTGTCCGCCCGGTCAAAACCGGCGCCTGGCGTGTCGTCGGCCAGGAGCGGCGCATAGCCAATGCTCACGGTGATGGATCCCACCTGCGGAAAATCGTGATCCTCTACCCGTTTGCGAAAGCGCTCCAGCGCGCTGTGTGCATCAATCGCGTTGGTGCAGCGCATGAGAACGACAAATTCCTCGCCGCCAAAACGGTATAGCTGGTCGTTGTATCGGAAACTGCTGCGCATCAGTCGAGCCAGCAGCACCAGCACCTCGTCGCCGATAAGGTGTCCAAAGGAGTCATTGACGCGCTTGAAGTGGTCAATATCCAGCACGGCCAGCCAATATCCGCCGGCATGGCTCAAGCGACGGTCTGGCTGGGCCAATTCCAGATTCTTGGTTTCGTGCAGGGTTGCGTCAATAAAGGCGCCATCAAACGTCTTTCGGTTGAGCAGTTCGGTCAACGAATCCTTTTCGCCATAGTCCAGCAGGCCTTGCACATTGCGATAAATCTTGAGGATGCTGCCGACAAGCTCGCAGGTCGCGCCCGACAGGATACCGGGGCTTTGCACTTCCAGAACACCATCTACCCGACCCGAAGAATTGACCGGGAACAGGGTGAAGCAGGCTGCGCCAGCGAGCTGCTGAATCTCACCACTGAGTACGCAGATTTGCCGGTCAGGGTAGTCCTGCGCATGGGGCAGGGTGTTGAAATTGACCCACACGCGGTCTCGCATGGGTGTGGTTTGACCGGTGCTCAGGGCAGCCTGGGTCTGCCATCGCTGGTCGCCCGCTTCGCCGACCAGGCGCAGCAAGCCGATGGTTTGCGCCGACTCCACAACAAAGGTTTGCAACATGGTGACCAGGGCAAAGTCCAGTGCCTCACGATCACGCAAACTGCTTAAATTGGCTAGGGCTTCGACCAGGGCATTCATCGGGAGTTCGGGCGTGTTGTCGTTTGGGCGCGCGGGTGGCAGTGCTCCGAGTATCGCGTGTCACTGGTAGGCTGTAAAGCGTTGCCGT
>JBPOIP010000176.1:0-26779 GCA_052034395.1 Pseudomonadota bacterium
AAGCTCAAGCGATTTGGGGAGTACCCAACTGACCTGAAACCCGACGCGATGCCAACTCAGACGACGCTACCTACATAGGGTTTTGGGGATGTGGCAGGTTTTTACACGAATCTTACCGACGGGCCTACTGGGCATTCTGGGGCGCCTTTCTGGATGCATCGGATAAACTGGCGCTCATTGACGCTGATCAGCGCATCCGGAACTGCTTCCACTTTGCGCGCAGCTCTGAGGTGACCGAACTGCGCCTGCTTTATCTGATGTGGGCGTTGATCGGCTTTTATTGCCTTACTGGGATTCGCCCAGCACTAATTCCACTATCGAAGGATCGGACTTTCAATTTGCAAATCAAGCATACGGTTTGTGGTTGTCAAGTGTGGTACTTCCGGTTTTATGCGGGACTTGTCAAAGGGGAGGATACGAGGTGCAGCGACAAAGACGTCAATTGAATCGGCCACTCCACAACACTGCCGTGCTCTTTTTAAAAAGAGCAACTCTCTGAGTCTCAATAACTCTTTGCTGCTTTAACTAGCTTTCGAATACCAGGTGGTGGCTCCATTTTTGATAGCCAGACGACATGCTCGATTCGGATGTTTTCAGATTCAAGAATAGACAATAATGCATCGGCAGATAAGTAACCCTCAGCAGCAAAACCGATCGCAGTAACTTCAAAACGATGGCTCCAATTTTCATTCAGAATGAAAAGGTCATCTAGGTCACCGCTGACTATTACGACGTGGTCCAGGATATATTCGTCAGAAAGCTTTTCCAACCACTCCGTGGCGATATCGGACTCAACATGGAACAGAACCGCAACCGTGCGTTGAACTTCTCCTTCAAATAGTTCTGTACCTAGTTTGTTCATATGAAATATTACGCACCTGCAGTGTTTGCACTGTCATACATGGACAGACCGAGTTTGGCGGGTCTGTTGCTTGATGGCGTACAGTTTGGGTCCTTGCTGGTACTGGCATTGGTCTCATCTCTATGCCCCTTCGAAATGTCAGCAGGGTGGCGAAAGACGCCGGCGGTCATTGTTGGCACTGCCCATTGACCAAGCCTTGATAGGCTTGGTCAGGGCGTGGAATTTCAGGCTGTGTTGATTGCCTTGCGTTCTTTGACCATGGTCAGGGCGGCGTCCTCAATCATGTCTTCTTGGCCGCCGACCATTTTGCGTCTACCCAATTCCAGCAGGATTTCGCGTGGCGAAAGGCCGTACTTGGCACCAGCACGTTTGGCAAACAACAGGAAGCTGCCGTACACCCCAGCGTAACCAGAGGCCAGGGCATCGCGATCAATGCGGATAGGAAAATCCATCAGGGGCAGCACCAGGTCTTCTGCAACGTCCTGGATTTTCCAGACGTCGACCCCGGTCTCGATGCCCATGCGTGCACACACCGCGATCAACACTTCCATGGGGGTGTTTCCGGCACCGGCCCCGAGACCGGCAGCCGCCGCATCAATGCGGTTGGCGCCGACTTCAATTGCAGCGATGGAGTTCGCCACGCCCATGGCCATATTGTGGTGTCCATGAAAACCCAACTCGGTTTCTGGTTTCAAGGCATCACGCACTGCGCCCAGGCGGGCCTTAACATCGTCGGGTAGCATATGACCGGCCGAGTCGGTGATGTAGAGGCAGTTGGCACCGTAACTTTCCATCAGCTTGGCCTGCTTGACCAGGCCTTCCGGGCTGTTCATGTGCGCCATCATCAAAAAGCCCACTGTGTCCATGTCCATGCTGCGCGCCATCGAAATGTGTTGCTCACTGACATCGGCCTCGGTGCAGTGGGTGGCCACACGGATGGTGTGTACGCCCAAGCTGTGTGCCATTTTCAGATGATCAACGGTGCCGATGCCCGGCAGCAGCAGGGCCGACACCTTGGCCCGTTTCATGAGTGGAATTACCGTGCTCAGGTACTCTTCGTCGGTATGGGCCGGGAACCCATAGTTGACAGAGCTACCACCCAGGCCATCGCCGTGGGTCACTTCGATCAAAGGGACACCCGCATCGTCAAGTCCACATGCGACGGACTTCATCTGTTCCAGCGTCATCTGGTGGCGTTTAGGGTGCATGCCGTCACGCAAGGTCATGTCGTGAACGGTAATTTTTTTGCCTTGTAAATCCATGATGTTTTTCCTTCAAGCCACAACGGGTGTAAGCGTAAGTGCGCCGGATAAAATTTCCTGCGCAAACATTTCAGCGGTCCGTGCAGCGGCAGCCGTCATGATGTCCAGATTGCCCGCGTACTTGGGCAGATAATCGCCCAGGCCTTCGACCTCCATGTAGATGGACACGCGGTTGCCGTCAAAGACAGGACCGTTAACTAGGCGGTAGCCAGGTACGTATTTCTGAACTTCAGCCAACATGGCACGTACCGATGCTTCAATCTCTTCCTTTTTTGGGGTGTCGGCTGTTAGGCAGTGAATGGTGTCGCGCATGATTAGCGGTGGTTCGGCCGGGTTGATCACGATGATGGCCTTGCCCTTGGCAGCCCCTCCCACTTTTTCAACGGCACCGGCGGTGGTTCTGGTGAATTCGTCGATATTCTTCCGCGTGCCAGGTCCGACAGAGCGGCTCGACACTGTGGCCACAATTTCACCGTAAGACACCGCTTGAACCTTGCTCACAGCCGCCACCATCGGGATGGTGGCCTGGCCGCCACAGGTGACCATGTTGACGTTCATTTCACGTTTGCCGACGTGTTCGGCCAGATTTACGGGCGGCACGCAATAGGGACCAATCGCGGCGGGCGTCAGATCGATCATCATCACGCCCAAGGCGTTGAGTTTGCGGCTGTTTTCTGCATGAACGTAGGCGCTGGTGGCATCAAAGGCGATTTGCACGCCATCGGACAGCACGTAGGGCAGCAGGCCATCGACGCCGTCTGCGGTGGTCTTGATGCCCATCTCGCGAGCCCGCTTTAGGCCATCGGACTCGGGGTCAATACCCACCATCCAGACCGGCTCCAGCACCTCGCTGCGCTGCAGCTTCATAAGCAGGTCGGTTCCGATATTGCCCGGACCTATCAGGGCACATTTGATTTTTTTTTGCGTCATGGTTCTTCCTTACTCTGAAAAATTGATGGAGCAGTCACCCAGACCCTCGATCTGCATCGTGAAACGATCGCCAGCCACGGCGCTAACCAATGGGGCCAGCGAGCCAGAGAGAATGATCTCGCCGGCCTTGAATGGAATGCCAAAAGCGCCCAGTGTGTTGGCTAGCCAGGCTACTGCTTCAGCTGGATGGCCTTGCACTGCCGAACCTGCACCCGTTCCTGCAAGTTGTCCGTTTTTCCAGAGTTTCATGTTGGCCGCTGCCAGATCCAGCGAAACGGGGTCTGTGTGCTGCCGGCCAATCACAAAGACACCGCACGAGGCGTTGTCGGCCACCGTGTCTTGAATCTTGATCTTCCAGTCTTGAATCCGGGAATCAACGATTTCGAAACAGGGGGCTACCCAGGCCGTCGCGTGCAACACGTCGGCGCGTGTGACTCCGGGTCCCTGCAAATCCGAATTGAGCATGAAGGCGATCTCGCCCTCGGCCTTGGGTTGGATCAAGCCCAATTGACTGATCGACACGGTGGCCGCGTCGGCACATTGCATGGTATCGGTTAAGAAACCAAAATCGGGCTGAAAGACGCCCAGCATGTCTTGTACCGGCTTGGAGGTGACGCCGATTTTTTTACCGATGACACGCTCGCCACTGGCCTCGCGCAAGCGTAACATGTGGAGCGAAATGCGGTAGGCATCGTCAACGGTGATGTCTGGATGGCGCTCGGTCAACGGCGCTAGGGTGTGGCGCTGGCGAAGTGCGTCAAAAAGTTCGTTACCAAGGGCAGGGATGAGGGTGGTTTCCATGTGCTCAACCATTGTTCAGAAAATCGATGCAGGCACGATTGAACATGTCGGGGTGTTCTACCTGGACCCAGTGGCCACATCGGTTGACCAGCATGATGCGAGCGTCAGGGCAGTTGTTCACCAACTTCATAGCGCCACCAACTGGGTTGAACTGGTCGTTGACACCCCAAAAGCCGAGTACTGGGCACTGCAGGGTGTGCAATTGCTCAGTCATGTTGGGCACTTTTAGTACCGAACGGGCGGCATTGGTTTGGGTTGCGGAAATTGGGGCACGCTCATTGATGATGTCGTCGGTCAGCAATGACGGGTCGAACAACTGCATGGTCATGACCGAGCGCATGGCCTCGGCGCCAGTTTTGCCGGACTTGTAGATGGCGAACATGTTGGCGATGCCGGGCATGGCCAGATAGATGTCAAGGTCCTCAACGCCGCCTGGCGCCATCAGAATCAGGCGCTTTACGTCCGCGGGGTGCGCCAGCGCATAACCCAGCGCCACGGCGCCACCCAGTGAGTTGCCAAGCAAGGTGATGTTCTCCAGCCCCAGTTTATCAACCAGCCCTTTGACACCAGCGATAAAAAAATCGAGGTCGTACTGGAGCGGCAATTCGGTCTTGCTCGACAGGCCGTACCCCAGCAAGTCCGGCACGATGGCGCGGTAACCCGCTTTTGCAAATACTGGGTAATTGCCTTTGAAATTGCTGTAACCGCTGGCGCCGCCACCGGCGCCATGCAAAAAAATTATGGCTTCGCCTGTGCCTTCTTCGTGGTAGTGGACGCGTTGCGCTTCGCCGGCAACGAGGCCAATATCAGCGTAATGACCGATGGGAATGGGAGAGACATTGTTCATGGGTGTTGGCTTTGTTAAATATAGAAATGGACGGGAACGTAGCTCTTGCCGGCGGTGGCATGGGTCGGTTTGGGCTGCTCAGGCGGGCGAAGCCGCCCAGAGTTTGGGCAGGCCCGGATCGGTCGCCAGAATCAGACGTTTGAGCAGATTGCGCAGTGCTGCAGCCTCCTGTTCGCCGAGACGGTCCACTACGCTGGCCTCGACGTCTTTAGCCGCTGCAAGAATATGCAGAACGGCATCCCGACCGTTGGCGCTGAGTGTGTAACCCTGACCCGCTGCACCGTCTGCATCGCTGTGCTGCAGCAGGCCGCGATCACACAATGCTTCTAACGCATGCCGGTCCAGGTTTACGGCGGTGTAGGCTACATGTTGGGCGATCTGGTTAGCGGTCAGTGGTTGTCGTATGCTTAGCGTGGACAGCACATAAAAATCACCATCGCTCAGCTGTCGCTCATCAAGCCGGGTGCGAAAGCCTGCCATAAACTGGTGATGGCTGCGCCCCAGCAGATAGCCCAAAAGTTCTTCGGAGTACAGCGCGGAGCCGACATCAGCGCGGGGCTCGGTTGAAACCGGTTCCGCCTTTGGGGTGGCAAGTGCGTAATTGCCAGTGACGTATAGCAGGGGCGGGCGCTCGCTGCGGTCATAGCCAAGAACTTCTCCGACAAAAATAACGTGATCTCCTCCCTCGTACTGGAACATGGTGCGGCACTGAAAGCGTGCACTGCAGGCGTGTAATAGCGGCGTATCGTTGAGCCCTTTGTCGAGTTGCAAGCCACTGAACTTGTCTTCGCCTGCGCGGGCAAAAAGATTGGACAAGGACACCTGATCTTCGGCCAATACATGCACATTCCAATGGCTGGCGTCGCTGAAGGCCTGCAGGCTGCGCGCACTTTTGGCCAAGCTCCAGAGAACCAGTGGAGGCGTCAGTGAGACCGAATTGAAACTGTTGGCTGTGACGCCTACCGGCGTTCCACCTCCAGCTTTTGTGGTGACGATCGTCACGCCCGTGGCAAACATGCCAAGTGCACGGCGGAAGTCTTTTGGGTCGAATTGTGAAGTATTGTCATCCATGCTGTCTCCTGAGATGTCGGGAGTTTGCAATGTTCCGTCTGATGTCAAATCCTCCACACGGACTAGATTGGATGTAGGGTTAACGCGGCTTAACTTTAGTCCAAGTGGACGATGATGCTAGGTTGCGTTCGGTGGGACGATTGAAACCGCAAGGAATCTTCCTTGCCCTAATCCCTACATGCGCCACCGGAGACCAGAAGTGAACACAACGAATGAAGACTATTTGACACCAGAAGCTATTGAATTGATTGCCCGCGCAAAAGCCTTGGCTCCCAAGTTGGCCGAGCGGGCGTTTGCTGCAGATCGTGACGGTCGCGTCACAGGAGAAGTCATTACTGAAATAGCGGATGCAGGTTTGTTTCGTGTGCTGCAGCCCAAGCGATGGGGCGGCTGTGAGATGGATCCACGCGTTTTCTATACTGTGCAGATGGCCTTGGCCGAAGGCTGCATGTCCACCGCCTGGATGTACGGCGTAGTGAGTGTTCACCCGTGGCAGCTGTCGCTCTTTCCTGAGCAAGCGCAGCAAGATGTTTGGGGCAAAGACAGTGGCATCCGCATAGCCTCAACCTACATGCCTACCGGCAAGGCAGAACCAGTTGATGGGGGCTACAAATTCAGTGGACGCTGGGGTTTTTCGACTGGTGTCGAGCATTGCGACTGGATCTTCCTGGGTGGTTTGTTGCCAAAGAAGGATGGCTCGGGTGTGCTAGAGCATGCGACTTTTCTATTGCCAAAGTCGGATATCAAGGTTGAAGAAAACTGGGATGTGTTGGGCTTGCGTGGTACTGGCAGCCACGACATTGTGATCGAATCCGCCTTTGTTCCTGAGCACCGCATTCACCGCACCAATGACCATAGCGACGCGGGCTGCCCAGGCCGCGCCGCCAATCCTGGCTGGTTGTACCGTGTGCCTTTCACTCAGGTATTTCAGCGCGCTGTCTCTAGCGCCTGCATCGGTGCGCTCGAAGGTGCCATCACCAGCTTCCGTGCGCGCTCTGCGTCGCACGTCGGCAAACATGGCAATAAGATGGCCGAAGATCCAAACGCGCAGGTAGCTGTGACCGAGGCCATGATGGCCGCCGACCAACTGCGCTTGGTGTTGTTTCGCAACTATGCACGCATCGTGCATTGCGCCAAGACTGGCGAGAAAATGCCCGTTGAAGAGCGGTTGATGCAACGCGCCCAGGCCTCTTCCGTACCCAAAATCACTGGCGAGAGGGTCAATGAATTGATGCGCGCCTGTGCCGCTTCTGGCACCTACAAAACGAACCCGATTGAGCGAATTTTCCGAGACATTCACCAGGGCCGAACTCACATTGCCAACAACACGGATGCCTATGTGCGTGCGCATGGCGGGGTGATGTTGGGTTTGCCGAACTTGGATGCTTTTGTTTGATCAATTAGAGACTGGCAGATGGACATCAATAGAACCGAGGTGGAAGCGTGCAGCAGACATACGATGTGATTGTGGTGGGTTCGGGCGCGGGTGCGCTGCTGGCCGCTGTGCGTGCGGCGGATGAGGGCCTGCGCACACTGGTGGTCGAGAAAACCGATCTGGTGGGTGGAACATCCGCCATTTCGGGCGGCGGCATCTGGATCCCCGACAACTATGACATGCCAAAGGCGGGCCTGAAGGACAGCATTGATGCGGCTTACCGTTACGTCAAGGCGTGTGCCAAGGGCTTGGCCAGCGATGATCGTGTGTTGGCTTATGTTGAGACGGCGCGTGAGATGGCGCAGTATCTGAAGCAGATCGGTATTCCCTACCGTTGTGTGCCGGGTTACAGCGACTATTACCCGGACATGCCTGGAGCCATGCCCGGCGGTAGAACCATGGACCCGGTGGATTACAACGCCGCAAAGCTGGGATTGCAAGCCTTCCCCTTATTGCGCCCCACCAGCCCCGGCCAGCTTATCCTGGGACGCATGCACATAAACGCCTTTGAGGCGCGCTCGATGTTGGCGCGGGAGTTCAAATCGAACTTCACACTGATCGGCATGATGCTGCGCTATTTTCTCGATTACCCGTGGAGAAACAAGACAAAACGCGACCGTCGACTCACCGGGGGACAAGCCCTGCTGGGCGGTTTATTGGCCGCCTTGCACCAACGCAAGGTTGAGCTGCGAATGAATTGCCCGATGCAATCGCTGGTGTATGAAGGTGATCGTGTCGTGGGAGTTATTGTTCAGCGTGAAGGTAAGTCAGTGACCGTTCGCGCCAAACATGGCGTGTTGTTGGGTGCAGGTGGTTTTGAGCGTAATGCCGCGATGCGCGAGCAATACCTGCCCAAGCCGACCGATGCCAATTGGACGGCCACTCCACCCCATGCCAACACCGGTGACGCGATCCGAGCGGGTGCCGAGGTAGGCGGCGCCTTGCACCTTATGGCACATACCTGGGGTGCACCCACGCTGGAGGTGCCGGGTGAGGAGAAATACCGCGCCATTTTTGTCGAACGGTCGCTGCCTGGCTGTATGGTGGTTAATGCCCGGGGGGAGCGCTTTCTCAACGAGTCAGGCCCTTATCCTGAATTTCAACAGGCCATGTTTGCCAACCATGCGCAGACCGGCGGCGCCATTCCGGCATGGATCGTGTTTGACGCGGACTTCCGGGCCAAACAGCCGATCGGTCCGCTGATGCCAGCCAAGGCCGTGCCTGACAGCAAGCTGCGCAAGAGCTGGTTGAACAAGGTGTATTGGAAAGCCGAGACGCTGGACGCCCTGGCACAGCAATTGGGTGTGGATGCTGCCGGCCTGAAGAGAAGTGCGGCACGTATGACCGAATTTGCCACCACCGGTAAGGACCTGGACTTCGACCGTGGTGGCAATACATTTGACCGTTATTACGGTGACCCGCGCCTGAAGAATCCGAACCTGGGACCAATTGCCAAGGGCCCGTTTTATGCTATGAAGCTGTTACCAGGGGATATTGGAACCAAGGGTGGACTGCTGACCGACCGGGAGGCGCGAGTGCTTAACGAACAGGGGCAAATCATCAAGGGGCTGTACTGCGTCGGTAACAATTCGGCCTCTGTCATGGGGCCTGCCTACCCCGGTGCTGGCTCGACACTGGGGCCGGCGATGACCTTTGCCTTGCGTGCCATCGCCGAGATGACCGGCAAGCCGATGGCTCTGCAACGCACTGATCTTTTGTCTGCTTGAATATGAACGGCACCTCAAAGACGACGGCCAGTACGGTCACGCCGATTGCACCTGCCTTAGAGGTCCGAAGTGCCGCTGATGTGTCTTGGAGTGAGGAGTCCGACGTGCTGGTGGTTGGCTGGGGGGCGGCTGGTGCCAGTGCCGCCATTGAGGCCCGCAGCCATGGTGCAGAGGTGATCGTGATTGACCGCTTTGGTGGAGGTGGCGCCAGTGCGCTGTCCGGAGGTGTTGTTTATGCTGGTGGTGGTACGGTCTACCAGCAGCAGGCAGGGTATGACGACAGTACGCAGGCCATGGCAAACTACTTGCGGCATGAGGTGAATGGCGTCGTGTCTGACGACACGGTACAGAAATTTTGCAATGAGAGCGTGGCCAATTTGAAATGGCTGGAAGCCCAGGGCGCGCGTTTTGCGGCGACCATGCCGAAGTACAAGACCTCTTACCCTCCTGATGGTATTTTTTTGTATTACTCAGGCAACGAGGTCGTGCCCGCTTATGACAACCCGGCGAGCGCCGCCAAGCCAGCACCACGCGGTCACCGTGTGGTCGCCAAAGGTCAGTCGGGCGCCACGCTGTTTGCGGCGCTGAAGGAAGCCACGCTGCGATGCGGTGTCCAATCCATCACACAGGCCAGCGTGCGTCGACTGGTGATTGAGCAGGGCAGCGGCCGGGTGCTAGGGGTCGAGATCTGGAAATTGCCGGCAGGTCATGAGAAGACGCTGCGCCATGTCGAGCTGGATGGCCTGGTGGCCAAATGGCGGCTCTACCAGTCGAAAAAGGCCGATGCAGGGCGCCGCGAGCAGGCACTTATTGAGCAGGCGCTTGCCAGTCCACGTTTTGTGCGCGCGCGCCGTGGCGTGGTGCTGGCAACTGGAGGGTATATCTACAATCCGGCGTTGACTGATCAGTATGCCCCGCATTACCGCAAGGGCTGGCCTGTGGGCGGCGCGGGTTGCGACGGTTCGGGTTTGCGCCTGGGTCAGAGTGTCGGAGCGGCCGATGCGGAGTTGAACAATGTGTCTGCCTGGCGCTTCATTACACCACCCGCCGCTTGGCCCAAGGGCCTGGTCGTCAACCAGCGCGGCGAACGATTTTGCAACGAGCAAGTCTACGGCGCCAAGCTGGGCTATGAGATGGTGGAGCATCAGGACGGCAAAGCCTGGTTGTTGCTGGACAGCAAGCTGCGCTGGGAAGCGGTGCGTCAATGTCTCTTTGGGGGACTGTGGGCTTTTCAGTCTCTTCCTGCGCTCATGCTTATGTTCAAGGTGGCCAAAAAAGCCAGGACTCTGAAGGACTTGGCGCGCCACATTGGCGTTGACGCCGCCACATTGCGCACCCAGGTCGACGCGGCCAACGCCGCCGCGCGGGGAGAACGCGAAGACGCTTTCGGCAAGTCCGCCGACATGCGCCAGGAGCTCAAGCACGGGGCGTTCTTCGCGATCGACATTTCGATTAGCCAGAAGATGTTTCCGCTAGCCACACTAACGCTTGGTGGCCTGCAGGTCAACGAGCTGGATGGCCATGTGCGCCATAAGCATGGTCAAGATATTTCGGGTCTGTTTGCAGCAGGTCGCACGGCCATTGGTCTGGCGTCATCACGCTATGTCAGCGGTTTATCGCTGGCCGACTGTGTTTTTTCTGGCCGACGCGCCGGGCGCGCCGCAGCACGCGAATGAAGCTGTCTGTGACCAGGTATTTGTAAAGATGAATGAGGTAAATGCAATGACAGGACGTGTAAAGGACAAAGTAGCGCTTGTGACCGGCGGCGCCAGCGGCGTGGGGCAGGAGGCGGTAAGCTTGCTCTTGGCCGAGGGGGCTAGAGTGGCCTTTAGCGACATCAATGCCGAGGCTGGCGAACAGAAGGCGGCTGAATGGAGTTTGCAGTACGCTGACCGCGTGATGTTCGTACGCCAGGATGTCAGCAGAGAAAGCGACTGGGCGACAACCATGGCCGCCGTGGGGCAACGCTTTGGCGCCTTGAACATCTTGGTCAATAATGCCGGCATTCTGATTCCGGGCACGATTGAAACGGCCCAACTTGAGCAGTTTCGTCGCCTGATGCAGGTAAACGCAGACTCTTGCTTTTTGGGGTGTCAGCATGGTGTTGCGGCCATGAAGAAGTCGGGTGGCAGCATCATCAACATGGCGTCAATCTCGTCCTGGCTGCCGATTGACAGTTATGTGGCTTACAGCGCCACCAAGGCCGCTGTCGCGTCGCTGACGCGATCGACCGCGCTTTTGTGCCGCAAAAAAGGCTATCTTATTCGCGTCAACTCGATCCACCCGGATGGCATCTATACGCCGATGATGGAGGCTTCGTTGCCGCGCGGTGTGACCAAAGAGATGGTTTTGCACGACCCCCAGCACAACCGCGGCGGGCGGGCCTATATGCCCGAGCGCATTGCACAACTGATTCTTTTCCTGGCTTCTGACGAGTCCAGCGTGATAAGTGGCACTGAGATGCACGCAGACAATGCGGTACTTGGCATGGGGCTGTAAGCATGGGTGCTGATACCGCTTCCCGATACCATGCGCTGCGCGTCAGTGCTGTGATTGAGGAGACGCATGATGCCAAGTCCTTTGTCTTCGACGTGCCGACCGAGTTGGCTGGTCTCTATCGGTACAAGCCGGGCCAATTTCTGACGCTGCGCTTGCCGGTTGAAGGCCGCCATGTGCCACGTTGCTATTCGATGTCCAGCGCCCCGATGGTGGACGGCGCCTTGCGGGTGACAGTCAAGCGTGTACCCCAGGGGCGAGGTTCGAACTGGATGTGCAACGGTCTCAAGATTGGCGACCGCGTTGAGGTGATGCCGCCCGCTGGCGTCTTTACGCCGCGATCGCTGGACGGCGACTTTCTGTTGTTGGGGGGCGGAAGTGGCATCACGCCGGTGCTCTCCATACTGCGCTCGGCCCTGATTCAGGGTCAAGGCCGCATTGCGCTTCTGTATGCCAACCGTGACGAACGCTCGGTCATTTTCCGCGATGAACTGAAGGCCCTCGCGGCAGCGCATCCCTCCAGGTTACAGGTGATCCACTGGCTTGATTCCGTACAAGGTATTCCCTCGGTGGCGCAACTGGCCGAACTGACCAAGCCATTCCGCTCTGCACAGGCCTTCATTTGTGGTCCCGGCCCGTTTATGGATGCGGCCGTCGCCGCGCTGCAAGCGGTGGAGATGGCACCCGAGAGAATTCATGTGGAGCGTTTTGCCTCTTTGCCCGACGAGGAAGACACAGCGGCACTAAACGCCACGGCGGCGGCCGAAGCGCCTGCTCCCACGGTTGACGAGGCCGAAGTCGAGCTCTCACTCGATGGCATCGTGCACAAGATTCAATGTGGCGGTAGCCAGACCCTGCTGGACGCTGCGCTGGCCGCCGGCATCAAGGCACCATTTTCCTGTCAGGCCGGCATGTGTGCCTCTTGCATGTGCCAAGTGGTGGAGGGCAGTGTGCACTTGCGCCATAACGAAGTGCTGGACAAAAAAGACCTGGCCAAGTCCTGGACGCTTGCCTGTCAGGCACTACCGACTAGCACCCGTCTACGCATCAAGTTTCCGGAGTAATCAAATGAGCTTTAACACCGCGCCGGTATCTGCGTCGACGCCATTACCTGCTACCTTGCCCGCCTTGATCCGCCAGGCTGACGCGCAGTTTCCGCAGCGTGCCGCCATCATCGATGAGGGGCTCACGATCAGCTACGCTGAGTTGCTTTCAACCAGCGAAACCGTTGCATGTAGCTTGATTGCCAAGGGGGTACAACTAGGTGATCGGATCGCCATCTGGGCGCCCAATGTGCATGAGTGGATTCTTGCGGCCTGCGGCACCCACGCCGCAGGCGCCGTGCTGGTCCCGCTCAATACCCGCATGAAGGGGGCCGAAGCCGCGGACATTTTGGCTCGCAGTGGCGCCAAGATCCTTTTTTGTGTCGGTGATTTTTTGGGCCAGTACTACCCTTCTTTGCTGGAGGATCACCGTCCGAGCACGCTTGAGCACATTGTTGTGTTGCGAGAGGGTTTTCGCGGGACATCCGAGCAACCCCGTGACATGTGTTGGAGCGACTTCCTGGATACAGGCAGTTCGGTTGATCGGCAACGTGTGTTGGAGCGTGAGCAGACCCTGAGCGCTGACAGCACCGCCGACCTAATGTTCACATCAGGAACTACCGGTCGCCCTAAAGGCGTTATGGCGGCGCACGGGCCGACGATTCGCGCGTTTTATGCCTGGTCAGAGGTGGTGGGTCTGGGTGAGGGCGATCGCTACCTGATCGTCAACCCCTTCTTTCATACCTTTGGCTATAAGGCGGGCTGGGTGGCGGCCTTTATTCGTGGGGCCACGGTGTACCCCGAGCAGGTGTTTGACGCCGAAAAAGTGCTTACGCGTATCCAGCGTGACCGCATCAACTTCATGCCTGGGCCACCTACATTGTTCCTGACCATGTTGAGCCACCCGGGGCTGAAGGACTTTGATATTTCATCACTGCGCGCCACAGTCACCGGAGCGGCCACCGTGCCGCCGGTACTGATTGCTCGCATGCGCGATGAGCTTGGCATTGCGAACGTGACTACCGCCTACGGCCTGACCGAATGCGGGGGCTGCGCCACCGTGTGTGACCCTGGTGACAGCATTGAGACTGTTGCTGGCACGTGTGGTCGCGCTTTGCCAGGCACCGAGGTTTGCTGTGCCGACGAGCAAGGTGCCCGCGTGCCGCCTGGACAGCCCGGTGAGGTATTACTGCGTGGCTACCATATCATGCAGGGTTACTTCGATGATCCCGAAGCGACGGCCGAGGCGATAGACGCTGATGGCTGGTTACACACAGGCGATGTTGGGGTACTCGATGAGAGGGGTTATTTGCGCATCACTGACCGTCTCAAAGACATGTTCATCGTGGGCGGGTTCAATGTTTATCCTGCAGAAGTCGAGCGCCTACTGAGCCCACATCCAGACATCGCCCAGGTGGCGGTGATAGGTGTTCCTGATGAGCGTATGGGCGAGGTTGGGTGTGCCTGTGTAGTGCTGCGTTCAGGGGCCGTTCTCTCGGAGAAGGAGCTTGTCGCTTGGGCGCGTGACAACATGGCAAACTACAAAGTGCCACGAAAGGTTCGATTCTTCAAATCATTGCCTGTGAATGCCTCCAATAAGGTTGACAAAAAGCTGTTGCGGATTCAATAAGGCTGTGCAATGAAGACGCAGAGTTTGGTGGGTATGATGATTGCCTTCTGATTCGAATTTCACAGAAAGTGCCAAATGAAATCCGTCATTCGATTACTTGGTGCGCTGTGCCTCTGGGGCGTTGCATCCGTTTTTATTGAAAATTCCTTTGCCCAGCAACCACCGTCTACGGTCTCAAGCCAGGAAACCAAAGATGCCGTGCGCGCCCAGGAGATGCTGGACCGTGCTGTGTCGCATTACAAGAAAAACGGCAAGCAAGCCTTGGCCGCATTTTCGCGAACCGGCGAATTCCTGGATGGCGAGCTTTATGTCTACGTGATCGACAATAAGGGCCTGATGCTCGCAAGTGGTGGGCCATCGGTCACGCTTGTGGGTCGCAACATTCTTGATCTCAAGGACCCTGAGGGAAAATCTTTCATCAGGGAGATGGTGGAACTGGCAAAAAGCAAGGGTGGCGGTACGGTTGAGTACCGATGGCTGAATCGGGAGCATGGCGCGGTTGAGCGCAAGGTGGTTTTTTTCAAGCAGGTGGATGATGCAATTGTGGTTGTCGGCCAGTACATTGCGCACGCAACAGCGCAAGAAGCTAAAACACTTCTGCTCAAGGCAGTTGATGCTGTCAAGCTTGAAGGAAAAATGTCCTTTGAGCGTTTTGATAGTTTGAACGGTGGCTTTGTTCAGGACGATTTGTATGTCTTTGTAGTGGATCTCGATACCATGGTCATGCAAGCACATGGCTCCATGCCCAGGCTCATCAATCGGAATGTGAAGGACCTGAAGGATCCAGATGGCAAACTCATCATTCAAGAAATGGTGCGCATCGCACGTGCTAAAGGACGGGGTGAGTTGAGTTACAAATGGCTTAACCAGGTCACTGGTAAGAAAGAAAACAAGACAAGCTACATACAACGAGTGGGTGATTACATGGTGGCGGTTGGCTACTACCAACGATGAATTGAGGCAGAAGGTGGAGGCTTGATGTGTTGCGGTATTTGTTGATACCAAAGGCAGATTGCCAACGGTGAGCCAGGAAGTTGCAGCTCATCAGTACCCGCTTACGCTTCAAGCCGGCGACGGTGACGAGCTGGGATTTGTAGGTGTTTGCTTCAATCAGATCAGCAATACCTTTTGCCCACCCAGTCGCTGGCGAGGCAATACTGCAGTTGACGTGAAGGGCCTTGACTTGAGTTGGCGCACCGGTTTCTGCCGCAAAAAGTCCTTCCCACGTTTCTTGATGGTCACGCTAAGTCGAGTTTCCGCGTCCAATGTCGCTTACGGCGTACGTAACCAACTCCCTTTTCTTGGAACCACCTATGACAAGTACGCCTTCCAGTTCCAGGAAGTGCAACGGGGAAGGGGTCTTCATGCAATCGCTTTCATTGCCCTCCAGCATAGAGTACACGCGCGATGATCCACTTGTCACGCCCTTCAATACGCCACCTTAAAAGTCGGTGACTGCTGAGGCTTCGCATCGCGGCGGTCATAGACTTTCGTCGTGCTGATATTCGAGTGGCCCAGCCAAGCCTGCACTTGGCTGAGGTCGGCCTCATGCTCCAGTGCGGACGTCGCAGCGGTGGCACGCAACGCATGTGGTCCCATGTTTTCACCGGAAATACCGACCTGCGCCATGTAGCGCTTGACCACCTCCGAGTACACGCCGCCTGGACTAAGTCCCCGACCGGCCCCCGAAATCCCACCTTTGGCAACCGCCCTGAACAAAGCACCGTCCTTGTCATTGGCATGACCCGACTGCGCCAGGTAGCGCGCAACCAGCTTTGCAGTTTCGGGATGAATCGGCAGGAAACGTTGCCTTCCCCCTTTGCCATGGATCAGCATGTGAACAACGCCCCGACGTTGCTGTCCAAAGTCCTTGACCCGCAAGGTCGTCAACTCCTCGCGGCGCAGACCGTGAAACAGCAGCACGCTCAGAATGGCGCGGTCCCGCAAGCCCTTGAGGGTATCGATGGGCGGGGCATCCAAAAGCGCCCGCGCCTGCGCATCACTGAGCGCCGGCGTCTTGCCTTCCTGGCTTTCCACCTTGGGGCGGCGTACGCCTTTGACCGGGTTGTGGGGCACGGCGTTGGCGTTGCAGAGGTACTCATAAAGTGACGCCAATGCCGCCAATTTGCGCCGGATGGTGGCGCCTGCCAGTTGCTGCTTTTCCAGATCAGCGCGCCAGACTAGGACATGGCTGCGTGTCACCAGTCTGAAATCCTGGGGTTGGGTGATGGCAGCGCTAGCCATGAAGGAGCGAATGTCATTTTCATAGGCGCGCCGGGTTTGCGGGTTGGCGATGTTGGCAAACCACTGGGCCTCAGCTGGGACCTCCTGCAGTCGCTGAAACTGCGGGTCGGTCAGGGCGTTGGTCGACAGGGGCGCGACGGCGGTCATGATGAAGGGGATGAAATCGAATCTGCCACGCCAGCGCAGCTGGGGTGAGCTTAAAGGATACGGCTGCAAGGCGGTACTTTGCGGGTTTGGGGTGGTGATTATTTTACTATCGATAAAATATGTTATCAACAGTGATATTGTCATTTGATCCAACTTTTCTTCAGCGTTGAGCGAAGCAAGCTGGGGGGTAGTTCGCCAGTGCGGTCACCCCTTGCACCACTGAAGACGTGCAGTCTTCACGGCGTGCTGAGCGAATGGGAATTGCACCCTTTAGCGAGTGAGAACGCTGTGGCGAATAACCCGAGTCAAACGAATTTCTAAAGCGCTTTAGTTATTGGGCAGCACCTAAATCCGAGACAGTGCGGGCAGCGGGTTTCTTTGAAAAAGGTAGTGACAAAACCCCCCTTTTTTTGTCACAGCTATTTCGTGAGACTTGCTCCATCCGCAACCTAATTTGGAGTCAGCCCATGTCTAGAGCCCACAAGCCAGATCCGTACAACGGTTTCAAGTGTGACGTCGAACGCCGCCGCGCCCTCAATGCTCGTGAATACCGCATTGCAGTCATTGCCATTGCACTGGCCCTCGCGCACTCCTTTCAGGATTACAAGAAGTTGCTGCAATGGCTCAATGCAACGGTGTTTTAACAGCCAGGGGACGCGACTGCCAGGTTTTGACTTCATCCAGAATAGCGTCAGTCACCGAAGAAATCAGCGTGGGCGACACCTCTGCACCGTACATTTCCTGCAGGTGGCTTTGAATCTCTCGCCCCGTCAAGCCCCGCGCGTACAGCGACAGTATCTTGTCGTCAAAGCCGCTCCAGCGGGTCTGGTGCTTGGTGATGATTTGTGGCTCGAACATGCCGGCCCGGTCGCGGGGGATTTCAATGGGCAATTCACCGAAGTCGCCTTTGAGGGTCTTCTTGCTGCGCCCGTTGCGGGTGTTGCCGGCCTCATTGGCCAACACCTGGTTTTTGCCATGACCTAGGTGGTCGGTCAGCTCGGCCTGCAAGGCCCGCTCAACCAGGGCTTTGGTGAGTTGCTTCAGGATGCCATCTTGGCCAATCAAATCTTCAGGCTTTTTGTAGTTCGCCAGCAGTGCGTCTATAAGTTCTGTGGGTAACGGATTCTTCTCTACGGTCATCATTGCTCCATGCAAGACGGCAGTTTCCTGCCAAAAGACCGTTTACACAAAACTTCTTACACCCCCAGCCCGTCAGCATGCTGGCAGGAGCAACTGGGGCCATCGTTCCACTCGCTGCGTATGCAGGAAATCACTGACCATTCAGGCGGCCACTGCCCGATGTGACAGTATTGAGTTGTTAGTGATTCCAGATACCTAGAGGCATTTCACTACAGCCCTTTCTGCATCACGAAGCTTCTTCTTCACTTCTTGCTTGGTGATAAGGGTCGAATTGCTGCGCAGCAAAGATGTAAGAGCATCCAAGGCAACTTTCACCGCCTGCAGTGCATTTTCAACATCTTCATTTTTCACAGTGGACCAATCATTCACATCGCGCCAAGTCATCGCCAAGTCGGTATAGGTGTTGAACGTCTTGGCTAAATATTCATCATCCTTTGTAGAGAAAGGTGCCGGGCGGCCTAGCTTGACATCCAACAAGGCTCTTGCCAAAGCCACCAGTTTGCTCAATACCGCTGCAGCGGCTGTATTTGAAGCCATCATGTTCTCCCGTTAAATCAATGCCATTACATCAATCAATTCCTTCACTACAGACAGGAAGGAATCGAACTGTTCGCTGCGGATTTTCTTTAGCTGCTCATCGCTAGGATTCACGATGAGTTGCACCAAAGTAGCATGGGACTTATTCATCGCATCGAATAGAGCAGTGATCGCTTCCGATGGATCGGTTGCGGAAATTCCTTCCTTGACCTTTCTTCGTTCTTCCAAAACCCCTCGGCGGGCATACGGATCAGTCGTGGCATTGAATTTTTGGGAGATTTCTTTCATCACAGGTTCAATTGCCTGCTGGTTTCGCAACCAAGCCAATGTCCCATCCGCCAAAATCAATGGCTGAATGGATTTGGATAGTGGCTCAAACTTGTCCTTGTTTTCCACCACCAGTCTTTTAATCTCCTTCACGTCCTCGGCGGCCTTTTGCAGTTTGTCGAGATGTCCAAGGAAGCCGCCAATGGCATCGGTGGACTTCTTCACATTGGCCAAATCAGCAGCCGACACCACGACTAGTTTGCCGCTTGAAAATTCCTTGAGATCCTTGTTGGCTTTATCCACCGACTTGTACAGATTTGCGAAAGCATCTGGTATTTCCGATTTTCGTTCCTCCGCCAATTTTCCGAGGGCGTCAAGGTAACCCGTAAGTGCTGTCAAATGCACCTTCAAGAGTTTGTTTTCGAAAGGGTAGGCCCGCCCGTATTCAATCTGACGCAAGGTTTTCGCATAGCTCATTGATTCCTTAGTCAATGCTTCGTCTGGCCCGTCTTTTTTGGCCTCAATGTCGTTTGCATAGAAACGCTCCAAATTGGACAGACACACCTTTTCCTCAAGTGAGTAACAGGCTGACTTGCAGACGGATTTCGACTCATTTTCTCTGCAGCTGACCACTGCTGTGCAGTCAGCAGGAAGTGCTGTTTTGTATCGCGTCAGTGCAGCGCCAATAGTGCTGCCTACTGCCTTGCTTTGGAACTGGTTCGGTCGAACAAAGACCCTGTCCTCTTGCAGCGGACATTGCTTGGATGTGTCAGTGACGATGGCATTGGTTTTGATGGCGTCATCAGACAATTGCAGGGACTTGTTGGAGTCCTTGTACTGCTTGAGGATCGCCTTGCCCGAGGTGGTGAAAGTGGTGGCGGTATCTTTGTAGATGACGCTTGCGCATCCACCCAAAAGACCCATACCGGAAAACGCCAGCACAAGGCCGGCCAAACGACGTGTCGTCATAACTCCCCTCCTATGATGGGCGATACAACAGGGATTGCTGTTCGCGCAAGCAGTATCTGCCTCTTTAAAAAAGTTTGCAATGGGGAGTTGCGTTTTCAGTTGCGGAGCGCTCACCTTACCCGGTGACCTTGCCTATCATTTCCATGGTGATCACCTTTTAAGTACCTGCTGAAATATTCAGCAGGTCAGTGGAACACCCTGGTCAGTTTTGGATTGGCACTTCTCCGTTTAGATGGTCAGTTTTCGGCTGGCGTCAACAGCAAGTGCTTTTTGATGTTTTCCTTTGTTCAATTTTGCGACAGAGCTAGGTTCTAACCGCTTTTGCTAGCGGACTACTCCGGCGGCGTCTCGCTGTTCGCCGTCATCGGAGCAAGCGCGCGTTGCACTCTGACGGCAGTTCCTGCACGTCGCCATCGGTGTTGCTGCGTCCAACTCGTTTACGCCTCTCATTGACGCGAAGCGCTATCCAGTCTGAAATCACCTTGCAGGCGTGCGGATTGAGATACACGGAGTGCTCAAGCGATACGCCTCGATGTTCGAGACTTTCCGGTCGTTGCGTGTCGTCGGGCTTAACTTGGTATAGCGTCCAGTTGCCGGGGGGCACAGCTTCAACGGACAACTCAACCAAAGCCCCATAGAACGCAAACCACGCCCCGAATGCGCGAGTGAACGGCATTTGGCCAAGCAATCCCGCAAAAAAGATCAGAAGAACCACAAGAAAAAGGCCCCCTGTTGCCTGATTCGCCATTTGCACAACACTTGTCGCGGTGAACACATCTGTCGCACCATCGAGAGCAGTTATTACCCCGGAATAGTCTGTTGTCGTCAGTTTTGACAATATGTGGAATCCGATAACTGCAAATAGGCTAATCAATGCTCCAACAACTGGTGCCCATAGAAGCAACAGGAGGAATAAATACAGGTTCTTCTCGCGTAGCCTCATGGCCCTCGTGTTTTCATGCCATTCAAACGGATTGGCATACAAAAATAATCTGTACGGAATTGAAGCGAGAAGATCCCATATCTTCTTGGTTAGGTGAATATAAGTAAGAGCGCCGCTTGCTTCGTCTCTTCCGCCCCGCACAAAAATTACCCTCGATGGATCAATCTGAGGCCAAGCCAACTCGTTGACTAGATTTTCAGCCTTTTTCAAAACGCGCGGTGTCGATTTATATTCTCTCGGTGCATGAGCAGGATTTCGTGGGCCGAGCTTAATCCAAGCGAACCCAATGATGAATGTGGCAATACTTGAAACAAGCCACTTGGAAAACGTCGATACGGCTCCATAGTCGATCAATATCCAAGTCACAACACCACTAGTGTTGCCAACAATTAAGAATCCCCACTCCCTCCACCAACAAGTAAATTCATATTTGATGTCGCACCATCCATCACCGTACCAAATTGAATCACGTATGGCTAGTCCAATACAGAAGAAAATCAGTGTGTAAAAATATATCGCGGGAGGAAACTCGACCCCGATTTTCCTACTCAGCATCAATGCTCCGAAGTAGTAAATGAGCGGCAGCAATGCCATGCCAACGTCAAGTACCTTCTCCAAGCCATTTACTACGAACTGTGAACCAGCGCGCATCTTGGCATGTATGACAGGCGTAGACATCAGCACGAATCCGTCCACGAGCTTGCAAAGCTCTGGACTTTGACGCATGGCATGTCCAACGACCGTGCCCCCATGACTGTGTCCAATGACAAAGCATGCAGTCCCGCCTGAGGTTGCGTGCTGAGTCAATTCCTTGACGAGTTCATTTCCGGCTTCTATTCGATCGCAGTGGCTATTCCGGCCGGTCCATTGCGGCGAGTGGAACTTAACCCGTGCGTTAGGAAGCTCCCTTTCGATTGCCTTACGTAGCAGCGAGCCCTCCCCGGTCCATTCAGCATCTGGAGCGAATGTTCCGTGAACGAGGTAGACGTCGACGCACTCCATGGCTTCCTTCACTGAAAATGTGCCTTGACGGCGGCAACAAGCGAATGGAGCTTGGCTACGTCGATGCCATCGGGCGGCGCTACTGCGCCAAGACCTTCATCGCTGCAAACCTGCTTCGCCGCCAGGTGGGCCAAATACAGTTGGGCTCGCTCTTTAGGCGCTGCGCAATCAACGGCAAATTCTCCTCGTCGGCCCGACATGAACTGAAGCGCAGTAACGGGTGACCAATTGTTGCCAAGGCCCTGCTTGAGTTGTGCCACGGCTGACTCCATAGCGCTTTCACCGTCAATGGCCGACAAGATCACATTGGCACACAGCCGCGCTTTATGAAATTCATGGGGCGCAAACGCCCTTGCTTGGGCGATCTCGTGTCTGAGGGCTGGACTCGTCACGAAATGGTTTCCTCTATTTCCGAACGGCCAATTGAAAGACAGGTTTCTTGCCGGCAAGGTACTTCAGAGCGAATCCTTGCCCAATGAGTTCAGCGACCACTGCGCTTTGAACTTTACCGATCGACCCTGCGTAGCCACCAACGGCATCAGCAACTTCCTTGGGAGTGAATAGGCGCGTGCTGGTAGACGACTTGCACTGCATGCCCAACCATGTGATCGCCTTATTGGTCAACTCGGTTTCGTTCATATTTTTCCTAGTGCAATGGCCTAATCTCAGAGTCCACCGAAGTTTTTATGTGCAAAGCTAGCCGCCATAGCTTCTGCAAATTCGGCCTTTTCTTCCAAATCCTCCATTTGCTGTTTTAGCTCCGCTATCCTGGTATCCAATGTCTCCGCTAGCGTAGCGAGCTCCTCGCGCGTTTTCACAAGATCTTCATTCGTTTGCTCTGCTTCTGAAATCGTCTCTTTCAACTCCCTGGTCTTGGCCTCGATGCCTAGTCCCTTAAACGATTCGATGCGATCAAGATTCGCAACCAGCAACATAAGAATGCCGACCGTAAAACAAATCGTCGCGCTACCCAGGCGGTCTACATAGGCTAGCCACCCACCAAGGCTGATCAAAGCCAACGCAAGCCATGGAATTAGCCCATTTGTAAAGGTGCTCACTTTTCGAGTGGTCATTGTTTTCCTTCGCCTTTACGCGACGCTTTGAGCCGCGGCGACTTCAGCCACCATTGACACCAGTTCGGCGGCAAGTTGTGAAGATTCGTTGCGCAACCTGGCTACAGCAATTGTTCCGGAGTTAACACCGCTGTATTGCACCTCAACGTACTGAGAAAATCCAGCAGGGATATCGTCTCCGCAAAAGGCTAGTGCTTCACTTATAGATCCATGCTGCGTTGGAGCGGTGACTTCAACACCACCGCGAGAATAGTGAACCCAGTAGACTGAGTTGGCCAATTTTTCAATGTCTAGGACAAGAATCATGTGGTTTCCTTTGGTTATCCGTTGTAGTCAACAAGATCGAACGCCGCGCCGGCAAGTTGGGCTACAAGTCCGGCCAAAAGAAAGTAGCCGCCAAGTTGCTCGCATTGCAATTTTGGCGGCAGCGCGTTTTTGCCACGACTCGTAAACATTGTCCGAAAGAAGACCATCGAAATGCCGCCCGGTATCGTCAGCAGTGAGGCCAGTTTCATTGTGGTCATGCAAGAAGGGTAGTCAATTGACAATGCAGCAACTGACCCCAGTAGAAGGCCTGTGGGGAAAAGCCCCATAGAAATGCCAAAAAGGTAAGAGGCTATTTTCAGAATCGAAGCCCGAAGTTTGGTCGACGTCTGGATTAGGTAGGAAAGGGTTAGAAGACCAAAAATACTCCAAAGCACACCGACAATGTTGAGCACCTTGTAAATGCGCAGATTTGACATCGACGCAAGCATAAGTCCACAAGCCACAGATACAACCATCAATGCCAAGACGACCAATGTGAGCACAAAAGATGTGAATTTTTCAAATCGGGTCATCGCATTTGTTATTCATGGGTCGTTCTCCTAGAGTTCAATTCCAATTGGAAGAATCACAACATGTGAACTGACTTGGGGCACCAGCCGTCTGGCTGCCGCCTCAAGATCAGCAACCGAAAAGTCGCTGCGAATTGGTTCAGACGCCAAGACCTTTCCTTTTCGCTCTGATACCTCGTTATAAGCGACTACTACAGCCAACATAGGCTTGCTGCGGCGCTTTACAGTGAACATGGCCTTTGGTTTCACAAATGCGTTCCTTTCATTCTCTACTGGTTGCCACGAGTCATGCCATCAGGTCACAAAATGCGGAGTAGCACTGTAGGATCATTCCTCCCCCTGCGAGATATGCACCAAAAGCGGTGTACCGCGTTCTATCGCTCCAGGGCAAAGGGTTCTCCACACCATGAACCCCAAAGTTAAAGAACATCATTGACGGCATAACGAAATAAAAGAAGTATCGCGGCCCGAAGTCTTCAATGGCTACTGACGAAGGACCGGTTGCCCAGTGCAAGGAGTACAACATTAGTGCGCCCCCACTACATATCAGAAACGCAAAGACTTGCTCCGAAACGTGTTCGAGAATGAATGCTTTGTATCGTTCGTTCTCAACGACAAGTTGTGAGAGAACTACCATACCCAACAATGCCATGACGTATCCGATTACGTTGAAGATCTTGTAAGCCACTAGACCATGATGCCCAGCTAGCTTCCATCCAACCCACAATCCGAATCCCGCGTAGACAGTGAATGGAAATGCTATTCGGATCAACGTATCGCGTGTCATTGGTTTCCTCTTGTTTCAGCTGCGCAATATTTCATGGCAGAGTTCAGTAAATAAGACCGCAGCGCCAGGGCGTTGGTATCCAGGCACGGCCTTTAGGTGTTGCGTAACACACCGCTCCATTGCAGTCCCGATTTCCGGCTCTTCGGCTGTCGAGAAATGCAAAGACACAGCAACGCCAGTTGCCATCGAAACAATAGCGCCCACGATCAATCCTGCTTTCATGCTCGTAAATTGGTTTCCTCGGCTATCAAGCCTGTTGAGTTGGTGCTGCATGATTCATGCGCAAAGAAGCAACGTCCGGCGTCACCCATGCTTCGACTCCCCAAGAACGCGCAAGGGATATCCTGCAGGCCTTGGCGAGTTCCAATGCGCGATGCTGGAGCTCAGACCTGTTCTCAGCCATATAGAAAAGGGCCTGTCCGAAACTGACCATTGCAGCTTCGACGTCCTTGTTCTCGACCAGCGCCAGTTCTCCCCAGTACAGTTCCCAGAACCGAGAGGTCGCCACTGTGTTTGCGGTTGAAGCTGCAATTTGAGCGCAGACGCGGGCCGCCTCTCCGTAAAGTTCAAGTTGTCTTTCCAGAAATGGCCGCGTGGCCTCAATTCTTCTTGTCTGCGCTAGTCTTCCTGCTTCAAGTTCATCTGCTGTGACCTTGTCCTGGCGGGCGATGCGCCAGGTCCAGATACCCCAGCAGAACGAGATGCACGCGCCTGAGACACCAATGAGGAACTTCAGAGAGTCGGAGTCCATAGTCATTGTGGTTTCCTTGTGTTTTCGTTCACTGGACGGGCGGCCAAATCAGGCGGGGCTAACTTTGACTACTCACTCGCATTCCACCGTATACCCGCTGTTGGGATGCGCGTGGTAGCGGATGGGAAAAGCTCTCGTTGGCATGGCGACAGGCGCAGCACAGTTCTGCGCGGTGCGTAAGCCCGCTTTGGCGAACCAGTCGCAAACCTTGCGCCTCGACTCCACGTCGGCGTTAACCGAATGGCTACCCGCCGCCCACAAAACCTCGCTGAGCATCTTGGCGCTGCAGTTTTTGGGGCCTACTAGGTTGAAGTCGGTCTGAACACGGCTGGCCAGTTGCCACAGAGTCGTGCGGTTGTAAGCTTCGGCGGTGGAGAAATGCGCATCGATTGCGGCGCGGTAGTCGTCATAATCGCGGTCCATTTCGTAGGGGACGTCGGGCTCCGGCCTGAATTCCCAATCCGGCGCCACCAAGTCCTGCAGAGAGTCAATGCCGATGTACCAGACCATGCAATCCGCTTTCTTCGGTCGTTGGCTTGAGTAGATGTCCCGGCCTAACACTGCAAACGGGTCCACCTTGACCACCCTTTTTCGATCGCCTACCTGGAAGCTCTGGCCAGCAATGGGGAAATCGGCAATTGGAGGGCCTTTGTCCATCGCCAGTTGCGGGGGCGGTAATCCCAGGCTGCGAAGGGTCTCCAGACGGCGTCGGCTCAGCATGGCGTCGATGGAATCCAGGAAATTCGTGTCGACGATGCGGTCCACAGCACCGCGGGCGTCGGGTTTGAGGTTGCGCAGATCGGTCTCACCCGAGGCAAAGGCATCGACCGCGATGATCAAGCACTGGCCGATCGGCTGGGCCTTAGGGTTGCGCGACCGGGCCGCCCATGCACCCAGCAGACCATCGATACCCAGGTTATCCGACGGGCCGCCGTCTATCACATGCAGATATTCCTGCGCCACGTTTTCATTTGGGCCGAAGCGCGCCAGCGGCACTGAGCTGAACAGGCCTGGGAACGCGGCGGAAGCCGCGACTGCATTAGACAGCGGATAAGCGCCCATGCTCGAAAGCAGACACTTGTTGAAAAACTCCTGGGTGAAGGGCACGCTCTCCCAGCGAATCGAGTGCGCATAGGTGCGCCTGTTGGTGCAGGCGCTCTTGTTGAAGACGCCGTGTAGGTCGTTGATGGCTGTCGCATTCACGATCAGGCTTGGACCCATAGGGCCGAGATCGCCATAGCGCAGGCCGTGAAAGATGTGCTCGTCGAAGACCTGGGCCATCAGGTCGCTGCGTCCCACCGGGCCAAGCAAGGAGGCGACGAAGTTGTCGGGGCGCAGCAGTTTGGCCACGAATGCGGAGCGGAAATCTCTGGACAGGTCGTGCTGGGCGGCGTCCCAGAACTGCTGCGGCTGGCGCAATCGCAGATCGCTATTGCTGCGGCTGGCATAGTAAGCAGCTGCCAACGAGCCGCCAGAAACGCTGGAGATCGTTGTGACATGCTGCAGGATGCCCAGCCGGTCCAGTTCTCGCATCACCGCCGCCGAGTAGTTGGACGCGCGCGAACCTCCGCCTGAGATGGCCAGGCCGACGAAGCCAAGTTCCTTGCGACAGCGGGCCGGGTTGGCATCGGCCCTGTCGCATGATGACACCTCGGAGACCCGGAACCCGGCGCGCGGAACCTCTTGGCTGTACGGTTCACCCAGCGGCAAGTTGGCATGCCTGCTGGATGACGCACACCCAGCCATCAAACCCGCGCAAGCGCTGATCACCAGTACTGTAGCTGCCCTTCGTATCTGTTTCACGATCTGTGATTTCCCTCGTTTCCTTCAAATCGTTTCTGGCATTCGCTTTGGCAGGCGTTCGCCGATGAGTGCCTTGCGCATACCCAGGACAGCAATATCGGCGGCCTCCGCAACTACTGACAGACAAGACAACTGGGAGCGACCATGTGTCGCGGGCAAAGCCCTGAACCCATCGC
>JBPOIP010000167.1:0-21436 GCA_052034395.1 Pseudomonadota bacterium
CCGTCCGACCAGTGAAATCCGCCGCAGACAGCACATGAGCGGGCAACGCGCCCACCGTATGGCCATCACGATCACTGCTGGTGAAGTAGTAACCCAGAACCACTGGCCTACCTTCCAGCGAACGGGCAAACCGCTCGTCGTAATCAAGGTCTACCTGGAGTTGCCGAACACGTTCAATGAAGGCCGGTTGATCTTTGAACGCGCTGCCGGCTAGCTCGTTCAGTTTGCCCAGTCCGGAACTATCGTCCGGTTCCGCAAAAACAATATCGAAGCCCAGGATCGCAATGCGCTGCTGCTCAAACAAGACATCCACCAAATGCGCAAGCTTGTCACGCCCCCACGGAAAACGCCCGACTTCAGCAAGGCTCTTTTCATCAATGTCGACGATGACAATGCGCTCATCCAGCGTTTTTGGCATGGTCGCCCGCAAGCGGGTGTCATAAATAATGTCATCGAGTTGCTGCAAGACGCCGATCGGCGCGACGAATGTGGCGTGAGCCAAAGCCAAAAGAAGCGGAATCAGAGTGACCGCGATCCGTTGCCAATGCCGGGCTAACATTTTCATGCCGCATCACCTTGAAGATTGGCGCGCAACGGGGGGCTGCCTAGCGGTGGTGGCTTGTCAGGTTTGAACAAACTGCATCTGAGTACCTGCCAACTCAATCAAATCGCCATTTTTCAGTGCGACCGGATCGGCCTTAATTGGCAAGCCGTTCAGGGTAGGATTGCCAGCGCCTTCCACATGATGCACAACGAAGCCTTGATGGCGTCGCGTAATCGCGGCTACTGCCACACCTGGCTTGCCAATAGTTGTTACAACCTTGGTTAATTGCACTTCACGGCCAGCAGCCGCACCCGATAACACCTTGATCGAAGCGTGAACGGGTCCATGCCCGAAAGCATCGGCACCTGCTGCGCGCGGTGGCTGAACTGGAGGAGCGGCCGGTTTCGCCCTCACAATCTGGGTCTTGTCGAAATTATCTGCCGCCTCGTCCCCGACAAATTTGATTTTGTACTTTCCTATTTCAATGGCATCGCCATTTTGCAATTGCTGCTTCTTGATGGCCTTGCCATTCAGATAGGTTCCGTTTGTACTATTGAGATCCTCCAGAAACACTTCGTTACCAGACATCTGCAGTGAAGCGTGCTCACCGCTGACCGCGAGGTTGTCAATCACAATATCGTTGTAAGGCCTGCGTCCCAAGGTTGTTTTGTCTTTGGTAAGCTGAACCTCTTTGATCACGACCTCATCGATCGAAACGATCACTTTCGGCATGATCGACTCCTTTTCCTGTAATTTGTTTCTCGAAATCCCTGCTGCACGCTACTTCCCCAGCCATCGGGCGATTAAACCGCGCTTTTCAACAGCCTCATGCACTTCAATCAATAGTACGGAAATATTGTCCCGACCACCACAGTCATTGGCCAAATCAATCAGCTGCTTCGCTTTTTGATCCAGTGGCATTTCCAAACCTGCAATTTTAGCTATCGCTTCATCGTCAACCATGTCAGACAGACCATCCGAACACATCAGGTAAAGATCACCCACCTGCACCAAGTGCTCGTTGACTTCCAATAGTACAGACTCATCCACCCCCAGAGCACGGGTCACCAGATTTTTGAGGGAAGACGTTGCGGCCTGCTCCTCCGTAATCAATCCGGCATCCATCTGCTCCTGCAGCAAAGAGTGGTCTTTGGTTATTTGCTCTAGCAGATCTCCACGAAATCGGTAGCATCGTGAATCGCCTATGTGACCCAGGATCAATTTGTCTTCGCGAAATACACCCAACACCAAGGTCGTTCCCATACCGGCATAGTGCGCATTGGAATTGGCTGAGTTGAATATGGAACGATTGGCATTGTCGACACAAATTTCCATGGCTCGACGAATCTCACGGGACTTTGCGCCTTCACCTGCCTCTGTGAGCCAACGACCCAGCTCCGACTTGATGAAGGCTGTGGCCATTCCGCTGGCGATTTCACCTGCGTTATAGCCGCCCATGCCATCCGCGAGCACTGCCGTCAATGCTGACTCATCAAACGCGACCGAGTCTTCATTGTTTTCGCGTATTCGGCCGGGGTCAGTCCTGGAAAAAAATTTGTACATCATGGCATTATTGTTTTATTTCACATTCCCGGCTGACCCACCGTTCGCTGGTGGTGATACCGTTTGCACGTGTGTCTTCTCGAACTGCGTCGGCGTTGCAGGTAGGGTGGCCATGAAATCAGACTGCGTAGCATTGTGGTTTGGTGTTGCGGGAACGGTGGCTGCAAACGCACCCGATAGTCCACTCTTGGAGTCATTCGACAAACTGGTGGACAGCGAGGACCGCAATTCGTCGGGAACCTGTTTCATGGCATTGCGTAACTCCGCTGCAAACTGATCCCCATCCTGGTAGCGCGTCTCCGGTCGTTTGCTCAGCGACAAAGCGACGACATCCGCCAGAGACCGCGCCAACTCGGGGCGGACGATACGAATATCTGGAGCTTCTTCGTTTGCAATTTTGTACATCAACTCCGACATCGAGTCTCCGCGAAACGGCAGAACACCTGAAAGCATCTGAAATAACATGACCCCCAGCGAATAGAGGTCTGAGCGTCCATCCACTTTTTTTCCGGCCAGTTGTTCAGGTGACATAAAACTGGGAGTGCCCAAGACCAATCCGGTCTTGGTCTTGCTCGAATCGGTAATGCGGGCGATTCCGAAGTCGGTAACCTTCACGGTATCGCTCTGCGACTCGTACATGATATTTGCAGGCTTGATATCTCGGTGCACAACGTGCTGCTTGTGTGCGTAGGAAAGCGCCTCGGCAACCCGCGCCACGATGCTTACAACCACCGGAACCGGCAACAGCTGATCCGCCTTGCAGTGATCCGCCAAGTCTTTTCCTTTGAGAAACTCCATTGCAATATACGCAAGATCATGTTCCTCGCCTGCATCAAAGATCGTTACGATATTTTGATGCTGCAGTCGTCCGGCTGTTTCTGCCTCGCGGAAAAACCGTTCGCGCGCGTCAACCAGCTCATCACCCTCAAACTCCTGGCTCAACGCCATGGTTTTGATGGCCACAACACGTCCAATTTTTGGATCCTTGCCCAGATAAACAACGCCCATTGCGCCTTTTCCAAGCTCCTTTTCAACCTGATATCGCCCAAGCATGGGCTTTTCCACGGAACCACCATCAAGAAGCATCGTGCCACCGGGATGGCCACCACTTCCCAGCATGACCGTCTCGGAGAGACTCTTTGCGCGGTTTAACTTGACCTTGATATCTTTATAGTTTTCGTCGAATGCCGCCATGTGTTGGTACACCGCCTCGGCCTTGTTGAATTGGCGTTTTCGCTCAAAATCCATCGCAAGACTGTAGAGATTTCCCATGACCGCATCATTCATGGGCACACGACGGAACCGGTCCAATGCCATGTCCAGTTGGCCCTGACCTTGCAAAGCCAAGCCCATCATGCGATTGGTTTCTGCAGATTCCTCGTCCGCCTGCGCCTTGCCAGCCTCCGTGACCAGAAACCGTTTGGTGGTCAATGCAAGGTGACCCAGAACCAGTATGGTTGCTGGGAAAACCAGCTTTAGCCACGTCGCGGCTACTGAGAGGAGTCCAAACTCTCCAATCAGCAATGCGCCAAACAGCACCAGCGTGGCAACAGCGGCCATACCTGCCGAAAGCCTTGGCAACGCGAAAACTATATACCCGGTGATCGCCAGAAAAACAGCCAGGGTCGCCCAAATACTCCAGGAGGGCTCGATGATGAAATGCTCGTTGAGAATGCTGGATGTAATGTGTGCAATGGTTTCTGCGGGGGACAAAGCAGGATTTCCGGGAACCGGAAACTGCACACCCACACCAGCGGCCGTTGCGCCGATGATGACAATTTTGTCTGCGTACTTGGTTGCCGGGATTTTTCCGGTGAGTACGTCAAAAAAGGAGTCCACCGCAAAGGCGGGCTTACCGTCTCGTCCTTTGTAGAACTGCGGCAACATGAGGGCAGACTCATCCGTTTTGACCTTCAATTTGCCAATCTGGACTGAATCGCCCACATTGAGGCGCACATCCGTTGCTGAGAGGTTGAGACTTTTTGCAGCCGCCAGGAGAGCCATCGATGGAATTGCCTTGCCGTAATAATTGATCAGCAGGGGCTCCAGCCGAACTGCGCCGTCGACATCCTGCAACTGGTTCAAATGACCAACCCCAGCCGCTGCAGCGCCGAAGGATTCAATGGGTTGCTGACCACGGGATGCGGATATCGAAAATCCACTTGGATCATCCAGAGCGTTCGCCAGCACGAATGGGGGCAATGCGGTGTCCGGCCGACCCTGCTGGTCCCCCAAGACATAAACTGATGGCACAAGGACATTTCCTGCCTTCTTGATACTCGCAGCCAGCAACGCATCGGTATCGAGGGCCTCCTCGGCTTCCACAATCAATTTGCCAATTTCTTCGCTGGTCGGATTGACTTCTTGCCCCAGGGACAAAGCTGACTTCATCTTGCGGATAAAAACGAGTCCGGGATCCACCTGCGGCTCAAAGAAAAATGCCGTATGAACGATGGTCTTTGCCTTCGCAGATGCCAGCTGGTCGATCAATTTGGCATGGATATCGCGCGACCACGGCCAGCGTCCAAGATTGGCAATACTTTGATCATCGATCGCAATTACAGCGATCCGGTCCGAAGGCTGACGCGTGGTGCTGGTACTCGCGAAATCATAGAAACGTCTCTCCATCGTTCCGATGACGTCGGTTGATTGATGCAACACGAAGACCGCAAACACCATTGCGATGCCGGCAAACCAGTCTGCGCGCCAAAAGGACTTGAATTTGGATGATGAAGATTTCGCCACGTGCCAGCCCTACCCCTATTTGCACCTGCTCCCACATGGCAGCAATCAAAACAAACGACAAACCACCACGCGACCTATGCGTAAACCTACATTAGCAGATGACGCCCGTTCCGACAAGTGACTTGTTCATCTGCAGCCACGGACACATGCCGCGGCGAAACAAAAAAACGCCCCAAACTTGACGCTTGGAGCGCTTTCATCCTGCAAATGGAAGTCTAGCGCGCTAGCCACCTCCGGTCGAAGATTGCCTTACTACAGCAACGCTTTGAGCAACTTCGCCATTTCTGACGGATTGCGCGTGACGGTAAAGCCACACTCCTCCATAACTGCCAATTTCGCCTCTGCGGTGTCGGCACCGCCCGAGATCAGCGCGCCCGCATGGCCCATGCGCTTGCCGGCGGGAGCCGTCACACCAGCGATAAAGCCAACGATGGGTTTCTTCATGTTGAGCTTGCACCAACGCGCCGCTTCAGCTTCGTCGGGGCCGCCGATTTCGCCAATCATGATGACAGCGTCGGTATCGGGGTCGTCATTGAAGGCGCGCATCACATCGATGTGCTTCAAGCCATTGATCGGGTCACCACCAATACCTACGGCAGAGGACTGGCCCAGACCGATTTCGGTCAACTGCGCAACCGCCTCGTATGTCAACGTGCCGGAACGACTCACCACGCCGATACGGCCTTTGCGGTGAATGTGCCCTGGCATGATACCGATCTTGATTTCATCCGGCGTAATCAAACCGGGGCAGTTGGGTCCGAGCAACAGGGTCTTCTTGCCTCCAGCGGCTTCCTTGGCCTTCATGCGATTGCGAACTTCCAGCATGTCGCGAACGGGGATGCCTTCCGTGATGCATATCGCCAAATCGAGATCCGCTTCAACAGCTTCCCAAATAGCGGCAGCAGCGCCCGCTGGTGGAACATAAATCACAGAAACCGTGGCACCGGTTTGTGATGCCGCTTCCTTGACAGAAGCATAAATCGGGATGTTGAAGATGGACTCGCCGGCCTTCTTGGGGTTGACGCCCGCGACAAAACAGTTCTTGCCGTTAGCGTATTCCTGGCACTTTTCCGTATGGAACTGGCCGGTTTTGCCGGTAATGCCCTGTGTGATGACCTTGGTGTCTTTATTGATGAAGATAGACATATTCGTGCTCCGCCTTACTTGACCGCTGCCACAATTTTCTGGGCCGCTTCGGCCATACTGTCTGCACTGATGATGGGCAGACCACTCTCGGCCAGCATTTTCTTGCCCAGTTCTTCATTGGTGCCCTTCATGCGCACAACCAGCGGAACGCTCAGGTTTACCGCCTTACAGGCGGTGATCACGCCAGTGGCAATGGTGTCGCACTTCATGATTCCGCCAAAGATATTGACCAAAATAGCCTTGACCTTGGTGTTCTTGAGCATGATCTTGAAGGCTTCGGTCACTTTCTCGGGAGTGGCGCCGCCGCCCACGTCCAGGAAGTTTGCGGGCTCTGCGCCAAACAGTTTGATGGTGTCCATCGTTGCCATGGCCAGACCTGCACCGTTCACCAGACAACCGATGTTGCCATCCAGGCTGATGTAGGCCAGGTCGAACTTGGATGCTTCCACTTCGGCCGGATCTTCTTCATCCAAATCGCGGTAAGCCACGATTTCGGGGTGGCGGAACAGCGCATTGGCGTCAAAATTGAACTTGGCGTCCAGAGCCATCACGTTGCCTTTGCTGTCGCGGTTCAGTGGGTTAATTTCCACCAGCGAAGCATCGGTATCCATGTAGCACTTGTAGAGCTTCTGGAATATGTCCACTGCCTGCGCGGTGGAATCTGATGGCATGCCGATGGCATCTGAAATCTTTTTCGCCTGCTCGGCGCTCAGACCGGTCAACGGATCAATGAACTCGGTGATGATTTTCTCAGGCGTCGAATGCGCCACTTCTTCAATATCCATACCGCCTTCGCTGGACGCGATGAACGCCAGCTTTTGTGTGGCGCGGTCGGTCACGATGGACACGTAGTACTCTTTGTTGATGTCGGCGCCATCTTCAATGTACAGGCGGCGGACCTTCTGGCCTTCTGGGCCTGTCTGATGCGTCTTGAGCTGCATGCCCAAAATGTCACCGGCCAAGCGCTTGACATCGTCAATGGTCTTGGCAACCTTGACGCCGCCGCCCTTGCCGCGGCCACCGGCGTGAATCTGCGCCTTCACGACCCAGACGGGGCCGCCGAGCTTTTGAGCGGCTTCCACCGCCTCTTGAACTGTAAAAGCCGGGATGCCGCGGGGTACTGGCACACCGAATTGGCGCAAAATTTCTTTGCCTTGGTATTCGTGGATTTTCATGACGTCTCTTTTGGGGCTGGAGAATGTTCATCAGTTTGCAACATCAATCTGCCGCAAAGCTGACACTGGACACATCAATTTCGAAATGTATCATGTTGCAATGCACCAAACTTGTGGCTAGCTTACGGCCGGGTTTTGGATCCGATTTGCCTGTCTCTACGGAGCCGCGGTCGCGGTATTGGTATGAAGAAAGTATTTATCGATGGCGAGGCTGGCACTACCGGCCTGCAAATCCGGGAACGGTTGCACGACATGGCCGGGCTGGAGATCATCAGCATTGATCCGGCGTTGCGTAAGGATGCGCTGGCAAAAAAGGCGCTCATGGCGCGTGCAGACCTCGTTATCCTGTGTCTGCACGATGACGCCGCCATTGAGTCCGTTGCCATGGTGGATGCCATTGAGCGTGAGACTGGTGCACTTGGCCCACGCATCATTGACGCTTCCACAGCGCACCGGACAGCGCCTGGGTGGGTGTATGGTTTTCCTGAGCTCGCAGCGACTCAAAAAGAAGCGGTGGTTCATGCCCGTCGCGTCGCCAACCCGGGTTGCTACGCAACAGGCGCCATTGCGTTGTTGCGTCCACTGGTCGACGCGGGGCTGCTGCCTGCCGACTTCCCGGTTTGCTTGCCGTCCATCAGCGGCTACTCGGGGGGCGGACGGACCATGATCGAAGCCTACGAAGCCGGCCTGGCTCCGGCGATGGAGTTGTACGCACTGGGCCTGAAGCACAAACACATTCCCGAAATCATGCGTTACGCAGGGCTAACCCGTCGGCCGCTCTTTGTCCCATCGGTGGGCAATTTCAAACAGGGTATGCTGGTGCAGCTACCACTGCATCTCGACACATTGCCTGGTCAACCGACGGCAAAGGAATTGCATGAAACGCTACAGAGGCATTACGCCTCAAGCGAATGGGTAACGGTGGAGCGCGCCACCGAAGACCTGAAGCTCGACGCAGTGACTCTGGCCGACACCAACAAGATGGAACTGCGCGTGTTTGGAAACGATGAGGCGCGCCACGCTGTGCTGGTTGCCAGGCTGGACAATCTGGGCAAAGGCGCCAGCGGCGCAGCAGTACAAAACCTCAAATTGATGCTGGGTGTTTGATGGCCGTTCGCACGGCAGCTATTCTTCGTCACCCAAGCAACCCGACACCACTTTGCGAATCGCATCACCGCCAAACCCCCGACTTGCCAAAAAACGCATATGCCTGGCACGCTCGGTGGTGTCGGCAGGCGGTTCGCCAAACTTCTTGCGCCAGACCTCGCGCGCACGCTCTACCTCACTGGCGCGCAACTGCTCTACCGCTACTAGGACCGCCGCGGGGTCCAACCCTTTGCTGTGGAGTTCCTGACGGATACGCTGGACCCCCAGTTTGGACGAACGGCGGTGCAAAACCGACTCCAGCACGCGCTGCTCATTGATAAAGCCTTTGACCTGTAAATCATCCAGTGCCCGGGCCAGACTTCCCGGCTCATCTTCAAACGGGGCCAGTTTGCGCTCGAGCTCGGCCCGGGAGTATTCCCGGGCGCCCAGCAGACGCAAAGCGCGGCCTTTCAGGGTCAAAGGGGGTTGCAAGGCCATGGATTGGAACCAGATAGCAGAAGGTATTAAAGCCGCATATTGCTACTATTGTTATAGCAATAAGCCATTGTTACATAAGGGCTAATCGGTTTTTTTGCTTACAGACTTCTGCTTGACTTCGGGTTCGGTTGTTACCGGCAACAAAGGAATGCCAAGCGACTCCCGGACCTTGTTTTCGATCTCGGTGGAAAGCCCCGGATTTTCGCGCAGAAACTCTCGGGCGTTGTCGCGACCCTGACCGATCTTTTCGCCCTTGTAGGCATACCAGGCTCCTGACTTCTCAAGAATACTGGCATTGACACCCATGTCAATAATTTCGCCATGACGGCTGATGCCTTCACCAAAAAGGATGTCGAACTCGGCCGTTTTGAATGGGGGCGCCACCTTGTTTTTGACGACCTTCACCTTGGTCTCATTCCCGATGGCCTCGTCACCCTTCTTGATCGTCCCGGTGCGACGTATGTCCAGACGGACCGATGCATAGAACTTGAGCGCGTTGCCGCCAGTAGTGGTCTCTGGGCTGCCAAACATGACACCGATTTTCATGCGGATCTGGTTGATGAAGATGACCATGCAGTTGGTCTTCTTGATGTGCGCGGTGAGTTTGCGCAGCGCCTGACTCATCAGGCGGGCTTGCAGCCCGGGAAGTGAATCACCCATTTCCCCCTCGAGTTCAGCCTTGGGGGTGAGCGCAGCGACCGAGTCGACAACAATCAGGTCCACCGCGCCCGATCGCACCAGACTGTCCACAATTTCCAGTGCCTGTTCACCGGTATCAGGCTGGCTGATCAGCAAGTCCTGCAGATTGACGCCCAGTTTCTGGGCGTACTGGATGTCCAGCGCATGTTCCGCATCGACAAAGGCACATTGCCCGCCCTGCTTTTGCATTTCGGCAATCACTTGCAAGGTAAGCGTTGTCTTGCCGGAAGATTCCGGTCCGTAGATCTCTACCACGCGTCCACGGGGCAGACCACCCACACCAAGCGCAATGTCAAGTCCCAGCGAGCCCGTGGAAACCACCTGGATGTCCTCGATGACCTCACCCTCTCCCAATCGCATGATGGTGCCCTTGCCGAACTGTTTTTCAATCTGGGCAAGTGCAACTTGCAGGGCCTTCGTTTTTTCGCTGTTGGCAGCAAGGGGCTTGGCGGATACATCCATGGAAATCTCCTTTAAAAATCTAAATCAGTGAATCAATCGGTAATTGGGTTTAATTACAGGCTGGATACTTGAACAGTAGTTTATCTCACCCAATGAAAGTCAACAATGATATTTTTTAGTCAGTTTGCTTTACCATTTGACGCATGCGCAGCGACAACGATTCACATTCCGCCAATTGGCGCCAAGCCCATCTGGGCTATTGGTTACGCAAGGCACTGGAGCAGTTCGACGGCAGAGTCATGGTGTTGATGTCCCAGCATCCGGCGGTGCCACTGGCGCTCTCCAATCTCGCAGCGCGTGGCCAGGTTGGGGCCGCCCACATCCACATCACCCGACACCTTGAGCCTGATGGCTTACGACTTACCGAGCTGGCACAGCGCGCCGGCATGAGCAAGCAGGCCATGGGCACACTGGTCGACCAGTGTGAGGCTTGGGGCATGGTCACGCGCGAACCGGACCCCACGGATGCCCGCGCGCGCAGGGTCCGATTCACCCACACCGGCCTGGCCTGGTTGAACGCTTACCGCGATGCCGCGACCCAGGCGGAAGCCGAGTTGCGCCAGGCCATCGGGGACGAAGTGGCCACCGTGATTGCCATCGGCCTGGAGGCTTACGGTGGTCAATGAGATGCATTGGATGCTGATTGCGGCACCAGCGGGTCGGTGCCGCCTAGAATGAGGAAAAACACCAATCCCAGCAGTGCATGGAAGGCTGTTGTGCTAACAACGAAGGAGCAGACATGCGAATATTGATCGCCGAAGATGACCAGGTATTGGCGGATGGCCTGTTGCGGGCATTGCGTGGCGCAGGCGCCGCCGTGGACCACGTGGCGAGCGGTTCCGAGGCCGACGCCGCCCTGATGACCAATACCGAGTTCGATTTGCTGATTCTGGATCTGGGCCTGCCCAAAATGCATGGCCTGGAAGTACTCAAAAAATTGCGCGGACGTGGATCATCCCTGCCAGTGCTGATTCTCACTGCCGCCGACGCAGTGGAAGAACGCGTCAAGGGACTGGATTACGGAGCCGACGACTACATGGCAAAACCATTCAGTCTGCAGGAACTCGAGGCACGGGTGCGGGCTTTGGTGCGGCGTGGCATGGGCGCCACCAGCAGCAGCATCAAACACGGCCCACTCATCTACGACCAGGCGGGCCGGGTCGCAACGATCGATGGCAAGATGGTGGAGTTGTCAGCGCGTGAACTGGGCCTGCTGGAAGTTCTGCTACAGCGCGCCGGCCGGCTGGTCAGCAAAGACCAATTGGTCGAACGGCTGTGCGAGTGGGGCGAAGAGGTCAGCAACAACGCCATCGAGGTCTATATTCATCGACTGCGCAAGAAGATCGAGAAAGGCCCCATCCGCATTGCAACGGTTCGTGGCCTGGGCTACTGCCTGGAAAAAATACCCAACTAGGCATATGGCTGAAGGGTCTCTCATCCCATGGGGCAAGGCCGCAGTGTGAAGATCTTCCAGCGCGAGCAACGCAGCCTGTTCGGAGAAATCCTGGACTGGATGCTGACGCCGCTACTCCTGCTCTGGCCTGTTAGCCTCGTCCTGACCTGGCTGGTGGCTCAGGGCATTGCAGGCAAGCCCTTTGACCGCGCGCTGGAATACAACGTGGGCGCACTGGCCCAACTGGTCACCATCAACCGGGGCAAGGCACAGTTTGTGCTGCCCCTTCCGGCACGGGAATTGTTGCGAGCCGACGACTCTGACACGGTTTATTACCAGGTTCTGGGCGGCAACGGCGATTACCTCAGCGGCGAGAAAGCACTGCCATTGCCTCCCGACGACGAAAAGTTGATCCCTGGCGAAGTGCGCATTCGTGACGACGAGTTCCGTGGCGTAGCGATCAAAGTGGCCTATACCTGGGTCCGACTGGAGTCCCCCAACATCCGGCCCGCGCTGGTGCAGGTCGCAGAGACGATGGACAAGCGATCCGTATTGGCCACCGAGATCGTCAAGGGCGTGATGTTGCCGCAGTTTGTGATCCTGCCCCTGGCCGTCCTGCTGGTCTGGCTGGCGCTGGTACAGGCTATCAAGCCCCTGAACCATCTGGAGGAACGGATCCGCGCACGCAATCCGGATGATCTGAGCCCGCTGGACGCACAGGCTGTACCCATCGAAGTGGCTCCGCTGGTGTCCTCCGTCAATGACCTGCTGATGCGCCTGAAAGACTCTATCGCCACACAAAAGCGCTTTTTGGCTGACGCAGCGCATCAACTCAAAACGCCGCTGGCCGGTTTGCGCATGCAAGCTGATCTGGCACAACGCGATGGTGCCAACGCGGAAGACCTCAAACAGTCTTTACGCCAGATCGGGCGCTCCAGCATTCGCGCCACCCATACGGTGAACCAGTTGCTGGCCATGGCCCGTGCAGAAAGCGGTGGCACCGCCATGAACCAGCAGCCCTGCAATCTGGTGGCTCTGACCATGGAAGTCGTTCAGGACTGCGTTCCGCGCGCCATGGACAAGCACATCGATGTTGGCTACGAGGGGGCTGAACCCGGAAGTGATGATGTCACCCTGCTTGGCAACCCCACCCTTTTGCAGGAGATGGTACAGAATCTGATGGATAACGCGATCAACTACACGCCGTCCAATGCTGAAAAGCCCGGGGTCATCACGGCACGGATCCTGAAGGATCCGTTCAGCAAGGTTCTGGTGTTGCAGGTGGAAGACTCGGGTCCCGGCATCCCGGCAGCCGAGCGCGAATTGGTATTCCAGCCTTTTTATCGTGTCCTGGGAACCGAGGCTGACGGATCCGGTCTGGGACTACCCATCGTGCAGGAAATCGCCCGCCAGCACCATGCCGTTATCACGATTGAAGACAGCCGGCCTGGTCAGTCTCCACCGGGAACCTGTTTTACCGTGCGCTTTGCGCATTCCGATTGACCACGCCCTCTCGGCGGACGCGACACGCCATGGTGCGTCAGGCACCAGCGGTGTTGCAGTTGTGCAGTGGCTTGCCCGCCAGTGCGGGTTTGAGTTCACTCAGGTGCAACTTCATTTCCGGGGTTAGCGCAGGCAATTTGAGCCTGGTTTGCTGACTTGGCTGGGACTCCTGCACGACCCTTGCGGTCCGGATTCCGCGCAAATTCAAGCGCGCCAACTCTGCCAAAGCGCCAGCCTGCGTATCAAATCCGCCCAGCGACAGCCCAATTTCCAGATCGGGATTCTTCAGCGCCTGTGGAAACAATCGCATGGCGGCTAGTTCCTCTCGCTTCTTTGCCAAGCCGTCCGCGCTGGCAAACTTGCCCATGTAGACGATCCATCGCTCTGGAACCACTACCTGTTCCAGCTGCCAGGCCCCCGCCGCCAGATGGGACTCCAGCGCTTTGCGCAGCAGGTCGGCCTGTGCATTGTCAAATGGCCCGGCCTGCAAGCACTCCGTGGGCGTCTGCTCGGCTTGGGCCAGTGCAGCGAGCCGCTTGGAATCCTGCGGCGTCAGCACCTGCAGGGCCTCGGGATGGATCTGTTGCGGCAGCCGCTGTCGTTCAGACTGCTGGACAGGCGCAAACCCGGCGGCACCCAGATAGCCCGCGCTCCACGCAAAGTACAAACTATTGGCCAACACAAGTATCAGCGCGAGGAGTCTCAGCATGGCGTTCTTCCTGGGCTAGCCAACCGGGTTGGTCGCACACTGACTTCTGAGCTGGTTATCTTTTGCAATCCGGATGCTGTTTGCAGCAGCAAGGCCCCGCTGGCATCCACACCGGCTGCAATACCGGTGAGTCCGTCACTGCATTGGATGCTCTGACCATACAACAGATCACGCGCATGGAACGCAGTGCGCAAGGGATCAAACCCGTGCGACTCAAAGCGCTGAATCGCCCGCACCATCGGGCCAACCACCCGCTGCAATGCGGCAGGCGCATCCACACCGGGCAGAACCTCGGACAACCAGGCCGGCGGCGTACTGAGGCCACTGCCTTCGCGCGCAACCATATTGATGCCGACACCCACCACCGCGTAACGGACATCGCCCACACTGGCCGTTTCGATCAAAACGCCAGCCAGCTTACGCGATTGCAGCCAGACGTCATTAGGCCATTTCAACTGCAGGTCCGTGTGCAGACTCTCAACGAGGGACAGGCCCACCGCCAGAGACAGACCGGACCAGTCCCCCGGTGCCAGTGGCAGCCCCAGCGAGAAAAGCAAGGAGGGCAATACCCCCGCGCCCGCGTCTGCGCCGTCCCCGTCCAGCCATTGCCGGCCCAGGCGACCTCTGCCGGCGGTCTGACTGTGCGCCACCAGCAACACCGGTTCAGTCTGTCCGGCACGCACACGGCGCATGAGCTCCGTGTTCGTGGAGTCAATTTGAGGCACGATCTCCACCGTAAAACCGGGCAACAGGGGGGAAACCTCCTCCCAAATTGCCTCACCGGGCCAAATAATGCCGCTCAAGGTCTTACTTCCTGCCCTTTTTAGGGGACAGCAGGGTTCCGCGACAGGTCTTGGCGCCGCACCAGCAGGGGTGCTCGGCCTTGAGCTTTTTGGTGTAGCGCTCGTCCAGCATCAGGCCATAGTCGTAACTGAGCTCTTCACCCGGCGCAATATCGCGCAACGCCTTGATAAAAATGCGCCCGTCCACCTCGTCGGCTTCGCAGTTGCCGTCGCAGGAATGGTTGATCCAGCGCGATGAGTTGCCACCAACCTTCGCATCAATCACATGGTCCGCATCAATGTGGAAATAGAAAGTGTGGTTGGGGTCATTGGGGTCGTGCGGGTGACGGGCCTGGGCTTCTGCCCAGGTGATGACTTGGCCCACGTACTCGATGATGGTTTCCCCCTCACCAATGTCCTGCAGTGCAAACACCCCCTTGCCATGCACACCGGAGCGGCGGACCTGAATGCGGCGGGTGTCGCCACGGGGCATTGTTTTGCTCACTTTTCTTCCTTCTTATCTGCTCGTCCGACAACCGGGCTCAAAAATTTGGTATGGTGAACCGTATGGGCGCGCATGTGCGTGCCTGCGTGTGTGTGCGCATGCGTGCGCACGCGAGAACTGGATTGTAGTCAGATGAAAACATTGGTCATTGCCGAAAAGCCTTCCGTGGCACAAGACATCGTGCGGGCACTCACCCCCACTGCGGGCAAGTTCGAGAAGCACGACGAGTATTTCGAGAGCGACACCTACGTCGTCTCCAGCGCCGTGGGCCACCTGGTTGAGATCCAGGCACCGGAAGCATTTGACGTGAAGCGCGGCAAGTGGAGCTTTGCCAACCTGCCTGTCATTCCCCCGCACTTCGACCTCAAGCCCGTTGACAAGACCAAGACGCGCCTGAACGCCGTGGTCAAACTGGCCAAGCGCAAGGATGTGGACAAGCTGGTAAACGCCTGTGACGCGGGTCGCGAGGGTGAACTGATCTTCCGCCTGATCGAGCAATATGCTGGTGGTTCCAAACCCTTGGGCAAACCGGTGAGCCGCCTGTGGCTGCAGTCCATGACGCCGCAGGCCATCCGTGACGGCTTTGCACACTTGCGTACCGATGCGCAGATGCAACCCCTGGCCGACGCCGCCCGTTGCCGCTCCGAGGCCGACTGGCTGGTGGGCATTAACGGCACCCGCGCCATGACCGCCTTCAACAGCCGCGACGGCGGTTTCTTTCTGACCACCGTGGGCCGCGTACAAACGCCCACACTGTCAGTGGTGGTGGAGCGCGAAGAGCAGATCCGCAAATTCGTCAGCCGCGACTACTGGGAAATTCACGGCACCTTCAACGCGCAGGCGGGCGAGTACCCGGCCAGGTGGTTCAATCCGGCATGGAAAAAAGATGCCGACGATGCTGAAAAAAAGTCCGACCGTGTCTGGTCCGCCCGTGAAGCACAAACCATTGCTGATGCCGTGCGTGGCCAGCCTGCCACGGTCACGGAAGAAAGCAAGCCCACCACGCAAGCGTCGCCCCTGCTGTTTGATCTGACCAGCCTGCAGCGCGAGGCAAATGGCAAGTTCGGCTTCAGTGCCAAGACCACGCTGTCGATCGCACAGTCCCTCTATGAACGCCACAAAGCCCTGACCTACCCGCGTACCGATTCGCGCAATTTGCCAGAAGACTACGTGCCCGTGGTCAAGGACACGCTCAAAATGCTGGCAGATAGCGGCATGCGGCATCTGGCACCCTTTGCCGCAACAGCCGTCAAGGAAAGCTACGTCAAGCCCACCAAACGCGTGTTCGACAACGCCAAGGTGAGCGATCACTTTGCCATCATCCCCACTTTGCAGGCACCCAGCGGTCTGTCCGAGGCAGAGCAGAAGATCTATGACCTGGTCACCCGCCGCTTCATGGCGGTGTTCTTCCCCAGCGCGGAATACCAGGTGACAACTCGGATCACCACGACAGTGGGCCACAGCTTCAAAACTGAAGGCAAGGTGCTGGTCAAACCAGGCTGGCTTGCCATCTACGGAAAGGAAGCCGCTGACGAAGTAGCCGACGCCAAGGATGGTGACAAAGGACAGAACCTCGTGCCGGTACAGCCAGGTGAGAAGGTCAAGGGTGACCCGGTCGACCCCAAAGGACTCAAAACCAAGCCTCCCGCCCGATACTCCGAGGCCACACTGCTGGGCGCCATGGAAGGCGCCGGAAAAACGGTGGAAGACGACGAGTTGCGTGAAGCCATGCAGGAGAAAGGCCTGGGCACACCCGCCACACGCTCGTCCATCATCGAAGGCTTGATCGCCGAGAAATACATGCTGCGCGACGGCCGCGAACTGATTCCCACCGCCAAGGCCTTCCAGCTGATGACCCTGTTGCGCGGCCTGGGCGTGGAAGAACTGTCCAAGGCCGAGTTGACCGGAGAGTGGGAATACAAACTGGCACAGATGGAGCAGGGCAAGATGAGCCGCACCAGCTTCATGGCCGAGATTGCCGCCATGACCGAGCGCCTGGTCCGACTAGCCAAGGAATACGACCGCGACACAATCCCCGGCGACTACGCCACGCTGGAAGCTCGTTGCCCCAACTGCGGTGGTGTTGTGAAAGAGAATTACCGCCGTTACACCTGTACAGGACCATCGGGCAATGACGATGGCTGCGGCTTCTCGTTTGGCAAGTCTCCCGCCGGACGGACGTTTGAGCAAGCCGAAGTGGAGCAGTTCCTGCGCGACAGGCACATTGGCCCGTTGGATGGGTTCCGATCCAAGGCCGGCTGGCCGTTTGTGGCCGAGATGGTGATCAAGTTCGACGACGACACCAAGAACTACAAACTTGAATTTGATTTCGGCGACGACAAGGCTGCCGAGGAGTCCGGCGAGATCATCGACTTCTCAGGCCGGGAGACTCTGGGCACCTGCCCCAAATGCGGCGGCCATGTTTTCGAGCACGGCAAGAACTACGTCTGCGACCGCTCCGTGCCCACGCACTCCCACCCAACACCCAGCTGCGATTTCAAGAGTGGACAGATCATCCTGCAACAGCCCATCGAACGCGCGCAGATGCAAAAACTGCTGGCCACCGGCAAGACCGACCTGCTGGAGAAGTTTGTGTCCATGCGCACGCGGCGCGCCTTCAAGGCCATGCTGGCCTGGGACGCGGAGGCCGGCAAGGTCAATTTCGAGTTTGCACCCAGCAAGTTTCCACCCCGCAAGTCGACGGCAAAAACGATTAGCGCTCCCAAATCAGTAGTAACCAAATCAGTATCCAAGGGGACTACAGCCAAAAAAACCCCAGCAAAGAAAGCTGCGGCCAGCAAAACCACTGCGACTCAGGCGACCAAGCCGAAGGCACCCCGCAAGACCACTGCCGCATCCGGCAAAACACCCAGTGCCGAATTGGCTGCGGTTATTGGAGCGGAACCCATTGCCCGACCACAGGTCATGAAAAAGCTGTGGGACTACATCAAGGCCAATGGCCTGCAGGACGCGAAAGACAAGCGCAGCATCAACGCCGATGCCAAACTGCTTGCCGTGTTTGGCAAGCCACAGGTCACCATGTTTGAACTGGCGGGCATTGCCGGCAAGCACCTGAGCTGACCCACGGGTTGGGCCTAGTTCGGGTCGGCGAACTGCCCGTCAATGTAGTACCAGCGCCCTCCTTCGCGGACAAAGCGACTGGTCTCGTGCATGCGCTCGGCACGTCCGTTCACTCGGCAGCGTGCAACAAACTCCACCACCCCGGCATCCCCGTTTGCGGCGGCATGGCACACCTCCAGCCCCAGCCACTTAACCGGCTGCAGCTCCAGGTCGCCCGGGGCCGTGGACGGATGCCAAGTGGCCATCAGATAATCAATCAGTCCCAGCGCATAGGCGCTGTAGCGCGAACGCATGAGCGCTTCGGGCGTGGGCGCATAGGCTGCGGTTTGCAGGCCTGCGTGCCATCGGCCACAGCACCCGGCGAGTTCCAGTCCACTGCCGCAGGGGCAATCCATTCTCTTCATGGCGGTCTCTCCATCATGGCAGTTTGCCAGCTGAAAAATGTAAGGCAATCCCGGGAATAAAGCAGCGACAATGATTTGCAAAGCCCACCTTTTTCCTCCCCCATGCACCTCACCATTTTTGATACACCGGTGGTCAACACACTCCTGCGCGGCCTTTCCATCGGTTTCCTCAAGCTAACCGGCTGGAAAGTCGAGGGCGAACTGCCCCCCAATGGGCAGAAGTGCGTGCTCATCGCGGCCCCGCACACCAGCAACTGGGACCTGCCCTACACCCTGATGGTGGCATTTGTGTTGCACCTGAACATTTACTGGATGGGAAAACGCCAGCTGTTCCGGTTTCCATTTCGCTCCATCATGATGTGGTTAGGTGGCATACCGGTCACCCGGGAAAGCTCCAACAACCTGGTCGCCGCCTCGGTGGAAGCCATGAAGAACGCCAAAGGTCCATTGCAACTTGTGGTGCCACCCGAAGGCACGCGCGGCAAAACCCGGTACTGGAAAACCGGCTTTTACTACATTGCCGTCGGCGCAGGGGTGCCGATCGTCATGGCCTATATGGACTACGAACGCAAAATCAGCGGACTGGGGCCTGTGTTTCACCCCACCGGCAACATTGAAGCCGACATGGCGGCCATCAAGGCGTTTTATGCGCCCTTCAAGGGCAAAAACGCAGACCAGTTCAACGCAGGCTGAACCCTTTTTTGCCGTAGTCCGGCCTGCGCATCCTGGAGGACGGGACCGCGGACGATTGCACGCGAAAACCCAGAAAATTTTTCCGCAGGTGCAGCCGGTATCAATACTGGATTCAACGGCGCCGGTACCGGAATTGCACCCCTAAAACCGCATATATCTTCACTTCCCGATGGTCGGCTTGGTACAACAATCAGTGCATAAACGCTACCGGCAGGAAATGAGATGAACGCACACACCGACAACATGTTGTCAACCGATGAATTGGCCAGGCGCTGGGGACGATCCGAGTCCGCAATCAGTCTGGCCACAGCCATCGGATCCGGGCCGCGTTACGTCAAAATTGATGGAAAGATCCGCTATCCGTTTGATGAGGTGCAGCGTTATGAGCGCGCCTGCCTGTATTTCGATCCGGCAGAAGTTGCCCTGCAACTGGTCAACTGATTTCGTCGCTATCACCCTTGAGCGACGCTGGTTTACTGGCCACATAGGCCTTCAGGGCCGTAATCGCAATGCTCACTTCCATCGAGGCGAAGGCAAATTGGGAGCCTCCACGCAAGTGCGCCCTTGCATCACCATGCGTCCGGGCGTTGATGAACCCGGCTACAACGCCGGTAATGCTGTGAAACTCACGGTGCTTGTTGATCAGATTGGTGAATTCCGGTCTGCCTCCGTACAGGCTGCGGCCGTTCGAACGCAGCCACCTCCCCAGATCGCAGCAATCGTCGCGCGCTATGGTCTCCACGTCCAGAATTTTCCCGTCGTTTACCGCCGTCTGCAGGATGGTTTTCCACTGCCGGTGTGCACTCAGAGCATTGTCTAGCGTGACCAGGCAATCACCATCGTTACCATCCGCCGGTCGGACATCGGGCTCGTTCATCATGAACCGATGGTAGCGCAACGGCATCCGGGAGCCCCGTATACGGGTTAATCATGTGCATGAATCCGCGCGCTCGGTGTAAGCTTTCCGCACGCATCCTGCGGCGACCCGGTCGCCGGGGTCGCATCCCTTCAACCCGACTGCCACTGCCGTAAAAGACCATGATTTCCGCCCGCCTCAACCCTTTGGACGCCGCCTGGATCGTCACAGAGTCGCGCGCCACGCCCAACCACGTGGGCGGCCTGCTGCAATTCAAGCTGCCCGACGATGCGCCCATGGATTTCATGCGCAAGATGATGGCGGAGTTTCGTGGCCACCGGCAGTTTTCGCCGCCCTGGAACCAGCGCCTGAAACAGTCCTTCAGCCTGAATCCGGTGCGCACCTGGGTACAGGACGATAACATCGACCTCGAATACCACGTTCGACATGCCGCGCTGCCATGGCCCGGAGGGGAACGTGAACTAGGAGAGTTGGTGGGGCGACTCCAAAGCACACCGCTGGACCTGTCGCGCCCGCCGTGGGAGTGCACCATCATCGAAGGCCTGGAAGGCAACCGCTTCGCTCTGTTCATCAAGATGCACCACTCCCTGATTGACGGTATCAGCGGTGTTCGGTTGCTGCAGGCCGGCATGTCAGACGACCGTGCAAAGAGCATGGACCTGCCGCCGTTCTGGGCCTCCGGAAAACAGCCTGGCACCCACGCCCGCGCGCGGCATGAGGCATTGCTGCCCACGGTAACGCACGCCATAGCCGGCGCAGTCCAGGAATTGCGAATGCAGGCCACAACGGTCCCTCAGCTTGCTGCGGCATTTGGCAAACTGTTCAAGCGTGCGGTGGGCACCGGCGCGGACATGGCGCTGCCGTTCGATGCACCCCGCTCGGTACTCAATGGTCGCGTGCGGGAGAAGCGGCGCTTTGCCACCCAGCAGTTTTCTCTCCATCGCATGAAGGCGCTGGCCCATGCTGCGGACTGCACACTCAACGATGTCGTACTGGCCATGTGTGGCGGGGCGTTGCGCCGCTTTCTGGAAGAGCGCAACAACCTGCCGGACAAGCCCCTGACCGCCGGAATTCCGGTATCCGTGCGCCCCAAGGGCGACACCGGCAACGGCAATGCCATTACCTTCATCGTCTCCACACTGGGCACCAACCTGTCGGACGTGCGTGAGCGCCTGAACGCTATCCGTCAGTCTGTCAAACAAGCAAAGGAACATGTGCAGGGACTGCCGCGCCAGGCAATGATGCAATACACCGTGCTGTTGATGACACCAACCATCCTGACATTGCTCACCGGTATCGGCGGGCGTGTAAGGCCGATGTTCAACATCACCATTTCCAACGTGCCGGGGCCGGACCGGCCCCTGTATTTCCGCGGAGCCGAGATGGTGGCCACCTACCCCGCATCGATCGTGACCCACGGGCAGGCGCTCAACATCACCTGCCAGAGCTATGCGGGCTTCATGAACTTTGGTTTCACAGGCTGCCATTCGTCCATGCCCAGCATGCAGAAACTGGCGGTGTACACCGCAGAGGCTTTGGCTGAAATGGAGGCAGCGTTCCTGCCAGCCACC
>JBPOIP010000234.1:0-7557 GCA_052034395.1 Pseudomonadota bacterium
ACGATGCGCGTCTCTGGTACTCTGACCTTGGTCGGTCGTCAGCGCAGCCATTGCGGTGTGCCCAAGGCAAGCCACGATGCGCGTCTCTGGTACTCTGACCTTGGTCGGTCGTCAGCGCAGCCATTGCGGTGTGCCCAAGGCAAGCCACGATGCGCGTCTCTGGTACTCTGACCTTGGTCGGTCGTCAGCGCAGCCACCTCGGTGTGCCCAAGGCTAGCCACGATGCGTGTCTCAGACGCTCTGACCTGGTGGAGCGTCAGCGCAGCCATTGCGGTGTGCCCAAGGCCAGCCACGATGCGCGTCTCAGACGCTCTGACCTTGGTCGGTCGTTAGCGTGGCCACTGCGGTGTGCCCAAGGCCAGCCACGATGCGCGTCTCCGGCGCTCTGACTCAGTGGATCGTTAGAGCCGCCCCATCGCCCGAAAATACTGCGCTGGAGTGGCAATCTCCCGCTGCTGGTTGTGCAGGTTCAATAGCTCCCTCAATGTGGCAGCATCGAACCCACCGCGCAGGATTGCGTCACACAATGGCAGCACCTCGGGTCCAACGCCATCCTTGGCCAGCTCTTGACCCATGCGTGCCATAAACGCCAGACGTTTCAGGTCGTGGGCGTTGGCTGTACCGGCTTCTACTGCCGTAATCGCCAGTAGTTCCGAAATTCGGGTTTCTTCAAGTTGCGCCTGGTGGTCGGCAACCATAAAGGCCCAGCGAACAGGATTCGCCCAAACCTGGTAACGCTTGCGCCTTGTCTTGCACATGGCCGCGCCACTTGCAACGGCCTCTTTCACGCGCATTGATCCGAGTCGGGTATTTGCATTCATGATGATGTGACTTTTGAAAGAGCGCCAGTTTTTGAATCGTCGCGGCCAACAACAACGGGGTTGATGGGCAACTTGCCCGACTCATTCCATGATCCACTCTGAATAAGTTGCCCGGCAATTTGTCGAACCCGCTCCCACCGGGACGCCAGGATGCGAAGGGCAAAGCACTGTGCATACGCATGGGCAGCGCTCGACTGCCTGCCGAACTTGGTAGACAGCAGGTCATCAGCCCGGCAATAGTCATCGTGCGCAGGGTAGCGGATTGGTGCCGTCCACTTGTCACGGGCGTACAACATTTCAGCCATAAGGCCCGCATGAAATGCCGCCGCAGCTTGCGCGGTAATTTCGCCCGATGCGTCTTCGGGTTCAGGCCGCTGCGGATTCTGAATCTCCGGCAAATGGGTCAGACCGCCGGTCGGCGTAGCTGTGGCGCTTGTGCCGCAAATGCCCAGCCACTCCAGGAAGACAACATGCCCCGCTTCATGGTGTGCCATGCGAGCAATGCCAGGTTTTCGCGCCGGTATGCTGACCCAAGGTAGGACACGCCGCAGGTTTTTCGGTAGTTCGGGAATATGGTGAATTGGCTCGCCACTGTCGGGTTCCAGGAGCGAGCCCCCAACAACGTCCGCTGCCAATTCAGTCGACGCCACATTTGCAACGTGACACGGTGCGCAGCCGCGCTTATCCTGCATGTCAGACGCCGCCGCGAACGATACCAACCCTGGACAAAATCGTTGTTCCAAGGTCGGCAGAAACCTGCACCCATGTTCCATCGGAACCAAATGGGCGTTTTTTCTCTTCAACTCGAACTGGTCGCTTTTCTCCGCGTAAACGCAGCACAACGACCGTGGGACAAACGAGTGGGTCTGCCATGACATACCATCGCCCAGCAGGAAGGTCAGCCAGCGCAACAACTTGAACGTCCATACCAGCCTGAAACAGAGTCAACTTCGCCGAATATTCAACATCCGGCGCACACACCACGAACTGCGCGCGAAGGCCGGCCCTTTGGCCGCTGCTGGTCAATTGTGTGCGTAACATTCCCGCAGCCACACCGAATGCCGTGGTGCAAAAGCCCGCAACATGGATGTTGTTGTAATCCGCACGAAAAACCGGATGCCCATCATCCATCGCTGCATCTGCCTCCAGACACGCTGCGATCAGCCGCGACTCAAGTCGTGCAACGTTGGTGCCGAGTGAACTAAACAAGCTGCGAATCGCCTCAGTCTGGTCGGCCAGGATGGCTTCGCGGGAAATCTCGAATGCCTTTGCGTACGTGCTCAAGCCCACCGATGCAGCGCCATTTACAAGGGTTGCGAGTCCGCGTCTGACTTCGCTTTTTTGCATTAGTGGTTCCAAAGATAGATCGTTGTCTATCCCCGGGAAACTTGTGGGTCGGAAATCAACCACTTCGACGCCAGCAGCAAACAAGTTGTGTTCCGCCTGCTTGTCGTAGGAAATCACGGTAGGCGCGTAGGCACCTTCGGCCAACAAACGAGAAAAATCGACGGTAGCCATACCACGTGCCCGGACAACGTTGTCTTGTTCATGGCCCTGTTGCGGTCGCACTTTGTTACCAAGGGCATAGCAAATGTCGCGCAGTGAAACGGACTCAGCTAACGGATGGGGTCGGCTGGGTTTCGCTCCCATCGCAATGGAAATGTGGTCTTTGGCTGCTGCCAATACTTCTCGGTGATCGAATTGCATGGAATACCTCGTTTGTTAAGGCTCCAACTATCCTCACTACTCGCTGACGTTGCGACGCAATTACGTCCGTATCAAGGGATACAACCGCCGCTGTGTAGTTGGAATTCTCACTCCCGATAGAAAGGCTTTTTTCAACGCCTTTTCACTTGGTGCCATGGGGAGAATTGCGCCGTACTTAATGCGACGCCACATGCCACACCGAAAGCGCAGCACGGCATGTTCCAGCCGCTCCGCAATAACCCATTCGCTTGCACCATCGGAACCCAGGAAAACTGCGGCCTCTTGCAACGCCGCGTTTCGCGCCCTGATACGTGCGCCCCGGTCATTCAAATCAAAGCCATGGCACCCCAAAAGCACCTCTAAGGCTTCGTTCTTGCTGACATACTCCCCGTTGGCAATTTTGAGTGCAACTTCAAATGTCGTTTTCATGTTCTTCCTCTGGTGTGTCCGACGCCTCTTCGGGGGCATCAACATCGAGCACGGCCAGCGACGCATTCACCGCCAGGTCACATGCCTTTGAGACTTCCAACTGAATCAGCTTCAAAGCCTCCGACGTGAGTTCCGGGCAGCGCTTGTGCAGATTCACATGCAAGGGCTCGAGCACACCGGAAATGGTGCGTCCAACGCTCGAAAGCACTACCGTCAGCATTTCAACGGGCACCAGCTCACCAGCCGCCTTGCGGTTCTCGCGCTCAAGCTTGATGTGCTGCTCATGGGCAACTTTTGTTCTGGCGTCGGCCAACTTACCATCGGCACCCCTGCCAGCCGCCTGCTCGCGCAAATGGGAGGTGTAACCCAGCAACCAAGATGCCGCCGACTCGCCAGGCCGGATCACGCCACGGGCAATCAGGTCGCTTACCGACTTTTGGGATAGTCCAACGATGTCACCGAATGCTTGCTGGGTGACGACTTGTTGCAGCGCTGCATGAATCATGGAATTGATCCCCCCATTTGCACCAAACCTGAATCTGTAATGCCTGGATGCTTGTCATACCCCCCCAGCAAAAAACTGGAAACTAGCGAAACATCGACGCCGAATTCACCCTCGGGTTGAGTACCCCCGGGAGTACCTTTTTTATCGCGATCAGGCAGCACTGGACAACCCCTCGTCGTCAGGTGGCACCGGGCGCACGCGATCAGGCCGACCGCAAAGCTGCCAGGCGTGGTTAAGGTGTGGCTGGTACACGTTTGGGCGTGGCATGGGGGAGGGTAGGCGAGGCAGGTATGGCTCTGGCGCCCGCAATACCGCCGCCCTGAACACCAGTACGGTTGGTGGCTTCTCCGGGTCCAGGCTTTTCAGGGCGTGCGCGATGGCTGCGGGCGTACGCTCAAGCCCTGCCAGCTCTCGCGCCCAGTCCGCCTTGACAGCGTCAATGTCCAGACCGATCCAGCGATCCAGAAAGGAGCGCCCATAGGTCAGGGCCAACTTTTCAAAAATCGCATCAACGAATTGTGATGGCATTGCCATTTACTGCCTCCATTTCAAAAATTTGCTCGGGTGGTAGGTGATCTACCAAGGGCTTTTCTGCAATGCCTGGAACAGCCCGTTCCATCCGTCTGCGCTGCTCTGTGCGCCATGTGGGTTCGCCGGGCTTCTTTTGATTGACGGATGTTGTTTTGTCGGGATCAAGCCACGACGCGTTGAATCCTGCCCACCCTCGCTCGCAGCATGTTTGCATCGCGGTCTCAAGCGAAATGTCAGCCTTGTCAGCTTCGCGCCGCATCGCCTTTTCTGCGGTATTTGTCCATGCTGCCCGTTTTGACTTTCGAACCTTTAGGAAATCGCTGAAGACAAGAACTGAGACGCCCTCCGGCGGCTCGGGTGCGCGCTCGTGCGCTGTCTTCTTGTCTTTGGTCTTCTCTCTTCTACTCTCCTCTTCTCTCCTCTCCTCTGTACGCGTTATGGTGTCGTTACGTAACGCGTTACGGGTGCGTTCTCGGTGTCTCTGTTGACGTTCGGCGCCTGTTGGATCGCCATCGGATCGGCATTGCCTCTTGTCCCAGTTCACCAACCGCCACGAGGAGTCTATGAATCCTTTGGCCAAGAAAAGCGCTTTGGTCTTCGCGAGTTCGTTGGCATCGATTCGCAGGATAAAGGCCAGTTCTTCATCCGTTGCTGCGTCCAGTTCTTCAGCGCCTTGCAGGCAAAACAGCATGACTATTCGGCGCTGCATTTGCTCACTCATCATTTGAACTTTTGGATCGTACAAAAATTCAATATAGAACCGAAACCACGGCAAAGGCGTTGCTCTTTGTCGGGGTGCCTTCGCCAGCACTGGCTTGCGTTTTTCTGGTTGAAGGATATCGGCAGAGGTCTGGACACTGCCAGTCATGTGGCTCACACTAAAGCCAGTGGCAACTAAATTGCGCCAGGAATAGAGAATTCCTCGATGGCCACTCTCTCGGCAACTTCGGCGAAGCGCCGCCGATGAATCATCAGGCGCCCGCGATGCATTGCCAGGGCTTGCTCTTTGACCAATTTTTCGCGCAGCTTGCGCAATGCCCAACGGGCAGAAAATTCACTGGGATAGGGTGCGCTTGGACCATCCCACAGTGATTTGGCTGGTTCAAAATCCGCCATGAAGGGCACCGCAGGCACCCCCTCAACATTGCTCTTGATAATCGACATTTACATTCCTTGATTTGTCAGCGTATTCCCGGACGCCGGGCGCGCGGCCTAGTGCGAAATTGCGTTGGGCCGTGCGCCTAGAAGTAATGTCGTGAAATCAGGTGTGTCGATGTTGGCGTTAACGCGTTGGCGGATTTCCGTTAACGCGTTGGCGGATTTTCTGGCGTTCTTTTTTCCACTTGCTCAGGGTCCTTGGCAGCTGGGTCTCGCTCATGACCTGCTGAGGGCTCAGCGTTTTTCCATATGCGTTAATCAGCGGGAGGATGTCTTTCGCCGCGTCTTTAAGCAAGTTCCAGCTGCCGTTGTCATAGAGCTCCAGGCCCTTAGCTTTCATCAAGGCCATTCCTTTTTCTATACCCGCTTTTTTGGCCTCACTCGCAGCTGAACTTCTCGCCATTGCAGCTACCGGCCCTAATACGTCATAAGCACGGATATCGCCAAAAGCGTCATCAGTGCAGGCGCAAATGATTTCAAGAAATTTAACCGCTTGAGGATTCGCAGCAACCATGGGGTCTGCAATGGCCTCCCGAACTAGGTCTGAAACTCTGAACCAAGCTTTGGTCGATGGTGGGATCATGTCTTGAACCCATGGCTCGAGTGCGCTCATGTGCATTGGCGGGCGCGCCGCAGGGTCCGAATTTGCTATCACCTTGGCTAAGTCACGAAAATTCGCCTCCAGCTCCGGGTTAGTTTGGGCGGTCTGCGCTAGCCACACCTCGAAAGGTGTCCGATATTTATTTGTCTTTTTCATCGCATCTCTTCCCGTTGCGACCCTCAAAATAATAGCAACGCCAGGTCGGCGAAGGTGTCCGACTTTTCGCCCTTGGGGATCAGCCGCGGGCTAGGCGTTGTAATTTTGTCACGCTTCATTTGTTCAGTGAACGCCGGTCGTTTTCGATCCGTAGCATCCACTCGCGGACTTCATCAAAATTCTTCCTGAAATCCGGGTCTGTCAGCGTCTTGAGTTGTGAACGTTGCCCGGCCAATAAACCCTCGTTATAGGTAATGGTCTCGCGCAGTTTCGAAACCCTCTCGTCGATCACTTTCAGGGCATTAAGACGCCACTGCTTTTGAGCCCTTCGCGTTCGCAATTTCACAACAACGCCATACTTGAACCGAACGCACCGCATACGGGGCCAATTGGGATTGGGCACGGGTTCGCGGTCGGCATTGGGCAAGAAAATCACATTGGATGACGTCATGTAATGTCTCCCAGCGCTGCCAGCATGGCACTGGCCTTGGTTTGCGTGGTCAGGTGGGCATAGCGCTTGGTCATATCGAGTTTTCGGTGCCCCAGCACCTCGGCGATGACGTTCAAAGGGATGCCAGCCTGGGCCATATAGGACGCGCAGCAGTGGCGCAGGTCGTGGAACTTGAAATTCTTGATCTTGGCGCGGTCAACGGCATCACGCCAGGCTGAATCGATGCTGGTGGGCACCTGGTACTTGCTACGCACGCTTCCGAACACAAAACGGTCCACGTCGCTCGATTTGAAAGGGGTTAGTGCCTCCACCACATCGGCCAACAGCACCAGCGTGCGCCGGTCGCCGTTCTTGGTGCGCCCCAGGGTCGCAATGCCGCTGTCCAGGTCCACATCACGCCAGGTCAGTGCCAGCAGCTCACCCCGGCGTGCGCCGGTTTTCATGGCCATCAGGGTCATGGCATAAAGGCGCGGGTATTGGGACGCACGCACGGCCTCAAACAGCCTGGTGCGCTCGGCTGCGTCCAGGAATCGCACGCGCTCGATGCCATCGGGCAAGCGCTTGATGCCCCGGCACGGGTGCGCCCAGCTCTTGGGGCACAGACGCTGCTCGATGACCCAGGTAAACACGGCAGATATGGCCTGCATGTAGCGGTTCACCGTCGCCGTGGTTTTTTTGAGGGCACCGCGCTTGCGCTTAAAAATCTGTTGCCCCAGGTGATCCAGGCCAACAAATACCAGCGGGGGAGTGGTTTGCAGCTCGTTGCGGCAAACGTGGATCAGATCGGAGTCGACCTGCTCGAGCGTGAATTCGCCAATCATGGCAAGCCAGGCGGAGAGTCTTTGCGTGCGGGTGGGGTCCTGGCCTGCGTATTGGGCCATGTAGCGGTCGATGACCTGTTGCACCGTGAGTGCTTCAGGACGCGCCGATAGCGCCTTCAGGCGCATGGAAACATTGTGCGAACTAGCGCCGGGAGTCGCTTGTACGCGGATTGCTGTCGAAATGGTCATGTTCATTCTCCGTTTTGTGCCGAAAACCGGCGGACTAGCGGAGTCCGAGAATGACGCTGACAAATCAAGTTTTCACTAAGCCTAAAACACTAACTGAATCAAAGACTTAGCGTTAACTTCGTCTTTGACCCAGTGCGATTTTGGCTCCTCGACCTGGGCTCGAACCAGGGACCTACGGATTAACAGTC
>JBPOIP010000049.1:0-13030 GCA_052034395.1 Pseudomonadota bacterium
GGCTCCACCCGGCTCCAGAACTCGTCCGTCACTTCCCACGAATTGGCATGCGCCTTGGCCATCTACACCTCCTGCGCCGCATCACGGGCGACTCAGGAGCATAGTTTAATTTACGGATAGATCCTTAGGTCAACATGTGAAGCGCCGCGCGCAACTGCTTGCCAAGCGCGGGCCTCTCGGCGAACGGGTCGCTTGGGTTGCGACCAATCATCACGTCTTCGAACCGCGTCTGTACCGACTTCAGCGCCTCCGAATGGCTGTAGATGTAGAAGCGGTTCTGGCGCACGGCGTCGAAAACCTTCGCCGCCACCTCGGCGGCGCTGACCTTACCGCTCTCCCCCGCCTTGCTCACCATCGCCTGCGCGACAATCTGGCTGCGCGTTGGCCGATCCGCCGACGCGTCAATCGGTCGGCTGCGATGACTGTGAACGATCCCCGTCGCCACAAAGGACGGGCAAAGCACATGCGCGCGGATCTGTTTTGTAACCAGTGCAAGGTCCTGATAGAGCGTCTCGGTGAGCGCGACGACGCCGTGCTTGCTGACGTTGTACACGCCCATGTTGGGCGGACTGAGCAGCCCGGCCATCGACGCGGTATTTACGATGCAACCTTCGTAGCTGGATTCAGCCGCAGCCGCTTCGAGCATCATCGGCGTGAACGCGCGCACGCCGTGGGCAACGCCAAGCAGGTTGACGCCGAGCACCCACTGCCATTCGGCGGCCGTCGTCTCCCAAACCAGCCCGCCGGCGCCGACGCCAGCGTTATTGAAGACGAGATGCGGCGCGCCGAAGCGCTCGCGCGTCGCTGCGGCGAGCGCGTCAACCTCGGCCGCTTGCGAGACGTCGACGCGACGTGCAAGAACCTCGGCGCCGGCCAATCGCATCTCCTCTGCCACTCGCTCGAGTGCGTCGGCCTGGACATCGGCCAGGACGAGCTGCATGCCATAGCGGGCGCCGAGGCGAGCCATTTCAAGACCGAATCCTGAGGCAGCGCCGGTGAGGACCGCAGTGCGGCCGTGGAAGTCATTCATATCGGTGTCCTGTTCCGCGCGGTATAAGCGCGCAATGTTTGCGTCGAACGCAGTGTCTGCGGGCAGCCTGTCGAAGGTGCCGCGCGAGATCCGCAGCAGTGTTCTCCAACGAGCTCGCACCGGACCGCATGGCCCTTACTGAACGTGTGCAGCAGACCGAGCGTCATGATGTCGCCGACGCCCTCCCAGATCAAATTGCCCGGCTTATAGCGGGTAGATGCGTCCCATCATGCCCCGCAGCCCGCCTCGAGGTTGGTCGTTGGCGCCGAGGGGGCGAAGTTCCCAAAGCGCTGTTCCACCGCGCGCCTCGCCGACGCCGCCAGCATGTGGCCCACCTGAGCATCACAACCGCTCCGATACCAGAGCAGCATGTTGCCATCGTGATGCGCGATCGTTGCCGTCACCGCTTCGTCCGTCGAAAAAGCCACGGGAAGCTCTCCCCGTGCCTTTCCTTGCTCGATCAAATCAGTAAGCAGGGCTTCCATCTTTGCGTAGAAAGCGAGTACGAGTTTGCGAATACTGTTCTTCGCCTTCGCCGTCTCGATCGACACCAGCATCAGAATCGCCAGATCGTCCGGCGACTCAGCCGCCCATCGGCCATGAAGCGTGCTGAACTCGATCATCTTCTGCAGAACCGTGCCGTTGCCGCTCTGGACTGCGGCAACGGTTTTGTCGATCGAGCGCTCCTCGATGGCATGCAAGACGCTAAGCAGGAGGTTTTCCTTGCTCTTGAAGTAGTAGTAGACAGCGCCTTTCGTGAAGCCCGCCGCGGTCGCGACATCCTCGAGGCTTGTATTGGCGTAGCCGCGGCTGGCAAACAGCCGGACGGCTGCGGCCTTGATTCCAGCCATGCTTTCCTCGCGGCCCCTTTTTTTGGTCATTCTGAATCTCCAAATCTCTGAATAGGCGTCAAGCGCAAGACGGCAGCTTGTCCTTGCGGTGCGATACCAGCGTGGAGTTGCCGGCACCGCACCAGCCTCATTTATCTTACCGATCGCTGCCAATCCCTACGAATTTTCCGTTTTGGCCTTCATGATGTTGGGCAGGGTCACATAGCGTGGCTCATTGAGACGCAGGTCAGCTATGACAATGGCCGGCAGCGTGACGGAGATGGTTTCCAGACCACCATCGACTTCACGCGTGACAGTGGCTTTGCCCATGGGGCCTGTGCCATCGCCTGCCACTATTGATAATTTCGTATTCAAGAGGGAAATACAATCTCATCAACCCTTGAGATGGAGTGTCAAGTTTGTAATGAAGTTCACTACCACCAAGAACCAGAGAGGCTGAAATATCGTAGGATCGGATCGATATGTTTACACGCGAATTGGAGCGTACTTGCCAAGTTCGGCTTTGGCAATGGAATTGCGGTGCACCTCGTCCGGACCATCGGCAAAGCGCAAGGTGCGGGCACTGGCATAACTGTGGGCCAGAGGGAAGTCGTCGCACACACCGCCACCGCCATGGGCTTGCATGGCCCAGTCGATCACCTGGCAAGCCATGCTGGGCGCCACCACCTTGATCATGGCAATTTCCGTTTTGGCGAACTTGTTGCCAGCAATGTCCATCATCCAGGCGGCCTTGAGCGTCAGCAGTCGCGCCATGTCGATTCTGCAACGTGCTTCGGCAATTCGTTCCTGGGTGACTGTTTGCGAAGCCACGGTTTTGCCGAAGGCAACGCGTGATGACGCGCGCTTGCACATCAGTTCCAGGGCGCGTTCGGCCAGGCCAATCAGGCGCATGCAGTGGTGGATGCGTCCAGGGCCAAGGCGGCCTTGCGCAATCTCGAAGCCACGCCCCTCGCCGAGCAAAATATTGCTGACAGGAACGCGCACGTTTTCAAACAGCACTTCCATGTGGCCGTGCGGGGCGTCGTCATAGCCCATCACGTTGAGTGCGCGCACAACCGTGATGCCCGGCGTGTTGGCAGGCACCAGCACCATGCTTTGTTGTGAATGGCGGGCGGCTTCGGGATTGGTCTTTCCCATCACGATGTAAACCGCACAACGTGGGTCACCGGCACCGGAGGCCCACCACTTGCGTCCATTGATCACGTAGTCGTCACCCTCGCGCTCAATGCGGGTCTGGATGTTGGTCGCATCGCTGGAGGCGACCTCGGGCTCGGTCATGGCAAAAGCAGAACGGAACTTGCCATCCAAAAGGGGTTTGAGCCAGCGTGCCTTGTTTTCCTCGGAGCCGTAGCGGGCAATGGTTTCCATGTTGCCAGTGTCGGGAGCCGAACAGTTGAAGACCTCGCTGCTCCACATGACCCGGCCCATGATCTCGGCCAGTGGTGCATATTCCTGGTTGGTCAGACCGGCGCCTTCATAACCCGAGGCTGCGGCACTGTCGACTGGCAAAAAGAGATTCCACAAACCTGCGGCTTGCGCTTTTGGCTTGAGTTTTTCAATCACTTCCAACGGTGTCCATCTTTTCCCTGCAGCCGTATTGGCGGCAATTTCAGCGTGAAAGGCGCCCTCGGCTGGATAGATGTGGTCGTCCATGAACGCCAGCAGCTTGCTTTGCAGTTCTTTGGTTTTGGGTGAGTAATCAAAATCCATAATGTCTCCTGTAATGAGTGTGATCGAGATTTGTGAAAAGAAGGGCTCAGGCCTGCTGTGCGAACTTCCAGGCCATTTGGGCCAGTGGTCTGGCGCCGGCGCCCGAACTCGCCGCTTGTGCGCTGGCGGCAGTGCCCGCTTCGACGCGTTTGGCAATGCCTTGCAAAATGGCGGCGATGCGGAAAAGGTTGTAAGCCATGTAGAAGTTCCAATCGGCTTTGAGTGCATCGGGCGTGACCAACCCCGTGCGCCCGCAATACAGGCGGATGTACTCGTCTTCCGATGGAATGCCCAAGCTGGCCAAGTCGAGTCCGCCAATGCCGCGAAATGCCCCCGGCGGAATGTGCCAGGCCATGCAGTGGTAACTGAAATCCCCCAGCGGATGCCCCAAGGTGGAAAGCTCCCAGTCCAGCACCGCCACAATGCGCGGCTCCGTGGGTTGGAACATCAGATTGTCGAGCCGGTAGTCACCGTGCACGATGCTGACCATATTTTCTGCCCGCCCCATCTCCGGGATGTTCCGGGGCAACCATTCCATGAGCTTGTCCATCTCGTCAATCGGTTGCGTGATGGACGCCACGTATTGTTTGCTCCAGCGGCCGATCTGGCGTTCAAAGAAATTACCCGGTTTCCCGTAGGCGCCAAGCCCACGCTCGGCAAAGTTGACCGTGTGCAGCGCTGAAATAACGCGATTCATCTCCTTGTAGATATCAGCGCGCTCAGATGGCGTCATGCCCGGAAGCGCTTGATCCCAAAGGATTCGGCCCTGCATGAATTCCATGATGTAGAAAGCGCGGCCAATCACCGATTCGTCTTCACACAGGCAGTACATGCGGGGTACCGGCACATCGGTGCCGTACAAACCACTCATGACGGCAAACTCGCGCTCAATGGCATGCGCCGATGGCAGCAACTTGGCCACCGGACCAGGCTTGGCACGCATGACGTAGCATTGGGATGGCGTGGTGAGCTTGTACGTTGGATTGGATTGACCACCCTTGAAAGCCTCCACCGTTAAGGGCCCAGCAAAGCCTGGCAGGTTCTTGCTCAACCACTGGGTCAATGCATCGACGTCAAAAGCCTGCTTTTCAGAGACCGGCTGGGTGCCGATGAAATGATCAAATTTGCTCATGGTGTATGTCGTTTTGCTAGTTGTCGGCTTCAATGATGCGCATCAACGCGTCGCGGTCGCGAACCACCAAGCCACCGGGCTCGATGCGAATGGCGTTTTCCCGTTCCATCGATTTGAGTTCCTGGTTGACTCTCTGGCGCGAGGCGCCCAGCAACTGCGCCAGCTCCTCTTGCGCGAGTTGCAGGCCTATGCGCATTTCGCGTCCATCGCTCAGGGACGGAACGCCGTAGCTGCGAACCAGATGCAACAACTGCTTGGCCAATCGGGCCCGCAGTGGCAGGGTATTGAGGTCTTCCACCAAGCCATACAGCTGACGGATCCGCCGCGAGTGCAACCGCAAAAGTGCTTCGTATAACTCGGCATGGATGGCCAGGATTTTTTTGAAATTGGCCTTGGCCACGCACAGCGTGGTGGTTTCGCCGTGCGCATAGGCATCGTGGGTGCGTCGGTCGCCGTCGAAGATGGCCACATCGCCAAACCAGATGCCTTGCTCGACATAGGTCAGCGTAATTTGCTTCCCTGATATCGATGTTGAGCTGACTCGGACCGCACCGCGCGCGCAGGCGATCCACTCCTCCGGCGGCTCGCCTCGAGCTGCTATCAGTTCTTCGTCTTTGTAACGTTTGACGTAAGCGCATCGCAGTATGTCGTGTCGCAGTGATGGAGAGAGGGTTGCAAACCAGCGACCGGAATTGATCGCCTGTCATCGGCGGTGTTCAGTCTGCGTTGGGCTGAAGGCTCATGCCCTTGCCTTTACAAACCGAGAATCAGTTTGGAGATGATGCTTCTTTGGATTTCGTTTGAGCCGCCATAGATCGACAACGCACGGAACCTGAAATATCGCGCAGCGGCGGCGGCTCCTCCCGCCGGTCCGACCGGCGCAGCAGCGTAGCCTTCCTCCAGCGCCTCGGCGATGAACGGCAGTGCATAAGGCCCCATCGCGCGCCGACACAACGACGAAATCTCTTGCGCGATCTGCGTGCCGCGGATCTTCAGCATCGAACTCTCTGCACCGGGTGCACTGATTCCGTCGACCGCAGCGATCGCGCGTAAATTCGTCGTCGTCATGTTCTCAAGCTCGATCTCGACGTTGGCGAGTCGGCGCACGAACGCCGGGTCTTCGTCCAATGGCCGGCCGTTCTTGTACTGCCTAGCGGCAAACTCCTTGAGATCGTTGAGCATCACTCGAGCACGGCCGACTCCTGCAATCCCGGTGCGCTCATAGGTCAGCAGGTACTTGGCATAGGTCCAGCCCTTGTTTTCTTCACCCACCAGGTTTTCCACCGGTACGCGTACATCGGCAAAGAAGATCTCGTTGACCTCGGGATCACCGTCGAGCAGCACAATCGGCCGCACCTCCACACCCGGCGACTTCAGGTCAATCAGCATGAAGCTGATGCCCTTCTGATTGGACGCGTCGCGGTCGGTACGCACCAAACAAAAGATCATGTTGGCGTACTGAGCCAGCGTGGTCCAGGTTTTCTGACCATTGACGATGTAGTGGTTACCATCGCGCACCGCCGTGGTCTTGACAGAGGCTAGATCCGACCCCGCCCCAGGCTCCGAATAGCCCTGGCACCACCAGTCCGAGCCGTCGAGGATGCGCGGCAGCCAGTGGCGCTTCTGCGCTTCGCTGCCGTATTTGATCAGTACCGGCCCAAGCATCAACAGTCCGAACGAGGCGATCTGTGGCGCGCGCGCCAACGCACACTCGGTATCGAAGATATAAGACTGCACCGAGCTCCAACCGGTGCCTCCGTACTCCTCGGGCCAATGGCGCGCGAACCAGCCGCGTGCGTTGAGGATCGCGTGCCACTGCTCATAGTCGTCCTTCGACAAGCGCACGCCGTTGCGCACTTTGTCGGATAGTCGGGACGGCAGCTTGTCAGCAAGGAAGGCTCGCACCTCGGCGCGGAAGGCTTCCTCATCCTGGGTAAAGTTCAGATCCATCATCTCTTTCCGGTTACTTTTTTCTAGACAGGGGCAGATAGCTCATCGGCCGCTGAAGGCCGGTGGTCGCCTTTCAAGGAAATGCGCCACACCCTCACGGAAGTCCTCGCTATCAAAGGACTCAACCATCTCGGCGTCGGCGCGCTGCCAAGCCTCGTCCAGACTTTGCAGCAGGCCGTCATAGACCTGCCGCTTGATGACGCCGATGGACCGCGGCGACGCCTCGCGCACCATGTTGGCAGCGACGGCCTGCACGGCTTCCAGCAACCCCTCGGTCGGCAGCGCTTTGACGAGGCCCATCGCGGCGGCTTCCTCGGTGAGCAGCGTGCGTGCGGTAAACAGCAGGTCGAGCGCGTTCGTCACGCCGACCAGCCGCGGCAGCATCCATGAGGCGCCGTGCTCCGCAATCAGGCCACGCTTGGCGAAGGCGGTCGTCAGCTTCTGGCCACTTGCCATGTAGCGGAAATCGCAGAACAGCGTCATGCACAAGCCGATACCTGCCACCGGCCCGTTAATTGCCACGAAGATCGGCTTGGGCACGCGCAGCAGGTAGCTGAAGCGGTGACCATAGTTGGCACCCAGGCCGGTCGTCGCAACGGCGACCGGCGCCTGCGGACGGTCGTCAGCCGACAGCTTGCCCGCGACACCGGCCTCGAGGACCGACATGTCGGCGCCGGCGCAGAAGCCACGTCCTGCGCCGGTGACGACGATCGCGCGTACGGTCGGGTCGGTGGCGGCGATTTCGATCGCATGCCGGAACTCGCTCTCCATGCGCTGCGTCCATGCGTTGAGCTTGTCGGGTCGATTGAGCGTGACGGTTAGCACGCTGTCCACGATGTCCACTGTAATCTGCTGATAGTCCATGGTTGCCTTTCGAATGTTTAATTACTCACGATGCGCGGGGCCTGTTTTCAGTCGCCGCGCACAGTCGCGCCGCCGTCGACGACGATCGTCGTGCCGGTGATGAAGCGGCCGGCGTCACTCGCCAGCAGTAACGCCGCGCCGGCAATGTCTTCCGGTTCCCCGATCCGGTTCAGCGGGCTTGCCGTCAGCGCCGCCGCCAAGGTCTGCGGGTTGTCCCACAGCGCCTTCGCGAAGTCGGTCTTGACGAGGCCCGGAGCGATGCAGTTGGCGCGGATGCCCTGCTTGCCCCACTCGAGCGCGAGGTTGCGCGCGAGCTGCATGTCGGCCGCTTTCGAGATGGCATAGGCACCGAGCATGCGCGAGCCGACCATGCCGCCGATTGAACTGATGATGATGATCGAGCCGACGCCGCGCTCGGCCATCCTCGGCGCGACACGGTTGGCCAGCCACGCGTTGGACAGGATGTTGACTTGAAGCACCTTGGCGAATGCATCGTCCGGTATCTGCGACATCGGTCCGTAGAACGGATTGACCGCCGCGTTACATACCAGCACGTCGGTCGGCCCGAACGCAGCTTCGGTTCGGTCGGCGAGCGCGTGGATCTGCTCTTTACTCGAGATGTTGCAGGCAACTGCAATCGCCTCTCCTCCAGCGGCCTTGATCTCGCCAACGACCTTCTCGCAATCATCGAGCTTACGGCTAGTGACGACAACGCGTGCGCCGGCACGCGCATAGGACAGCGCGATTGCGCGGCCTATACCGCGCGACGAGCCAGTGACGATCGCGGTCTTGCCTTTCAGTGAAAATAGATCCAAGGTTTTCCTCTTCAGCGATGGTTGAACTTCGGCGCGCGCTTCTCGACGAAGGCACGCGCGGCCTCCTGGTGATCCTCTGTCATGGCGCAGCGGATGTGGCGGATCGCCTCGTGGTCGAGTGCCTCTGCCAGTGTCGCGCCCTGCTCGGCGACGTTGAGGTTGGCTTTGATGTGGCCGATGGCGATCGTCGGCCCATCGGCCAGGCTGCGCGCCAACGCATGGCCTTCGGCGTCGAGTTCAGCGTCAGCCACGATACGGCTCACGAGCCCCATGCGCAGTGCCTCCTCGGCATTCAGCACCGGCGACAACAGCGCGAACTCGCGCGCGCGCGGACCGAGCAGCTTGGTGAGAAACCAGGTGCTCCCGTGATCGCCGGAGAGGCCCACCTTCACGAACGCAGAAGTAAGTTTCAGCGTGTCACCGACGATAAGCAGGTCGCAAGCCAGCGCGAGCGACAGACCTGCGCCTGCGACCGCGCCGCGCGCCACCGCGATCGTCGGCTTTGGCATCTCGTGCAGAAGGCGAGAGCATTCCATTTGCTCGCGCAACAGTTGCGTGAGCTCCTCCGGCGTCTGCAAGCTTGCTTCGTCTTCTGCCATCGCCTTGACGTCGCCGCCAGCGCAGAACGCGCGGCCGGCGCCTGTGAGGACCACGGCGCGCACCGCACCATCTACTGTGGCACGTCGTAACGCCTTCAGCAGCGCATCGGTCAATGCCATCGTCAACGCGTTGCGGTATTCCGGTCGGTTGAGGGTGAGCGTCAGCACGCCGTCCTCGAGTTTTTCAATTAGTTCCTGGTGCATATGTGTAACTCGGTTAGTTAAATAAAATCGGTTGACGTGGCAGTGCGCCAGCGTGTTAGTTCTTCGGTTGCAGAGAAAAGTGGACACCACCGACGAACACACCCGCGGTATCCGTTTCCAGGCCGCGCGCCTCCGCAGCGGTGCGAATGGCCGCCTCGTCGCGCGCGCAAAGTTCGATCCCGACAAGACCTTCTCCGCGATCGTCGCGCGCCGCGACAAAGCGAAGCGTGGCGTTGTCGAGTTGCAAGTGCCATTCGTCGGCGGAACGTTCAACGGGTCGCTGCAGGATGCGACCCCAGCGTATTGCCAGTACGGAGGGGTCGTCGGCTTGAATGGCAGCACCTGTTATGCCCAGCACGCGAGCTTTGGATACGGCTTTTCGCCAGCGTGGCCCTGCTGGCCAATAGGCCCCGTGCAGATCCGTGCCGTTCAGCGTCGTGTTGATCTCCAGCAACGGGCCTCCGGTATCGCGAGGATGCAATTGCATTCCTTCGTATTCTCCGATGGTCAAGTTCGCAGCGATACGCACACAGATTGCATCGACATGTTCACGCCATCGTGACAACGCTTCGCTATCCAGGATCACCATGTAGCCGCCGTTTCCCTTGCGGCGTTCAATGTAACGCCCGGCCGTGGTGCCGTCTCGCAGTGGTGAGACGATTTCGACGAAGCTGGTGCCAAATGGCATGAGTACGTTGTGTAGACCAAAATGCGCCACGTGGGGATCGCGATGGCACACCTGCACGCCGAAGACGGCGCAAAGATCTTCTTCCACCTGAGTCAGGTTGCGCGCCACCAGGCAGATTTGGCGCAAGCGCAAATAATTTGGTATCAATGCAGCGGTTCGTTGGGTCGGGCTCGACATTCGACTACTCATACTCGTCCGAGCGCGATATAGCGCTCGAGGTGGTGGTCCTCGTCACCGAATTGGTGGTCTATCATTACTAGCCGCTTGGCATAGTGGGCCAACGGCAATTCCCAAGTCATACCAATGCCACCGTGCATCTGGATACTCTCCTCGGCCACCAGCGTTCCGACACGGCCGATCGTTACCTTGGCAGCCGATAGGGCTCTCTCGCGTGTTACGCGGTCTGCATCGATGGCAGCTGCGGCATTGATGACGGCTGAGCGCGCCTGCTCGATCTCGATCAACATATCGGCCATGCGGTGCTGCAGCGCCTGAAAACTGCCTATCAGCTTGCCGAACTGTTTGCGCGTACGCAGATATTCCAGAGTCACGTCCTTGGCGATTTCCATCGCACCCAAGCTTTCGGCACATAACGCAAGAATGCCGACGCCGACAATATTCTCGAGCGTCGCGTAACCGAGCCCTTCTCCGCCCAGCAGGGCATCGGCGCCGACGATGACACCATTCAGCGTGATCTCGGCTGCCCGTGCGCCGTCGATGGTCGGATAGCCGCGCACGAACAGGCCCACGGCCGTCGCTGGCACGAGGAATAGCGAGATGCCGATCTCGTCGTTCAATGCGCCCGAACTGCGAGCGCTGACGACGAAGACGTCAGCGGCCTCTGCGTAATACACGACCGCTTTGGCGCCGTCGATAACCCACCCGTCGCCTTGGCGTTTGGCGCGCGTCGACACGTGGGCCAGTTCGTAGCGTGCATCAGGCTCGCCATGGGCGAGGGCCGCCATAAGGGTGCCAGCGATGATCTCTGTCAGTTGTTCACGCTGTACCGCGTTGCCTGCTGCGGCGATCGCGCCACCCGCAAGTACCGCGCTTCCGAGGAAGGGCTCGACTACCAGTCCGCGGCCTAACTGTTCGAAGACCACCGCGATGTCAAAGCCACTGCCGCCGAAGCCGCCATCCGTCTCTGCGAATAGTGCGCCGATTACGCCCAGATCGGCGAATTGCCGCCACAACTCCTGGCTATAGCCAAGCTCGGATTTCGCAATCTTGTCCCGCTTTTCGAAGGTGTACTGCTCCTTGACGAAGCGGCCCAGCATGTCCCCCAGCATGCGGCGGTGTTCCGTGTTTTCAAAATTCATGAGATTCAGTCGGGGTGATGGATTAATTTCAGGAAGTTGCTGTCATTGATGATCAGCAGCGCGTGATCAGGACAAGCGACGGCTTGTCATGCAGTCACAGTGATCAGCGACGTCCGCGCCGGCTCGAGACAGTAGGACCGCGCTGATAACAGGTGCCTTCATCCAGCAGTCGCGTTCGTCGTGATTAGCCAGCGTGAAGTCGGTTACGCGGCGGACCAAATTGGTCACGTTCATTTCAGCTCCCTATTTACATACTGTCTGGATAGTATCTCTTGTAAATGGAGACCAGTCAAGGGACTAGCAGCGCTCAAGTGACTAGGGGAAACCCTAAGTAGTTAGCCGTAGGTTCAAACAGACTGCGCGGCTTGGTTCGTGTTAGATCACAATCAATTGAAAGATAGGTCGTTGCATTTGTTTGTTGCGATCGACGCGGATTTGACCAAGCGATCAAATGCGCATTGGCCCAAACACATAAGCCTCATCGACCTGACCTGCACCGTACCGAAAGGTTTGTCTCGCTGCTGGCGAACCATTGCACAGCGGAATCGGTGCGCATTGCCCAAGCAGTCTGATAGCGGCCCAAAACACGCACGCGCTGCAATCCAGGCGTGCTGAAATGCGTGAACCCCAGGACGCTCTTGATCCAGCCTTCGGTTAGCCCTGCCCTTGAATCCACTTCCGTTTACGGTAATCGGCTTTGCCTTGTTCTGTGTCGAACTTGGCTGCCATCGTCCCCGCATGCCGGTAGCGCGGCGCATCCCATGGCTTGGTCAGATCATTACCCTCGCGAGTCAAAGCAATGCCCAGCGCCGTAGTCCATTGACGCCTACAGGTGTGTGTCGCCCATCGCAACACAAGTCAACCACCAGCGACAAATGCATGTACACCTAACAGTCATCGCCTTGATCATCAGTTTTTCTCATGACCGAGCGATTTGTCATCGCTTTACCGCTGGGAAGCTTCAGTCGAGAATTTCTGAAGTGGACGGTTCGTCGAGCCGCACTGAAACCCTTAGTAGACACCATGCAAGAACTTTATTCACGCCGCTGGGCAATTGCTCGATTCGCATCCTCATTCGCTTGCGCCGCCGTTCTTGCGACGCCTGCGGTCGCCGACACCTTCCCCTCCAAGGCCATCACATTTGTGGTTCCTTATCCGCCTGGCGGAGCCTCCGACGTTTTTGCCAGGCTCATAGCCGAACGCCTGCAGACATCGCTGAAGCAACCCGTTGTGGTGGAGAATCGGGCCGGCGCAAATGGAATCATCGCCTATCAACAGGTGGCCAAGGCACCTGCCGACGGTCACACGATTCTCATGGCGAACATTGGCCCCAGCGCGATCAACCCGAGCATCTACAAAAAGCTTCCGTACGACGCCATAAAAGATTTTGCGCCCATCACGTTGGTTAGCTGGGTTCCTCTGATGTTCGTTGCCAATCCGACGCTTGGGGTGAACACCGTTCAGGAACTGATTTCAAAGGCAAAGGGGGCGCCTGGTCAGCTTTCCTTTGCCGTTGCCGGCATTGGCACAGCGGGGCACCTTGCGATGGAGCTCTTCAAGGCAAACGCGGGAATCGACATCAAGGCCATCAACTACAAAGGCGATACTCCCGCGCTGGCCGACACGATCGCTGGGCACGTCCAAGTGATGATGGTGTCGGCGCCGATTGAATATTGACCCACCCTGCCGATTCAATATTGACCCAGGACGGGTAGCTGCCGTTTGAATCGGCAACTGTGGATAAGGATCTATCCGTAAATTAAACTATGCTCCTGAGTCGCCCGTGATGCGGCGCAGGAGGTGTAGATGGCCAAGGCGCATGCCAATTCGTGGGAAGTGACGGACGAGTTCTGGAGCCGGGTGGAGCC
>JBPOIP010000125.1:0-6637 GCA_052034395.1 Pseudomonadota bacterium
GTTAATAAATAAACCTATAACACACAGACTAAAGCGTCTGTAGGCTTTTAGGTTAAACGATATATAAAGAACTTGTTGCGAAGGGAAGAATCGAACTTCCGACCTTTAGGTTATGAGCCTAACGAGCTACCTCTGCTCTACCTCGCGATTTGTGGTTATTTTGGGAGACGATCCCTTACCTTCCCGCTAAGGAAAGCTCATCACACTTATCGCCCGAACTGCTTATGATTCGTCGCTAGCACTCCTCATATTTAGCTGTGATTAATAACCAAGTTTAAAAAAGATGGGTCCAAAGACCCATCTTGTAATCAATCTAAATCAACCTATTCCGTTAATATCTAGGACAGGTGCTAGTTAGCTCACTTCCCGTCCCCTTTTGTTACACAAAGATACGAATTATTTTTGTATCCGAAAAATCTTTTTTTGATGTTAACTTACAATTTTTAGGGGTCGCTCATAACATCCATTGCACTTCTCCCGCTATTTGTTACACAAAGATACGCCTTTTTTTGATATCCACAAAATTATTTTTTTAGAATTGTTCCATTACCCAAGGATATCTAGACTGTGGAATTGCACATTGAAGACCGATTGATACACCTATCCAGAAAATAGATTCACTATTAAAATCTTTTTGACTAAAAATAGTTACTTTTTGTTCGTCTCCAAATGAAACACTAAATCCATTCTCACTTAATTTTTTTATCGGAAATTCTCCAATTGAACGCTGCCAAGTAATAGTAAATGAATTCATATCTTATTTATTTTTAAATAGTTCTTTAATTGCCTTATTTCTTCTTTTAATTAAATAAATAGCAAGTCCAAATAATCCTAAAGAAATAAGTATATAAGTAGTATCAGACATATTATTATTTTAATCGTTTTAATAAAGATTTAGCAATATCATCTATATAATTAACAATGTCTACGCTAGTCATGATTTTTCCTATAATTTATATTATGTTATCCCATCTTCAACTTCATACATTTTACCACAAAAACCATCACCTAAGGCACCAGCATATGTTGAATAGAAATCCCCCTCATCCATAAATTTTTTTATCTCACTTTTAATATCAGAAGCAGACTCACTATCACTATCCAATATTTTTTTAATCTTACGATCTCTACGTTCTGATAAGTCATCTAATTCTAAATTATCAAAAAGCTCAGTAAGTTCATTAATAAAATCTTTATAAGTTAGATTAGTACTTGACCTTAGTTCACCACCTTTATAATCATAAACCTTAAAAATCGCATATGTTTTTGCCATATTAACTAATTTTTTGTAAAAATACAAAAAATTCAGCAAAAAAAAGTGTGAATTTTAAATTCACACTTTTAATTCGTGCACCACCTATTTTATCTAATTCTTTGATCTATCACGACACAAAAAAAGCAGATGTTGCAGTTTACCATTCATTTTTTAGGCAATAGTAGCCGTATTATAAAAATCCGTTACTACCTCTAATTCAACATTCTCACCAACCCCATCACCATCAGTGATCTGACCGGTCGTTGTATCTAAGTAATAATGATTATCAACTTGATCACGATAATGAATTACATTACCTTTGCGACTAACCTCAATTACTTTTACTGTACGTATAAACATATTATTTATTTTATTTATTAGGAAAATCAAGTCTAATATCAAAGTTGATATTATATCTAGAATCGGACGTGTAATCTTTTAATTCATAAAGCCTAGTATTCAATACTTTTAAATAACTCACATTGGAATTGGATTCTGGCACATATTTGATAGCTTCTTCAAGAGAAGTGAAAAATACTTTTAATGTATTATATGCGTAATCAATAACCAATAAATGTGTCATATTATTTATTTTTGTGGGTAAGGAGAGGATTCGAACCTCCGAAGACTACAATAGTCACCTGTGTTACTGCACAAGCCCTTTTGACCACTCAGGAACTTACCCATATATTTTCTTAACAACTTTCTTCTCCACCAATCAAATTATTTCTCCACCACCGCTTAAAGAGGTTTGTATCTGGTAACTTATCAACTACTAATGAGTCTACACAAAATAAAACCACCATAAAAAGAGACGCAACTGCGGCCACTGCTACTACAATTGGCAATACTGTAAAAATATCCATAATTAAATTTTTTGTGCCCAGGGAGGGAGTTGAACCCTCACGGACCTTGCGGCCCACAGGCTTTTAAGTCCTGCGTGTCTACCAATTTCACCACCCGGGCATATCAAAGGAGTTACTAATAACCCCTTTGTACCTTGAAACACCCACGATTAATATTTAAACATCTTAGTTGGAGTTATCTTATAACTCAAACCAAATTTAAGACTCTGAATGTTGTTATATCCCAACATAATACCAAAACGACCACCAAAATTTTGAGTAACTGTCATACCATAAAGAAATCCCGGATTAGCTAACCTAGATTGATACCTAAGATCCACGTCCATATCTTCATTTAAAACAGAGTTACCTTCTACAATCTCTTGACGAAAACTAACACCTGTCTCACCCATCAAAGTTGTATTACCAAATGAATATCCAAATAATCCAGTTAACGTACCACGCTCAGCGGTATAATGTTTAAAAAATGGATCTTCTTTTGCCCTGGGTGTACCAATTACTTCCCACCCATTCCATCCATTAATTTGATATTTATCATTTGTATAAATAGTCTTAGTAGCATGACTACCACCAACACCAAAGACCATACCATTCTTGAGAGTGACAAACAAATCACCACCAAGTAAATGCGTCGAATTAGTACCAAGGTAGGCATTAGCACTAACTGTCTGAGAACTTGCTGACATAACGATAAACGACATGAACAGCACTAAGATTGATTTTAAAAATTTCATTTTTTTTGTTTTATATGATATAATACGATTTTGTCTTACAAAGATAAGGCTTTTTTTTGAATTGCAAAAAATTATTTTCCTCAAATTTTAATAAATTTCAGAATGGTATACTAATACTTGATGTCTTACTTTTAAAGAATCTGTATAAATAACATAATAAGATCCCCTAAAAAGTTCGTATTTTATTACTGCTTTTATAGAATCTGGTTTTAAATATATTATTTCTCCTTCTTGATATTTTGATTGATAATTTTGTTGTTTATTTTGTTGTTTATTTTGTTGTTCATTATTATTACAACCAAATAACATTATTGATATAAATAATATAAATATTTTCATAATATTTTATAAAGATTGAGATTTAATAATAGATTGCAACATATCCACTTCTTCACTGGTTAATTGATCCTCGTTTTCATTCTCTCCTTCAATAAGGAAATCTCTTATTTCGGTCCCATCGGGTAGTTCAACATATTCATCTTCTAATGTTTCTAACCCATCCACTTCGGCAATATCAATCCTATTAGTAAAGAAGTTACTGATATTGAACTCACAATTACTACGAATCTCAATACCACCATCCCAGACCGATACAAACGCGTTGCGTGTGTTTTCATAATTATTTTGTTTTAATAGTTCCTCGAAAAGGCCCATTCATTTGGTAGGGCTGCTCATTGTTAACTTCCTTTTGACACCTCTCTAAACTATCCTTAAAATAGAGGAGACATACAAATAATACAATTGTGGAAATCAGTATACCAAAATCTTTAAAATAGTTAGGCTTAGTCTCCGTTTTCGGAGTACCACCGGTAATGATCCCTACAACAGGCCAGGAAAACATAATGACACAAAAAATAAATGCGATAGCCAAAAAGGCAAGAAAAGAAACTAATACCATATTATATTAAATTTATATTATCTTCATCTGACTTTGGTGGGTAAACCAAATGCAACTTAGTTGTCTTAGCAATAGTTACTTCATCCCCCTCAATATCCATTACAACTCCTTCATCAGTCATATCACCAATCTTTAAAGTGGAACGAAACATATTAAACCGTTTCGTATTCTTAATCATCTTACGAATACCAAACCCAATAAAGGTAAACATACCCACCATTAATCCACACATTATCCCCCATGCAACATTGATCTTAGTTTTATCAGGTAAGGCGGATTTGTTAACTACTATCAATACGATTACCGCAGATACAAGAATTGACATTGTAATCCACGGGAATTTTCCATTATTTGCAACATTATTTGATTTATTCATAACCTTATTTACTTTGATTAATCCTTTATCTGTTAAATCCCCAACCTGTATCATCCCCACTCCATTTACTGGATTCTTCACCATCAGAAGATAGTTTATAGTGGTCTCTGTAGTAGAGAGCTTTTAATCGGTTATACTCCTTCTGATCTTCTTTTTTACCACTATTGTTTGCTTTACGAAAGGCATCATCCATTCGTTCTTTTGCAACATCATCAAAAATACTTCCGTCTCCATTCATAATATAGAGTTTATCTATTAGCTAATCATATCCGAATGAAACTCAAAAGGATCTTCCAAGTAAATTTTATAATAATTATTAATTTCACTCTCAGATAATCCCGAAAGCTCCTTGGAGTATCTCGTTTTAAATTCAAGTAGTGTTAACATGTATTAAAAATTTAACTTTAATAAGCAAAAAAACATTCCGAAAGAATGATATATGAAAAATATCAACATTATAAGACCTTTCGTCTTTACTTGTCTTCCAGCAGCAGTAAGCATTCCTAAAACAGGAATCCAATCATACCATTTTAATTTATTATTCATAATTATCCACATAGATACACCAATTATTCCACATCACCAAATGTAAATAAATCATTATTTATCAACCTTATCTTGAAATCCCTAGATAACTTACTACAATAAGGCCCAGATAAAACAAACCCCTCATATTTAGCAAAACAAGCTATCATATCCTTAACAAATAATTCCTTATCAAAAGAAGCTTCTTTAGTCCAATCAAAAACATAGGTACAATAACTATGAACACCAGTAACCGATACATCACTCATACATTTACTAACCACTTTTAAAAAATAATTCTTCTCAATATTACGAAGATCAGTTGCTAATTCAAATCCAACAATATCCCTAACCGCACACTCCTTGTAATGCTTAACTAAATGATAAGCCTTACAAAAATCAGTAGATATAAAAGGAACCTTTACATCACCCACTTGCTGTTCTCCCATATATTCATGATCAACCACTACCATTATTTTAAAATTTCCTCCAACTTCTCCTGACGAATACTCTGCTTTAATAAATTATCCACATACTCCTCAATAGAAACATTACTATAAATAGAAATATTATAAGACAGATTATCATTGATAATCTATCGAATCATATCTAGATATATAAGCCTTATTTACTTGATACCAATCACCAGCTCTCCGATGTATAGAACTAACCGGACCACCCCTTTTAATTATTAGCATAATGGTATTTTATAACTTTACTTGCAAACTCCAAAGCCTTCTCCGGTCCCGCATACTTTTCTATATTCCACATAACATTTAATGCCTGACCAGAACTTCTCGTCATCACCGCAACAAAATCCATATCATCATACAATGCAGCCCGCGTCATATCATTAATAGATCCCTTCTCACCACTCGGTATATTATACATCATACAAAACGATTTGATATGTTAATAATATATTCCTCTTCCTCCTTACTCAATTGCCAGCCACGACCTACTAAATTATTAATAGCCTTATCAAAGTCCGCACTACCCAAATTAGTACCAGGCAATACATATTCATCATCACCCTTCACCAATTGAGAAGGCAAATGACCATCCTCAATCAACGCCTTAATAATCTCCATACGATCATAACGACCACAACTAGACAAAAAATCATCTATGTCTACATCAATTGATACAAAACTCATAAACTTATTTTTTTAATATTAAACTTATTTTTTTATTACGAATATATTCCAACTCCATATAAATGCCATTGAACATTCAACAAAGGATCCCCAGGCCAAAGATAAGGATAATAAACCTCATCACCCTCACTTAATTCATCCAATGAAACCCTAACTAACATAATACTAAATCAATTTTACACTGACGAAATTCCTGACAAATTTGATTATAATAATCCGACTCCATCGTATATGAATAAACCTTACTCTGATCCCAACGATCTAAATGCTGTATCGTAACAAACCCATTATTATTTTTTATCCCCCAATTATCAATAAACTCTATACCCCATTGACCACTAACCAAATCACCAATAACCGAAAAAGATGAAGCCTCACTATTCATCGATAAACGAGAAAATAAATAAGAACGAAACTCCTCATTATTAATCATATACCTAATAACTTTATCTTTATATCCCTCTCACGAGCTAACCTCTTCTCCACTACCTTAATATCATTCACCCCTATACTCCTTGGAACCTCTACCTTAGACCAACCACCTTCCTCATCATACCGCCTTATATACACCTTACTACAATTAATACACTTACACCTTATATTAGTACGATTATCATCATAATAAACACCAAGACCAGTATTAGTAAATGACTTAACCACAAAGACCTTATCAGCATAAGGACAAGGTCTGTTACGATGCCTACCCTTACGAGTAATAACAAACAAATCACCTACCTCTATGTCTATATCTTTATCCATTTAGTTATACATAAACTTATCCCATGTACCTACCACACCACCCGGCCACGATGGCCACACCATATAC
>JBPOIP010000118.1:0-3536 GCA_052034395.1 Pseudomonadota bacterium
CCTCGATCTCCGCGCCGGCGATGTCCAGGCCCAGGCGCTTGGCCCCGAGCAGCAGCAGCCCGGCCAGGAGGGCGGTGACCTTCTTGGACGCGAACAGCCAGGTAAGCAGCTTCTTGACGACGGTCATGGGTTCCCCTTCTTGATCAGCGCCTCGACCAGCGCATCCAGCTTGGCGTTGACCGCATCGATCCGAACGTCGGTGCGGCCCTGCGCCTGCCTCAGAAACTCGACGTCACGCCCGACGGCCTTGGTCCCGGCCCACATGGCCAGCGCACCACCGGCGATGGCGACGATCAGTGGGATGGCCAGGCCGATCATCCACCGGTTGTGACCGGTCGTGCCGGCGGCGTCCTCCTTGACCTTGACGGCCAGCTCGTCGACGCGCTTGGTCAGCGTCCCGAGTTTGCCGTTGTTGCCGCTCTGCCCCTTGATGTCGATGACGTGTGACATGACTTCCTCGCGAATCTCGGCAGCGTCCGAGATGTTCCCGGACAGGCGCTCGAGGCCGTCAACGCGGATGGTCAGCCGCTCGACCCTGGACGACAGATCGATCAGCTGGTCGCCCGCCTTTCGCAACGGCCATAGCCGGCGCTCCAGCTCCTCGATGTTGTGCGGCGGCGGCGTCGGCTGCTCGTCGTCGAACTCCGACGACGGAACGCCATGGGCCGGGGTACGGGCGCGTCTACTCATTGATCAGCTCAAAGGTGTCCGATGCTGCCGGGGCAGCAGAGAATGCGTCGGCGAAGGTCACGAACTTGGTGGTCCCATTGTAGGCGGTGCAGCGACGAACCTGGCCAATAAGGGCCCCGCTCGTGAACTTCACGAATGCGGCTAGCCAGTGATCCGTGGCCGTCTCGCCTCGGTCCGTCTTGAACGTGGTCGCCGTGTTGCCGCCGTCTGCCACGACAAGCCCCGTCGGCCTCCCCTCGTACACGTCGACCACTAGATCGGCCGGGTCCGCCGACGCGCCAGTGATGTGCAGCGCCAGATCGCCGACGGTATCCGTGTGCGACGCGGTCAGCGCCAGCTGATACCAGCCGCTAGACCGGTCGGTGACCGTCGGCGAAATCGACGCGAATGCAGCGCCGTTCTTACTCGCCGTGATGGTCAGAGTCAGCCCGGCGAGCCCTGTTACGTGGTCTGACGCGGCGGTCATCAGGACCATGACGTTGCGCGCCGTGCCCTGGGCGATTTCTCTCATACGTTCACCACCCTCGATCGAGCGTACCCGGTAGATCCGCCGCCGCCGCTCGGAGCCTCGTAGGTGAACACCACCTCGACGTCGAACTGGCCCAGCGCGGTCGCGTTGAGCACGCCGCCGCCGCCGGCCAGGAGCGCGAGCCCCCGGCCCGGCGCGAGGTCGATGCCCTCGCCGCCCGGCGGCGCGCGGTAGATGTCGAACAGCCCACGCGAGCGCAGCCCGTGACCGAGGAACGCGGCAGCACCGGGCCCGCTCGCGGGCCCGGTGAGCGCCTGGCCCACGCGATCCATCAGCGTTCCGTAGTCGTGCTGCCGGGCCACCGCGAGCAGCGCGCCGTGGGTGGTGTCCCAGTCAATCGGGGCGCCAGAGCGGCCGCCGGCGAGCAACGCCTTGAACGGCCCGGCCTTCGCCTCAACGCCAGCGGGAAGTGCCGGCGCGGCCGGGTTGTAGGGCGTCGGCGTGACGGCCACGGCGCCGACGTCGTCGATGCCGACGGGCAGGCCGTCGACCAGCGCCACCCGGAACCGGCCGAGCCCCTGTGCGTCGCCGGCGTCGAACCAGTCGACCCGCCGGATCACCACGTCGCCGCCGTCGGCCATGATCGCCAGCACCACCTGCTCGGGGGCGGCGCCGGCGAACGGCGCGACCACCACGTAGCTCGAGCTGCCGACGCTCAGCGTCACCGAGCACCACAGGTGGAACCCGATCGACGCGTCCGCCACCTGGAAGGCCAGCGAGTCGCCGTCGGCCAGCGTGATCGGCTCGACGATGCCGCCGGCCGCCTCGAAGGCTCGCGTGTTGCGCTTGCCGACCCGCCATCCGTGCAGCGTGTTCAGGCCGTTCGCCGCGCCAGCCGTGGCCGGCGACAACTCGCGCAGGACGGAGCCGAGCGAGGACACCGCGTCCGGGTACGAGCGAGCGTCGACCGTCCCCGAGTCGACCACCGACGCCGGCGTCGCGCTCGGGTTGTGTGCAGCGACGGCAAGCTGCGCCCCGCCGGTGAGCGAGGCCGCACGACGGAGCCGCACGAGCGGGCGGCCGACCGCCAGCGCCGGCAGGGCGACGCATGGCGTGGCGGTGATGCGCCGGATCTTGAGCGTCTCGCGGGCGTCGGCGGCGCCGTTGAACAGCGCGCACAGCCCATCGCGGAGCGGCGCCGGTCGGACGCGGCGGAAGATCGCCGAGTACGTCGACGCCGCCATCGTCAGGCCGCCGCGTCGGTGAACTCGATCTCGAGGCTGGCCGAGCCCACGGCCGAGGTGCCCTGCTGCTTGATCTCGAAGCCCTGCGCCGTGCCGGCCGGCAGCGTGATCGGCTCGACGGCGGTGTCGCCGTAGCCCGCGTTCCACACCTCGGCGAACGGCACGAACAACTCCATCTCGTCCATCGTTGCGCCGCTGACCGCCGGCTCGTCGTTGCTGTAGAGGTACGAGCGCAGCAGCGCCGAGGCGGTGGTGGTCCGGTTGGTGCCGGCGGTGGTGTTTGCGTTGAGCGCGGCGTAGGTGGTGCTGTTCGCTACCGGCGTCACCGCGGTTCCGACGCTGGCCGCCGACGTGCGGTTGCAGCGCATCTCGGTCAGCACGCCGGTGACGGCCGCCGTGCCGCTGTTGAAGTGGTACGCCCGGTAAACCCGGATGAACCGGGTGGAGGCCAGGGCGTTGAACACGTCGAGCATGCTCTTGCCCGAGGCGTAGGCGACGGCTTGCGAGGTGGCGCGCCAGGTGTTGGCCATGGCTACGCCTCACCGTTGCCGCGCACGGCGGCGATGGTTCCACCGACGCGCGCGATCGACTGCGCGATGCCGCGCGCCTCGCCCAGGCTCTTGCCGTCGGGGCCAAGGTCCGAGCCCGGGACGATCGTGATCTCGTCGTGGGCGCACGCGATGCACGGGATGGTCCGCGCGTCCTCGCCTGGGTCCCACTCGATCAGGTTCTTGTGCCCGCACAGCGGGCATGGAAATCGCTCGCGCATGTTCACCTCGGTTCGGCTCGCACGATCGTCAGCTCGCCGCGCCCGGTGCGCGTGGCGCGGTTGATCAGGTTCTGCTTGATGGCGGCGTAGATCTTGGTGTCGCGCGCCGCGACGAGGATGGCCACCGCGGCCGTGGCCTGCTCGCGTCGGTCGCCCGGCGGCATCGCCAGCACGCGATCCTGCTGCTTCGGCACGGCCCAGGCCAGGAGCCGGGCCATCGCCGAGCGCGGCAGCAGAACGTCGGTGTCGACGACCCAGCCGGTGCTGGCGTCGTAGTGCAACCGAGGCGAGATGGGGCGCATTGGTGGCATGGTGCTTCCGAGTCGCCTGGTCAGCAAACGTTACCGGCGGCGCCGGCGGTTGC
>JBPOIP010000232.1:0-3309 GCA_052034395.1 Pseudomonadota bacterium
ACCTAAAAAAAGCTGGGTGGTACACCCCGCCCAAAAACCACAGGGTTAAGGTCATCTGGCTTAGGGTATTTGTCGTGGTAAAGTCTGCGGCAATTTGTGGAATTGCGGGCAGTTATGCATCATTAGAAACGTACAAAGCTATTTCATAGAAAGCCAATAATATCTGTAGACATCGGCCGCAGTGAATCGCATCGAATTTCTGTCGAAAATATTTGAAATATTCGTTTATCATGGGTGTGATTAAAAGTGCGGTCAAAGGAATGGTAAAATGTACAGAAATGGGTTAAAGCTATCTTTCTCACCCATCAGATAAGGATAGCGCCATGAAAAACGAAGAATTGGTAGAGCGATTGGAAAAATTCCCTGAATTAAAAGCGCGATTTGAGGAATTGTTGCGGATTGCAGAGAACCCAGATGGAAGCATCGTGCTGGCGGACGATGCGGAAGAGATGATCCTGTTGGCAGGTCGGAAGCTAACCCGAGAGACTCTGCAGGTATGGGCGGAGAATCAGTCGAATACGCAGTCTGAGCGCTTCGAACAACGGCACAAGAATGCCCACAAAGAGATTAAAAAAAACTTCACTGGCACAGCCTCTTTGGGGAAATAGAGATCAGGGAACAATCTTACCGATTTAGGGATAAAGCAGGCTCAAGGGTCCGCCCATTTAGCGAGTCAGCCCAGGTGTGGACCCGAGGATATTCGCGGTCTCTGCAGCGAGTCATTTGCGATTTTGGTGCAGATCATGCTTTTGGAAAAGTGAACGAGAAATTGCAAGAGCACTATGGGATAACGGTGCCTAGTAGCAGTGCACGGCAGATCACGGAGTATCATGGCGCGCAGCTTTTATTACGCAAAGATTTGGCTAAAACCGCAGTAATAAGAGCCGACGTGGTGATAGGCGAAAGTGATGGTAGCATGCTTCCCATTGTGGAGACCTACTTGCCTGAGAATGATGAATTGAGCCACGACCGGCGTAAAAACAAGCGTCTATTTTGGAAAGAAGCTCGCTTATGCCTGGCCCATGCAAAGGGTTCGGTATTCCCCTATTTTGGGGCGACGCTGGAGTCAGTGACAGAGGCTGGTCAACAACTTTTAAGTTGTGTTAAACAAGCAGGAGCTGATGAAAAAACTCGAGTTCATTGCGTTGGCGATGGTGCAGTCTGGATAGCTAATCAAGTCGAAGAGCAATTTGGCTCTCGAGGCACTTATCTGATTGACTTTTATCATTTGTGCGAATATTTGGCTAAAGCAGCCCCGAGTTGTGCACCGAACGATGGAGCTGCCTGGCTGAAAGAACAAAAAGAAGTGATGAAGCTGAGCCAACACCAGGAAGTATTGCGCGCGCTCAGGCCTCACCTGGAATCTGCGGAAATAGAGGAGGCTAAAGCACCGGTGAGGGCTTGCTATCGATATATTAACAATCGACCCGAGCAATTAGATTATAAAAAAGCGCAGGAAGAAGAACTTCCTATTGGTTCGGGGGAGGTTGAAAGTGCTCATCGCTATGTACTTCAAGAACGTTTAAAAATAGCGGGGGCCTGGTGGGATATTCAAAATGCGAAGAAAATGGTGGCGCTCAGAGTTTGCCGAGTTAATGAGCTTTGGGATGATTACTGGAAAAAAGCTGCTTGAATCGATAGAGCAACAATTTTTCTGTAAATTTAGTTTTACTTCATGAGTTTCAGCTGAAATATTAAAAATTAAAGTTTAAACCGTAACATTATTAATTTTAAATCTGTTTAATCCAATCTAACACCTCCCTTGCAACCAAGTTTTACTGGCGCGCGCCCTTCGTGCGCTTGCCTGCTGCTTTTTTTGAAAAGCGCTAAGCGCTTCTCAAAAAAAGCCAGCCCCATTATGATCTGTGTTAATTCAAGCGCCTTTATGAATCGGTAGGAAGGTATGCTTTTCCTGTTTCCCAATCCTCAGATACCTCAATTAAAATAGCGGTGATTAAACGCTCACAGGACGCAGCAGAAGGAAATATACTGGCAACCCTTGTCCTTCGTTTAATTTCCCGATTAACACGCTCAGCCAAATTTGACGTCCTCAAACCTCGTCTGTGCGGCCTCTCAAAATTGAAAATGTTAAATCCTTCCGGAATTTCAGCCTCCATCCATCGACTTAATTCCGGTGCTGCCTTTTCATATTTTGCAATAGTGAGCCTCAAAAGCCGTTCGGCTTCCTCTCTATTCGGTGCATTAAAAATAATCCGAATATCTTCACTAACCTCTTTTTTCATACTCTTCTTCGGCACGTATGCTTGCGCATTTTGTTGTAAATGAAACTGACATCGTTGCCAGGGTACCGACGGAAACACAGCCTTAATGGCCGCCCGTAATCCTCCATGGGCATCGCTTGTAATTAAGGTAAGTCCATGGAGCCCTCGTGCTACCAGGCTTTCTAAAAAACCTCTCCAATGTATCTCTGCCTCTGATAATGAAACCGATAACCCAAGAACATGCCGTATCCCTTTGGGATCTACTCCATATGCAATTAAAACAGCACAATCCACCACACATCCACCGTGGCGAACCTTCTCATAACGTGCATCTAAAACTAAATAATTATATTGCCCGAGGGGCCGCTTTCTCCACTGCGTAAGCTCTTCATCCAGCAGTTTAGTAGCCCGACTTACCTCCATGCTTGTCACTTCTAATCCACAAAGCTCTTCTAAAATCTTACTTACCTTCCGGGTCGATACCCCGTTAATGTACATCTCTGCTAATGAAAGTTTCAATGCGCGTTCTGAACGGAGACCTCGCTCAAGAAATGATGGGTAAAATTCCCCCTCTCGTACTTGCGGAACCGATAAGTTTAATGCGCCTAAACGCGTCCTTAACGTCTTAGGCTTAAAGCCATTGGCATAACCAGTCCGAGACTCCGTTCGCTCATACGCCGCCGCCTTTAAATGCCGGTCCCTTTCAATCTTCATCGCCTCGTTGATCAATACCTCAACAGCCGCCCCAAGACCATCCATCCCTTTCTCAGAAAAAATTTCGGCTAAATCCGATAATTTGTTATCATCTCTTCCCACCGCCATCTGTTATCTCCTTCGTGATTGTCATCAGAAACCAAACATGAAAGTTTAACAGATGGCCGTACTTTTTTTAAACCATCTTTAAATTACAGAAACAATGATGCACTAACATAATTTGAACAAATAATTCGTATCCTTTCGATATCGCCGGGTAGATCATTAAATTACTCGAGCATTAGTCATGGTTGCGGGTGTTCTCAATCGATGACTGGCAATAGAATGATTATGCAGTATTTGAAATCCGCCCTGATCCAAGCAGAATCATATC
>JBPOIP010000091.1:0-5514 GCA_052034395.1 Pseudomonadota bacterium
TGGTGAAGACGGTAGCACGCGATCTGAAGGCGATTGGCGGGGAAATCACCGAGGGCAAGGGCCTGAACATCGGCTATTTCGCCCAGCAGGAACTTGACGTATTACGGCCCGCGGACACCCCGCTGGAACACATGATTCGTCTGGTTAAAGAACTGACGGCCGTTGGCAAGATTGCCGGCCAGGCGACCCGCGAGCAGGACCTGCGCAGTTTTTTGGGCACCTTCAATTTCAGTGGTGACATGGTCAAGCAAGCCGTGGGCAGCATGAGTGGTGGTGAAAAGGCGCGCCTGGTGCTGTGCATGATTGTCTGGCAGCGCCCTAACCTGTTGCTGCTGGATGAGCCTACCAACCATCTAGACCTTGCCACGCGTGAGGCCCTGTCGATGGCGCTCAACGAATTTGAGGGAACCGTGATGCTGGTCAGTCATGACCGCGCCTTGCTGCGTGCCGTATGCGATGAGTTCTGGATGGTCTCGCGCGGTGGTGTGGAGCCCTTTGACGGTGACCTGGACGACTACCAGCGCTACCTGCTGGAAGAATCCAGACGCCAGCGCGAGGAAGCCAAAGAGGCGGCCAAGGCACCTGCAAAGCCTGTCCCTGTGGTCACCGCACCCAAGGCAAAGTCCAAAGGCGACACATCACCCAAGGCAAAAAAAGAGTTGTTGGAGCTTGAATCGCGCATGGCCGTGCTGAACGGAGAAGGTGCCGCGCTCGAAAGCCGGCTGTCGACAAATCCGCATCCATCAGAAATTGCCGAAATTGGCCGCAATCTGAAGAATGTCAATGATGAACTGGCACAGTTGGAAGACCGCTGGCTGGAACTCTCCAGCCGGTTGGAATCAACCTGACACCGCACATGGAGAACACCGCGCTTCGCATCGAACATCTGGTGGAGCAAATCGTGGCGCTCATGTATCGCTGGACTGGCTATGCGCTGACCAACTGGGCAGACGACGCCGCGCTTCTCGCGGTGATGTTCTGTTGAAGGATGCGTTTCAGAAGTCCCTGCAACTGTTGGGCCGGTAACTTGCGGGGACCGGGTCCGCTCCTCCGCCACAGGTCCAGAGCACCTGCCCTGTGGTCGTCATTGCAGTGCCCCGCAAAATAATCGCCTTTCCCGCCGCCAGGGTCGGCAGGCCGCGTGACGTACCCTGCGTTGTCAAAACGATGTCGCCAACCGTTGCGCTCGTACCCGTGTAGGAAACAGACGCAACATATTTTGAGCTTTGCGTTTGTACGCCCATGGAGCCCATACTGACAGACATGGTTCCCAAATTTCCATAGGCCTCCGACACAGCAGCGCGCGCAGCGGAGCTCATCAAAATCACTTCGGAAACCTTGGCGCGCACAGAATAGTCCTGATAGGCCGGCAATGCCACAGCGGCCAGAATGCCAATGATCGCGACAACGATCATCAACTCAATGAGGGTGAAGCCCCTGTGAATTGATCGTTTCACCTTGTACTCCTAAAACTGGCCATCACAATAACCTCACGGTTCACGCGGAGAATTATTGCACGGCGATTGCGTCTGAAATTGCCTGTGGGAGCACTGGTCTCGCTTCGGGATGACCTGACGACAGCCATTGAAACTCAGGATCGACCCCACTCTTGCGCAATGTATTGACGTCTGTCAATAAGAAGCGTTTGAACACAGGTACTCTTGAGTGAATAGTGATGCGAACATGACCGACAGCCAAACAGATCCGGGACCGGTTACCGGAAAGTCGTTTGCCATTCCACATCAGGCCGAGTGGGAGCCGTCACCCGTATTTCTGAGATATGCCTTGACGGCCCTGTTTCTGGGGGCGCTCAGCTTCATTGCAGTCATCTATTTCATGACGCCCGACCAGAAGGGTCGCTACTTCGGTCCTGTGATGGGTGCGGTGATTGCCGTTTGGTCCTGGGTCTTGCTGAAGAAAGACAAGCCGCATGCGTCGGTCAAAATGCTGGCCTTCGGGACCTGGGTGCTGGCAACCATTATTGCAATTACGCAGGCTGGTGTGCGAACGCCGGTCGTAGTTGCCTATCCCGTGATCATCATGTTGATCGGATGGCTATTCAGTGCCAGAGCTGCCATTACGGTGGGTGCACTGACCGTGGCGGTTATCTTCGGCATGGTGGCGGCTGACTACACTGGTTTGCATTCGACGCGTCCGGTTACAACGGCAGCCATGTATGGCGTGGTGCAGGTCATGTTGGTCGTGCTGTCGGTGTTCATGATCAATTTTCTGATCCGTTCCTACAAGACCCGCCTGACGGAACTCAGAGACGCAGCGACAGACCTTGCCCGGCGTACCCAGGAAGCTGAAGATGCGCAACGTAATCTGGACATAGCCATCAAATCCACGCAGATGGTATTTTGGCAATACGATCTGGTGAATGACTGGCTGAGTTATGACGACGCCAACCTGAGCTGGCTGGGATTGACGGCCACAAATGCGCCTCACACCATCAATGCATGGACTGCGAGACTTCATCCAGAAGATAAAAGCGCATTCTTGAGCAATTTTTCGCAAGTGTTGCAGGGGAAGACTTCCGTATTTGACCTGGACTATCGCATGAGCGACGGTTACGGTGGGTGGGCCTGGCTGCACACGCGGGGTACGGTTGCACGACGCGACTCCACCGGGGCTGCTTTGATTGCGGGTGGTGGTACCCTGAACATCACGGAGCGAAAGACGGCGCAGGCCCGCGTACTTCGCAGCGAATCACTGCTTCGCGGAATGCTGGATGCCATTGACGAGGGCATTCTCATGGTGAATCCCGATGGAAAGATCCTGTCGGTCAATCGGCGCTTTCAGGAGCTTTGGCAGGTACCTGCCGAGTTGGTGCAAAGCGGGAAGGATGAATTGTTGTTGGCGCATGCGCTCGATCAACTGGTAGACCCGGATGGATTCATCTCCTCAGTCAAGCGACTATATGAAAGCGCTGATGTTGCAAGAGACACCCTGATCTTCAAGGACGGCCGGGTGTTTGCCCGCTTTACACAGACGCTGGAAGTTGATGGTGCGCTCGGCCGGATCTGGTGCTTCCGGGATATCAGTGCAGCAACCCACTTGACTGCATCTCTGGCTGATTCGCAAAAGCTGCTGAAGACGGTGATTGACACAGCCCCAATGCGGGTATTCTGGAAAGACCAGTCGCTTCGTTATATGGGTTGCAACCCGGCATTCGCGCGCGACGCTGGCTTTGGCGTGCCGGACGAACTGGTGGGCAAACGCGATCCCGAACTCGGGTGGCGCGAGCAGGCAGCCCTCTATGCAGAGGATGACTTGCGGGTCATGCATACGGGTGTTCCACGATATTCGTATGACGAACCCCAAACGACACCGGACGGTAAAACGATCTGGCTTAGAACCTCAAAAGTACCGCTTCGCAATGAAGTCAATGAGACCATCGGCGTGCTGGGAATTTACGAAGACATTACCGAGCGCAAACTCGCTGAATTCGCTCTCAATGAAAGTGAGATACGTGCCAATGCGCTGGCGAATATGCTGCGTTCCATGTGTGACAACGTGCCGGACCTGATTTGGGCAAAAGACCTGAACAATCGCTATATCTTTGCCAACAAGGCGATGTGTGATGTGCTGTTGGGCGCGGTTGATACAGACGAACCCGTTGGCAAGGACGACATGTTTTTTGCCCTGCGCCAACGCCAGATGCACCCGGACAACCCAAACTGGCACACATTTGGCGAACTGTGCGCGAATAGCGATGTGGTCACACTGCAGAATGGCCGGGCCTCGCAATTTGACGAGTTTGGCAATGTGCGCGGCGAGTTCCTGTTTCTGGATGTACACAAGGCGCCTTTTGTCAATGCCCAGGGTGAAGTTATTGGTGTTGTGGGCTCAGGTCGCAATGCAACTGAGCAAAAAGCCGCAGAAGACCGGTTGCTGCAAATGGCTTTGGTGCTGGAAAACAGCAGCGAAGGCTTGATGATTGTCGACGAGACCAATTGCATTGTTGACGTCAACCCGGCGTTTGCGCGCATGACCGGCTACACACGGCAGGAGGTTTTGGGGAAGACACCTGCCATTCTGAAATCCGATCGACAGGGCACCGACTTTTATCGCGCCATGTGGGATTCACTGAAGACATCGGGCAGATGGCAGGGGGAGATTTGGAACCGCCGCAAAGACGGGCAGTTCATTGCCGAGTGGCTGACAATCAATACCCTGTATAGCAAGGACGGCAGCGTGCACCGTCGGGTGGCACTATTCTCGGACATAACCGAAAAGAAGAAGGCTGACGAGCAGATTTGGACACACGCAAACTTTGACATGCTGACACACCTGCCAAACCGTCGTATGTACCAGGACCGGATGCTGCAGGAAATGAAAAAAGTACAGCGTTCAGGCCACAAACTGGCGCTGCTGTTTCTGGACCTGGATCACTTCAAGGATGTAAACGATACCTGGGGTCATGACAAGGGTGATTTGCTGCTCGTGGAGGCGGCACAACGCATTTTGAACTGTGTACGCAATACTGACACGGTGTCCCGCATGGGGGGCGATGAGTTCACCGTGATACTGACCGACATTGGAGAGCCGGATAGCGTGGAACGTGTCGCCAGCAGCATTGTGCAGGCGCTGAGCCGTCCCTTTGTGATCGACTCTGTTGAGGCACACGTTTCAGTCAGCGTCGGTATTGCGATGTATCCGGCGAACGCGACCGATCCACATGAACTTTTGCGTATGGCAGACTTGGCCATGTATGCAGCCAAAGACGCTGGCCGCAACACGTATCGGTATTTTCTGCAGCCGAATGTCTGACGCGCTGCGACAAATCACACTCCCGGAACCAGTGAACAAGCGGGCCTCTCCAACCGGGCCAAATTGCGCTCACCAGAGCGGGACGACTTCTGCTCTCCCCCCCAGAATCGGTTTGCAAAGAATCCTGTAACCATCCGCATCAAATCCGGCAGCCTGCTTTGCCAGCGTGTCGGCATCACACGGGTCGACAACGCTACCCAGGTAGCACCACTGCGCAATGACATGCATCCGGTAGTCGTCCGCAAAGCGTTCGACCAGACCAACCGGCCCCGGGAATGGCCAGCACTCCATCTGAATGCTCTCCAGACTGCTGATCATCCGACTATGATGGTCAGCCCTGGACTCCTTGGCGCAACATGCACCCGCACACAGGCGCAGCCCGTACCGAAAGCACGGCCTGTTGGGTGTGAGTCTCTCCAGACCGATTTGACCGTAGCACAGTCGGTGTTGATCTGCCAGGGCCTGCATGGCCTGTAGTGCCGAGCGCTTGCTGCCGAACAGCCCGTATAGCCCTTTTTGTGCTGCAAAGTTGACATCGCGGGAGTAAACAATCTCGGCACCGCCATCGGTCACAAGCCAGGAGCACAGTTGCCTGGTACGGCGCAATTTCTGGTTATAGAGGGGCTGCATCTGCTTGATCAGACTGGCTTCGAGCAGCAAGGCTCCGATCTCACCGGCCGTGCGAATGTGGCTGATGCGCAATGCCTGGCGCAGCATGCGGGCTTCGTCCGGGTTGCGCAG